>CALGAR010000001.1 GCA_937959285.1 uncultured Bryobacterales bacterium
AGGCCCGCCAATTCCGCCCCATACAGGGCCGGTGGACTGCGCTGCAATCCCGCCGCCTCCCCCTCGCGAGCTGACGATGATCGCTCCCTGTCCTGCGATCTGGCTCGGAGCAAATGGCGTCGACCGCTGGCCGTCCTTCCCGGAAATCAGCAGGAAATCGTCCCTATTCAGGGCAACGGGTTTGTCCCCAAGCGGCGTCACCGTCACCTCGACGACGCAGATAAAGCCATCGAGATCGTTGCCCAGCACCTTGCGGACTGCCTCCTTGCCGGGATGCGCAATCGCCTTGATCTCCAGAAGCTCATTCGTCCCACGGACAGGTTCTGCCGTATCTGCGGCAAGCAGGACGCTTGCAGCAAGGATCAACGAGATGGCCTGGTAGAGCACAATCAGCCCCCTGCTTGGCATGATACCGCAAAGAAATTTGGAAGAATTCGTACGCTAAGCCGCAGCGAGCCGCCGGCGTTCCAAATTCGTCTCGAGAATCCAGGCGATCTGCTTCGCTTCGAAGGGCGGAGCGCAATAATCGGCAGCTCCGCCTTCGATGGCGTCTAGCCACTCCGTCATTTCAGGGAACCGGCTCACAACAACGATTGGCGTGCTCTTACACGCGCGAGCCACGGCTCGCTTCGCACTGTCAAAGCAGGTAAAGTTTGAAGCGCAGAAAAGAATGTCAGCACCAAGCCGGTCCAGAGCAAGCGCACAACGATTGGTGTTTACAGCAGGTAGTGTGGTGACAAAGTGTCCGGCGAGAGCTGCGCTCAGTTCCGCCTGAAGCTGCTCTTCCAATCCGTAGAGGAGAAGCTTCAAAGGGGTCTTTGCGAATGTGGACATGGTCCCCTCCCAGGGAATCGATCTATCTTCGAATTCCAAGCTCGTCTCTTCGAGGAGATCTATCGCTGTCTTCTGGGACCCCAACGAGTAAGACGTTCGTTCCCGCTGGGTAGGACTAAGGATAACAGAAATTCATCGTGATTGTCCAATAAAAGTCTTGTCCTGCCGCAAAGTCCCCTATATTTAGAAAGTTAAAAAGCTATAAATAGGCTTACTGGATCCTTTCCTGTCCTACAAGTTCGCCTGCGTGCTGGACCTCAAGCTGATGTTTGATCGAATTCATTACTTGATCAAACATGCTCTCGATGCGCTGCTGTGTGAAGCCTGGACGCAGCTCTTTGTCTGTGCCCGTGGAGATGTGGGCCGTCAGTTTGCATGACTGGCCGTTTGCTTCCGGCTGGATCTCGAGCCAGCCGCGATACTCCGGCGTGCCATCCGATCCCCAGTCGATCCGCTTAGCAGTCCGGCTGACACGATAAAAGCCGCTTATCTCCTGCCGTTCGCCGTTGAACTCCGCTACACCAAAAACCTCGTCCCCGTGCGGGTCCTCACGTATGCTTCGGAGCCAGGGAAGAAACGTTGGAAGGCTCGAAACACTCGATAGAAAGCGGAACGCTTGTTCGGGAGGAGTATTGATAACAATCGATCTTTCGTGTTCGCTCATACGATTCGTCTCCTATGGGGCCTATCTGTTCGACCCTCGGGAGCGAATCCTGTTACCCACTCCTGCGTGTCTGTGGTACTCGGCGTGGACGCGCCAGCGTTTCACTTCTGGAGGAGGATCCTGATGATCTTCTCGGCTTCTTTCTTGTTGGGAGGACCAAGATGGATCGCAGCGACTCTCTGATTCCGGTCAATGAAGAATGACAGCGGAAGAGAGTCGACATCTCCGTAGAGGTAGGCGACCCGTGCGTTGCCCATCAGTATGGGATACCTCACCTCCACTTTCTTGAGAAAGGGCGTGACAGCGTCCCACCCTTTGTCATCCATCGATATGCCGAGCACGACGAATCCCTCGGGCCCGTATTTTTCGGTAAGTTCGTTGAACCAGGGAATCGACGCTCTGCATGGAGCGCACCAGGTCGCCCAGAAATCGAGAAGGATCACTTTGCCGCTGTAATCGGAGAGGCGCACCGCCTTCCCTTCTCTATCCTTCAGCTCAAAATCCGGAGCTCGCTTGCGCTCAGCCTCCTTCTTCAGACTGATCGCGAAGATCGGGGCCAGGAAGACCAGGCAAAGCGCAATTGCTCTCGATATCGAGGCGCATCGCCGCGCCGACTGTCCAAAATGCGCCATTCTTCTCCCCATTAGAATCTCTTCGACACGCCCAACGTGATGATATAGTCCGCGAACGCGGCGTCGCCATGAACTCCGTTTGCGATATCAGTGACGCTGCGCCGCCGGTTTCGTTCGATGGCCCAAGGGATGTTGCACGAAAAGACATATCCCCACCGGGTGTACAGGAATCCCGGATCGGCCGAGATCGCGTAGCCGGGACGCCGAAATCCGTTGCTCTTTCCGATCAGATCGCGCACCGGAACCCCTTCCCACCGGCCGCCGAAGGTGACAACGAGGCCTGGAATCTTGGGCACGGCACGTGCAATGCCGCCGCGCACCAGATACTGATCGGACACCGACATGACCTCCTCGCCGCGGCGTGTGCGGAAAGTGCTTACACCGTTGGTGTCCCGCGGGTTGAAGAGGTAGGATCCGCTGAAATACGCCATGGTTCCGAACCACATTGGCCGGTACGCCTGCGTATCAACGACAAAGCCAACCCCTCCGTCCCCCGCCTGAATGGACTGATCCGCAGTAGCGACGATTGTGCGTCCCTGGGCATCCGTGGCGATTCCCGTCGCGCGGTAGTTGCCCGTGGGGAGTTTCAGACTGAGTCCGACCGCAATATTTCCTCCGCTCTCGGTTGGAGGACGGAACAGCCATGCGCGCCCGCCAAACGTCATGTCGCCGATACCTCGCACGCGATATTCCCCTCGAGGATTGTAGAGCTGGTTGCGGTAGGCGAACAGAATCGGCAGACTCCCTGTGACGCTGAAGCGCGGGGTGAGCCTCCGTTCGATGGCGATGTCGAACAGGTGATACGTGTTCTGGATCTGATTGTGGAGGCGCTCCCGTTGCTTCTGCTCCACTGTGCCGACAAAATGCCTGGACGACGGCTGGAAGCGGTATCCGATCGTGATCACCCAAGGCTGAATACCATGGATCTCGCGACTGGTGATCCGCTCCTCGTCTGAGACAACGGGCCCGCGGTCCTCTTCGTCCGCTGGCCGGACCTTGGAATGCGGGGAATCACAAAGCGCGCCAAGCACGGGCGCGCTGCCTCTGGCAGCCACTCAGCCCTGACCGGACGCAGGTCGGGCAAGCAACACCATCAGGACCGGTATAACCGCCAAAGAGCACACCCGTTGGGCAGACAACACAAAGTTCTCCTTAAACTTCAATCAGTATCTTCGGGGGCCCGAATCCTGGCAATAATCGCTTTCTATTAGAAGGCCCTGCCTGCACGGAAAAATATCGAGGTAGCATGATCACTGGAGCCAGCATGATTTCGGACATTCGAATCGCCTGTCGCTGCCTCGCAAAGAATCCGGCGTTTTCGCTCGTCGCCATCGGCGCACTGGCCCTGGGGATCGGAGCGAACTCGGCCATTTTCAGTGTCATCAATGCGGCCCTCTTCCATCCCGGCGGCATCGTCGAGCCTGAAAGGGTTGTGGCTGTACGGGTCAGTTACAAGAAGCTGAACCTTACGAGCATTGGCGTGTCCGCGACAAACTTCGCCGATGTCCGCAACGTGCGCGATGTCTTTGAAAAGGCCGCCATCCTGAAGGAGGCAGACCTCAACTACATGGCGGGCGACACTCCGGTACGGCTTGCTGGCGCGCAAGTGTCGCTCGAATGGTTCGACGTTTTCGGAGCCAGGCCCCACCTCGGCCGAGTGTTTCTGCCAAAAGAGGATCAGCCAAACGCGAACCATGTAGCGGTGCTGGCCTTCCCTGCCTGGCAGCGGCTGTTTGGAGGCGATCCGCACATCGTCGGCAAGACAATCGAGTTGAACCAGAAACCGTATCGGGTCGTGGGCGTCATGGAGCCAGCGTTCCGGTGGCCGGCGCAAGCTGATATCTGGGTCCCTCTGGGACTGAGCGCCGCCGATATGAGCGAGCAGAACCGCTTCAACGAGAGTTACTTTGGCGTCGCCCGCCTGCGCCCCGGACTGACGCTCGATCACGCCAACGCCGCTGTGCAGGTTCTTGCAGATCGCGTCCGCAATAACGGGACTCCCGGCGGAACCTACGCGAAGAACTCTCTCTGGAGCCTCTTCTGCGTACCGATCACGGATTTCATCGCGGGCAATGCGAAGACGCCGATGCTGATTCTCCTCGGCGCCTCAGCGATGGTGCTCCTTATCGTCTGTGCGAACATCGCAGGACTCATGCTCGTGCGTGCGTCCGTTCGCGCCCGGGACTACAGCATCCGAACGGCTTTAGGAGCCGGATGGCGGGATCTGCTGAGAAGCATCTTTGCAGAAGGGGCCGTACTCGCCGCCTGCGGCGTCTCCCTTGGCCTTTTGCTCGCCTTTGGCGGCATCCGGGCCATGACCCTGCTAGCGCCCGAGCAGATCACGCTGGCGCTCAAAGTTCGAATTGATATCTACGTCCTTCTGTTCACCCTGCTTGCCGGCATCGCTTCCCTGATCCTGTTTAGCGCCGGGCCGGCCTGGCAAATCTGGAGGCAGTCGCTTCACGATCCACTGAAGGAAGGGGGCCGAGGAGGCACGGATACTTCGTCACGCCAGCGTTTGCGTACAACTCTCGTCGCTGGTCAGGTGGCGGTTGCGCTCATCCTGCTCGTCAGCACGGGCATTTTGTTAAGAACTCTGGCGAACCTGCAACGAGTAAACGTCGGCTTTCAACCGGAAGGAGTCATGACGGGAATGCTTGCGCTGCCGCCGGAACGCTATCAGGCACCAGAAAGCCGGGTTGCCTTCCTGCGGGAACTGGCGGCACGGCTCGCCGCGCTCCCGGGCGTCACGTCAGCAGGCGTAGGCGCTCCCTATCCTTTCAGCGGCGGCGGTGCGTCCGGTTCGTTCAACATCGAGGGACGGCCTCAAACGCCTGGCGATCCCGGCCCGCATGGCCACATCCGATATGTGAGCCCTGGCTACTTCACCACATTGAAAATCCCCCTGCGAGCCGGACGCTACTTCACCCATGACGACCGGCAGGAGACGCAGCCCGTCGTCATTATCGACGAAACGCTGGCAAAGCAGTACTGGCCCAACGAGGATCCGATCGGCAAGCGCATCCGCCGTCGCAGCCGGCCTTGGGCGACGATCGTCGGCGTGGTTGGAGCGGTCCGGCACTCCGACCTCATAGGCGAAGCAACGAAAGGAACATACTATTACCCGATCTACCAGCAGCCCGTCCCGTTTGCAGGCGTGTTAGCTCGAACGCAAAGCGAGCCCGGTCTCCTGGCTGGCCCGATTCGCAATGTTGTGCGGTCCATCGATTCCAGACAACCGGTCGACCGCCTCAAGACAATGCCGGATCTGATTTCGGCTTCGCTGACTGCAAGAAAATTCGCCGCCACAATGCTCGGATTCTTCGCGGTGTCTGCGCTTCTCCTGGCGACGCTCGGCTTGTACGGCGTCATCAGCTACTCGGTTACTCAGCGCACGAGGGAGATCGGAATTCGGATGGCGCTCGGCGCCGAGAGAAACACGGTGATTCAGATGATCATCGGACAGGGTCTGCGACTGGCGGCAGCGGGTATCCTCATCGGAGTCGCCGGCGCGTTCGTCGCGGCGCGCTTATTGCGAACACAACTGGTCGGTGTGGATGCCTTCGATCCGGTCACGTTCGGAGCCACGCTGCCGGGTGTGATACTGGCAGTCCTTCTCGCAACATATTTGCCCGCGAGGCGCGCCGCACGTGTCGATCCCGTTGTCGCTCTTCGACACGAGTAAGATCGAATCGATCCTCTTTCGGAACCTGCTGACACCTTCCAATGGACGAAGCGAGCACGTTTCAGTAACGTTTCGCTTTCCGTTCCATGCAAACCCACGCGTAGAGAGAACTGCAACGATTCGCAGCGCCCCTTCATCCAAGCTTAAGGGGTGTGAAAAACAATCTTTCGCCACGGAATCGTGCGCTCCAAAAGTGGGATGATGGAAGAGAGCCGCGATGCAGATCTGCTACGGCTTTACGCGCTGCCTTTAACACGAGAAGTTCTGCGCAGATAGGAGCAGATTCCGGTTGGCATCGATGTCAGCAGTCCCACGAGACGCACAAGCGAAAGCTGCTGACCTAAAGCCCGCGAAACAGGCTACGGCATTCCCAATCACGAACCGAAGTCGCGGCGAGGATCCCGGTAACGATCATTGGCGGCCTCTCGGAAGACATGGGCTGGGGTTGTTAACGCTCAACAACTTGACCCTGGGTATCGGGAGATATACAAGACATAAGGAGCGCGTTTCGGTTCAGGTCCGAGTATGTTCTTCGGGTGCGAAACATCTGGCTACATGCCCGCCGACATCTGCCGGAATCAGGGGATACCAGTTCTGTGAATAATCGTACTATCAACAGCCCCCAACACGAAGCCAAATTTGTGCATCGCGAGAAAGAGCTGGCGGATTTCGTCGAAAACGCTCGGGTTGCACTTCAATGGCTGGCGCTGGACGGAACCATTCTATGGGCGAACAAGGCGCAGCTGGAGCTCGTCGGGCATGAACGCGGAGAATACGTTGGCCGGAGCATCCGGGACTTCCACGTGGACCGGGCGGTCATTGATAAATTTCTTAGCCGGCAGCAACGGCATGAAGATCTCAACGGCTACGAAGCCCGCATTCGCTGTAAAGACGGCTCAATTCGTCATGTGAGAATCACGTCCCGCCTTTATAGGGAAGATAACGGCTCGCTCCGCACCCATTGCACTACTCTCGACGTCACCGAAGAAAAGCGCTCGAAAGAGCTTGCGGAGCGTCTTGCGGCAGTGGCGGAGCTGTCCAATGATGCCATCATCAACCAGGATTTGAACGGTGTCATCCAAAGCTGGAACCGGAGCGCAGAACGGATCTTCGGGTACACGGCGGACGAGGTAATTGGAAAACCGATCAGCATCCTCGCGTTGCCGCACGAGGAGGATGAAACGCCGAAACTCCTCGACCGGATTCTCCAGGGTAAGCGGATTGAGCAGTACGAGACACGAAGAAAGACGAAGCACGGACAAATCATCTCAATCTCCCTGGCGGTCTCGCCAATTACGGACGCATCGGGGAGAACCGTCGGGGCTTGCAACATTGCCAGCGACGTCACGGAATCGAGGCGGACAGTGGAAATTCAGGAGCGGCTCGCCGCGCTTGTCGAGTCTTCCGACGACGCAATCATCGGCGAGGACTTGAATGGCATCATCCAAAGCTGGAATCGGGGAGCGCAGCGGATCTTTGGTTATAGGGCAAATGAGGTGATTGGAAAGCCCATCACGATCCTGGCTGTGCCTGGGCGGCTTGACGAAATACCACAGATTCTCGAGCGAATTGCCCGTGGCGAGAGGGTGGACCACTTCGAAACGCAGAGGAAAGCGAAAGATGGCCGAATCCTGTTTGTCTCCCTGACGCTTTCGCCGATACGGGACGGGACCGGAAGAATCATCGGCGCATCAAAGATCGCGCGGGACATCACGGAAAGGGTGCAGGCGGAGGAGGCGCTTCGCGAGGCAAACGCGGCGCTCATCCGCGCTAATGCCGACCTCGAACAGTTCGCTTATTCAGCGTCCCACGATCTCCGGGAACCCCTGCGAATGGTTGCGTCATACAGTGAATTGCTTAAACGGAGGTTCGGCAGTGAGCTGGACGAGACCGGAGAGTTGTATATCCGCTACGTCGTCGAGGGCGCGCACCGGATGGAGAAGCTTCTCAAGGACCTGCTAACGTATATCCGGATATCAAAGGAGCGTGCGGAGCCGGCAGAAGAAGCGGACGCCAACTACGCCCTGGAGCAGGCTCTCGCGAATCTGCAGGCCGCCATAACAGCGAGCAGCGCCTGTATTACCCACACAGCCCTTCCCAAAGTGCATATACAGTCCTTTCAGCTGGAACAGGTCTTTCAAAACCTCATAGGGAACGCGATACGCTACCGCCGGGAGGAGACGCCAGAGATCCATGTTGCGGCCGAACTTCGCGGGCAGGAATGGGTGTTCTCCGTCAAAGATAACGGTATTGGCATAAGCCCGAAGTACAAGGACCGGATCTTTGGCATGTTCAAGCGGCTCCATACGTCCTCCGACTATCCGGGCACCGGAATGGGGCTCGCGATCTGTCAGCGAATCGTTGAGCGCGCAGGGGGGCGTATCTGGGTTGAATCTGAGGTGGGCAAGGGCTCGACATTTTTCTTCACGATCCCGGCTCGCTGAATCCCCAATCCCTGCTCGTCTTATTGCTCGGAGCAGAAACAAGGAACATAGTTTGGAGAGCCTCGTAATTTTTTGCGAACCATTTTGAGCCGCGCTCGTATATCTATCAGAGCAGAGGGCATGCAAAGAGAAAGAACGAACAGGTCCTCCAAACCCCGCGAAGAACAGCGAATTCGAGGCCTTGCATCCAGTCTGGCGTGCCTTCATCCGTTACTGTTCCCAGTTGCGCTACGGAGAGATCGAACGGCTGTGCATCCAGGATGGATTACCTGTGCTAGCCGAGCTCACTACGAAAAAAGTAAAGTTCACCAGCTAATGTAATCGTTGGCTGACCGGACGACCGGAGGCCGCCGTTGCAGGGTAATTCCTGCGCCGGCGGCCTTTTTATTTGCCCAGGGAGGGATTGTGCACCTGTCGTATCTGGTACTGCTGCATTGTCTTGCCGCCATGCCGGCTCTTTCGTGGAACATGGCGCAAGCCCTTCGACCTGAACTGGCCGAAGCGCTCTCACACTCAATGAAGTTGGAGCAAGGAGGAGAGATCAGGAAAGCCGAACAAGTGTTGGTGAACGCGATCCGAAACGCCGAAGCCGTCCCCAGCGATCGACTGGGCTTGGCCATCGCGCTCAACAACCTCGGACTTCTGTACTTGACTCTCGACCGGCACGCGGATGCAGAACAGCAGCTCGTACGGTCCGTTCAAATTCTCCAGAAGCTTGAGGGTGAGCTCGTCGAGAAAGTACTGGCCAAAACGAAGCTCCATCTTGCAGCGGTGTATATCGAATCGGGACGCACGAACCAAGTGGACCGGCTCAATATTCCGGAGGCACTCCGCGTCCTGAAAGATCCGGAGGACCAGGCCCGCGCAAAGGGCCTGCTTGCGGCACTCGCTATGGCACGCAAGGACCTGGAGGAAGCTGAGCGCGTCTACCTGGAGACCCTTTCGTTCTGGATGGAGCCATCGAGGGCGCCGAAGGCTCAGGCGGAGATCGCAACGATCTTGAACAACTTGGGGGTCATCGCGCTTTGGCAGGGGAATCTCGAGGTGGAACGCACGCGTCACCAGCAGAGCCTGCAGATCTGGCAAAGCATCCTAAGCCCGAAGAATCCGACCTTGGCGAAAGCAATGGCGAACGTCGGCACGACCTATTTGGAGAGCAAGCAGTACGACGAAGCCGCGACATGGCTGGAACGTGCCGCAGGGACGGCCCAAATGGCCTTCGGAGAGCTACACCCTCTCACGGTCGCGATACAGATGACCTGGGCGAAGGCTTTGAAGAAGTGTGGCCGCAAGGCTGAAGCAAGCCGGATATTTCGGCAGGC
>CALGAR010000002.1 GCA_937959285.1 uncultured Bryobacterales bacterium
CCGCCGCTGGCTGGCCTCCACCCCATCGCCGCGGCTGCCGTACCGGCAGGTGGAATTTACGGCGTTTGAAGAGGGAGAAAGCGTCGAACTGCGGACCAGATACCTGAGCGTTCAGGTGGATAAGAAGTCATTTCTGCTGACTGTGAAGGATGACGAGGGCAGGCTGCTTCTCCGCGAAACTGCTCCCGCGCGGCGCTCGCGGGATCGCGTTACACTCCAGTTTGCACTGCAGAAAGACGAGCAGATTTACGGCTTAGGCCCCCGCAGCGAACCCGAACTCAACGCCCGCGGCCGCCGCCTCACGACTCGCCACCCGCTGCTGATATCGACGGCCGGTTACGGAATGTACCACCTCCATCGCGGAGAGGTTGATTTTGACCTCACCGCCCGGCACATAGTCTCCATTCGCGGCGCGGACAAAGTAGAGTACGCCTTCTACTTCGGCCCCTATCCAAAGAGCGTGCTTGAGGAACATGCCCTCGTGCGCCCGCCCGAGTACGACGGCATGCCTGACTTCGGCATTCGGCGCCCCGGGGAGCTTCCGAGAGAGGCATTCCTCCTGCCCGGACCAGCGAAAGCAAGCTGGGACTCCTTAAACGAGACCGTCCGTACGCTCATTCACGCCTCCTTTTCTGGAATTCACACACCCGCATTCGACCTGTCTGCCTACGAGTTCTCCGAGCCGGCGCTTCTCGACCGCGCTCGCCAGTTAGCGGCGGTGATACCTTTCGTTGTCGCCTCGGGGACTCATGAATCCGTCGCCGCGATGCGCTCTCGTCTTGCGCCCTATTTCGCTACCTACCTCCAGGAGGCGCACGACCTCGGTCTCCCCATGGTCCATCCTTTGCCCCTCCAGTTTGCCACCGATCCGCAAACGACCCGGCGGCTCGATGCCTTTTTGCTTGGTGACGAACTGCTCGTAGCCCCTCTTCTCACGGCATCAGAACGGCGCAGCGTCTATCTGCCGATGGGGATTTGGACGGACCTGCACACCAATCAGGAGCACCGTGGCCGCCAGACGGTCGAAGTGGCAAGCCCGCCGCAAGGACCTCCGTTGCTGGCTCGTAACGGATCGATCGTTCCCTTCTCCCGGAGTGACGGATCCATCGAGCTCCACTACTTTCCAAATCTTGGAGCAGAGTTCTTCCTTTTCGAGACGGAGGTCGGAGAGAGCAGCCAGTTCCACGCCGCTCCCGCGGGCGACTACATGCGCCTCGAGATTGAATCCAAAGTGTCGCGCACCTATGAATGGATCATTCATCACCGTGGTCCTGCCCGGGAGTTGCGGGGACCCGGGAAATGGCACTACGATGCAGACCGGAACAATCTTCACGTCGTCATGGACGGTCCCGTCGGTGAAGACCGCATTGTAAATCTCCGTCTATAACGCAAGTTGCCGAACGAATGACACCACCTCCTCCCGGCTCCACAGCCTCCAACGTTCGAGAGCAGCGCGCCTGGTATGTATACGACTGGGCGAACTCAGCGTACATGACAACCGTCGTTACGCTCTTCCTGGGCCCCTGGCTGACGGTGCTTGCCAAGAATGCAGCCAGTGAAGACGGCTTTGTTTATCCGCTCGGCATCCAGGTGCATCCGGGCTCCTATTGGGCCTACTTGGTTTCCCTTTCCGTTTTCTCCCAGGTGGTGACGCTGCCCCTGCTCGGGGCCATCGCGGACTACGGACGCCGCAAAAAGGAGTTGCTAGGATTTTTCGCATACGTCGGCGCGTTTTGCACGGTAGCGATGTTCTTTCTCGACGGAACCCGCTACCTCCTCGGCGGAGTCCTGTTCCTGATTGCAAATCTCAGCTTCGGCGCGTCGACGGTTCTCTACAATGCATTCCTTCCCGAGATCGCCACACCCGAGCAGCGCGACGCGGTCTCCTCAAAGGGCTGGGGATTGGGCTACGCCGGGGGCGGCATCCTCTTGGCCCTGAACCTCCTGTTCTATTCGCGCGCCGCGGATTTCGGCCTGACCCAGGGCCAGGCGGTCCGCATCAGTCTCGCATCGGCAGGCGTTTGGTGGGCTGTTTTCACCCTAATCCCGCTGATTTACCTTCGGAATCGGGGTCCGCGGAAAGCGCTGCCTCCAGGAACATCGTTCGTTGGCATCGGCTTCAAACAGCTCCGCGAGACAATCGCCGACATCGGGAAGTACCCCCAGGCGATTCTCTTTCTGGTCGCATTCCTCATCTATAACGACGGAATTCAGACGGTCATCATGCTTGCTTCCCAATTCGGCCAGGAAGAGCTCAAGCTCTCGATGACGACGCTTACGTCCGTGGTTCTCCTTGTGCAATTCGTCGCCTTCTTCGGGTCCCTCCTGTTCAACTGGATCGCCTCAAGGATTGGGAACAAGCGTGCTGTCATGCTCAGCCTCGTGATCTGGACTGGAACGCTCATCTACATTTACCTTGCCGTCCGGACGGAAGCTGAATTCTACATGATGGCCGTATTCGTCGGACTGGTCCTCGGAGGCAGCCAGGCTCTCAGCCGCTCCATTTTCTCGCTCATGATTCCCGCGGGACGTGAGGCCGAGTATTTCAGCCTGTATGAGATCAGCGACAAAGGCACCAGCTGGCTTGGCCCGCTATTCTTCGGCCTGGCGCTTCAGTTCACCGGGAGTTACCGCCTCGGGATCCTCTCTCTGATCGTCTTTTTCCTGATCGGATTGTTGCTGCTCTCGCGCGTAAACGTCGCCCGGGGAATCGCCGAATCAGCCGGCCAATCCGCCGCCCGGATCTGATACCCTCGATTATCCATAACGCGCGAGGAGAACAATGATCTGGTGGCTTTGGCTGCTGTTCGGTTTCCTGCTGCTTCTTGCCGAACTTTTGACTCCCGGAGGCTTCTACCTCCTCTTCTTCGGTGTTGGAGCCCTCCTTGTGGGTCTGATTACCGCCTATTTCACGCTTACTCCATCCTTACAGCTCCTGTTCTTCGCTGCTCTTTCTCTGACCTCGCTCGCTGCGTTCCGCCGCAGGCTCGTCGCAAGCCGTGCGGCGGCAAGCGCGGCCATCGATTCGCTGGTCGGCGAGACTGCAATTGCCCTGGACGACATTTCGGTCAATGGCTTCGGCAAGGCCGAACTGCGAGGTACAGCCTGGAGTGCGCACAACGTAGGAACAACGCCTATTTCTAAGTGGCAGCGTTGTAAGGTCGAAAGCGTCGAAGGCCTTACCTTGTACATCCGTAACTGATTTCACTCTTTCCGGAAAGGAGGCACTGTGGGTAGTTTATTAGTCCTGGCAGGACTCATTCTGCTCCTGCTGATTATCCTCGCTCGGACGGCCGTCGTCGTCCCTCAGCAGAATGCATACGTTGTCGAACGCCTCGGCCGCTATGCCGGTACTTTGGACGCAGGCTTCCATTTGCTGACTCCGTTTATCGACGTGATCCGCTACCGTCATTCCCTCAAAGAGGTCGCCATTGATATACCCGAGCAGGTCTGCATCACTCGGGACAATGTGCAGGTGAGTGTGGATGGGGTCCTATACATGAAGGTTCTCAATCCCGAACGCGCCAGTTATGGGATCGCCGATTATCGCTTCGCCATCATCCAACTCGCTCAGACAACACTCCGTAGCGAAATCGGGAAGATCGACCTCGACAAGACGTTCGAGGAACGAACCAACATTAATACCGCCGTTGTAAGCGAGCTGGATAAGGCAACAGAGCCGTGGGGCGTGAAGGTCCTGCGCTACGAGATCAAGAACATCACTCCCCCGCAGGACATCCTCTCTGCCATGGAGAAGCAGATGCGCGCCGAGCGCGAGAAGCGCGCAATGATCCTGACCTCGGAAGGCACGCGAGACGCCGCGATCAACACGGCGGAGGGTGAGAAACAAAAGACTATTAAGACTTCCGAGGCACGCAAGCAGCAGCAGATCAATGAAGCGGAAGGCGAGGCGCAAGCGATTCTGACCGTCGCCGACGCCACAGCCGAGGGGATTCGCCGCATCGCCGCAGCGATCAATACGCCGGGCGGCTATGAAGCCCTTCAGCTTCGGATCGCGGAACAATACATCGAACAGTTTGGAAATCTGGCAAAGGCGGGCAACACTCTGATCGTGCCGTCAAATCTCAGCGACGTCGGTTCGATGATCGCGTCGGCCATGAGCATCTTACAATCCAGTGGCAAACGCGCGGCCTCAGCGTAGTCAGTCGTGCCGAAGAGCAGTCATCGGATCAACCTGAACCGCGCGCAGCGCAGGAATCAGGCTCGCGATCAGAGCGACCACAATCAGTAGAAGCGATACGCCAATCAGCGTCAGGGGATCATATGGTGAGACGCCGAACAGAAGGCTGCTGACAATACGGGCAAGGGCCAAGGCGGCTGTCAGGCCAAGCGCGACTCCAACGCCGGTCAGCCTGATCGCCTTGCCCAGCACCATCTTCAATATGGTTCCTCGGCTGGCGCCCAGCGCCATGCGAATCCCGATCTCTTGCCGCCGCTGCGCGACGGTATAGGACATGATTCCGAAAATTCCCAAAGCAGCCAGCAGCAGAGCGGCTAGCGAGAACCCCGTCACCAGCGCCGCTTGGAATCGAGGCCGCGCCACCGAATCCGCAACGATCTCTTTCATCGTGCGTGTCCGCATCAGGATCGCTTGCTTGTTGAGTGAGGCCGCCTCGCGGCGAATCGCTTCCGCAAACTGGGACGGATCTCCTGACGCTCGGAGCACGAGGTCGGCGCCGCGCCACGGCCACTGCCAGTAGGGGATATACATCTCCGGCCGCGGCTCCGAGTCGAGCCCGCTTCCCCGCACATCAGCAACCACGCCGACCACCTCGCGCCACTCCGGCTCACCGGTCTTCCGGTTCCGCTCGCACTGCTCGAGATTGCCTACGAGGATGCGTGCCCCAACCGGATCCTGCCCTCGCCAGTAGCGTTTGGCAGCTGCCTCGTTGATCATCGCAACAGCCAGTGACTCGCGGTTGTCGGAATCTGTGAAGTGCCGTCCCCCGCGAAGGCTGATGCCCATCGCACGGAAATAGTCCGGTGTCGTCGAAAACGTCGCAGCAATGGGCAGATCCGATTGCGATGTGTACGCGCGTCCCTGAATCAGGAACGTCTCTCCACGTCCGATCTGCTCTGAAAGCGGTGCAGCGCTGATGCCTCCAACTGCCTTCACGCCCGGCAACTCAGAAAGCCGCTGCATCAGCGACTGGAAGAAGAGCTGCCGGCTTTGCCCCTCGAACACGCTGCTCGACATATCGAACGTCGCGACCAGCGTCTCATCCGCGGCAAATCCAGGATTGACTGCAGTCAACCGCAGAAAGCTCTGCAACAGCAGTCCGGCGCCAAGCAGCAGCACAAGCCCCATCGCGACTTCAGCGACCACCAGTGCACGATTTGCCCGGTTCCGGCCGGCTCCCCCTGCATCGGCTGACCGCCCACCCTCCCGCAACGTATTGTTCAAATCCGTCTTTGATGCCTGAAGCGCCGGAACCAGCCCGAACAGCAGGCCCGATCCGAGGGACAGCCCAACGAGCGCCATCAAGACAAAAGAATCGATTTGAACTTCATTCAACCGCGGGACAACATCGGCTGTAACTCGAATTACGTAACGCAGCCCCCAATAGGCGAACAGGCTACCGAGCAAGCCGCCGGCCAATCCAAGCAGAACGCTCTCAGTCAGCATCTGCCTGACGAGGCGGCCTCGGCTTGCCCCAAGAGCGGCTCGAATGGCCACCTCCTTCTGCCGCGCCGCCGCCCTTGACAATAGGAGGCTCGCGCAGTTCGCACACCCAATCAATAGCAGGCAGCCGACAGCGCCCAGCAAAACCAGCAGCGGGAGGCGGACCTTCCCTACAAGCTCGTCCTTGAGGGGTACGACCAATACTTCCGGCTTCACCTTCCCGGGATACTGATTGGCAAGGCGCGAGGCGAGCATGGTCATTTTCCTGCTTGCCTCCTGCGGTTTCACGCCTGGCTTCAATAACCCGATTACCTCAAACCAGGAGCAGCAGCGATCAGCGGAATTTGGCGGCGGAATCGCATAAACGCTGGCGTTGATCCATAACTGCGACTTTTGGGGAAAATCGAATCCCGGAGGCATAACGCCAACGATTCGGGCATGCACGATCCCAAGATTATCGAACGTCAAGAACTGCCCGAGCACATTACGGTCTCCGCCGAACCTCTCTTGCCAGAGCGAATAGCTCAAAATTACGGACAGTCTTGATTCGTCACGGTCTTCTTCCGGCAAGAAATTCCGGCCCAGAATTGGCTGGACTCCGAGAATCTCGAACAGAGTCGATGAAACCACCGCACCACGGAGCCGTTGATTCCCATCGGGTCCCCGGACGTTATACGAGCGGCTACCGGGCCATAACGGAGAGTAAGCCAGCTGTTCAAAGACGTCATTCTGCTCTCTCCAGTCGCTATAGTTAGCGGGAGAGACGCGATCCCGATCGATTCCTTTCCTCAAATCCCGTTCGTAAACGAGCACCAAACGATCCGCATTCTTGAAGGGAAGCGGCCGGAGCAGTACCGCATTTACTACGCTCAAAATAACAGCGGAAGAGGATATCCCCAAAGCAAGCGTGAGGATAACCGTGACTGTAAACGGAATACTCCCACGAAAGGACCGAATTGCGTAGCGCAAATCCGGAAGGCATTCGGCAAACAGCGCGCGGATTGCACGTTCCAACCCTTTCAACATGCGGTCCCAGCCGGCAATCCACCTCTGAACGCGCACTCGGGAATGAGTCACAGTTGCCATCAGGTATTCGCTCTCATCGGAGCTGCCAGGTGCTGCGAGATTACTGGAAACTTACGTATGCCCCCGACGGAAAAGACAGGCTGAGCCCCTTGATTCGTCCGGATTGGCGCCCCAACCGCCCGAAAATTCCGACTTATTATTGCAGGACGCAAGAGAAGCTGCAAGCCAAAAATTAGAACTCATGGTACGGATAGTATTTTCTAACGTGCGTTCCTAACCCGGCGGTTCCTGGGGCGATAGGTCTATCTTACACAGCGGACGTTGCTAGAATCCAAAGTGATGCTGGTCAACGACAAAGCCGAGAACCCTCTCGCTAACATCTCTTTCGAAATTCCCTTCGACCGAATTAAACCGGAGCATGTGGAGCCTGCGGTGGAAACGCTGCTTAAGAGGGCGCGGCAGCGGCTGGAGGAATGTGCGGCCCCCCTGCCTGAACGTACGTATGAGAACACGCTTGCTGTCCTTGACGAGATGACGGAGCCTCTCGACGTTGCCATGACCCTGATCCGTCACCTCGAATCCGTGAACACATCACCAGAATTGCGGGCTGCCCTGAATGCCGTCGAAGGACCAACCAGCGCGTTCTATTCCAGCATTCCATTACACGAAGGCCTGTGGCAGGCCATCAAGCGGTACGCAGCCAGCGAGGAAGCGGCATCTCTCGCGGGCACACGAAAGCGCTTCCTGAACAAGACGGTGGAGAGCTTTCGCCGTCATGGCGCCGACCTCAGCCCAGCCGGCAAAGCCCGTCTGGAAGAGATCGATGTCGAGCTGACAAAACTTACAACGCGCTTCAGCGAGAATGTTCTCGACGCGACGAACAGCTTCGAGCTTGTGATCACCGATGAGGCCAAGCTCGCCGGACTCCCGCCTTCCGCCATCGAGGCCGCGCGTGAGGACGCGGCGCGCAAGAACATCGAAGGGTGGCGTTTCACATTGCAAGCCCCCAGCTATCACGCGGTGATGACTTACCTCGACGATGCAACCACACGCGAACACCTTTACCGGGCTTACAACTCACGCGCATCGTACGGCAGCTACGATAACACCGAGATCAGCGCGCGCATCCTGAAACTGCGGCGTGAGAAGGCAAACCTGCTGGGCTATGCCGACTTTGCAGACTTCGTACTCGAGGACAGAATGGCCGGGAGCGGGAAGCGCGCCAAACTGTTCCTCGATGACCTCCGAGCCCTGACGCTCGATCATTTTCTCCGCGAGAACGATTCGCTCGAGCGCTTCCGTAAAGAACTCGAAGGCCCTGATGCGCCGCCTCTCCAACCCTGGGATATCGCCTACTACGCCGAGAAGCAGCGCCGCGCTCTCTTCGACTTCGATGAGGAAGCCCTTCGTCCTTACTTCCCGATCGAACGTGTGGTGGAGGGAATGTTCGAGCTTGTCAGAAGGCTGTACGGGATCCGCGTGACAGAGCGTAAGGGCGTGCCGGTGTGGCATCCCTCAGTTCAGTACTACGAAATTCACGATCAGGACGGCTCCTTCCTCGGCGCTTTTTACGCCGACTGGCACCCGCGCGAGACGAAACGCGGCGGCGCGTGGATGGACGCCTTCCTTACGGGACGCCGGGGGCACGGCGTTTCAGAACCGCATCTTGGTGTAATTTGCGGCAATCTCACGCCGCCGGTCGGCGGCAAACCGGCCCTTTTGACTCATCGCGAAGTGGAGACCATCTTCCACGAGTTCGGTCACCTGCTGCATCACTTGCTGAGCAACGTCGAAGTCAGAAGCCTGGCAGGCACAAACGTGCCCTGGGATTTCGTCGAGCTCCCCTCGCAAATCATGGAGAACTGGTGCTGGGAACGGGAAAGCCTCGATTTATTCGCGCGACACTACGAAACGAAGGAGACGATTCCCGACGACCTGCTCGAACGGATGAGGGCAGCGCGTACCTTCCGCGCCGCCAATGCCCAGATGCGGCAGCTGGGATTCGGCACGCTTGATCTGGCGCTGCACTGCGACTACTCGGAAGAGAAGGACGGCAATCTGGTCCGCTTCTCTCGCGAAATCCTTCAGCAGTTCAGTCCGGCTCCCCTTCCCGAGGATCACGCAATGGTCCTCTCCTTCACCCACCTCTTTTCCTCGCCCGTCGCTTATGCGGCCGGCTACTACTCGTACAAGTGGGCTGAAGTGCTGGATGCCGACGCATTCACGCGATTCAAGGCGGCGGGAGTTTTCAGCCGCGAAGTTGGAAGCGAGTTTCGGGAAAAGATCCTCTCGCGTGGTAACAGCGAGGATCCTGCGGTTCTATACCGCAACTTCATGGGAAGGGACCCGGACCTGATGCCGCTGCTGATCCGGTCCGGGTTATCCGCCGGCTGACCTATTTCTTTGCAGGCAGCTTCCGCATCATGAGATTCCGGTATCGGACAACGCTACCGGGATCGTGTGCCTGCAGCGCAAGATACCCCTTCGTGTACGTATTCTTCTCGTCCACGTAGTCGACGACGACCTTGTCGTTCACTTTGATGATGATGTGATTTCCGTCGGCAATGATGTGCTGCGTGAACCAGGTGTCGTCCGGAACCAGCTGCTCTTTGACGTTGACGAAGTTATACAGGCTTCCCGTGCGCTTCCAGTCTGTGTGGCTGCTGTTCACCTGCGCTTCATACCCGCGCGGCCACCCCTCCATGAATTCCGCCCGGAAGTACATTCCCGAATTTCCGCCTTTGTTGATCTTCACTTCTGCTTTGAACTCGCAGTTCTCGCACATCTCTTTCATGTAGAACAGGTGGCTCCGCTGGCCGCGACCGACAATGGCGCCATCTTCGACGGTCCAGGTTTCGGGACGCTCGTTGGCCTTCCAGCCGTTGAGCGTCTTCCCGTCGAACATCTTCGTCCAACCTTTTTCCAATTTGTCAGCACTCAGCGCCGGCATTGCAGCCAATCCGATGGCAGCGGCAATCAACAGATATCGATTTTTCATGCCCCTCAGCATACCACTGCGCTGCGCACCGCAACAGCTTTTGTCTTTACCCCTCGGGACCTGAATTGCTATCATCAAGCAGCCCTCCGATTTCGTTTCGGAGAACCTGTCACGGAGAAAGAATGAAGTTGAACGACGTGCGCAAGTTCGCAATTAGGGAGCGGGTTCGGATTCGCTTTTCGCTCTCCAACGGTCTCGTATGCTCCATCGATGAGCATGGGATCGGCCGCGTTGCGGAACTCCGCTCGGTCCCCAGCTTCAATCTCGAAGAAGAGTTCGCTCGGGCGGGGCAATTCTCCCTTGAGCCTGTCGCAACCTCAAACAGATTCGCGCATCGCGAGCGAACCGTGAGCCGGAAGGAGCTGGAGGCGCTCGCGCAAGGCGCAGCCGCCCCCTCCTCCCAAGACACCGACCATGAGGAGTAAACTCATAGTACGGGAATCTTTTTGCAGATTTGATTGCTGCACCCTAGCAGCGTGTATACGGTGAACTTTTTGTTGTACAATCTGGAAACCGATTCTAAGAAACGGTGGAGGTCCTCCCCGTGAGTGGGCCGGAAGGGAGCACCATGGAAAAGCTACCACAACAAAATATACAAGAAGCTTTTCTAAACAATGCGCGGAAGGACAAGACTTTCCTTACGATTTATCTGATGAGCGGCGTGAAGTTATCAGGACGGATCAAGAGCTTCGACAAATATTCCGTCATTCTGGAGACTAACAACCAGGAACAGCTTATATTCAAACACGCGATCTCGACGGTAGTGATTTCGAAGCCAACTCATGCCACTACGCCTAGCGCTCACGCGGTAGCGGGTGCATCGACTCCCGCGACGCATTCTCATGTTGTGAACGCGGTACCCTCCGAATCAACAGGGATTTAGTCCGTAACCTTTGCGGCAGGACCTTCAAGAAGGCGCGATCCTAGTCGGACTGGAGTTGTCGGGCCGATCACGGCGGCCCGTACCTGCCACTCCTGCCGGACTGGAATACACCGCTGAAGAATCTCTTGAAGAACTGGTCGTTCTTGCCGAAAGCGCCGGGGCGCGAGTCTTGGAGAAAATCATCCAGCTCCGCTCGGCTCCGGATCCTGCCACCCTCATCGGCTCGGGCAAGGTCGACGAGCTCAAACGGCTCGTGGAAGCCCAGCAGGCCGATCTGGTGATCTTTGATCGCGAGCTCTCCCCGACACAGACCCGCAACCTCGAGCGCGCGCTTCACTGCAAGGTCATCGATCGCACACAGCTCATCCTCGACATCTTCGCCCGGCGCGCCCGCACCAGAGAAGGACAGCTTCAGGTCGAACTGGCCCAGCTAAATTATCTCTTGCCGAGGCTTGCAGGCCGCGGCGCCGAAATGTCCCGGCTCGGCGGCGGTATCGGAACTCGCGGCCCTGGCGAAACCCAGTTAGAAACGGATCGCCGCCGCATCTTCCGGCGCATTCAACGAATCCAGCACGACCTCGACGCCGTCCGCTCCGGCCGCAAGATCCAGCGATCAAAACGGCAGAGCGTTCCCCTGCTTACGATTGCGCTCGTGGGCTACACGAACGCCGGGAAGTCCACGCTCTTCAACCGGCTCACGCAAGCCGGGGTCGTAGCCGACGCGAGGATGTTCGCAACGCTCGACCCCACGGTTCGGCAGCTCACTCTGCCCTCAAACCGCCGTGTCCTCCTCAGCGATACCGTCGGCTTTATACGGAATCTCCCCACCACGCTTGTCAAAGCCTTTCGCGCCACGCTTGAAGAAGTAACGGAGTCAGCCCTTCATCTTCACGTCGTGGACGTCTCCTCGCCTCTCGCGGCCGAACAAACCGCCCACGTGCTAAAGGTTCTGGCCGAAATTGGCGCCGCAGAGACTCCCCACCTTCTCGTGCTCAACAAGGCTGACCTCCTCCCGGACAACCAGGCCGATCCGGAGACGCTCCGGCGCCGGATCATGGCGGATGCCGGTGCCGGCTACCAATCGCGAGCCGTGACTATCTCCGCTCGTACGGGCTACGGAATAGAGAATCTTCTGAACCTCATTGACGAAGCCCTCCCGGCTGACCCGATTACACGGGCGATCTTTCAGTTTCCGATCGGCGACGGGTCCTCCTTGCACTTCCTGCACGAGCACGGTCGCGTCACACATACTAGGTACAAAGAGGATGTTTGCGAGGTGGAAGCTTACGTTCCTGAATCCGTGCGACGCCGCCTCTCCGAGTACATCGTCGAATAGCCTTTCCCCCGCGCTTTCACCGGCGCAGCCCTGTGGAAAACTATGTGAAAGTCTTCAGGGAAACCCGTGCATCTTAATGGAAAATGAAGATTTAAAGTGCGTTTAAAATCCACAGCTTTCTAAAGGGGCCACCCTGCGGTTATAGTCAAGGTGGTGGGCGATGAACCTTCCGAACACTCTGACCCTTCTCCGGATTTTTTTCGTACCGCTGCTCATCGCAGCCCTGGTGCAGGAGGATCTCGAGTTTCGATGGAATACCTTCGTCATCACCAACGAATTCCTTGCGCTAGCGATCTTTCTGATCGCCGCTGCCACGGATCTGATTGACGGCTACCTTGCCCGGCGCTGGGGTCAGATTACAACTGTTGGAACATTGCTCGATCCCATCGCTGACAAGTTGCTCGTCTCGGCTGCCTTGATCTCGCTAGTCCAGGTCAATCGCCTCCCTGCCTGGATGGCGATCCTGATCGTTGGGCGTGAATTCGCCGTCTCAGGCTTACGCAGCATCGCTGCCGCAGAGGGTTACGTGATACAGGCTAGCGATCTCGGCAAGACAAAAACCTTAGCCCAGGTACTTGCGATATCCCTCTTGATGATGGGAATGCATTGGCCTTGGATTGATCCGATCGCAATGCTGGTAATGTGGGCAGTCGTACTCTTTGCCGTCGCATCGGCTGCCGATTACTTCCGGAAGTTCTGGAAGAGCGTAGACGATCGAGTAAAACAGCGCAGACGATCTGAGTTACTACTGATGGAACGGGAAAGGCAGCGAGCCCAAGCTATTTCAAGGCAACGCCCGCTGGCGTAGTCTTACTGTGCTAGCGGTTGCTGCGCTTGCGGCTGTTCTTGCTGCTCTTCTACCTGCCGCCGCTGCATCCTCCGAACGTTTACTCCCGAACGAGTCACATCGACAACACGCACTTGTCCCCGCGGACCGATCGTTTCGAGCGGTTGTCCGTTCGCAATCACCTGCACGCCGCCAGCGTTGCCTGTGACCATTGTGATCTGTTCGTTTGCTTGAATCCGCCGGCTCTCGCCTGCAGTGAGTAACCGCTTGATGACTTGGTTCCCATCCGCCGTGATAGACAGCCAGGTATCTTCAATTGCCTTCACCTCGAGCACCATCCCCTGGGAAGGGTCATAGGGCGTCGATGTGCTTGGCTGCGCCGGCGCAGGCGTTGATACAGCAGCCCCTTCTGACGCGGAAGGAGTCGTATTGGTTGGAGAAGTTTCCTCGCCGGGGTTCGGATTACTCTGTCGTGTTTCCGGCTGAGAACTTGCCGCTTCCGCAGTTACTGGCACGCCCGGCGGCGGACTCGCAATGGAACTGCCCCCAGTGTCTGACGGTTTGCTACTTATTTCGCCATGCGATTGCTGCCAGAGCGCGTAAAAAGCGGAGCAAGCGACAGTAACAGTTACTAGCAGCACGAGAAAGAAAGGAAGGCGATTGGGAGTAGAACTGCGGCCTATTGAAGGAAGCGGCGGGACAGCGTAAGGATCGTGGCCAGGGGTTAGCAGCGGGGGTGGAGCCGCCCGCTCTGCCTCGATCATTCTTGCCAGATCGGGCTCGAACAGATCCTCTTCTAATCCTAAGTAGCGGGCATATTGCCGCACAAAGCTGCGGTAGAAAAAGTTACCAGGGAGGCTGTCTACGTCGTCAGCCTCAATAGCCTCCAAATACCGGACATTTATACGCGTTTCGGAAGCAATCTTCTCAATATCCAGACCTTGCCGCAGCCGTTCCTGACGCAGTGTTTCTCCGACGGAGGTCATGATCAGCGATCGCGTCTCTACCGCTATAATACAACAGTCGGGTGAAAGCTTATCGGAGAGGATGGATCGCGGTGGTAGTGGTGAACTGGAATCGCCGCGACCTCCTTCGTTGTTGCCTTGAGTCTCTCGCGGCTCAGCGGAATGTTCAATTCGAGGTTGTGCTTGTCGACAATGGCTCCACAGACGGCTCTGTGGAGATGGCGGAGGAGGAATTCGGGAAAACCGGCCGCCTGCGATTAGTCATTATCAAAAACCGTGAGAATCAAGGCTTCTGTGCGGCGAATAACCAAGGTTTTGCCGCAACGGACGCCGAGTTTCTGGCGCTTCTCAACAACGATGCGGAAGCCGACCCCGACTGGCTTGCATCCCTGCTTGCGGCCTTTGAGGAGAGGCCGGAAGTCGGCATGGCTGCATCCAAGATCCTGGTTTGGGAAGATGCCCGCAGGATCGATAAAGTTGGTCACCTCATTTATCTCGACGGTCAGAACCGCGGGAGAGGAACCGGGGAGTTGGACCTCGGCCAGTACGACAAGGTCGAGGACGTCCTTTGGCCCGATGGTTGTGCGGCAATGTACCGTCATGAAATGATTGATTCCATCGGAGGCTTCGACGAGGATCTGTTTGCCTACGCCGATGACGCGGAGTTGGGATTACGGGCTCGAATCGCGGGATGGAAATGCTTGTACATGCCGAATGCGGTTGTTCGACATCGCCGCGGCGCAACCCTGGGCGTCCACTCCAGCCGCAGACTGGAACTGATTGAACGCAATCGTGTCCTGCTCGCGGCGAAGTTATTTCCATGGAGCCTCCTATGCCTGAACGGCGTGTATTATCTGGCCAGACTGACAGCGGGGCTTTGGGCAGCAGCCACCCGCAAGGGAGAGATCTCCCGGTATCCGGGTCTGAACGGCAAACTCCAGGCAGCAATGGCAATGCTGCGCGGCGATCTTCAAGCTCTCCGTCTTCTCCCGCGGATGCTGCGCAAGCGACGCCAGATCGAAACCATCCGTCGCCTGTCGCCCAGCCAGGTCCGGAAGCTCATCCTCCAGCACCGCATCTCGCTCAAGGAGCTAACGGAGCAGGCGATTTGACCGGCACAACGCCTGAGCCAACGGCGGGCGTTCCAGCCGGCAATAAGCAGGCATGCTGTCCTCTCTGCGGGTGCGTCGAGGCGCAAACTCTCTTCCACGGAACAGACCGCCTGTACGCAACCACCGACAAGAGCTTTTGTGTCGTTCAGTGCAAAGATTGCAAGCTCATTCGCCTCTTCCCCCTTCCAACTCCTGAAGAACTCCGTACCTACTACCCGGAATCCTATTGGCACGGCGCCGCCATCGACACTGCCGACAAGCTCGCAACGAAGTATCGCGAGTTCGTTTTGCGCGATCACCTCCAGTTCGTGCGGCGGGCATTGGCGGAATCGGGCGAGACTGGCTGGGTCCTCGATTTTGGATGTGGAGGCGGGCTCTTCCTGCAGAACCTGAACTCCGGCCACCCGGTCCTTGGGCTCGACTTTTCCCTCGGCGCGGCTTCCGTCGCGTGGCGCGTGAACCGGGTGCCGGCGATCTGCGCAGACCTCTCCCGGCCACCGCTACTTCCAGAAAGCTGCGCAGCGGTCACCATGTTCCACGTCCTCGAACACATCGCTGATCCCGCTCCTTACCTGGAAGCCGCCCATTGTGTCCTTCGCCCGAATGGCCGCCTGATTGTGCAGGTTCCGAACGCCGCGTGCTGGCAGTTTCTTCTTTTTGGAGAAGCGTGGAATGGCGTCGATATCCCCCGGCACTTGATTAACTTTCGCGCCGAACACCTGGATCGGCTGCTAGCTGCATGCGGCTTTGAAGTCCTCCGGCATAAGCACTTCAACCTGCGCGATAATCCCGCGGGTCTTGCAACCACCATTGCTCCATGGCTGGATCCCATGTCACGCCGCATCCGCAAGGTCCCTGAATCGCCATCAGTCAAGCTGATCAAGGATCTGCTATACCTTGGACTGGTCGCTGCCTCCCTCCCCTTCACCGTATTGGAAGCCGCCTGCCGCGCCGGTTCTACGATTATGGTCGAGGCGCGAAAGAAAAAGTGAGTTATACAGCCGTCCGCGACCGCCTGCCTCGATGGCTGCGCCGCTACGTCCTTCACTTCGAAACTGCGATCGACGACGCCGTCGCGGCCTTTGCCCGCGGACTCCCCGAGAATTCACGGATTTTGGACGCCGGAGCCGGAGAAGCTGTGCATGCGCGCTTCTTCTCGCGCCAGCGCTATACAGCAGTCGATCTCGGAATCGGCGACGCCTCGTGGAACTACGGCCGCCTGGACGTCATAGCCGACCTCGCCGCGCTTCCCTTCCCGGACGGAACCTTCCATGCCTGCATCAACATCGTTACGCTCGAGCATGTCCAGGAGCCGGTCTGTGTACTCGCGGAGATCGGCCGCGTCCTCAAACCCGGCGGTCACCTGCTCCTTGTCGTTCCGCAGGAATGGGAAGTACATCAGTCTCCGCATGACTTTTACCGCTACACCCGGCACGGGCTCGAATATCTGCTCCATCGCGCCGGCTTTTCGATCGTCCAGTTGCAGCCTGTCGGCGGAGCCTTCCGCCTCCTCTCGAGGCGGCTGCTGAACGCGCTCCAGCACTTCCCCGGCCTATGGTTCTTCGCTGGAGCCGTGCTGCTCGCCCCGCTCGCGCTCTTGCTTCCGCTCCTCGACTCGCTCGACCGGGATCGGAATTCTACACTGGGATACATATGCATAGCGCAAAAGCGATAAGCCGCGTCGGCGGGAAGCGGCTGATCCTTGGAATGGCCCTCCTTGGCACAGTGCTGGCTGCCCCTGTCTGGTCTGCCAATTTTAGCGGCGATGCAGCCTTTGAGCACACGCGGCGGATTGTCGCTCTCGGCCCTCGACCGTCCGGCTCCCCCGCTCATTCGCGGATGGTGGCGTATTTGAAGCGGCAGCTTCAGACGCTCGGATGCAACGTGACGGAAGATCCTTTTACGGCCAGACCTCCCTCAGGCCCCATCGCGATGCGCAATCTGATTGCGCACTTTCCCGGGTCCTCCGGCTTCTCCATCGTCATCACCGGACATTACGACACAAAGCGGATGCCAGGCCGCACATTCGTCGGAGCGAACGACGGAGGTTCCTCGGCAGGTTTCCTCCTCGAACTGGCCCGCGCCGTCTCAAAACAGCGGCGGAAACACGACCTGTATATCGTTTGGTTCGACGGAGAAGAGGCAATCGGCGAATGGTCGGATCGCGATGGCCTCCACGGGAGCCGCCATCTGGCAACGCGATGGTCGGCGGAAGGAAAGCTCTCCAAAATCATCGCCCTGATCAATGTCGACATGATCGGTGACAAAGCGCTGAACATCATCCAGGAGGTGAACTCAGACGCCTCTCTGCGCCGCCTGATCTGGCAAGTCTCGCGCGACCTTAATTACGCTCAGCATTTCCTGGAAGTAGGAGGTGCAATCGAGGATGATCACATGCCGTTTGTACGTCTTGGCGTGCCTGCCGTCGACCTGATCGACTTCGACTACGGACCTGACAATTCCTACTGGCACACCGAAAAAGACACAATGGACAAGCTGAGTCCCCGCAGTTTCCAGATCGTAGGCGATGTTCTGCTGGAAACCATTCGAAGATTGGAGAAATGAAGATGGCGAAACGACGAGATGTGCTTAAACTGGCCGCCGCCAGCGCGGGAATTCCGGCGCTCTTCGCCGCGAGCCTGCCCAAGCTGCCGAACACAACCATCAGCTCAACCCAAGCCAAGCTGCAGCGGGAACCGTTCGGTGACCTGCTGATCTATTTCGACGGCCCAACAGACCAACTGAAATCAATGACCGCCGGAAGTCTTCGCCTGAAACCCGGCATGTCGCCGCACCCGCCTCACGAGCATCCGGAAGAGGAGTTTATGGTCGTGACAGAAGGCACCGGCGAAATTTCGGTCGACGGCAAGGTGACGAAAGTTGGCCCCGGATCCATGATGTACTGCGCGGCAAACCGCCTGCATGGAATCGTGAACACGGGCAAGGTTCCCTTGCTCTTCTACTTCTATAAGTGGCGCGCTTGAAACGTCCATAGACACGAAGGGCCGCCGCTCTGATGCGGCGGCCCTCTCTGTGCCGGTCTGATTTGACGCTAGTTTGCCTTACGCGCGGACTGGTGCGCGACTAACTGCCAGCGTCCCCCACGCCAGTTGTAGACGTGCAGGAGAACCAGGGTCATGTCGTTCTTCTGACCGTTGGTCTCAGTGTTCACCGCAGCCTCGGTCGCCACGACGGCAACGTCGCCGTACAGCTTCACCTGCATCGGGCCGTGCTTAACGGCATTGTACTTCTGCTTGCCGGTCTTCATCGAAGCGATGTACTCCGCCTTGGTCTCGCGGCGTCCGTTGGAGTGCGTGTAAACCAGGTCGTCCCCAAGGACCTTGTCCAACAGGGCGAAGTCCTGTTTGACGATCCCGGTAGCCCAGTCGCGCTCCGCCTGCATCACCGCTTCTTCCCGGCCTCCCGGAGCAGCGAATGCTACCGCCCCCGCCGCTATCGTACTCAGTAGTGTTCGTCGATTCATCGAGCTGGTACCTCCGCCCCGGCGATCTGCCGGAGCACGTAAGGCAATATTCCGCCGTTGCGATAGTACTCAGCTTCCTGAGGTGTGTCAATACGAACCTTGACCGTGAACGTCTTCTCCGTTCCGTCCGCCGCGACCGCACGCACAGTAGCCTTCCCGCCGGCGTTATTCACAGCCTCAACAACGCCCTCGACGGAGTAGGTTTCAAAGCCGGTCAAACCAAGCGACTCGCGTGATTGGCCGGACTCGAACTGCAACGGAAGGACACCCATGCCGACCAGGTTGGACCGGTGAATTCGCTCGAAGCTTTCAGCGATGACGGCACGAACCCCGAGTAGACGAACTCCTTTCGCGGCCCAGTCGCGGGAACTCCCGGAACCGTACTCCTTGCCCGCGATAATCAGCAGCGGAACGCCCTCGGACTGATACCGGACAGAAGCGTCGTAAATCGTCATCACTTCGCCAGACGGGATATGCGTCGTCCAGCCGCCTTCCGTTCCCGGAGCAAGCTGGTTGCGCAGCCGGATGTTCGCTAGCGTGCCGCGAACCATTACCTCGTGGTTGCCGCGACGGGATCCGTACGAGTTGAAGTCCGCCGGCTTCACACCATGCTCCATCAGGTACTTCGCAGCTGGACTATTCAGCGCAATCGAACCCGCCGGGGAAATGTGGTCGGTGGTGATCGAATCTCCCAGCATCGCGAGGACACGGAGCCCGGACAGATCCTTCACCGACGTGGCCGGGTCAACCATGTCATCGAAGTATGGCGGGCGCTTGATATAGGTCGAATTCGGGTCCCACTCAAAGAGATCCCCCGTCGGCGTCTTCATGCTCTTCCAGCTAGCGTCGCCCTCAAACACCTGGGAGTACTCCTTCTGGAAGAGATCCTTGCGGACCGCCTTGCGGATGGTTTCCTGAATCTCCGCTTCCGTCGGCCAGATGTCGCGCAAGTACACCGGTTCGCCATTCTTCCCCGTACCGAGCGGCTCGTTCTCAAGGTCGATGTCCACGCGGCCCGCGATTGCGTAGGCGACAACCAGCATCGGAGAGGCCAGGTAATTGGCGCGAACCAGCGGATTGATTCTCCCCTCGAAGTTCCGGTTTCCGCTCAGCACTGCGGCCACCACCAGGTTTTCCTTTTGCACCGCATTAGCTACAGGCTCCGGCAGCGGACCGCTATTGCCAATGCAGGTCGTGCATCCGTACCCCACCAGGTGGAACTTCAGCGCCTCCAGATAGGGCATCAGGCCGGCCTCCTGGTAGTAGTCCGTAACAACCTTCGAGCCCGGCGCAAGACTCGTCTTTACCCATGGCTTCGTTTGCAGTCCACGCTCGACGGCCTTTTTCGCAAGCAGTCCGGCGCCGATCATGACCGAAGGGTTCGAGGTGTTCGTGCAACTCGTGATCGCGGCAATCACAACCGCACCGTCTGCGATCTCTGCCTTGGCGCCATCGACCTGAATTTCGGCCTTGCGTGTATCATTGCCCAACGTCTGGAAGAAGTTCTTCTTCACGTCGGGCAGATTGATCCGGTCCTGAGGCCGCTTCGGCCCGGCCATCGACGGAACAACGGTTCCCAGGTCCAGCTCAAGCGTCGAAGTGTATTCCGGCTCGGGCGACTCGGCAGTCAGGAACATTCCCTGGGTCCGGAAGTAGGTTTCAGCCAGGTCAATCAGCTCCTTCGGGCGGTTGCTCATATCCAGGTAATCGAGGGTCTGCTGATCGACCGGGAAGAAGCCGATAGTCGCGCCGTACTCGGGAGCCATATTCGCGATCGTGGCGCGATCCGCAAGAGAGAGCTTTGCGACGCCGGGACCGTAGAACTCCACAAACTTGCCCACGACCCCCAGCTTCCGGAGCATCTGCGTCACGGTCAGTACGAGATCGGTTGCCGTGGCGCCAGGCCGGAGCTCACCGTAGAGACGGAATCCAATGACCTCCGGCAGCAGCATGGAGATAGGTTGCCCGAGCATGCACGCCTCGGCCTCAATTCCGCCAACGCCCCATCCAACGACGCCGAGGCCGTTGATCATCGTCGTGTGAGAGTCCGTACCCATCACACTGTCCGGATACACGACCGTCTCACCATTGCGGCTCTCGGAAAATACCACGGGAGCGAGATATTCGAGGTTTACCTGGTGCACGATGCCAGTGCCCGGCGGCACAACCCGGAAATTCTGAAAAGCCGTTTGCCCCCAGCGCAACAGAGCGTAACGCTCCTGATTCCGCTGGAACTCGAGGAGCGTGTTATCCAGGAAAGCGTTTTTCGTACCGAATTCGTCTACTTGTACGGAGTGGTCAATGACCAGGTCGGCCGGAATGAGCGGGTTTGCCTTCTTTGGATCGGCATTCATCTTCTTCAGCGCATCGCGCATCGCCGCAAGGTCAACCACGCAGGGCACGCCTGTGAAATCCTGCATCAGTACGCGGGCAGGACGAAACTGAATTTCCCGTGCCGGCGCATTCCGATCCCAGGCTGCGACGTATTCAATTTCGGAACGCTTCACAATGCGCCCGTCTTCGTGCCTGAGCAGGTTCTCCAGCAGCACTTTGACGGAGATGGGAACGCGCTGCAAATTAAAGCCGGCCTTCTCGAGCGCATCGAGCCGGTAAATGCGATAGGATCTGCCGGCAACGGAGAGAGTGGCAGCCGAGCCGAATGAGTTCGTGGTGTCCATGGATAGCCTCTACAAATTTATCTGGTGCCATTCCCGCCCCAGGTCACGGAGCGGCCCTACATGTAATCAGGAATCTCAATGCCCAGGATGCCGAGCGTGCGCTCGAGCTGCGAGCGGAAGTAGCTGGTCATCCAGAGCAGGAACATCTTCTTCTCGCGATTCTCCTCGTGGATCACGGGATACTCGTGATAGAAGGTATTGAACGCCTGAGCAAGTTGAAAAGCATACTTAGCTACGTGACTGGGCTCACCGGAAGCGATGGCCCGTTCCACTGCCGAACCAGATTTGGAAGCCGCCAGCAGCAGCTGCCAGAAGTCATCGGACGCTAACTGCCGCCCCATCGCTTCACAATCCAGTTCCTTGGAAAAGTCCGGAAGCGTTTCGCCGCGCTCTTCGAGCTTACGCAGAATATTTCGGGCTCGTACTGCCGCATACTGCACGTAGGGGCCTGTCTCGCCCTCGAAACTCAACGCTTCCTGGAAATCGAACGCGATCACGGAGTTCCTCGTGTACTTCAGCATGAAGTACCGGAGAGCGCCTGTAGCGATCTGCGTCGCGACCTTCCGCCGCTCTTCAGGAGGAGCCTCGGGGTGCCGAGCATCCACTTCCCGGAGAGCCGTTTCAATCAGCTTATCGATCAAATCGTCGGCTTTGACCCCTAGCCCCTTACGCCCCGATACTTCGACGTACGGCCGCCGCTTGTCCTCTTCCGACAGCTCAATGCCGAGTTCCGCGCAGGTCCGGGGCGACAGCGCCACCATTTCGTAGGAGAAGTGGATCGACCGTTCGGCCTGCTCCTGGTAGCCGAGCGCCCGGAGCCCCGCCACTACTACGTTCTGCAAGTAAGACTGCCGGGAGTCGATCACGTTATACACCTTGTAGCCGCCGCCAAAGCTCGGAGCCTTCTCCTCCTGCGGAGTGTCGGTCGAAACCCACAGCGGATGTCCGCTTGGGTAGTCGAGCAGCCTGCGGTAATAAAAGTCCTTCCCAAGCAGCCCGAATTTCCAAAGCTGATAGGCGATGTCCTTGCCGACGTAGGTCACGGTCCCGTTCGACCGGACAATAACTTTGCTGTCGTCCTCCGCGGCTTCGCCCTCTTCCTTGAACGCGCTGCCGGGCATCACCCAGCAGCCCTTATTCTTCCCCTCCGTCTCAAAATAGATCGCTTTCCGCTCTTTGAGCTGTTCAAACGCCGTGGCCCAAAACTTCAGGTGGAGAATTTCGCTCTCGCGGGGCAGCACATCGTATTCGATGCCGAGCCGCAGCATCGTGTTCAGATGCGCCATGACAATGCGGTCCGCAACTACGTTGCCTAGCTCCGCAATCTCACCGGCCCCGCTCTCGATCGCGTGCAGCGTATCCTGGCGCCACTTCAGCGCTTCGGGATTCTCCGCGTAGTATGCGGAGACGCGTGCATAGAGGTCCCAGCAGAGATAGTCGAAGCGATCCTGCTTCGCCAGCTCCCTCACCTCGTCAACTCTTTTCTTTTCGAGGAAATGGAACCCGGCAACGACATCGGCCACCTGGACGCCGGTGTTGTCGATGTAATTCTGTACTTCGACGCGATAGCCGGCGGAACGCAGCATTCGGACAAACGTATCTCCCAGCACTGCGTTCCGCAGATGCCCGATGTGCGCCGCTTTGTTCGGATTGATGTTGGTATGCTCGACGATAATCTTGCGGCCGTCCGCTTCCCGTGCCGGCGGTTCAGGCTGCAGAAGCCGCTCCCCGTAGTACGCCCGGTCGATGCGCAGATTGATATATCCGTTACCGGCTACTTCGAGAGAGGCGATCCCTTCGATCCCGCTCAAATCCGCCGCAATCTGTGCCGCAATAACCTTCGGAGGCTGCTTCAGATGCTTTGCAAGCTGAAAGGCCACCGGGAGGGCCAGTTCGCCAAATGCAGCCTGCTTCGGCTGCTCAAGACCGACAGGAATGTCAACAGAATACCGATTCCGGATATAGTCGGAAACTCGTTCGAGAACTCGCTTTTCAATGAGATGGAACACTGAAACGTAGTATAGCAGTCACGTTTCAAGCATCCCGTGCATACGCAGGTTGAGGCGTGAACTCATCCTTGGGATGCCAGAACCGGCTCTTCCCCTTCCACCCACTTCGCCCGCAGGAAGTCCCGGTTCATAAACGCGATCACTTCCAGACGGATCGACTTCGGGCATACGGCCTCGCACTCCCCGATGTTCGTGCAGTGACCGAAGTTTTCGATATTCATCTGTGCAATCATTCTCTCCGCCCGCTCGTAGCGTTCCGGCTGACCTTGCGGAAGCAGATTGAGGTGAGAGATCTTCGCTCCGGTAAACAGAGCGGCGGAGGCATTCGGGCACATGGCGACACACGCCCCGCAGGCGATGCAGGCGGCGGCGTCCATCGCCATCTCCTGCTTCTTCTTCGGCACGGGGATTGCATTGCCATCTGGAGCGCTGCCGGTCGGGACAGAGATGTAGCCGCCCGCGGCAATGATCCGGTCGAAGGCGCTGCGATCCACGACAAGATCCTTCACGACCGGAAATGCCTTTGCCCGCCAGGGCTCAAGCCACAGTTCATCGCCGTCCTTGAAATGGCGCATGTGGAGCTGGCATACGGTAGTCCCGCGCTGAGGCCCGTGAGCGACACCGTTGATCATGAAGCCGCAGGAGCCACAGATGCCCTCCCGGCAATCGTGATCGAACGCGATCGGATCCTCACCGCGCAGGACAAGCTGCTCGTTGAGGACGTCCAGCATTTCGAGGAACGACATATCCTCGTTAACGTTCTTCGCCTCGTAGCGCACCATCTGCCCCTTTTCTCCGGGGCCCTTCTGTCGCCACACATGAAGGATGAGATTCATCGATTACCTCGAACTTACTTATAGCTGCGCTGCGAAGGAAGCACGTATTCGAACTTCAGCGGCTCCTTGTGTAATACCGGCGCCTGATTCTCGCCCCGGTACTCCCACGCCGCTACGTAGCAGTAGTGCTCATCATCACGCAGGGCCTCTCCATCGGGAGTCTGGTACTCCTCCCGGAAATGACCGCCACAGGACTCATTCCTATGCAGCGCATCAAGGCACATCAGCTCAGCCAGCTCGAAAAAGTCTGCGACCCGGCCGGCGCGTTCCAGAACCTGATTCAGCTCCGTACCGCTGCCAACGACGGCTGCGTTCTGCCAGAACTCCTCGCGCAGCTCGGGAATCTTCGCCAGACACTTCTTCAGCCCCTGCTCATTTCGAGCCATGCCGCAGTAATCCCAGAGCAGCTTCCCAAGCTCGCGATGATACGCGTCGACGCTCTTCTTGCCTTTGATGGACAACAGCTTCCGGACCCGTTCATTGACTTCGCTTTCGCAGCGCTTGAACTCGGCGTGACTGGTGTCCACCTTTTCGATCTTGGCCGAAGCCAGGTAGTTTCCGATTGTGTACGGTATAACAAAATACCCGTCCGCGAGCCCCTGCATGAGCGCGCTCGCGCCAAGCCGGTTGGCGCCGTGATCCGAAAAGTTGGCTTCACCCAGGACGAACAGGCCGGGGATCGTGCTCATCAGGTGGTAGTCCACCCACAGGCCGCCCATCGTGTAATGAATCGCCGGGTAAATTCGCATCGGCACGGTATACGGATCCTCGCCGGTGATCCGCTCGTACATTTCGAAAAGGTTGCCGTACCGGTCCGCGATTGTCTTCTTGCCCAGACGCCGGATCGCGTCGCTAAAGTCCAGATAGACGCCCAAGCCACCCGGTCCAACGCCGCGGCCTTCATCGCACACCGCCTTCGCTGCGCGCGAAGCCACGTCGCGAGGCACCAGGTTGCCAAAGCTCGGATAGCGCCTCTCCAGATAGTAGTCCCGTTCGTTTTCCGGAATCTGGTCTGGAGGACGCGTGTCGCCCGGCTTCAGCGGAACCCAGATGCGCCCGTCGTTGCGAAGCGACTCCGACATCAGTGTCAGCTTGCTCTGATAATCCCCGGAGACCGGAATACAAGTGGGATGGATCTGGGTGAAACAGGGATTCGCAAACGCGGCACCCCGCTTGTAAGCGCGCCAGATTGCGGTTGCATTCGACCCCTTGGCGTTCGTCGACAGGAAGAACACGTTGCCGTAGCCGCCAGTAGCGAGAATCACTGCGTCCGCAACGTGCGCGTCGATCTTGCCCGTAATCAGGTTTCTGGTGATGATACCCCGGGCCCTGCCGTCGATCACAACGAGATCCAGCATCTCGGTCCGGGGGATCATGGTCACACGCCCGAGCGAGACCTGACGCTGCAGCGCCTGATAGGCGCCGAGAAGCAACTGCTGGCCCGTCTGCCCCCTTGCGTAAAAGGTTCGCGAAACTTGTGCTCCGCCAAACGACCGGTTCGCCAATGTGCCGCCGTACTCCCGCGCAAACGGGACACCCTGCGCGACACACTGGTCAATGATGTTCACGCTGATTTGCGCCAGCCTGTAGACGTTGGCCTCGCGGGCGCGGAAATCTCCGCCCTTTACCGTGTCATAGAAGAGGCGGAATATGCTGTCCCCGTCGTTTTGATAGTTCTTCGCCGCGTTAATGCCGCCCTGAGCGGCGATGCTGTGCGCGCGCCGGGGAGAGTCCTGAAAGCAGAAGCACTTGACGTTGTAGCCAAGTTCCCCCAGGGTGGCGGCTGCGGAAGCGCCCGCCAGACCGGAGCCAACGACAATCAGGCTGTACTTCCGCTTGTTAGCTGGATTCACCAGCTTCATCTCAAAGCGGGCCTTGTCCCATTTCTGTTCAATCGGACCACCCGGGATCCTGGAATCGAGTTCCATTCAGTCACTCCCGCAACTAACGAACGATTCCGAGCATTACAGCAATCGGAATCGAAATGTATCCAATGAAAAGGATCAGGCTGAAAACGGACGCAAAGCGCTGAAGCCGGGGCGACAGCCGGGAATGATTCAATCCGACCGTCTGAAACATGCTCCACAGCCCGTGCCGGAGGTGCAGCATGAGCAGCGCCATGGCAAAGATATATGCTCCGGATACGATCGGGTTCTGGAATCCTGCCACGACGTTTTCATACGGCGCGGGGATCACGTGCCCGTCCACCGTTTGCGTCGCAAACTGCCGTCCCTGCCATCCCATCGCATTTCCCAGCGTGAAATGCAGCAGGTGATAGACCACAAAGGCGCCGATGATCGGCCCGCTCCAGATCATCGTTCTGGAGGCGTAGCTGGACTTGACCCGATTCCACTTCCGGTAACCCTCCGGACGCGCTGCTTTTGCCCTGATCGCAAGCTGGACGGAAGCCGTAATGTGCAGGATGACGGCAGCCAGCAGGATGATCCGCGCCGACCAAAGCAACGCCGGGTTGCTATGAAGCGTGGCCCCGTAGGCGTTCATGACCTCAGGCCCCAGAAAAACCTGAAGATTGCCGATCAGGTGGCCCACCACGAATCCGAATAAGGCCACCCCCGTGACGGCGACGATTACCTTCTTGCCATTCGTAAGGCCATAGAACCGTAGGGCGCGGTTCGCTTTGGACTGGGTAACCGCTACAGCGCTCATTTTGGGATCCCCCGTAGAACTCAGAAGCGCGGGGAGCGCCGTGCGGGCGCACGCCCCGCTTCCACGATGACTGCGAAATTCCTATTGTACGCAAATTCTTCTGTCGGACAGTAACGAAGGGAAATGTTTGCGGAAAGGATGATTTTGGTCAGCAGCCCGCCCTTAACCGGCCGCTTGCGGCTCCTCAGGCGTAGTCAGATTCCCGAGTGAGGAAGATTTTCCTGACCGGCGATAGAGATGCTGCGCCACATATAAAGAACAACCGAGCGCTACGGCCGCCACAGCGTTGACCAGCAGCACGGCGATCGCGGTGCTCAGGAAGGCGGCTGCGTCCACCCGACGCATCCGCGGGAGCCTCCTCCAGGTGCTCCAGTCCAGCAGGCACAATCCCATCCAGGCCGTGATACCCGCCAGCGCCGCTACGGGGATGTGAGCAACGAACTCCGACCCGAGCTTGAGAAGGGCGAAGAGGATCAATGCATGAAAAAGGTTCGACATGCGGGTGCTTCCGCCGCAGCGGACGTTCGCGAGGCTGCGGGCTGGAATGCCAACGCTGATAGGCGCCCCGAAGATTCCCGCACAGACATTCGCGATCCCATACGCCCCGAGCTCGGTATCCGCATCTGCTCGCTTCATCGGCCGGTGTTTCCCCCTGAAGTGCTCCACGACCCGGGATGTCAACAGGATGTTGACAGAAGCGACAAAAGCCAGCCCGAAGCCTGAAGGGATCACGTCGTAGACATCAGACGGACTCCAGGAAAACCCGGCAAACGGCGGAATCTCAAGCGGCAGGAGCCCGATCTCGCGCTCGTGGATCCCCATGGCGCGGCCGGCAACAAACGCCAGCCCCACTCCGATCAGTGGCGCTGGCGCCTTCGGCCAGAGGCGGGCCACAACCGTCGCCGACAGAATCACGACAAGCCCAAGCACCGCCGGCTCAAAGCGCATGGAATTGATGTGGCGAATCACCTGCACCAGTTGCCCGGCCATCGAGGAGACCCACGAAGCGCTGACAGTCGTGATCCCCAAGATTGTCTTTAATTGCGAGATGAACATCATTGCGCCGATGCCGCACGAGAATCCGGAAACGACCGCGCCGGGCACGCTCGAGATGTAACGTCCGAGCCTGAGGACGCAGAACACCATCATGAAAACGCCTGCAACCAGCGATACCTTCGCTGCCCCGCCAATGCCCTGATCGGCTACGGCCAGCGCGATGAATGGAACGGTGACCGAAGACGTACCGCCGATGAGCACCGGGTTGCGCCCGAAGACCGCTGTGATCGGAGCGGTCAAGAGGGACGTGAAGAGACCGAAGACAGGCGGGAGCCCCATGAGCGACGCCATGGCAAGACCGTAAGGCAGAGCGATCAGCGCAGCGGTAGCCCCGCCCGCAAGATCGCCAAGAAGCGCCCGCCAACTGTAACGAAACTTTAGACTTTGCAACTAACGCCCCTGGAATGATGAGACACGTCTTCCTGGACGCTTTCGTTGGCAGGCTTCGTGGCTGCGTGTGAGTGAGCCGGGGTCTACCCGGCTCGGGCATCAGGCCATTACTTTCTCAAAAGCCTTCTTGAACTTCTCCATTTCTTCGGCTGTTCCGATGCTCACGCGGACGTACGTCGGCCAGGCGGGCCAGACTCTTCCGATGAAGACCTTTTCCTGCGCCATCAAGCGGACCACCTCCTGCCCTGGCCTCCCGACGTCCACCATGAACTTATTACTCACACTCGGAACAAATTTATAGTTCTTCTTTGTCATCCAATCGAAGACGTCTTCACGGATGTTGGCGATGATCTTTCGCCGCTCCGGCACCACCTTGGGCGACTTCAAGCTGGCGGCGGCTCCAACCATACCGGTGGCGGGAAGAGCGCCCGCTCCGTATGGTGTGAGCTTTTCAATCAGGTCAGGACGCCCAAGCGCCGCTCCGGCGCGCAATCCCGCCATGCCGTAAAGCTTGGAGAACGTTCGCAGGATGATCACATCCTTGTCGGCTGCGACAAAATCGCTCCCGAACGGTTCGGTTGTCAGGTGGATGTACGCCTCATCCAGAAGCACGATGCTCCCGGCAGGCTTGTTCGCAACCAGCCATTCGATCTCGGAGCGGGGTGTGATGGTTCCGGTGGGATTGTTTGGATTGCAAACGTAGATGACGCCCGCGTTCGGGTCGGCTGCCGCCATCGCCCTGACGTCGTGGGAGTAGTCCTTCTTGAGCGGAACCTTAATCACTTTCGACCCGATGAACCGGGCGGCTCGTTCACCGGCCTCATAGCCCGGATCGGCAAGCACGAGGGGCTTCTCTGCTGACGTGAACGCCAGGATCGCCCGGTGCAGCGGGTCGCTCGAACCGGCAAAGGGCTGAACGTAATTCGGCTTCAGCCCTTCCTGATCCGCCATAATTTTCGCGAACTCGAAGGTTTCCTCATAAAGGTAGCGGCCGCCCTTCTTGATCACGTTGTAGATCGCTTCCGCTGCCTCAGGGCACGGGCCCATCGGGTTCTCATTCGCATTGATCTTTACCGCGTCCGGAGGCAGCGGGCCGATGCGCGACAACTGGGCGAGCGCTGACTCGTTGTAGAAGGGCAGTGCTGCGCCTGCTGTCATCAGCGTGGCCAGGCGGCCGAAAGAGCGGCGTGAAAAGCCGCGCTTCAAGAAGTTCTGCTTGAGTTCTTCGGAAAGTGGAACTTGCATTCAGTTTCCCCCAAGGCAAATACATGCTGAACGATCAAAAGAAGAGTCGAGCACCGAGCTGAATCATCCGCGGGAAGTTGGCCTGCGAAGTGATCCGCCCGAATTGCGAATTGCCCCACGCCGTATTCGGACTACGGAACAGCGGCGTATTCATCGCATTCAGAGCCTCGGCCCGGAACTGAGCCTTGAAGCGCTCTGTAACTGCGAAGGTCTTGAACACGGAAACATCCCAGTTGGCCTGCCCCGGCCCTCGCATTGAAATCGTCCGGCTGACATTGCCAAACGTAAACTGAGGGGCCGCGGAAAAAGCAGCCGGGTTGATATAGCTGTCGATGCGATCGGTCAGCGAGCCGGACGTCTCAGGCGAGATGCCTGTGGCGTTCGGACGCTGGCTGGCTGCGCCGATCACGCTATTCAGGTTGGAGTTCATTCGAATCTGAAGCGGGAACCCGGACTGATAGATACTCACGACGTTGACGGACCAGCCCCCGACCACCAGATCCCGGACGCGCCCTCCGCTCAGAAACGCTTTCCCGCGTCCGAAGGGCAGCTCATAGGTGAACGCCGTGCTCCAGCGGTGAGGCGTGTGGATGTTCGAGAGGGAATACTCGGATTCGAGATCGTACACGTTCTGCGGCCCCACGTTCCCCGCATTCAGATTGTTCCCGGGTCCTCCCGATGAGGCGTCCAGGTTTTTGGACCATGTCCATGTAGTCAGGAACGTCAGGCCCTCGCTGAAGCGCTTTTGCGCCTTGACCACCATCGAGTCATACCGTGCCCAACTGTAATCCGACAGCATGTAATTGATTGCTCCGAAAGCCGGAAACGGCCGAAGCAGTTGGGAGCGGGGAATCGTCTCTCCGCCGACAATGCCCGAACCGCCTTTCCCGTAAAACGGATTCGCCACGGGAGCGTTCAGCGCCGGGCCCTCCGATAAGTATCGCGGCTCCAATTGATTGATATTGATTGAGGCAGCCGTCAACTGCAGATTCCTGGTGCGAGACCCCACATAACCGACGCTCAGCGCCACACCGCCCGGCAACTCCCTTTGAATGTCAATCGAGAACTGCTGTACCCAGGGAGAGCGCGAATCCGGATCGTAAATTGACAGGTCCTTCCCTATGCCCGTCAACTCCCCGAGCGAGTTACCAACAGGCTTGTTCAGACCGTTGGGAAAAGGATTGCTCAGCGAGCCCGCCGGAGTGCGGTTGTTATCCAGGCTGGCGACGTAAGGCGTCGTCGCGGTGTACCCCTCCGGGCTGTAGACATTCCCCAGGGCGATTTGAGGAGCCCAGTAGATGCCATAGCCTCCCCGGATTGTCGTCTTGCTGTCGATCACAAACGCAACGCCGATACGCGGAGAGAGCTTGTTCAGATTTGGATTGCCAATCGTCGTCTTGTTTCCGCCTACGCCCGCGTACATTACCGCGCCGCGCGTAATAAAACCGGATGTCGTGCTGATCGGGTTGATGACATCCCGATTAAACCCCACGATCAACGCATTATTTCGTTCAGCAAGGCCGGTCTCCCGCTCCCACCGCAAACCGAGGTTGAGCGTCAAACGAGGATGTACCCGTATGTCGTCATGAATATAGGCTGCGTAGTAGTTGACATAGTTATAGAGTTTCGTCGGAACGAAACCGCTGCCGCTGGACGGCGCTCCGAGGAGCAGGCTGGCGAGGTCAGCCCCGGTCCCGGGTGTCACCGCGTCCGGATTCGCGCGTGTGAAGACGTCGTTGAAGCTGAACGCGCCGGAACTGTTGCCGTATGTGACCCCATCGGTCGCAATGCGCCGGTAGTCCGCTCCCGCCTTCAGGCTGTGACGCCCGATATACTTCGCCACGCTCCCAAGCAAATTCTTCGAATGAAAAACAGTCCAGGCGTTGCTGTTCGTGCCCAGACTGTACATCGTTTCCATCGCAATGTTCGGGAAGGAGTAGGAGGGGATATCTCGGACGAAGCTTTCGGCAAAGCCGAGAGTGCCGGGGTTGAAGCCCAGACTCCGCTGATACTCCAGATTCGGGAAGCGGTTGAACCCGTACCGTATGTTGACGACTGTCGTTGGATCCGGAGTGATCAGGTTATTGAACTGCGTGGCGTCCACGCGCCGGTCGAGAAGCCACTGTGCCGGACTCGAGATACTATCTTTGAACCAGTCATCTCCCGGCTCAGTGCTGTTGTACCGAAGATAGGACAGGCTGGCGCGCCACCACGACGTCAACTGGTGGTCCAGCTTCGCCGTGTATTGATCGGCGATGCTCGGAAGCGTCGTCGCGGCGCTCACATTCGAATCTCCGTAATAGGCGGCTTGCCTGGTCGGCATCACATACGTAGCGGCGATCGCCCGTCCGACCGGATCGATTCTGCTGGCCGGTATGATGTTGCCAGCAAACGGATCGCGAATATATCTGCCCTGTCCATCCTGCCTCGTCGTCAGAGGATCGTAGATAACCTGTGTACCGTTATTCCGGTTCCTGGTCTGAGAGAAGTCGCCAACGCGCTCCCTTTCGGTCGGTGTGGCAAATTCCGTCGAGTTCGCTTGAGTATCGCGATAGCCCTCGAAAGCGACCCAGAAGAAGGTCCGGTTCTTACCCTCGTAGATCTTGGGAATCTTCACCGCCCCGCCGAAAGATCCTCCATAGTTTCGGAAGGGCTGGTCGCTGATCGGCGTGTTGTTACGGTTGTTGAAAAAGGTGTTGGCAAGCCACTCCGTCTGGCGGATGTAGCCCAGCAGACTGCCGTGATACTCATTGCCGCCCGACTTCAGATACGTGTTGAACATCCCGCCGCCGGTCCGGGCCATTTCGGCGTCATAAGTGCTTCCCTGCACTTTCACCTCCTCGACAGCCTCAATGGACGGAATAATAATGGCCCTGTTCGACATGTCCGTTATCGGAATTCCATCGATCAGGTAGTTATTTCCGCGGACCGGCCCGCCTGCGATCGTAATTTGCGAGCTGCCGCTCTGATCCTGCATGCGGTTATAGGCGGGATTTCCGACTGGCGTCACGTTCTGCGCAACTCGAGACATCATGAAGGGATTCCGCCCCAAATTCGGCAAATCGACCAGCTTCTGACGGTCAAGCACTTGTCCCGTGGAAGCATTGGAAGATTCGATCAGAGGTATTTCCTCCGTCACCGTCACACTCTCCGTCACCTGGCCGACTTCCAGCTTCGCATCCAGCGTCAGAAACTGCTGAGTGGCGACGATCACCCCCTTTCGCTCAAACTTCTTAAACCCCGGAGCCTCCACCACAACCGTGTAAGTGGACGGGACTACCGCATTAAAAACGTATTCGCCAGAAGCGTTTGTAAGAGCAGACCGCGAAAGGCCGGTCGTTTCATCAATCAGAGTTACTTTGGCGGTGGAGATCACCCCGCCTCCGCTATCCGTAATGCTTCCGCGAATTCCTCCCTGGTAGGACTGACCGAAAGCGAGAATCGTTGTAAGAAGAACAGCCGGGCACACAGCTGCCAGCCGATAAATAAACCGCAAAAGACGCATCTTTGACCCCTTTGTGCACACCGTTCCTCGGCAGAGTTTCCATGAACTAACCGGAAAGAACAGCGATCTCTCTTTGCTTCTTGCTACCTGGCGGAGCGTAGATCGCAACTAGGCGGGTAAGTCTTTGCGTTGGAGAGATTCGGTGTCGGCGGACTTGGAAGCCGTGAATCTCAGTGACAGAATCCTAACTCAGGCACAGGCGTTCTGTAAAGTACGCCCGGCTACAGGGTTTCAAAGAAGTTTCTATACGGATCAAAAATTATATCTATACCTGCCGGATCCGGCCTGGGACCTGTCGATCAGTCTTCGGTGCGAAGCTTTTGAAGGTCTGCAGGATCAAGCCGCAGCGTTCCCGAAATCAGCTTACGGCCAGACAGGCTTTTCTGACCAATGCCGTCCTTGCCGTGACCGTGCGTCTTGCCGAGGATGTGGTACAGCTCATGAGCGACCACCCTGCCAAGGGCGCGGCCCAGAAGAACATCTGCCTCTTTGAACTCACCGCCCCACATCGCGGAGCGGACCGACTTGCGCACACGCTCGCAATAAACCGTGCTGAAAGGAAGTACTTCGCCGTTCACTGTGTGGGTAAATGCCAGCGGCCCTCTCTCGTCAAAGACAATCGGAAAGTGGTCCACTTTGCACTGCCCGTTGAACTTGATGACGATAACGTCATCAAAGGACTCAGCTCCGACCTCGTCTCGAAGCCGGTAATTGAGGCGCGTGCCGGACTCACTGATCACCGCCTGCAGTTCGCGCTGCATCTCCTGGAGCGCTGGAACCGGCAGCTTGTGCTCGAAGTCAAGCACCACGCTTAATGTCGGGTCTTCCGCCCGTGACAGCAGCGGCGAAATCAGTAGCAGCGTCCAGAGCAGGGGGCGCATCGTCATCTCCCGCACAGACAATGTGCGCTGTCCGTATTTTAGACGATCCGCGCCCCTCTCCGTTGAAGCAGACGATTTACAAGGCAGTTACTGCACCGGCTTGCCATCGGCATCGAGCACGCTGATTTCGCCGATGCCGAGCTCGCGAAGTCCCTGCTCGATCTTGCTCCGGTCGCCGACGACCACCCAGATCAGCTTGTCGGGCTGAACGACCTTTTCCGCCACAGCCATCACCTGCTCGCGGCTCACGCTGCGCACCTTCTGCGCATAAGTCTGGAAGTAGTCATCCGGCAACCCGAACCGGACGATCTCAGTGACGTGCCCAAGAAGAGCATCGATCGTCTCTTGCGACCCCGGCAGGCTCAACGTCTGATTCCCCTGCGCCATTTCAAGTTCCTCTTCCGTTACCGCCTTCTCGCCGGTGATGCCCTTCAGCTCCTTCAGCATCTCACTAATCGACTCCTTCGTCTTATCGGTTTGAACAGGAGCAACGACGACAAACGGCCGCTGTCCAACGGCGGGGACGAACTGCGAGAAGGCGCCGTAGGACCAGTGCTTGTCCTCGCGCAGGTTCATGTTCATTCTCGACACGAAGGCTCCACCGAGGATCGTGTTCATGGTCTCAATCGTAATCTCGTCCGGATTGCTCTTAGGCGGAGCGACGTGTCCGGCGATGATGACGGATTGAATGGCGCCGGGCTTGTCAATGAGGTATACCGACGGCTTTGATTTATGACTGACGGCGGCAATGTTTTTCTTGGGTGTCTGGCCTGGCTTCCAGGAACCGAACACCTTCTCCAGCTTCGGAACAATCTCGGCCATCGTAGTGTCGCCGCCGATGATCAAGGTCGCATTGTTCGGTTTGAACCAGGTGGCATGGAACTTCCGCATGCCCTCGACTGTCAGCTTGGACACCGACTCCTCGGTGCCAGACCCGGAAAAGCCATTCCCGTAGGCATGATCGCGTCCGAACATGAGTCCGGGAACCACGCGAAGCGCCATTTGGAACGGTTGCGCCTTCTCTCGCTGGATCGCGGCCAGCAATTCCTTTTGCAAGCGCCGGAACTCGGCCTCGGGGAAGGACGGATTGAGGATCACGTCCGCGTAAATCTCGAGCGTCTTGTCGAGGTTCTGCTTTAACGCTGAAAGAGACACGATCGACGAATCGAGATTGGATCCGCTTGTCAGCGTCGCGCCCAGTTGCGCCAGCTGCTCGCTAATCTCAAGCGAGTTTCGCAGCTTTGTCCCCTCATCGAGCAGGTCCATCGCCAGCCTGGCCGTGCCTGGCGTCGCAAACTGGTCCGACGCATATCCGGCATCCACAATGAGCCGGAAGTTTACAATGGGTGTCTCATGCCGCTCCACCAGAACGACTTTCAGGCCGTTGCTCAGCGTCTTGCGTTGAATCTGGGGCATGCGCAGATCCGCTGTCGCTCCGACCGCGGGCGGTTTGGAAAGATCGCCTCCGGAGCTGATCGCCTTCCTCTCCTGGAAGGGGTGGATCTCGAGAATATACACGCCATCGGAAAGCCAGCGGTTAGCCGCCGCTCTTAAATCCTCCGCTGTCGCCTCCTGCTTGCGGCGGAGCTTCACCTTATAAAGCCCGGCATCGCCTCCGTAGACTTCGTGCGTTGCCAGAATGTCGGACTTGCCGCCGAAGCCGCCAATTCGTTGAATTCCCCGAACGAAGTTGGCAAAGTATTGCGTTTTCACGCGCTGGAGTTCCTCGGGCGTCGGCCCGTCCTTCAGAAACTTTGCCAGCTCCTCGTCGATTGCCTTCTCGACCTTCTCCAGGCTCTCTCCTGGGCGCGCCGTCGCAACAATGTAAAACTGGCCTCCAATCTCGCGCGGATCGATATAGCAGGAAACTTGGGACGCGATCTGGTCCTCATACACCAGACGCTTGTACAGCCGCGACGTCTTTCCCTGGCCCAGGACATCGCTTACCAGATCGAGGTAATCCGTGTCCGCCGCCATCCACTCAGGAATGTTCCAAACTTTGCGGATCTGAGCCTGCGGAACCCGGTCCTGCGCAATCTGCCGCTGTACACCTGTACGCTTCGCAACCCATGCCTTATGCCGGGCTACAGGGGGACCAGGCGGGATCCAGCCAAAATACTTCTGTACCTTCTCTTTGGCCGTCTTGACGTCAATGTCGCCCGCAAGCACAAGGACGGCATTCGACGGTCCGTAGTATTGCTTGAACCACTCCTGAACATCGGTCAGGGCAGCCGCGTTCAAGTCTTCCATGGACCCAATGACTGTCCAGGAGTAGGGGTGCCCGGCGGGGTAGGTCGCTCTCACCGTCAGCTCTTCGGCAATCGCATACGGCTGGTTCTCATACTGCCGCTTCTCGTTCTGGACGACCCCGCGCTGCTCATCGAGCTTCGCCTGATCAACCGCCGGCAGAAGATTCCCCATCCGATCGGCTTCGAGCCACAGCACGAGGTCGAGGGCGGGCGTTGGAACATTTTGGAAGTAATTGGTTCTGTCTTCGTTGGTCGTGCCGTTGAGATCGGTCGCTCCAATCTTCTCGAGAGCCTTGAAGTAATCCTGGTTGAAGTTTTTGCTCCCGTTGAACATCAGGTGTTCGAAGAGGTGCGCAAAGCCAGTCTTGCCCGGACGCTCGTTCTTCGAGCCAACGTGGTACCAGATGTTGACCGCGACGATCGGCGCCTTCCGGTCTTCGTGCACGAGCACCGTCAGCCCGTTAGGCAAGGTGAACTTTTCATAGGGAATCTCTACGACTGGATACTGGGCGAAGACGCTGGTAGCCGCCAGCACTGCCAGAAGACCCGCCACAACTCGTGGTTTCATATAAACCCCTTACTTGGACTAAGGAACCGTTTCCTGATGCCCAGCTTTGGTTGACAGGTGCCCGTAGAATCCGAGGTCCTGCCTCGTCATGAGCTTCGTTGCGAAAATGATCTGCCCGGCGTGCTGCGAGAAGTGTTCAACTACGTGGTAGACCGCTTCCAGAACGGAAACTTCATAATTTTGTATAGTAACACGTTCCTGAAGGCGGCTGGCGGTAAGTCCTTCGATGATGCTGTTCGCCTCTTTGACGGTCTGGTCGAGGCGGTTCGATAATTCCTCGCGGCTGATCAGGCCTCTGGCAGTGAACTCCGCGTCCCGATCCCGTACGTCCGGCAGGCGCCCCACGCCGCTTCCGATCCATTGCCGGACATTTCCCGCCAGGTGCAGGACCAGATTGCCGACGGCATTCTCGCCTTCCGAACCACGTGCCCAGATTTGCTCCTCAGACAGCCTGCGCAGGCACTCCTGAATCCGGTTCGCAAGCTGGCTGAGCTTCCGCGTCGAATATTCCAGGAAGAGCTTCTCTGTCGACATCTTCCCTACTATAGACGGAAGGAGGGCCAGTTACGGCCCTCCTTGTCTGCAAACTATCTGCGGATTAAAGGACCTCGTCGGCCCAGTTCTCGAGTACCGACTTCACCTTCTGGCAGAACTGGTCGGCCAGGGCTCCGTCGATCAGCCTGTGGTCGAACGTAAGCGCGAGGTAGCAGGTGCTGCGAATGGCAATGGCGTCGTCCACCACCACCGGAACCTTCTCGACTGCACCCACTCCAAGAATCGCCACCTGCGGCTGATTAATGATCGGCGTGGCGAACAGACTTCCGAAACTGCCGAAGTTCGTGATGGAGAATGTTCCGCCCTGCACTTCGTCCGGCTTCAGCTGCCGGGACCGTGCCCTCGTGGCAAGATCCACAATCGAACGCTGCAGACCGACCACGTTCTTCTCGTCCGCGTTGCGGATCACAGGGACGATCAGGCCGTTCTCCAAAGCGACGGCGATGCCGATATTGATCTCGTTGTGATAGAGGATGTTCGTGCCCTCGATCGACGCGTTGAAGATCGGGAAGGTTCGCAGTGCTTCCGCGGCGGCACGCACAACGAAGGGGAGGTAGGTAAGACCGAAGCCGTGACGAGCCTGGAACTCCGCCTTCAGCCGCGCACGGATCTTGGCGATCTTCGTCATGTCGACCCGGTGAACGGTGGTTACGTGCGGCGAAGTGCGCTTGCTGATTACCATGTGCTCGGCAATCTTCTGGCGCATGTTGCTCATCGGCTCGACCCTGGTCTTGGCCGCCTCTGCTCGGGGTACGGGCGCAGGTGCTTCGACAGGAGGAGGTACAGGCATCGTGGGAGCGGGTGCGGGAGGAGCGGGCGCAGCCGGGGCTGCGGCAGGCGCTGCTTGCCTTGCAGCCAGATAATTCTCAACGTCCTGCTTGGTAATCCGTCCGCCTAAGCCGGTTCCTTTAATCTGCCTGACGTCCAGATTGTGCTCTCGCACCATGCGCCGTACGAGCGGCGATAGCGGCGGCCCCATCTCTTCCGGCTCCGCCACCGAGGGCGCGGGAGCGGCCATCTCCTCAACGTCCGGCTTTACCGTTGCCGGAGCCTCCTTCGCCGGTGTGAGCACGGGCTCAACCACCTGCGGACCCGGCGCTGCCGCAGCCGGCGGAGCCTCAACAGCCCCTCCGCCATCCTCATCGATCTTGCCCACGACGGTGTTGACAGCCACCGTCGCTCCCTCCTGAACCAGAACCTCCTTCAAAATGCCGGCGGCCGGCGAGGGGATTTCCGTGTCCACCTTATCCGTCGAAATCTCAAAGAGCGGTTCATCGCGCTCGACTCGCTCGCCCGGCTTCTTAAGCCAGCGTGTCAAAGTCCCTTCGACAATACTCTCGCCCATTTGGGGCATCACAACATCGGTCATTGCGCCTTCTCCGTTGTCAATTCAGCTTGCGTCATCTCGACTTCAAATACGTTCGCGAACTGTCGAGTAATGGCAGCAACCACGCCCTCCCGGTCCGCGTTTACCCCTTCGGCCGCCATCGATGTCACTGGCTTAGTCAGTCCGCAGGGGACGATCAATCGAAAGAAACTCAGGTCCGTCGTAACATTGAGCGCAAACCCGTGGGAGGTGACCCAGCGGCTGATATGGACCCCGATGGCCGCGATCTTGCGGTCCTCCACCCATACTCCGGTAGCGCCAGCGATCCGCCCCGATTCGATCCCGAACTCTGCAAGCGCCTGAATCAGCACCTGCTCGAGACCGCGCACATATGCCACAACGTCGCGCTTCCATTCTCGCAGATCGAAAATCGGATAACCGACAATCTGGCCCGGACCGTGGTAGGTAATGTCGCCCCCACGGTCCGTCTCATGGAACTCGACGCCGCGCTGCTTCAGATAGTCCCGGCTGACCAGGAGGTTCTCCATCCGGCCGTTCCGGCCGAGGGTTAGCACGTGCGGGTGCTCGACGATCAGCAACTGGTGCGGAATCAGACCCCGCTTCCGCTGCTCCACGAGCTCCCGCTGAAGCTGATAGGCCTCCCCGTAACCGATCCGTCCGAGGTTTCGAACCTCACAAATCGTCATAAAGTCCTAGAAGTTGATAGCCAGCCCGTAGACGGCGTTGAAGGCTTCGCCAACAGCCTCGTAGAGCGTCGGATGCGCGTGGATCGTGGACATCAGCGTTTCTACCGTGGCTTCGGCTTCCATCGCGGCGACGGCCTCGGCAATCAGCTCGTAGGCCTGATGGCCAATGATATGCACGCCCAAAATTTCTCCGTAGGTCTCGTCGGCGACGATCTTTACGAAGCCGTCGTGATGACCCACGATGCTCGCCTTGCTGTTCGCCAGGAAGGGGAATTTGCCGACCTTTACCTTATAGCCCTTCTCCCGGGCCTGTGCCTCGGTCAGGCCGACGCTGCCGATGCCCGGCTCCGTGTAGGTCGCGCCAGGAATCCGGTTGCGCCGAATCGGAGTCACAGGCTTGCCGGCAATATGACCGACGGCCACCATTCCCTCGGCTGTCGCAACGTGCGCCAATTGCGGCGTCCCCGCAACAACGTCGCCGATCGCGTAAACCCCGGGCTCTGACGTTCGCTGGTACTGATCCACCGGAATGAAGCCGCGGTCGGTCCGAATCGACGTATTCTCAAGGCCAATGTTTTCCGTGTTGGGCTTGCGGCCCACCGCCACCAGCAGCGTCTCGACCTCCATCTCCTCTTTTGCGCCGTTCGAAAGCGTGGCGGTGAACTTCACACTGCCGTTGAGCTTCTTGATGTTTTCGACCTTCGCGCCCGTCTCGCACCGAATGCCCTGTTTCCTGAATGCCCGCTCCAGTTCCTTCGAAATTTCCTCATCCTCGACCGGAACCAGACGCGGCAGCATTTCGAAGATCGTCACCTTCGAACCAAACCGGGCATACATGGAAGCGAACTCGACTCCCACGGCGCCCGCGCCGATCACAGCCAGCCTTTTGGGCACAGATGTCAGGTTCAGGATCTCGATGTTCGTAACGATCCGCTGAGGATCCGGCTGAAGTCCAGGCAGCATGCGGGCCTCGGACCCAGTGGCGATGATGATGTTCTTCGCCGTGACCGTCCTCTTGCCGCCGTCCGGGGCCGTGACCTCCACCTTTCCCTTGCCAAGCAGACGGCCGTAGCCCTTGATCCACTCGACCTTATTCTTCTTCATGAGGCCTTCTACGCCCTTGGCGTGCTTGGCCACAATCTTGTTCTTCCTGTCGTTTGCCTTCGCAAGATTCAACTGCGGGTTCGAGCAGGAGATACCCTCTTCGGCTGCATGCTGCACGGAGTCCCAGATTTCAGCCGTATGCAGGAGGGCCTTTGTCGGAATGCAGCCGACGTGCAGGCATGTTCCGCCGAGCTTCGCGTCCTTTTCGATGATTGCGGTCTTCAATCCATACTGCCCGGCTCGCACCGCCGCGGAGTAGCCGCCCGGGCCGCTACCAACAACAATCAGATCGTAGTCCATTGGTCAATAGTTTAGCAGCGCTTCGAATCGTTCCGCCTTTGCTCGGCCAATGATGCCGCCAGCGGTTGTCCTGTGAAGGTCCGGTGAAGGAAAGAAGGATTTGGCAAAAGGGGGGACCGAAGACGGGACCGCTGAGTTTGGCCGCAGGGCGGCTGAAAGGTTTTGCCTTTCGATCCCGCCCTGTTCGGCTACTGCAATCGGAGGGATAAGGGGATAGAACAATTACCTCGACCTTATCTCGCAGGGTAGTTGGACGTCCGACGGCGAAGCTGCCCACTGCATGGGCTTCACCGGCGTACCGTCGCTCCACCGCCCCATGTCCACCTGCTGATCGGCGCCGTTCCCCAGAGCCGTTGTGCACTCCTTCCCGTAGAACGCACACTGGAACGCGGCCACCGAAAGCTTCCAGACACCGTAGTAATCAAGGGTGTCCGCCCGGGAAACCGGCACGAAGTGGTCGGCGACGAGGTCTGGATTGCCGTACGTGTCGCTGCGAAGCACCAGGAATTCCTTATTTGAATCCGGCACCTGCGGAATCGCTCGCCACAGCGCGGACGTCGTCCCCTTGCAGGCAAGACTGTCCTGCTCCCCTACGAGGAAAACAACTTTCGTTTCCGGCGGAATGTTCTGAAATGGACCAGTAGCGCTTGATGCCTGACCAGCCATCACCGGCACCAACACCTTCGGAACCGGAATCCGGCTGCCGCTCTGCGTCGCCATTGCAGCTAACACGAGAGAAAGGTAGCCGCCGTTGGAGTGGCCCGTAATCCCTGTAAGGATCTCATTCGACGCATTTCGCGCCGGCCGGACAAACGTTCCACTCGTGTCGTTCTCCATCTTCTCGAGGGCGTCCCGATAGCTCTCCGCTGCGTTCGTGCCGAAGTTGCGGCCCGAAGAGAAACCACGGTCGTACTGCACCCATACCACCGTAAATCCCTTCTTTGCGATATGCGTCATCCATGGCCGGTAAATTTCCGGGTAGTTGGCTCCGTAACCGTGCAGGAACAGAATGACCGGCGCGGACTGGGGCTTCGGAGATGAGGGCTGGTAGATGAAGTAGCGGAAGTTGTTGTCGCCTGTCCTGCCTGCCGGGTAATACGGGCCAAGAGCCGTGACGCTTTTATGCGGATAGTCGGAACCTCCAGGTCCTGATGTAGGTTGCCCAGGCGGCGTCTGCGCGAACGCCGACACTGCTACAACCGACATCACAAACAAAGGTAACAGTTGTCTAGAACACATACCCAACACTTATACCCGGATTGGATATGGGAAAGTAACGTTACTGCTATGAAACATACAAACAGTAACAGACGTTACAGCGCAATTTAACAAGCACATACTTATGTATTCCATTTGGTAGACAGATTCTTAATTAAGTTTGGTTCAGACAGAGCCTGCCCTGACACGGGCTCCGTCGGTCTCCTAGCGCCTGCGATCCCGCTCACACGCCATCGAAACGGCAGCGGGCGACGGAGCCCAGGTCAGCGGAGTGAACGGCCGCCCGTCGCTCCACTCGCCCATGCTCACCTGCTCCCTACCGCCCTTTCCAAAGGCATACTCGCAATCCTGACCGTAGAATGTGCAGTTCAGAGCTGCGACGCTGATCTTCCACAGACCGTTGTAGTCGAGCGTATCGGGGGGCTCGGCGATGGTCGGATAGTAGTGGTGGGCGATCACGGCCGCCTCAGGGCTTGAGTCGCTGTTCACAACCAGGAATGTCCTGTTTTGGATCTGGGGAGTCAGAGCCCATAATGCCTGAGTGCTGGCCTTACAGGCTGCGCTATCGTCATTGGCGACCATAAACACCAGATTGGTGCTCGGCGGAATGCGCGAGAAATTAGCGGAGCCCTGCAGCGTCAGGTTGCCAGTGTTGACTCCGAACAGCAGCTTCGGAACTGGCACGCTGCTTCCGGATTCGGTGGAACGAGCAGCCATGACAACAGCCAGATATCCGCCAAAGGAATGCCCGAGGATAGCCGTTTGTAAATATCCGTTCTGGTCCCGCAGCGGCTGAACATAAGCTCCCGTTGTATCGTTTTGAATCCGATTGAGAGCGTCCGAGTAACTGACCAGCGCGTTGCTTACAAGGTCACCGGACGGAGCCATGAAATATTCGAACTGCGTCCAGATGACAAGGTACCCCTTCCTGACAAGATGGCGTATCCAAAACAGGTAGTAGTCGGGACTGACTGCGGACCGGCCATGCAGCAGGAGGACGACCGGAGCCTCTTTGGGTCGGGGCTCCGCGGGCTGGTAGACAAGATACCGATATTTGTCATCTCCGCTCAAACCAGAAGGATAATAAGGCCCCAACTGCTCCACGCGCGCGTGTGGATAGTCCGCTCCGCCGGGACCATTCGCAGGTTGAGGAGGAGGAGTCTGAGAAAAGGCTGAAACGCTGATCAAGAGGCCGGCCGACACCGCCAGCAAGTAACTGTTGCATCGCATACAAATAAAGTTCGGCTCTCTTGCCCCACATAAGACTGCAATGATTCCTTATCCTGCCAGCCAGGATTATCGTATGCATATTCACCGTTTGCTGTATGCTACTTACGAGCCGATTCAGCGGCGGGTATCGCTGGGATTGGATCGGCAGGTATTTGGCGGTTAGTCGCGCTGACCGGCAGTGGAAAGCTAAAAAACGAGAACTTTTGCGGAGGACGCCTTAGAAGTTCAAAGAAATAAGTTCTGCCCGTAAGGCATCAGCCGTAGCGTGGATGCGGGCGACCGAAACCGGGAGCCGGAAACGTCGCGGGCCTGCGCTGCCGGGATTCAACAGCACGACCCCGTTCTCTTCCCGAATCATCGGCCGGTGCGTATGGCCGCAGATCACCATGTGAAGGCCGGCGGCAGCAGGATCCACTCTGAGGTGATGGGCGTTGTGTAAAAGATAGAGAACTTTTCCTTCCACCTGGACCCGCTCGGTTAGGGGCAAGGACAATGCCCAAGCCTCCGTATCCACGTTGCCACGGACCGCTTTTACAGGGGCGATAGCTCGAAGGCCTTCGAGCACGGCTGGATCACCTACGTCGCCCGCGTGCAGGATCATGTCAGAACCGGCGAGCGCCGCCACGGCTTCAGGTCGAAGCAAACCGTGTGTATCTGAAATGACGCCGATTCTCATCCCGCTGCACCCATCTCCTAGCTTACAGAGCGGCGGCATCGCCGCAAGTCAACAAGGGAAGGGAAGGCGCCGCACGCCTTCAGCGGCGCCTGAACGTGTCCGGCAAAGGTCAAATACGGTTGAACATCTCAACCACTTTTTGGAGTGACTTGTACTGCTTGATCAGGGGCACCATCTTTGTCTCCCGCGCGTCAATCTCCTGCGCGCGCTTCAGGACGGCTTCCGCCTTATCCTTGGGTACGGCAACGACACCGTCTTCGCCGGCGACAATGATATCGCCCGGGTGGATCACGACCCCAGCACACTTCACTGGCTCATTCTTCGAGACAGTTGCAAACCGGCCGACCGCCGTCGCAGGCGAGACGCTGCGCGAGTACACCGGAAGCTTCAGCTCCCGCAGCTCGGCGAGGTCGCGAACGCCGCCGTCCAGGATCAGACCCGCCATTCCGCGCGCCTTGGCCGCCGTACCCATCAAGCCTCCGATTGCGGCCACATCCAACCCGTCCTCCATAACGATCACGCCGACCTCGCCAGGCTTGGCGTTGTCGATCATCTCCACAGAGTGCTTCACCGCCAAAGCAGGCGTCGCCTTATCCGGCGGCGCGGGCCTTACTAAAGCAGTCACAGCCCGCCCGACAATCTTTCCTTCGACCCGAGGGCGCATCTCGTGAGATAGGAAACCGCGGCGTCCCACCACCTGATCGACGGCGTCAGCCACAGATGCGACGGTCGTCTTCTCGAAGCCGGCGATAAGCGGATCCTGGCTGGTCTGCTTCTGAGACGCCGCCTGAAACCCGACGACCAGCACCAGGCTGATTGCGATTAGGAACACAATTCTCGTCTTCATCGGTTACGTACTCTCCGTTGGCTCTCCAAAATTCGTGCGCCTGATTTTCCGCGCAGGTTCACTCACCCAGTGTGCGCACTTTGAGATTCCGAAACCAAGCGAGCGAACCGTGATTCTGCAGCATCAGAAGGCCGCTTGCCTTCTCGCCAAAGCCGCCTACGCTCCGAAACTTGCTGTTGGCAACGGCATTGAGCACCGCTTCCGAGCCAGCCTCGTACTCAAGCACCTTACGGCCATTGAGCCAGTGCTCGACATGCCGCCCCTGCACGCGGATCAGACCGTGATTCCACTCGCCGGGAGAATTCGGCACGGCGTCCGGAGCCGGAATCAGATCGTAAAGCGCAGCAGTGAAACGCCTGGGGTCGCCGTTGACGCCCTTCGCCAGCTTCTCGTCGATGATCTGGTATTCGTGTCCCGGCGGACGCCGCAGTGCACGCTGGTATTGTCGGTGGAGCTGCCGCATCTCGGCCCCGAGCAGGATGAAGCAGGCACCGAATATGCCGAGACCGGCGGCAAACGGCCACCTCCTTCGGAAGATTCCCCTTCGCAGAACAATCATCGCGAATGCGATGGCCGCGGCTGCCAGACCTGCCACCGTCAGCCGCAGACGCTTTTGAAAACTGGCAGCGAAGTCCGGATCCAGTCTTCCGGGCACGCAAAAATACTTGACGCCAGTATTACCGCCCTTCGGGATCTTCCAGTCGAAGGCAAACTCGAAATTATTGTAGGTTTCGGCTGAATAGAGCGATCCCCCTCGTCCCTCCTGCCTGGGCCGCAGGCACCCGTCCTCGACCATCCACCGGTCCTCGGGGAAAGGTTCGCCGACGCCGGCGCGCCAATGGCTTGTGTCGTGCCCGTCGAACAGCAACCGCCATCCGGCGGCTGCTTCCTCCGGGGTGAGGCGGTTGTGCTCCACGGGCCCCGATTCAGCCCCGCCGGCAAGCGGCGCGGAGAGAACAAGAAGGAGGAGTCCGAAGCGTAGGTTCATAACGTTGCGCCAGCGGTGATCGACGGAGTGAGCCGGCGGCAGCCCAGGGAGCCTCCGATGCTACTGCTGGTCGTAGCCGGTGAGCCTGCGAATCCAGATGTTCCGGTACCGCACCTTCGTATCGTGGTCCTGCAAGGCAAGCGGCTCTTCAGGCCCATGCGCCTTATACGGACTGATAATCCGGTGCGCCATGCGGCCAATGATCTCCTGGCGGTGATGAACGAGGACTCCGTTGTGGAATACGGTTACATACGCGGGCTTGACGAGCTTCTCTCCGTCGAATTTGGGCGCCTCAAAGACGATGTCGAAGGACTGCCACTCACCGGGCTTGCGTGAAGCGTTCACCAATGGCGGCCACTGCCCGTAGATTGCGCCCGCCTGACCGTCTGCGTAGGTCGGGTTGTCATAGGAATCGAGAACCTGGATTTCGTAGTTGCTCATCAGGATCACGCCGCTATTGCCGCGCCACTGGCTGGTGCCGTCAATCTCCGCCGGAGCCGCCCACTCTACGTGAAGCTGGCAATCGCCGAACTTCTCGGTGGTGTAGATGGTGCCTCCAGAGACTTCCATATAGCCGTTCTCCACCTTCCAGCGCGCTGGCTGCTCCTTCCCGTCCCTGCCTCTCGTACGCCACTTCGAAAGGTCTTTCCCATCGAACAGTACGATCGCATCCGACGGCGGGTCCCCAGGCTTCGCACCCGGAGTTACGATCCGGGGACGCGGGCGATCGATGTCATGCACTTTCCATTTCTGCCCGGGCAGAACCGGCGTATCGCTATATCCGAGCGGCGCGGTCCGGTTCTTCTTCTGTTGCGCCACCACCACTCCGGTAACCAACACGGCACCTGCGGCAAAAGCCGCGACAAGCGCGGTCTTACGGGTGTTCCTGAGACGTCCCAGCACTAGTCACCTCACCCCAAATGTGGATTCAAAGCTGCCAGATTATCAAAAGCGGGGGCTTCGGCGCGCCCCATTTGCGAAATATTGGCTCTCAGGCAGCCTCGCTGTCGATTCTCACCACAGAATACGGGGCGAGGGTCAGCGAATTACCAAGCGCAGTGCGCTTTGCCTTTCGAAACTTGATGGGATCAGTGCAGGCTTCCTCGAAGCTGGATTCGTCCAAGATGCGCATCGACGGCTTGGCGCCAATCAATGCCTCTGCGAGCGTGACCTGTTGCTCCCGGCCGGTGAAATTGGCCAGCAGCAAGGCGATCCGGTCGTCCCTCCGAAGCAACGCTGCGTCGACGCGCAGCGGATGGCTCGACCGGATGGGAACGATGCGGCCTCCCCGGAAGTCAGCCGCATCGGCCAGTACGTGATACAGCGGGAAGACGCTGTTCGGTATAGAGCGGAAGAGAGATGGCAGCGGTGAACCCTGCCGTCGCTCCATGACGCCGCACCAGCCCACGGACTCGTAATAGGTGACGCTGTCGGCGCCGGCTTCCGAGAGATACTTCAGGCTCCCTAGCGTCCAGGCAGCCCCGAACAGAGACATCTGCCGCGGATCGACGCGAAACGGCAAAGTTCCTCGAGGCTCAATTCGCGCCCCCCGATCGTTGGGATTGAACCGCGGGCGGAGAGTGACTGGCGTTACCGCCAGCCATTTTTTCCCTGTGAAGGCGCGGGCGGATTGTACGGTAGAGGCCTGTGCGACGAGATTCTCCACCAGGGTCGTGTTGTCGAAGGCGTGCACTTGGGGGTTGATGGAGTAGCAGACGGCGTCCAGCAGATCGCCTTGAGGTCTCTGCCGGTTCAACTCCGCAAAATACAGGTTCGTACCTGCCCCGAACCTGGCTCCAAGATCAATCGCAGACAATTGCTCCCGCGCCCGCTCAATCCACCGGTCTTCCTCGGAGGACCCGTCGGTTCGGAATACGAGCCATCGGACAACCTTGGGCCGGAGACTCTTGGCAGCCATCGCAAGATCCTCCAGCTCCCGCTTGCGGCTGGCGGAAAGGAAGATGGCAATTTCCAAGCTGCTTTCGATAGCTCTTGCATCGATGCTCGCCCGCCGCAGCGTGTCCACAAAGCTCCGGTTCTGCAGCGGCAGATCGATCCGCAGGTGCGCAGGCTGTAAGAGCTTCAAGCGCTCCAGCTCTTCCACGCTGGTTCTCGACCAGCCCAGACCGATCGCAGGCAGACGCCTTCCCTCCCCTGCCGCGGCCTCCAGGCGGATTGGGGTTTGCCTGCTAATGGTGGAGACGCGGCTAGGCTTGCCCGTCAGCCGGAGCTCGACAGATTGGCTTACCTTCGTGCCTGCCTGGACCTTCACGGGAAAGGGCAGCTTGAGCGGCGTGCAGTACGTCTTGAAGTTCGCGTCCGTCCAGTTCCGGTGATCCTCCATTTCGAAGACATCGCCCTCAAACCGGATCTCCGCCTCGACGCCATCCGATACCCGATAGGTCATCGCCCGAATGTCCATAAACGGCTGGTGAGGAGAGATCAGATCAGGAAACCGCCCTTCCTCGAAGCTGCCGTCCGTTTTCTCGATACGAACCGGCTGGCCGGCGCATTCGGTCAGGGGATGCAAAGCGCAAATGCCGATGCGGTTGCGCAGGAACGTGGAATTCGCGACGCCATCCATCCGGAATCGCACGGTGCCGTCGGAGTCGCCGGAGATAGCACCTTTCCAGGAGAAATCAATCGGCCCCTCCTTGCAGACTACGTCGAAGGAAACGTGAAAACGGCCGGCATCCTTCTTTGTAACGACATTGGAAACACGGGGCGCAATAGTGAGCCAGGATTCATCCCGGACAGCGGCGTAAATGCCCCTAAGAATCTCCCGGTCTCCCAGACGCACATAGCGGACGAACGCGAGTTCAGGTTCAAATACGAGAGAGACCGGTCCGGCTTCGAGTTCGACGCTGGCTGGTTCCTGCTCGTCGCGCCCGTAATAGATGACTCTTTGTGGGAGGGATATGGCGCCGCGGCACTCCGCGCTTGGCCAAAGCACGAAGCCAGCGCCGGAAAGAAGCGCCTGCCGGCGCGTGATTCTGTCGTCCGGCATAACAACCTCCGGAGGTTTGGAAGTACTACCAGGCGCGAGCGACGCGATAGCCGTACGGGTCCGCACCCGCCTCGATGACGCCGTTCGGCGTGATTCGGATCATAACAGGAGCACTGCCGCTCGCCCATCGGGATCGCTTGCTCACGCGATGCCCTCTCTCGCTAAGTTCCCGCATTACTTCTGGTGCGACGCGTTCGTCGAGGATGAGATCTCCAGGATTCATCGCATGATTGTCGAAGCTCGACACGAGATGCCGCGTCTGGAACCTGGGCGCCTCCACAGCCTCCTGGGCATTCATCCCGAACTCGACAACATTCAACAGCAGCTGCAGCAGCGCCTGATCCTGGTTATCGCCGCCGGGCGTCGACAGCGCAAGATAGGGCTCGCCATCCTTTACAACCAGCGTCGGACTCAAAGTGACACGAGGCCGCTTGCCCCCGGCCAGTTCGTTGGGATGTCCTTCAATGAGCAGGAAGCTCTGGGCCCGCTGAGTGAGCGGAATCCCAGTGTCGCCGGCAATGACCGAAGGTAGCCACGCGCCGGAAGGCGTTGCGGAAAAGAGAATGCCGTCTTTGTCAACCGCGTTGACACATGTCGTATCCCTGGCCATTAAGGCATCGTCAATCGGCAACCGCACGAACTCCGTCTGCGACGGGTGTCGCCCCGGATGACCTTGAATCATTCCGGGCCGGAACTCCAAAGACGCCTGCTCTGAAATCAGCTTGCGCCGCTCGGCGGCGTACTCCTTGGACAACAACTCCGCCGGCACCTTTACAAAGGCAGGATCACCGTAGTACGTATCGCGATCGGCGTAGGAAAGCTTCAAAGCCTCCGCAAGAACATGGATGTAGGCGGTGCTGTTATGCCGCAACGAGGCCAGATCGATTCCCTCTAGTATGTTCAAAGTCTCAAGGAGCGCCGGCCCTTGGGTCCAGAACCCGGGTTTATATACCGTATAGCCGCGATAGGTCGTGGAACGCGGCTCTTCCACCTGGAGCCGGAACGCGGCCATGTCCTCATACCGCAGCAGACCGTTGTTCGCTCTGCTGAAGGCGTCGATCTTTTTGGCGATCTCACCGCGATAAAAGTAATCACGGGCGGCGTCGATCGCCTCCTTACGACCCGCTCCGGCTTCGATCGCCTTTCGTTCCGCCGAGGCCATCGCGCGTAACGTCCGTGCCAGATCCGGCTGCCGGAACGTCGAGCCGGGCATTGGAACCCGCCCGTTCGGCATGAAGGTTGCCTTTGAGGTGGGCCAGAGATCAAAAAAGCGCCGCGAGCGCGCGATGCTGCCCGCGCGAATCTCGTCGATCGGCGTCCCGTCCGCCAGTTCGATTGCACGAGCGATTACATCGAAAAACGACAAGGTGCCGAATTCGCGCAAGGCAAGTAGGCCCGCATCCACCATTCCGGGTACGAGCGCAGGCATCATGCCCGCTACCGGCACCATACCCTGAAGCCCGTTTCGCTCGATCGTCAGCACCTCTCCAGGCATCAGCCTCCGCTTCCGAAACAGTTCTGCGGAAGCCAGTTTCGGCATCGTCCCCACACCCGCGATTGAATAAACTTTGCCGTCTTTCGTGCGGATGAGAATCGGCGCCTCTCCGCCGAATCCGAAATGCGAATATTCGGTGACTGCGGCTGCGAACATGGCGGCAACCCCGGCGTCGACGGCGTTACCGCCCTTGTGAAAGATCCCCATGCCGGCCTCGGCGGCGTAGTCTGTGCCGGCAGCGATGGCGCCTCTCGTGCCTCTGGCCGCGTGCCGTGCCGGTCGTTCCATTTCCTTTCGCTGTGCCGCGCAGGCAAACGCGAAACAAAGGAGAAGTGCGACGCCTTTGAATTTCATTCCTCCTGAATTATAGCCGGACACCGCGAGCGGCACTCACCAGCCCTTTATAATGTGTCAAGCCGATGCAATCTGATAAAGATCCCTTCGTGCAGACGCCGGCGACGAAGTCGGAATCAGATGAGCCCATGCTTTACTGCCCCGTTTGCAGCACGAAGCTTCGTCAGTTGAAGTGCAAACTGCTCTGCGAGCGTTGCGGCTATTACATGAGTTGCGCTGATTACTACTGAAAAGGAGAGAGCCGATGAGAGCCATCGCCGACTTGCTGGATCGCTTCAAGCGCGGCGCGGAATTGATACCGGTCGTAATCGAAGGTGTATCGGGGCCTGAGGCAAATTACCAGATTGCCCCTGACGTGTGGACCATCCGTCAAATCATTTGTCATCTCGCCGATTCGGAACTCGTGGGAGCATTCCGGTTTCGATCCGTCCTTGCGGAAGACAACCCTGTCCTCACCGCCTACGATCAGGATGCGTGGGCTCGCAGTTTGGATTATCAACGCCGCGACTTCCGGCAGGCTCTGGATTCGTTCCGGCGAATCCGGTGTGAGAATTGGGAGCTCCTGGAGCCTCTTCCCGAAAGCGCTTTTCAGCGCACCGGGAATCACACCGAGCGAGGAACTCTTACGCTGCTCGATCTGCTGCAGATCTACACGGAACACGCAGAAAAGCACGCGCAACAAATTCGTAAGATTCGGTTCCAGTATAAGCAGTCGCGTGCTCATGCCTGACTCATGCCGGCCGGGAAAGCTGCTACTGAAACTGTGAATTTATGAAAAGCGGGCGTGTCTTCTTTTTTGTTTATTCAACTCTCCTGATCCTTTTGGTGTCTCAGCTTCCCTTGTGGCTGGACGAGATCATTCAGCTTCTCGGCGTGCGCGACTTGCCGAGCCGCAAGCTCTTGAGCTATGTGGCGATGAATCCCGGCGGTGTGCCGGGCGGCTATCTCGTGCAATACCTGAGCCTCAAATGCCTCGGGTATTCCGTGCTCTCCGCCCGGCTCCCCTCCCTAATGTTCAGTGTGCTGGCTTGCTATGGGCTGCTGCGGCTGTCGCGCAGGCTCCCGATCCGCCACAGCATCACGCCACTCCTCATCTTTGCCGCCCTTCCACTCCAGATGCGCTACGCGCTGGAGGCGCGTCCATACTCGCAAGCGCTATGCCTTAGCGTCTGGGCAACCGTGGCATTTTTTGCACTCATTGACAAGCCGGGCTGGCGCCGCGCGATTCCTTACTCGTTGTGCATGGCTGCCGGATTTTACACGCAGCCCTTCGTGGCCTTTGTAGCTTGCGCCCACGCGCTATGGATATTCTTCAACCGAGGCAAGGCGCCGCGCCACAGCGTTCTTTGGACAGCCGCGGGCATTGGAGCTGCCCTGCTGAGCTTTTTACCTTGGTATTTGTATGCAAGCCCGAGCTGGCGTCAGACCCTTCAACCAGAGCACTACGAAATCTCGATCAAGGCTCCCTTGCTGGTGCTCAGAGAACTTGTCGGGGCTGGTTACGTAGGCACAGGCCTGATCCTGGCCTTGGCGGCAATCGGCATCAGAGTGCTGCCAGGCCGGGATCGCCTGTTCTGGCTCCTCTACATCCTCATGCCGATTTGCCTGGCCCTCGCGGCGGATGCCGTATTCGGCTATTTTTTGGCGATCCGTCAAATGATCTTTGTCCTTGCGCCCTTGTCGCTGCTTGCGGCGATCGGACTGGAGCACCTCTACATGAACGTGGGAGCTCGCGGACACTTCGCCTCTGTTGGGCTCGGCATCGCGCTCCTGATAGGGAATCTTTCGTACTTCCGAAAGGACCACGAGAACTGGCAGGCGGCGGCGGAAGAGTTGGCGGGCAGCGTGCAGCAGAAAGACTGCATCGTTTTTGTACCTCACGATTCGGGCAAGTACTTTTGGTTCTTCCAGCCCGGTCTCGGAGCAAAGCAGTGTTCGCCTGACCTCCCGCCGGTTGGTGATGTCGCTGTCGCCGTGAGCCCGTACGCCCCCAATCATCCGTACCGTGCACTGCACGACAAACTTCGCAAAGATTGGAACTTATCCGAAACCAGGGACTTCAACGGCCCGCGCATTCACTACTACCGGCTCCGATAAAATCTACCTCTGTTGCGAATCTCCGGCTCCTGTTAACGCCGCGCTAAGGATCACGTGCATGACAGAATCTTTTCCATACACGGCCCTGCTGGTCGGCGCTAAGATAGTGAGCACTTGCGTGCAGTAGTTGTGTAGACACTAGCGTCGCTGTGCGAAAGGGTGCGCTGCACATGATCAAACTTCCACCTCGTCTGGTAGTTTTCGACACCAACATAGTCGAAGGTACATATCTGCCGTTTTTGTTACGGGGAGATCCCATTCGAGATTTGATTAGGCTGAGGACGGAGGCCCCCTGCTACACACCCGCGATTTGCGTCAAGACTCTTTACGAGATCCTGGGTCACTTGAAATCCGGTGGCAAAAAGTGGTCATGGCTGGATGATCCGGAATTGGGCTATCCCGGTGGCCTTGAGGAAGGGGAGCGGATCCTGTCCCGAAGTTCTACATTTGTCGGACGAGCTAACGCGATGTATTATTTCAACCATATCGAAGAGTTCTCGTTCCGCTGTTGGAGCGATCATCTCCAGTTTGCAAAATCGCTTGTGGTCGAGTCAGGCCACAGCACCCTCGAAAAAGACTATTCAGCACTTGAGGAATTTGCGCGCTGGAAGGATTCTCTGACCCGCTTTCTGGACCACGTTGCCAGCAGAATTGAACGCGAATTCTTCGTGCTGGAGCGCCACTATATTTATGGTGTCTCCCCAGAAGCGATCACGTCTGCAATGTGGCTGGAGCGCGACTTGGCGCGGGACTCTCTTGTGCCGAGCGAAGATTTCGAGATCCTCGTTTCCGCGCTTGCTGTCGACGCCAAAGCCCTCGTTACCAACGACAGCAAGCTACTAACGAGCGGCTTAAGTATGAGTTCGAATTATCACACAGCCTTGGTCAGCCACAATCAGCTCGAAACTGCCATCAAGTCCCGCTTCGAGTTCCGGATTTACAGGTGAAAAGCGTAACCGAAGGGTAGCCAGACGGGAAGTAAAACTCCGTTTGCTGGCTCTTGATCAAGAAAGGGGGCAGACCGTTGGAATCCCAAGTTGACTAGCTGACCGGAAACGCCCTACAGGTTGGGCGCTGAAATCGCTGACGAACTCGGTCGGGTCGACTCAGTACACCTACGATGCCCTCAGGCGCGTGACAGCGAGCACGCAGATGCAGTTGGGCAACGGGCTAATCGAGCAGTGGCTCTACAACTCCCGGTTGCGGCCAACCTCGATCCGCTTGGGCGACGTCGCCGAAAGCGACAGCCTGTTTGGCGCCGCGCTGGAGTATGGCGCGACCAATCTGCTCTCGCAGCGGATCACGGGCATGGGGCTGGACCGCCCGCAGACCTACCAGTATGACGACGTCAACCGGCTGATTGGCTCGGCGGAGTCGGGGGTGTGGTCGCCTAACTTCGCCTACGACCAGTGTGGCAACGGATGGGTGTCGTCGGCCTCGGGCCTGAGCACTTCGAGCTTCACGCCGGTGACGTCGAACGGGTTCAATGCGCAGAACCAGCTCACCGGCATGGGAGCCACATACGACAGCGCGGGCAACCAGACGGCGATTGGCGGATTCACGTTCGACTATGATGCTGAGAACCGGTTGAAGGCCAGTACGATCAACGGCTCCACGACGACGTACTTCTAGACGGAGAGGGGCGGCGTGTGAAGAAGGTGCTGCCCAGCGGTGAGCAGACGCTGTATATTTACGATGCGATGGGTCAGTTGGCGGCCGAGTACACGACGGGGCAGTCGGAGCACTCGGGCACGGGCTATCTGACGGTTGACCACCTGGGCAGCATTCGTGTGGTGACCAGCCAGGAGAAGACGGTGCTGGCGCGAAGGGACTACCAGTGGAACGCTGCAGGGGAATTGACGGCAGCAACGGACGCAGGTAGAGCCTGTTCAGGGAACTTTGCCGGACTACTTTAGAGGAGATAGCGTCTGGCGCTGGAGGACTGGCGGAGAGGGAGGGATTCGAACCCTCGGTAGAGCTTTAGGGCCCTACGACGGTTTAGCAAACCGCTGCTTTCGACCACTCAGCCACCTCTCCGCGACCTTGGTGGGACAAATACCATACCATCTTATCACATCCCTTCCAATATCCAGCCCTACAAGCAGACGGTCGCTGGATTCGAAAGAGATCGCGCCGCGCTGCTCATAGCAGCTCCTTCGCCAGCTCCTCGAAGTTCGACTGTGTCAGCAGTCCAAAGCGGATCTCGAGCCGCGTGAATCGGCGCAGGGCGGCCAGAGTCCGCTCATCCGGAATCGCGGGACCACCCACCCAGAGGCGCCCCTCCGTTACCTGAATTGGCAGCAGCCGAAATTCGCGGGCAACGCGCGCGGGCAGCGACCGGGCAATCCGCCGCGATACCTGGCCGGGCAGGACACGCGTTAGAGGAATGTTTTGCTGAATGCTCAGCGCCTCGTAATAGTCTTCTTCGTTCAGCTTGCCATTTTTGATCAAATGGGCCAGAAGCGAACTTCCCTCGGTCAGCGATCCACGGGCTTTCTCCAGCTCCTCCGCGCTAATGTAGCCTTCGGAGACCAGGACATCCTCAATGGACCGCTTATGGGAAGCAAGGATCGCCGGCGACGGGTACACGTGAGCAGTCTTCGTCCATGCGAGGGGTTGTCCCGTCAGACAGGAGTGTGCAAACCTCCAGATCGCCGCGACTGTCGCCACAGAATTGATAAGGTTTGCCCAGACCGCACGGGCCGGGGTTCCCACGGCGCAAGCCAGGCCGTAAATCCTGTAGACACAATAGATGCGAGCCGAGAGCGACACAGATTGCAGGGCGAAGGCAGCTAGCAGGAGCGGCCCGAAATCGACCTGGAACAGCATCCAGGGACGTCCCGAGAAGAGACTCCACAGGAGGGAGAGGAAGCCGTAAAGAGAGATCAGGTTCGTCAGAGCGCTGACGGGATTCCCAATGAGGCCTTTCCGATCTCTCCATAGCCAGTAGCGCTGTACCACGCCGCGCCCCCAACCGTGCCGTCTCCATGCCTGCAAGGCATTTCCCGTGATCCAGCGCTTCCGCTGCCGGACCGCCTGACGGAATGTGCGGGGGAAATACTCTCTCGTGGCGACTGGGGCTCCATTCCCGAAGGCGACAGGCACAAACAGCTGGGAGCAGCCCAACTGGTGGAGCCGCAAGCCATTTTCGTAGTCCTCAGTCAAGCATTCGGGATTGAAAATGCAGCCACCCGATTGCGCCGCCAAACGATCCAGCGCGTCGCGGCGGTAACCCGTGCCAACTCCGTTGGATGGCAGAAACGCACCCATCGTCTGGCGGGCGATGGCATCCTTGAGTTGATACTCGGCAAACTCGTCACAGTAGACGCCATGCGTCAGGTCGTTCCATGGAGTCGCGAGAGGGAGCACGGGTATCTGCACCATGTCATAGCGCGCCGTGTAGTGGTTGAGGATTCGGAGGCTTTGGGGATGAATGAGATCCTCGGCATCATGTGTCACCAGGACTTCGAAGCGAACGTTATGCCGTGATTCGTATTCCTGGATGCCCCGATAGATCCAGTTCAGGCAGTCCGCCTTGGAGGTGGGGCCACCGTGAGGGCAGACTGTGACGTGCACGCGCGGGAAGCGGGAAGCCAAAGCGCCAACCGCCCGAACCGTCTCAGGATCGTTCGGGTAGACTCCGGCGAAAATGACGTAATTCGTATAGTCGATCGCCGCGAGATTATGCTCCACCATTCCCGTAACCACATCAGCTTCTTTCCACAAGGGCAGGAGTATGGCGATGGGCCGCTCCTCCTCCTTCGTGAACTCTGCGTTCGGGATGCGGGCTGATTTCCACCGGGAGGCAAGCGCCACGACGGCAACAACGAGGTCGTCCAGGCCGCTAATGAGAATGTAGAGGGAAATCGGCACAAGAGCGGACTGCACCCAGGAATCGAACAGCCCGAGCGCAAACCATGGCTGGACCCAGCTCTCCACGAGAGAGAGTGATGCGGGCGGAAAAAACTCTCATCTTCGGCCTACAGCTTTTTGGCGGAACTCATGTAGATCGAGTTCAGGACCAGCTTGAAGGTGCCAAAGGTCTGACCGCGGAATTGGGGCCGGAATCCGAACAGGACTACCTTGCCTTGATCGAGACGTGCTTCCACCAGAGCCGCCTTGCCCAGGACCGCCCGTTCGCCGGAGACCCAGCCGCTCGCGAGCAGATTTGTGTTCGCATACCGCGCAACGACTTTGGTCTCGCGGTTCCCTTTGTTGTAATCGGGCAGGAGCGTCACCTCGAAAGCCTGGCCTCCCGTAGACATCACGATCGCTTCCTTGGGCATGCCAAAGGCCAATGGGTTAGTGGAATCGACGGTGACTCGGAGGAGCGAACCCGGGCAGTAGAACGCGCTCGCTCCTTCCCGCCCGCCTCCCCAGGGGAGGTGCGCGCGAACGGGCAGATTGAAGAATTGAACGGGAAGCTCAGCCGCAGTGTCAAAGGCGACTAAGGTTCCGCCTGCTCGCACAAACTTCTCCAGGCGCGCCGCCCCCTCAATCCCGATTCCACCCGTGTATTCGGGACGCTGGAGAACCCGGACTCCGTTATCGCCTCCGCCCCCCGCGAGTTGTTCCCCCTCGCGGACTCCGTGCAGAATCGACGACGCCGGCTGCGCGGCCAGAAGAATGACGTCGAACCGCGCCCGGAGGTCGCCCCGCCGGATGTCATCGTTCTTAAGAAGCGTGTACTCGATCCTGTAATCGTCGAGCAGCCACTGGGTCCATCCTGTGTCCATGTTGGCGTTCGGTTCATACAGCCCGACCCTTGGCTTCCGCAGTTCCCAGGCTGCCCTGGAAAATTCTTCCGGTTTCGCCAACCCCTCGACGAGGAAGGCGCCATCGGAGGCCCGGCGCACCTTCGTTCCCTTGCCGAGAAGGTCCGCGACAGTGATAAACGAAGCATTCTCTCGATAGTCCAGACTGTTTTGCGTCTCCGGGACCTGCGTGACAAGGTCGAGGGAGGCGCTGAAAGGGTCGTCAACACGGTCCACCTGGACGTTCATCTGCATGGGGAGGGTCCACCCGGCCACATCGTAGGGGCGTTTTGTGGGGCCCGAGACGCCGAGCTTCAGCTCCGGATACTTCTGCGGCTCCATCAGATCCATCAGGTAGCCGCGGAATGGCTGCGCGGCGAGGAGAACGTAGCTACCTTCTCCGTACTGTTTGTTCCCGGCCTGAAAGCCGCCGCGGGCACGCCGGATCGTAATGCCGGAGGCGGCCAGACGCCGGAGCATATCAAGCGCCGCTGAGCGGTCCCACTGCTGCGCAGGAACGATGTATCCGTACGGCTTCCCCTTCTCCCCTGCCTCGATGTTTGCCCGCGCCATTTCATAAGCCTTGAAGATGAAATGCTCGGGACGGGACGAAGCAAGGTCCAGAATGGCGAAATCGGCGGTCAGCATGTACTCGATCGCTTCACGGACACCCCACCGGCCGCCCATCCACGGCCGCTGATAGAAGATGCTCGGCTCCTTTGTAGGAATGCCGTTCGCGAAGCGATCAGGAAGCTCGCTTGCCCGCCAGGTCCGCGGCGTGGCATACCCCGCGCCCGCTGCCGTCTCCGTGAGGATCCCGTGCATGTTGTGGAAGGCAGGCACGGAGCGAAGACCTCCGTTCCACCACGCGTCGAAGCCGTGATAGGACAGCACGCCGGTCTTGTTTTCCCGCGCGAACCGCTCCTTCATTGCAGCTCCGATCAGGTTGATGCCCTCCATCACCGCCGCGGGGATGTGCGGATTCAGAGGCTCAGCATAAGGAGGAACAAAGATGCGCGCAGGGAAAGCGGGAGCCTGATGCTGGTTGTAGACGATATGCGGGAACCACTCCTGAAACAGCATTCTGGTGACGTGGCGCGTCTCTTCGAGGTTCAGCATGAACCAGTCGCGGTTATTGTCGTGCCCGGCGTACTTCTGATACAGCCATGGCAGCGGCGCGAGCTCATACGGGGTTCCCACGTTCTTCCGATACCAATGCACCACCATGTCCAGACCGTCGGGATTGATCACCGGGATCTGGATGAGAATCACGTTACGGCGGATGCGCTGCGTCTCCTCGCTCTCGTCGGTCACCATGCGGTAAGCGAGCTCCGGCGAGTGCTGCGCCGGAGCCGTTTCCGTTGCATGCAGCCCTGAATCGATCCAGACGATCGCCTTGCCTTCGGCCGCAAGCCGCTTTGCCTCCTCTGGAGACGCCTGACCGAGGGCCATCCGGCGGTTGATCTCCTTGTAGCGGTCGAGATTCTTCAGGTTTTCGGGAGACGACAGGAATGCGGCGAACATCGTCTTCCCATTCGCGCTGCGGCCAAAGCGGACTAAACGGATGCGGTCGCTCTCTTTCGCCAGCTTCTCGAAATACGCGCTGATTTCTGCGTAGTCCGCAAGCTTGTAATCCGTGCCCGGCTCATACCCGAAGTGCTCTTTTGGAGTCGGGACGGCCGCGCTGAGGCAGTAGGAGAAGACAAGGAGAGCAACACAAACCCGGCGACCCATGTGAAACAATCTTACTATGGTGCATGGTCGCCCCAACGGGGGAGTACAGATCCGGAAAGAGGAAAAGTTTACGGTTGGCCTTGTGCAGATGTCCTGTTCTACGGACGTCGGAGAGAACCTGGATAAGGCCGTCGCCCGCGTCCGCGAGGCAGCGGCGAAAGGAGCCCAGATCGTCTGCCTCCCGGAGCTTTTCCGTTCCCAGTACTTCTGCCGGGAAGAGAATGCAGAGCTGTTTGCCCTCGCGGAGCCCATCCCCGGGTCTTCCACCGATGTGCTGACGAAGCTCGCTGCGGAGCTGGGCGTGGTCCTGATCGCATCGCTGTTTGAGCGCAGGGCGGCTGGCCTCTATCACAACACCGCCGTCGTCATCGACTCCGACGGCGCCATTACCGGCCTCTACCGCAAGATGCATATTCCCGACGACCCGCTCTACTTCGAAAAGTTCTACTTCACGCCCGGCGATCTCGGATTTCAAAACTTCGACACCAGGTTCGGCCGGCTCGGTGTACTCGTTTGCTGGGATCAGTGGTACCCGGAGGGGGCGCGGCTCACTGCATTACAAGGCGCGAATGTTTTGTTTTATCCGACTGCCATCGGCTGGCATCCCTCGGAAAAGGCCGAGTACGGCGCAGCGCAGCTGGACGCATGGCGTACAATCCAGCGCGGACACGCGATTGCCAATGGAATCTACGTGTGCGCGGTGAATCGCATCGGATATGAAGGACCGCCCGAGCGAGGACTCGAATTCTGGGGCAACAGCTTTGTCTGCGACCCGTTCGGACAGGTGATCGCGGAGGCTTCCACGGACAAAGAAGAGATCCTGATCGCCGAGTGCGATCCCAAAAAGATGGAAGAAGTGCGCCGCAACTGGCCCTTCCTGCGGGACCGCCGCATCGACGCATACGAACAGATCTGCCGGCGGTGGCTGGACTGATGGCCGACCCGACCGCTTACCACATGCCGGCCGAGTGGGAGCCCCACGAGGCGACCTGGATCGCGTGGCCGCACGAAACCTCCGACTGGCCCGGTAAATTTCACCCCATCCCCTGGGTCTACGGGGAGATTGTCCGAAAACTCTCGCAGGTTGAGGTTGTCCGGATTCTGATCGCCCGCAAACACCTCCCTCAAGCCCGCCGCATCCTGCAAAAATCGGGCGCGAACATGAGCCAGGTAGAGTTCGTCGAGTGCTTCACGACAAGAAGCTGGACGCGGGATTACTGCCCGATCTTCGTTCGCAACCAGGCGGGCGAGGTCGCGGTGACGAACTGGAAATTCAATGCCTGGGCCAAATACCCGAATTTCGAAGAAGATGACAGCGTCGCCGGGTTTCTTGCCGAACGGTTCGGGATGCAGGAGTTCACGCCTAAGCACAACGGGTCTCGCATCGTCCTGGAGGGCGGCGCTATTGACGTGAACGGCAAGGGCTCCCTGCTGACCACCGAGGAGTGCCTGCTGAGCACGGTGCAGCAGCGCAATCCGGGGATGAATCGCGAGCAGATCGAAGAGGCGTTCGCAAAATATCTCGGAGTTCGAAAGGTGCTTTGGCTGGACCGCGGTATTGCCGGCGACGACACACACGGGCACGTCGACGACCTCGCCCGGTTCGTGAATCCTCATACCGTCGTGCTGGCGTTGGAACAGGACCCGTCCGAGGTGAACTTTGAGCCGCTTCAGGCCAATCTGCGGCGCCTCGAGCAGATGACCGACCAGGACGGCAGGAAACTCGATATCGTTCCTCTCCCGATGCCGCGGCCGCTCTACTTCGACGGGCAGCGTCTGCCCGCCAGCTACGCCAACTTCTACATCGCCAACGGCCTCGTTCTCGTACCTACCTTTAACGACCCGGCAGATCGCGAAGCGTTGACCATTCTGGCGAAGCTCTTTCCCGATCGCGAGGTGTGCGGCATTCATTCCGTCGACCTCGTACTCGGGCTCGGCACACTGCACTGCCTGACGCAACAGCAACCCGCGGCGCTACCCGGTCAACAGACGCCGTAGCCCGCTGCCGTGCAGTCCTAGCAGCCGAACCGGATTCGTGCTTTTCGCAGCATGCGCAGAATGGACTCTTCCTGCGTCAATTCGACGACACGATTCACCTTCACCCATTCGAGGGCTTTCGATTCGCCCGTAATCTGCAAGGGTGCGTTGCGGTCGGCCTCCAGGAGAAACCGCACGTCGTAGTGGAAGTGTTCGGGCTCGTGACCGCGCGCAGGAATCAGGTGCACGTCGACATCGAAGATGTCCTCGGAAAGCGGGCGAATGTCTTCAAGTCCGGATTCCTCCATGACTTCCCGAAGCGCAACGCGCAGTACGTCGGGATCCCCGTCTGCATGCCCGCCGAGCTGCAGCCACTTGTCGAGCTTGCCATGGTGCGTTAGCAGCACATGGCTCCGATCCGCATCGACCACCCACGCGGAACCCGTAATGTGGCCGACCGCCAGGCTGCGTTCAAAACAATCAGGATGGGATGCGACAAAGTCGCGCAATCGCTCCGCCATGGCTGTCTCATGTTCGTCGAAGGGCCGGTAGCGGGAGAGCTGCTGTAGAAGGTGCTCGCGTGTCATCGGAAGAAAGAAACGTTATCGATCTCAAGCCAGGCGGAGAAACCGGCGGGCCGCGAAATCGAGAAGACGACCATGAGCAGATCGTCACCCGTCCATCGCGACTTCCCCTTGAGCTGAGCGAAAGGAATCGAGATGGTCCGCCACGCAGCGCCAGCTTCGAACGGGGCAGAATAGGATTCCCGCCGCGTCGAGACCGCAAAGGTGTACGGTCCTTCGCCCCGAGCCTCAAAGCGGATGCCTTTAAAGGTGCGCGCATCCACGGGCTCAACCGCGCCTCTGCTCAGCGGAATTGCCACCAGTGCGAATGGATCCTCCTTTTCCGCCATCCGGACTGTGATCGTAAGGGCATGGTTCCCCTCGCTGCGAAGCGTCCGCGTGAACATCATCTTCGACTTGTCGTGGCCGCTATCAGTCCCGTTGATCCGCAGGGTATCGAGCAGGCTGCGTTCCGCATTCTCGAAGTCATCGATCCGCTCCCGGGCTGGAATCGCGGGGATCGGGGTCGGGTTCGGATCGGCCACGAGAGATATGAGCTTCGGACGGTCCACCTCCTGGCCATTCAGAAACACGCGGCGGACGTTGTAGATATCCCGGATCCTTTTGTGCGGAGCGCCCTCCACCAGCAACAGATCCGCCAGCTTGCCCGGAGCGATCGTACCCCGCTCTCCATCTACGCGCAGGGCTCTGGCGCTGCTGGACGTCGCTGCCTTGATCGCTTCCAGCGGACTGAGCCCGCCGGCGACGAGCAGTTCCAGTTCGCGAAGCGTGGCCCAGCCGTGATAGGTGCCGCTCATCCCCGCATCGGTTCCTACGCCAAAGGCGATCCCTCCTTCACGGAGCGCGGCCGTGTTCTGCAGAAGGTATTGCCAGCGCCTTGCTCTGGGCAGCGAAAGGATCGGCTCGAAGCGCTCTTTGGCGAGGACCGCCCACGCCTCGGGTCCAAGGACGGCCTGGAGCAAATCCGAACTCTGGAAACGCGGCCGCGGCTCGTAAACAGCGAGAGTCGGCGCGTAGGTGACGCCCGCCTTCTTTAAGAGGGCCAACAACTCCTCATCCGCGGGACCATCTCCAAGACCGTGCGCGATCACGTCGACCCCTGCGCGCGCCGCCACCTTCGCCTTGCCAACGGTGACAGTGTGCGTCAGAACTTCGAAGCCCCTCTGATGTGCCTCCTCGACGATCGCCCGCAGTGTCTCCTCCTCCATGCTCGTCATGTCCGGAGCGCTGCCATAGCGCCAGCCGTCGGTGAATACTTTGATGACATCGGGCTCGTAGGGCGCAATCCGCTTCATTGCAGCGCGAGCCTCCGCAGGCGTCAGCACTTCCTGGGTAAAGAAGTCGGGACGTCCGCCCTCCACTCCGTGGCCGCCGGGAGTGCTGAATCGCGCCGCAAGATGCACCCTCGGCCCCGGCACAACGCGTGTGCGCATCAGCCGGCGCATCGGCTCAAACATTTCGGGGTAGGATCCAAACTCGACAACAGACGTGACGCCGGCGAGCAAGTAAGCCTTCAAGGCTTTGCCCCAGTCCGCCCTCACGCCGGGAACTCCGCTCGCCGTAAGGTGCGTGTGGAGGTCGAACAGACCTGGCAGAAGCGCGTGACCTTCCGCACGAATGATTCGTGCTCCGGCAGGAACGTCGACATCGCGGCCCACTGCCTCGATACGGTCTCCACGGATAAGGACAGTGGCGACAGACGGATCGGACCCGCTGCCATCGACGACAACCGCTCCAACGATGGCCGTCACTTGCCCGGATTGCGCCCAGGCAGACGAAATCAGCAGAAGGGCGACCAGGAAGCGAGTCATAAGCGTCAGTATAAAGCTTTCCCCGAAGCCGCTCCCCGGTGTCCCCTATAATTGGGGTTTGTGCCTGTAGAACTGATTTGCTTCTCCCCCGGATGCCGGGCTCACTATCCGATTACGGAGGTCATTTATACATGTCCGTCCTGCGGCGGGCTGCTGGAGGTGCGCGACGACGGTCCCCATCCTTCGCCTGAATCGCTGAAGGCAACATGGCGCGAGCGCCGCATGAGCCTGAACCCGCTCGACCAAAGCGGCGTCTGGCGATTTCGGGAGATCCTGCGCTTCCTCGATCGCGAGGACTGTGTCGTCACCTTGCGCGAGGGCAACACCCCGTTACTCGATGCGCCGAAGGCTGCCGAGTACGCTGGCCTTGACCGGCTGACATTCAAGCATCAGGGCTATAATCCGACGGGGTCCTTCAAGGACAATGGAATGACCGCGGGCGTCGCGCAAGCGCGGCGGCTGGGAATGAAGCGTGTGGCGTGCGTCTCGACGGGAAACACGTCCGCGTCGATGGCAGCGTACGCGAGCGCCGGCGGCCTTGATCCGATCATCTTCATCCCGCACGGCAACATCAGCTATGGAAAACTCGCCCAGGCACTCGAATACGGAGCGCTCACGTTCCAGGTGGAAGCGAACTTCGACGAAATCCTCGCACTCGTCCGCGTGCTTGCGGAACGCCTGGGTATCTATCTCCTCAACTCCATCAACCCGTTCCGTATCGAGGGCCAAAAGATTATAGCCGTCGAAATGATGGAGCAGCGCGCCTGGAATCCGCCCGATTGGATTGTGCTCCCGGGAGGCAATCTGGGCAACACCGCAGCAATTGGCAAAGGGCTACGAGAGATGCTTGAGCTGGGTCTGATCTCGCGTCTTCCCAGGCTGGCAGTGATCCAGGCAGAAGGCGCAGCCCCCTTCTACGACTTCGTCGAGCGTGGAGCGACCGGGGAGTTCCATGCAGTCAGGAACCCGGAAACGCTGGCCACGGCGATCAAGATCGGCGATCCTGTTTCCTGGCCCAAAGCGCTGCTGGAAGTTCAAACCACAGGCGGAGTGGTGGAGAAGGTCTCCGAACACGAAATCGCGGACGCCAAGGCGATCATTGGCAGATGTGGAATCGGATGTGAACCTGCCTCCGCCGCAACCCTCGCCGGTCTTCGCAAGTTGCGCGCGAAGGGCATTGTCCGCGCCAGCGACGACGTGGTTGCGGTCCTTACCGGGCACGTCCTGAAGGACCCGGATTACATTTACAAGTATCACACCGGGCAATTGACTACCGGGGATGGAAGAAGGATCGGCTCTTCCTTCGCCAATAAGCCAATTGTCGTGCCAAATGATCCTAAAAAGATTGAAGAGTTACTTAGACAGTAAGCGGCTCCGCAAAGAGCCGCTTACTAACTTCTGAGAATTTACCAGCGGTTGCGGGAGCCGCCGAAGTCGCGCCGCCCGCCGCCACGGGATCCGGCGCCTCGACCGCCACCGAAACCGTTCCCTTGACGCCGTTCCATCGGACGAGCCTCATTTACGACCAAAGCCCTGCCACGGAGATCCTTTCCGTTGCATGCCTCGATCGCGCGCTGGCCGACGGTGCCGTCTTCGATTTCCACGAACCCGAATCCCCGTGCCTCACCAGACACGCGGTCGCGAACCACACTGACATTATCGACAGGAATGCCGGCTTGGATAAACCACTCCTGCAAATCCGTCTCACTTACTGAATAGGGAAGATTCCCCACGAAGAGTCGCATCAAACTCACACTTTCTGCTCCAGTCCTGCGAAGGACTGAAGACTTGGTTTCGGGGCCTAAAGATCACAGGGGAGAAATCAAACCGCGGGCGGAACTCACTGATAACCGGCCGGGAAAGAACACCGACGCTCCCACTTGCAACTGCCACCTCAATAATCTCACGGGTCGGAGGCCCGGTCAATGCGAAAAATATTCATGTCAACGCTTGTATTTTTTTCACGCATGAGCAGCTTTCCGTGCGTCTAAATGCTCGCTAAAGCGTGTTCGCGAAAGCGGGTTGGTAGAATAGAACTTGCGGAGGCAATCCCAACAGCTATGGCGGTACTACCACGCAGATGCTCAGTGACAGTCGATGTCGGCGGCGTAAAAGTCGGAGGCGGAAATCCGATCGTCGTTCAGTCGATGACAAACACCGACACCGCCGACGTCATCTCGACGGTGAACCAGGTGATGGAGCTTGCGCGCGCGGGCTCCGAAATCGTCCGGGTCACTGTCAATACGGAGCAGGCGGCGGCGGCGGTACCGAAAATCATCGACACTTTGGGGAAATTTGGCGTCCGCGTTCCGATCGTCGGCGACTTCCATTACAACGGACACATTCTTCTCAAGAAGTATCCGGAGTGCGCGCGGCTGCTTGCGAAGTACCGCATCAACCCCGGCAACGTGAATATCGGCAAGAAGCACGATGACAACTTTCGGACGATGATCGAAGTTGCCATCGAGCACAACAAGCCGGTTCGCATCGGCGTTAACTGGGGCTCCCTCGACCAGGTGCTCCTCACGCGTCTGATGGATGAAAACGCTCGCGCGCCGGAACCGCTCGACGCCCGCCAGGTCATGCTGAAGGCAATGGTTGTCAGCGCGCTGGAATCGGCATCCGCGGCGGAACGCTACGGCCTTCCCCATGACCGGATCATCCTGAGCGCAAAGGTCAGCGGCGTACAAGATTTGATTGAAGTAAACCGCGCCCTGGCATCGCAGTGCGACTATCCGCTGCACCTCGGTCTGACGGAAGCGGGGCTCGGCAGCAAGGGTATCGTCGCAACGACCGCGGCCTTGTCGATCATGCTGCAGGAGGGCATCGGCGACACCATCCGTGCTTCGCTGACGCCGCTGCCGAACGGCGACCGCACAGAAGAGGTCGTTGTCTGCCAGCAGATCTTGCAGGCCCTTGGAATCCGCAGTTTCACACCGCAGGTGGCTGCCTGTCCCGGCTGCGGCCGCACCACGAGCACTTTCTTCCAGGACATGGCGGATCAGATTCAAACCTACCTCCGCCAGCAGATGCCGGTCTGGAAGGAGAAGTATCCGGGTGTGGAAGAGATGAAGGTGGCTGTGATGGGCTGCGTTGTGAATGGGCCGGGAGAGTCGAAGCACGCGAATATCGGCATTTCCCTGCCGGGTACGTTCGAGGAACCCAAAGCGCCCGTATACATCGATGGCCGCCTGGCCACGACCTTGAAAGGGGACCGTATCGTAGCCGAGTTCATCGAGATCCTGAACGATTATGTCGCGCGATCCTACGCCAGTGTGGAGAGCGCGGGCGTGGCGCACTGACTTCGAAAAGCCGGGGCTCCGCAATCCGGCGCCCCGAAAAGCAACGACCGTTAAAACCAGCGGAGAGTGTAGCTGAAGCGAACGCCCCGCCCCATTTCCGCCGCATAATCCTTGATGAAGGACAGGTGGTTTCGATACAAGCGGTCGCTTGCGTTGAAGACATTGACGCCAAAAACGTGCATGGTGTGCTGGCGGGCGAAGGTGTACGTCCCCTGCACGTTCACCAGCGCGTAACCTGCAGTTTCGGTCTCGTTTAAGTAGACCTCATCCTGACGGTCCGCGAGCAGGAGCTCCGGACGGAGGCTGAAGCCCTTATACCGGACATCGCATCCGAGGCGTCCTCGCACCGGAGGAATCCTGGGCAGTGGAAGATCGGAATGTTTAAGACGCGCGTCCACCGCATCCACTCCGAGATTCAGCCACAGGTATTGATTCAGACCAAAGTCGAAGCGGCCCTCGCCGCCCATGTATCGGACGCCGCCCTGCACATAATTTGCAATGGGAAGTCCGCCAGCGAACTCTCCCGTCGGCGCAAGGTAGATGTAGTCGTCCAGATGATACTGAAAGAAGTTTGCTTCGGCCCGCATCCTCGATGAAACCTGACGGAACGAAACCTCGAAGCCATTCGACCGTTCGCGGCGCAGGTTCGAATTACCGATTTCAAAGGTGACGTTCCCAACGTGCGGCCCGCGGTTATAGAGCTCTTCGAGCGCGGGCGCCCGGTAGGAGTGGGAAAAGCTCGAGACAAAAGCCGCGCCGCTCCAGAGAGGAATACTCACTCCGGCGGATCCCGAGAATCCGTTAAACGTGCGATCTCTCAATCCTTCGGCATCATAGGCATTGCGCTCATACCGCCCGCCAAGCTGAACCCGGAGGCGCTCAAACGTCAGTTCTTCCAGTCCGAACAGCGCAAATGCATCCTGTATCACCGGAGGCGCAAGCGCCTCCTCGCCCACTGCCTTGAAATCGCGGCGCATCCCCCAAAATCCAAAGCGCCCTGACAGCGAGCCGAGCTTGGCTTGCTCGAAAACGCCGCGATACACAAACTGCTTGTTGTAAAAGCGGGTGCCCGTCACCGGTCCTTCCAGTTCCCGATGGTGCCAGTCACTGTAGTTCAGGCCCAGTTGAAATTGATCCAGACCCCTGCCGATTTGTTTTACAGATCCGTTGAACCTCAGGTTGTGGCGGCGATAAGCGATCGCCACGGGCTCCTCATGTTCGTGCTCCTGCGCCTCGCCTTCATTCTGTTCCTCGCCATGTCCGTGGAACTCGGAAGCGAACGGGACGCCGTAATCGCCTTCCTGAGCACCGTAGCTGAAATTGAAGGAGGTTCGCTCGCCATAGCGTCCGAAGCCTCCCGTCGCATGCTTCAAGACACTGTCCGAATTCGGAACCAGGCCTTGAGCGCTCCGGTAGTCACCTGCCCGCTGCCCCCCGCCGCTGCCCCACAGGATCCAGTTCTTGTGCCCGAACTCGAACCCTCCCGAGCCGCCGCCCTGGCCGTTATTCGTGCCCGCGATTCCGGTGAGATGGCCGGTGAGGCCAGGATGAGGATGCTGATCGAGGACGTGATGACCGGTGATTGCGTTCACGACTCCACCGATCGCGTTGCTGCCGTATAGCAGCGTAGCCGGCCCGCGGACCACTTCCACGCGCTCCAGCGCCGAACCGTCGACAGGCTCGCCGTGATCCCCCGACTGAGAAGACAGCGTACCCGTCCGGACTCCGTCCTGAAGCACCAGGACTCGGTCACCGTCAAATCCTCGGACAACCGGTCTGCTGCTTCCCGGCCCGAAGGAACGCTTGGCGATTCCCGGCTGGTTCTCCAGATACTCTCCGAGGGACGGGGCTGCCGCCCTCGTCGTCATTTCGCTAGAATCCAACGTAGCAACCGTAGCGAAGCTTTCCAGCGTCGTCTCTTCTCGGCCCGAAGCGGTGACCGTCACTTCCTGCCGCAGCGGCGATACCTGGAGTTGAAAATCGACTACCGATGTGCCGCCGGGCTCGACTGTCGTCGACCTCCTTGCGTCGGTCAGGTTGTGCATGTGCGCCACCAGATCGTAGGAACCGGGCGGCACCGAGGTGAAAACGAAATTCCCCTCGTCGTCAGTCTCCACCGAGCGGCCTAATTGAATAATAAGAACGGTTGCATGATGAAGCGGAGCGCGGCTCGCCTCCAAAATCACTTTGCCCCTGATACTTCCTGTTTCTTGCGCATGAAGAGGAATCCACAACAAAACTGCCAGTAAAAGTGCGCTAGCTCTACTTGAATTCGTCATACAGCGAAGTCTGCATTTCATAGCATAGGGACTTCGCTTTTCTGATCCTTCGCCTTTCCCACCAGCGGACCTCGGGCAACGGTGAGCGGACCCAATGAGCCGCTGAGCGGCCCGCCGTTTGCTCCGCGATCGCCAGGGCCAGCATCGCCCGGCGAAATCTGCTATGATAGGAGCGTTGTACCAGCGGCTGCGCCGATTGACAGCCGCATTCCCGCCCTGTCGCCCTACAGCGCGCGAATCGCTCGCGAGAACCGACGTTCTGGTTCACCAAATCCCAAAAACTGACGGAGGAATTTCCTGAGTGAAGCACCACAGGTGCGTCCACATTGTCTCTCTCTTTCTCTTGCTTACTTCTCTCTCGAACGGTCAGCCCTCGATGGTTCGCGTGGAAGGCGAAATTCGTAACGCAGGAACAGAGCCTCTGCTGATCGAGGTCTACTCTTTACAGGGACACAGGCTCGTCGCCACGGCACAAGTCGATCATGCGCATTTTGCGCTGCCGATGGTGCCAGCAGACGACTATGAATTCACTGTGCTGGATCGCACGGGCAGGGTCGTTGCCCGGCAGATGGTGAAAGTGCAGCCCAACGGGATCCCCATCTCGATCCTTCTTCCTCCCCGTACCGAAACGAAGCCAGTCTCCGGCGTCGTTTCTCTTTCGCGGCTTGGCAACCCGGTCTCAAAGAAAGCGCTTCGGGAATACCAGAAAGGAAGCGCTGCCCAGCAGCGCGGGAAACTCGACGACGCGCTGAGCCATTATCAGAACGCTCTGGCAATCGATCCGGATTTCCCGGAAGCTCTGCTGAGCCTCGGAAATATCTATCTCCAACAGAGGCGCTATGCGGATGCAGAGCAGACGCTCCGCCGCGCGGCCGAACTGGACCCCGCATCCCCGCTCATCCAGATGAGCTTCGCCGTGTCGCTCTATACCGTCCAGAAGCTGCCGGAGGCCGAGGAAGCGGCCAAAGCGGCCCTGCGCGGGAGGCCCGATCTCACCGGCGCACGCTACCTTCTGGGGCTCGTACTGCTCCATCTGGGCAGGATGGAGGAAGCGTTGCCTCACCTGAAGCTGGCCGCAAAAGCCCATCCGAGAGCCGCCCGGATCCTCGAATCCCTCGCCAACCCGCCAGCCAGCGCGGCCATCCGGTAGAGCCCGATTGTCCTCCGGGAAGGCCACGCTGCCTCCTGGAGAGACAGTACCTTTCCGTATCGATTCCGGCGCGATCCAATATCTCCATTAACACAATTAATAACATTCGACTCTTGCATTTTTGTTCCTTCTAGGCTAACCTTCAAACTTGGAGCCAACGAGATTTATGGTCGAGTTCAATAAACCAACCGGTTTCGCCATAATCTCGTCGATTTCCGCCGTTCCCGTACCCGGACTCATTATTCTTGGGGGCCTCGTAGTAGGGCGCCCCGCCCGGTGAGCGGCAGGAAATCAGGTCCCGAAAGCCACCGGAGGGAAACAAGCCCGACCCGGTGGCTTTTTTGTTTGGGGTCGGGCCCGGGCAACTGCTGTTATCAGTTTTCGGTATTCGCTGACAATATAGGGAACAGAGTTTTATGTCGAACTTGATGTCTGGCGCGAGGATCCTGCTCGAGTGTCTGATTCGAGAGGGTGTGGATTGCCTGTTCGGATATCCGGGCGGCGTGACATTGCCTTTCTACGATGCCCTCTATGAGCATCCGATCCGGCACGTGCTCGTCCGCCATGAACAGAATGCGGCGTTCGCCGCGGAAGGTTACGCTCGCTCCACGGGACGGACCGGCGTCTGCTGCGCGACGTCGGGCCCAGGAGCCACCAACCTGGTCACCGGTCTGGTGGATGCGCTGATGGACTCCATCCCCATCGTGGCCATCACCGGGCAGGTATCCACCAAGCTCATCGGCAGCGACGCCTTTCAGGAGGCCGATACGTTCGGCATCACTCGCTCCTGCACCAAGCATAACTTCCTGGTTAAGAACGTAGCCGAACTGCCGCAAACCATTCACGAGGCCTTCTACCTAGCCTCATCCGGACGGCCCGGCCCCGTGCTCGTGGACATTCCGAAGGATGTGTTCCAGGCGCAGGCTCACTATACGCCGGTCACGTCGATCCACCTGCCAGGCTATAAGGTCTACACAGAGGGTCACACCGGCCAGATCCGCCGTGCCGCGCAGATGATGTGGGAGGCGAAAAAGCCTCTCGTGTATGCCGGCGGCGGCATTATCGCCGCGGGCGCTTCTCAGGAATTGCAGGAGCTGGTGGAGTTAATCGACGCGCCCACGGTTTGCACGTTGATGGGCCTTGGCGGCCTCTCTTCCAGCCACCCCAACTTCGTCAGCATGCCAGGCATGCACGGCAGCTACGCGGCAAACATGGCGATGACCCATGCGGATCTGCTGATTGCGCTGGGCGTACGCTTCGATGACCGCGTCACTGGCCGCCTGTCCGCATTTGCTCCTCACGCCAAAGTCATTCACGTCGACATTGATCCGGCCGAAGTGGGCAAGAATCGGGTACCCGACCTGCCCATCGTCGGCGACCTGAAGCGGGTCTTGCCGAAGCTGAACGCGGCGCTCGCGGAGCTGAAGCACAGCATGGGTTCGCAGAATGCTTCGGACCGCGCCGATTGGTGGCGTCAGATCCGATGCTGGCAGCAGGAACATCCTCTTGCACCCTCGTACTCAGCCACCGAGATCAAGCCGCAGCACTTGATGGCCGAGATCGACCGCCTGTCAGGCGGCGAAGCGATCGTTTGTTCCGACGTCGGCCAGCATCAAATGTGGGCTGCGCAGTTGATCCGCTTCCACCATCCGAGGTTATGGATCAATTCTGGCGGGCTCGGCTCGATGGGCTTCGGCCTTCCCTCAGCCATCGGCGCTCAGTTTGCACGCCCCGACAAGCTCGTCTTCGCAATCGTCGGCGATGGGGGATTCCAGATGTCGCTGCCGGAGCTTGCGACAATTGTCAATTACGGCCTGCCTATCAAGATCATCGTGATGAACAACGGTTATCTGGGCATGGTTCGGCAGTGGCAGGAGTTGTTCTACAACAACCGGCTCTCCGCCGTCACATTGGACAGCTTCCCGAACGTGGAAATGCTCGCCGGCGCCTACGGTTTCAAGGGCCGGACGATCGAGAGCCCCGCAGAACTCCCGCCTGCGCTGGAGGAAGCAGTTCGCGAACCCGGGCCGTATCTGCTCAACGTGAAGGTGTCGCCGTACGAGAACGTGTACCCGATGGTTCCAGCCGGCGGCGCAATCAACGAAATGGTACTCGCGCCTCCACAGCCAGTGGCGTTGCCGAAGTAAGCCGCCGGGAGGATCGGAGCAAGCATGTTACAGGTGATCTCTCTACTGCTCGAGAACAAACCGGGAGCGCTGATGCGCGTCACTGGCCTTCTGAGCGCTCGCGGATACAACATCGAAAGCCTCACCGTCGCCCGCACGCTCGATCCCGAGTTGTCGCGGATGACGATTGTAGTGGACGTCGAGCCCAATCTGCGGAAACAGGTGATCAAGCAGATGAACAAGCTGGTCAACGTCCTGCAGGCTACAGACCTTACCGACGCTTCTGCCGTGTGCCGTGATATGGTTTTGTTGCGGGTTCGTGCGCCGCAGGAGAATCGGACTGCGATTCTCAAGGAAGCGGAGATTTTTTCCGCCCGCGTCGTCGAGTCCTCCCTCGAAGGCTTCGCAATTGAAGCCACAGGCGATCCGGAGAAGCTGGACGAATTCATTGCAGTGATGCGCAGCTATGGCGAAATTGAAGTGACACGTTCCGGCATGGTTGCGATGTCATTGGAGAACAGGAAGTTGCGCCTTTCGCCTCCAATCCCGAAAGGCGACGAGGCGGTTTATTCTCATATCAGGAACGGAGTTTTGAATGGCTAAGCGTTATTACGAGGCAGACGGCGACCTCAGTTTACTGAAAGGCAAGACCATAGCGATCGTCGGCTATGGCAGCCAGGGACACGCGCACGCGCTCAACTTGCGCGATTCCGGACTGGATGTTGTCGTCGGCCTGTATTCCGGCAGCAAGAGCTGGGCAAAGGCCGAGGCCGCTGGCCTTCGCGTCATGACCACCGCCGAGGCGGCCGCCGCTGCCGACGTGATCATGATTCTGGTAGCCGACCATATTCAGGGCGACTTGTACCAGAGCGATATCGCTCCCCACCTCAAGCCTGGCAAGACCCTGATGTTCGCGCACGGCTTCAATATTCACTACGGACAGATCGTACCTCCTGCGGGCGTTGACGTATCCATGGTCGCTCCCAAAGCGCCCGGTCACCGCGTTCGCGAGCTGTTCACTGAAGGCGTTGGCGTGCCCGGCTTGGTCGCCGTCCATCAGGATGCTTCCGGCAAGGCGCTTCCGCAGGCGCTGGCTTACGCGCTTGCCCTCGGCTGCTTGAAGGCTGGTGTGATCGAAACCACGTTCAAAGAGGAAACCGAAAGCGACCTTTTCGGCGAGCAGGCGGTCCTTTGCGGCGGCGTCAGCGAGCTGATCCGCGCCGGCTTCGAAACCCTCACGGAAGCGGGATACGCTCCCGAAATTGCCTACTTCGAGTGCCTGCATGAGCTGAAGCTGATTGTCGACCTGATCCAGGAGGGCGGTCTTGCCTACATGCGTTACTCCGTTTCCGATACCGCCGAGTACGGCGACTACACACGCGGACCGCGCGTCATCAACGACCAGACCCGCGCCGAGATGAAGAAGATTCTCGCCGAGGTCCAATCTGGAGAATTTGCTCGCCAGTGGATCAATGAGAACAAGACGGGACGCAAAAACTTCCTTGCCATGCGCGAGGCGGCGCGCAACCAGCCGATCGAGCAGGTAGGCCGCAGCTTGCGCGAAATGATGACGTTCCTCAAGAAGAAGAAGGAAGTCGGAGTTCCGGAAGACCAGATCCAGGTTACCGCCTCCTAAGCGGCGGGGAAGAACTCATCCGAACGTTACCAGGCCATGAAGATTTTTACCTTCGATACGACCCTTCGAGACGGCACGCAAGGCGAGGCCGTCTCGTTCTCTGTCGATGACAAACTGCTCATCGCGCAAAAGCTGGACGAATTGGGGATCGACTATGTCGAAGGCGGTTGGCCGGGCTCCAATCCAAAGGACAAGGAGTTCTTCGCCCGCGCCCGAGAGATCCACTGGAAACATACACGGATCACCGCGTTCGGGTCCACCCGCTTCGCAAAGAACCGTGTCGATCAGGATCCCAACGTCCGCGCTCTGCTCGAAGCGCAAACGCCAACCGTTTCGATCTTCGGGAAGAGCTGGGATCTGCACGTCCAGCGGGCTCTCGGCATCAGCGAGGAGGAGAATCTCAAACTGATTTCCGAGACCGTGCGCTTTCTCAAGGAGCACGGCCGGGAAGTCATCTACGATGCCGAGCACTTCTTCGATGGCTTCATCTGCAACCCCGCTTTCGCCTTGCGGACGCTGGAAGCCGCGAAGGAGGCTGGCGCCGACGTCCTCTGCCTGTGCGACACCAACGGCGGTACCCTGCCCGGGCGCTTGGCGGAGATCGTCGCAGAAGTACGGCGCCGCTTCGACGGCGTCCTTGGCATTCATACCCACAACGACTCCGATACGGCGGTCGCAAACACCCTGATTGCGGTTGAGCACGGTATCACCCATGTCCAGGGTTGTATCAACGGCTACGGGGAACGCTGCGGCAACGCAAACTTGTGCTCGATCCTGCCCAACCTCGAGCTCAAGCTGGGGCACACAACCATCGGGCCCGAGAAACTGGCGAATCTCACCTCCGTCGCGAAGTTCATTGCGGAACTGGCGAACCTGCCGCTTCGGGGAGATCAGCCCTTCGTCGGACAGAGCGCCTTTGCCCACAAGGGCGGCGTGCACGTGAGCGCAGTCCTGAAGGATTCCGCTACCTACGAGCACATCCGCCCGGAGGCAGTCGGCAATCGCCAGCGCGTCCTCCTCAGCGATCTCTCGGGACGCGGGAACATTCTCTATAAGCTGAAGCAGCATGGGTTGGCCGACCGCCTGAGCGACGACGCCCGCCGCGAGCTGCTCGATCGGATTAAGCACCTCGAGTATATGGGCTATGAGCTCGAAGCGGCTGAAGGGACCTTCGAGCTTCTGGTTCGTGAAGCCCTGCATCCCGGAGCCAACTTCTTCGATGTGGTTGGTTTCGAAGTGACCACGCGCATGACCGGAACCAAAGGCTCGATCTCTACGGCGACGGTCACGCTGAAAGCATCGGACGGAGTCCACTCGGCTACAGCCTCCGGTCACGGCCCGGTCCACGCCCTCGACGTCTGCCTGCGGCAGTGCCTCGTCTCGCTCTATCCGAACATCACTGACGTGCGCCTGACGGACTACAAGGTCCGGGTGCTTGAGCCGAAAAAGGGGACCGCAGCGAAAGTTCGCGTGCTCGTTGAGTGGTCGGACCACCGCCGTAGCTGGGCAACAGTCGGCGTCTCCGACAACGTCATCGAGGCGAGTTGGAACGCGCTCCTCGACGCCATTCGCCTGGAGTTGATGCGTCTTACCGAAACCGATGCCACCATCGACCGCGCGGTCGAAGATTACTGCTGGGGCGTGTAGATCCGACATGAGGCGGCATGATGTTCGTGCCGCCGGCATCACACATGCGCTACTTCTTCCGTAAGCACATCCCTGCTCCGGAACGGATACTGCTGGTCGAGAGCGGATCGCGATTCCTGTTTGAAAACCTCCTTCCCGGCTTCTACAGCACTCCCGAAACGAGGCGAATCGATCTGGTAACCTGTTTTGCCGGTTCCCCAAACGGCTTTCGCAACGACATGGGCAAGATCTACCGTGTCGCTGACTTTGCCGGCAAAGAAGGAAGGGCAAGGCTTTACGATGAGCTGAAGAGGAATCAGTACACAACGATAGGCATCATCTGCTCGGGCGAGCCCCTGATGACGAAGTGGAAGTGGATGCTGGCTGCCCGCGTGCCGGCCAAGCTGTTGATCGTAAACGAAAACAGCGACTACTTCTGGGTGGACTACTCGAACTGGCGCACGATCCGGCACTTCTTCCTCTATCGGGCGGGTCTGTCCGGGGCGGAGGCGGTCCCAACCCTCGCACGCCTGGCCCTGTTTCCGTTTACCTTGCTGTACCTGGTGATCTATGCGGCTGCAGTTCACTTAAGAAGGAGAGTTCACACATGAGAGCGATCATTGTACACAGCCCCGGAGGACCGGAACAGTTGAAGCTGGAGGAGGTTCCGCGGCCCGCAATCGGTCCGGGGCAGGTTCTGGTCAAGGTTGCGGCCATTGGCGTCAATTTCATCGATATTTATCACCGCACTGGTCTGTACAAGTCGGACTGGCCCGCGTCGCTTGGCCTGGAGGGCGCGGGCACCGTGGAATCCGTAGGACCCGACGTCACGCAGTGGAAGGCAGGGGACCGTGTGGCCTGGGCCATGGCGCGCGGCTCCTACGCAGAGTATGTGGCGGCGCCAGCCAATCAACTCATCCGCATGCCGGACACCCTGGACTTCCCTTCTGCGGCGGCGGCGATGCTTCAAGGGATGACAGCGCACTATCTGACCCATTCCACCTGGCCGCTCAAACAGGGAGAGACTGCGCTGATCCACGCGGCAGCGGGCGGAACAGGACGGCTTGTGGTTCAGATGGCCAAGCTGCGCGGGGCGCGCGTCCTTGCCGTCGTCTCCACCGACGAAAAGGCAAAGGTTGCGCGCGAGGCTGGCGCGGATGAGGTGATCGTCTACACCAGGCAGGACTTCGAAACGGAAGTGAAGCGGCTGACAGATGGCAAGGGCGTCGATGTGGTGTACGATTCCGTCGGGGCGAGCACGTTTCAGAAGAGTCTGAATGTGATACGCCGCCGCGGCATGATGGTTACTTTCGGCAATGCCAGCGGCCCGGTACCGCCAGTCGAGCCGCTTCTGCTCAGCCAAAAGGGATCCCTCTTCCTGACTCGGCCGACGCTGTTTGACTATACGGCTACCCGCGAGGAGCTTGAATGGCGCGCCACGGACGTCCTGAATTGGGTTGCCGCCGGTAAGCTGAAGCTGCAAATCGGCGCGACCTACCCGCTCGCGAACGCTGCGGATGCCCACCGGGCGCTCGAGGGCCGTAAGACAACAGGAAAGCTACTGCTTACTCCTTAGTCCCGATTCGCTGGTTACCGTATCTGCGGAAGTCGATAGGCGGATGTTACAATTCCTTATTGCCCATCGACCTTCAAAAGCGTACGGAACAAGTTCTCTCCCGGATCGAAGAAGCCGGCATTGACGCCCTTTTCGTCTCCTTCCTGCCGAACGTACGGTATTTGACAGGTTTCACCGGAAGCAACGCCTTACTCCTCCTTGCCCGGGATGGTTCATGGTTATTTACCGATCCTCGCTATGATATTCAGGCGCGGGAGGAGACCTCCTGTAAGGTGAGTGTGGCGCGCGGTCCGCTGTGGCGGGCGGCGCTGCAGATGGTACGGCGGAAACGCTGGAAGCAGATCGGCTTTGAAAGCGCCCGGCTGACATACGAGGCCTACCAGTCCATCCAGAAGGAACTGCCTTCCGCCGTGTCCCTCCGTCCCACATCGGCAATCGTAGAGACCATTCGGATGGTCAAATCGGAAGACGAAATCGCGTTGGTGCGGGAATCGGTACACACGTGCTCGTCTGCATTCGAGCGCACAGTCCGGAAGCTCAAGACAGGAGTCAGCGAGATCGAACTCGCAGCCGAGCTGGACTACCAGATGCGGCGGCTTGGGGCGGAACGTCCCTCTTTCGACACTATCGTCGCGTCCGGTCCCCGTTCCGCTCTCCCTCACGCGAGCCCAACCGGGAACCGGATAGAGCCCGATCAGCTCCTGCTCGTAGACATGGGCGCCTCCCGCAGAGGCTACGCCAGCGATATGACGCGCATGCTCTATCCGGGGAAACCGGCGGCTAAGGTCAAACGGACTTACCGCGCCGTGTTAGAGGCCCAACTGGCAGCCATTGACGCGGTGCGGGATGGAGTTACCGCGGAATCGGTCGATCGGGCAGCGCGGAGCGTTCTGAAAACGGAAGGGCTGGAAGAAGCTTTTGTCCACTCAACCGGCCACGGCCTGGGGCTGGAGATTCATGAACCCCCTCGCCTGGGCCGGGGCGAAAAGACGGTCCTCCGCGCCGGGATGCTCGTGACAATCGAACCCGGCGTGTATCTTGAAGGTTTCGGAGGTATCCGCATTGAGGATACCGTCCTGGTAACAAGCAACGGCTGTGAAGTGCTTACTCCGACCAGCAAGGAATTGCTGTTGCTATAGAGATATCTGCTACTCTGACGTATTGACATGACCCTTGATGAAATCAGAGAACTGATCAAAGCAGTCCTGGATAGCGGTGTTGCAGAGCTTGAGGTACAACAGGGTGACAGCCGTGTGCGGATCCGTCGTACCCCTCGTGCGACGTCGCACGAGGTCTACGTCCCCCCCACTCCCGCGCCTGGAGTCCCGGCTCATCCGGCGCCTGTCGCTCAGGCTGCGGCCTCTGTAGCCGCCGCCGCGCCTGCCCAGCAGCAGCAGCCGGTCGATGTGACGAACGATCCGTCTCTTATCATTGTCAAGTCTCCGATTGTCGGAACGTTCTACGAGGCTCCGGCGCCCGATGCCGCGCCTTTCGTGCGGGTCGGCGACACGGTTCAGCCCGGGAAGGTTCTCTGCATTATCGAATCGATGAAACTGATGAACGAGATTGAAGCCGAAACGTCAGGCGTCATCGTCAGCAAGCTGGTTGAGAACGGGCACCCGGTGGAGTATGGCGAAGCCCTCTTTGCCATGCGGCCGCTGTAGCCTGGAGCCCACAGCACATGTTCAAGAAAGTCCTCATTGCTAACCGCGGTGAGATCGCGCTTCGTGTCATTTGCGCGTGCAAAGAGCTGGGAATTCCCACGGTAGCGGTCTATTCAGAGGCAGACAGGAACAGTCTGCATGTCCGCTTCGCCGATGAAGCTGTCTGCATCGGGCCCGCAAAAAGCTCCCGCAGCTACCTCGACATCCCTTCGGTGATCAGCGCGGCCGAAATCACGAATGTCGACGCGATTCATCCGGGATACGGTTTCCTGAGCGAAAATGCGGACTTCGCGGAAGTGTGCGAGACTTCCGGCATCACCTTCATCGGTCCCAAGCCCGAAGTCATCCGGTTGATGGGCCTGAAGCAAAGGGCCCGAGCAGCCATGAAAGACGCCGGAGTGCCTATCCTCCCCGGCTCCGACATCCTGAAGAGCCCGGAGGAGGCCGCCTGCAAAGCCGCGGAGATTGGCTATCCGGTCATTCTGAAGGCCGCAGCGGGCGGAGGTGGGCGAGGCATGCGTGTGGTCCGCCGGGCCGAGGATTTGCCAGGCTTGCTCAGTCAGGCTCAGGCCGAAGCGGCAGCCGCCTTCTCCTGTCCCGATATCTACATGGAGAAGTTCATCCAGGCGCCTCGCCACATCGAATTTCAGGTGATCGCCGACCTCCATGGCAATGTGGAAGTGCTTGGCGAGCGCGAGTGCTCCATCCAGCGGCGGCACCAGAAGCTGATCGAAGAGGCTCCTTCTCCGGCCGTGAAGCCCGAGACGCGCGAAAGGATGGTCAAGGCTCTCCGGGAAGCGATCCGCTCGGTCGGCTATTCAAATGCAGGCACGGTCGAGTTTCTGATGGACGAGGACGGCAGCCTGTACTTTATTGAGGTGAACGCGCGAATTCAGGTCGAGCATCCGGTGACCGAAATGATTACCGGAGTTGACCTCGTAAAGAGCCAGATCCTCATCGCTGCAGGGGTCAAACTGCCCGACCTCCTGCCGTCGCCGGTCACATTGCGCGGGCATGCCATTGAATGCCGGATCAACGCCGAGAACCCGGAGACGTTTGTGCCCTCTCCGGGCCGCATTACCGGCTTAAATCTCCCCGGAGGCATCGGCGTCCGCGTCGATACCGCCGCCTACACCGACGGTGTCATTCCGCCCTACTACGATTCCCTGGTGGCAAAGCTGATCGTGCACGGGAAGGATCGGGCCGAGGCCATCGCAAGGATGAATCGCGCCCTCGATATGTTCGTCGTCGAGGGGATTCACACCTCCATACCGCTCCACCAGCGCATCCTGGCGCACCCCGACTTTATCGCGGGCAAGTTTGATACGAATTTCCTGATCGAATCGGGAATCATCAAGGCAAGCCCTAGCCGCTAAGGCCAGGGCTGCCTCAAGAACGCAGACTCATCGCACGAAGCAGGATCCAGCTCTTCTCCACTGCGCTCAGGCTAATCCTCCGTCTGAGCACATCGTAGCCGGACGACTCGATGCGATCGAGCAGGCGCGAGTAGATTTCGATGAGTGCCCACAGCGCCGGACGGCTCCGCGGCTGCACCATGTCTACGATGGCCTGCGACTCTCTGTAGTAGCTGCGAGCACGATTCACTTCGAACTCGAGAAGCGCTCGCAGGCGGGGACTCAAATGAGACCCTTTCAAATCCGAAGAAGCAACCCCAAAGCGTTCCAGATCCTCCGCCGGAAGGTACACTCTTCCCTTCTCTGCGTCCTCCCGAACATCGCGGACGATGTTCGTTAGCTGAAAGGCGATCCCGCATTTCTCAGCCAGGTCGATCGCCCGCGAATCCTCGAAGCCAAAGATGTGAATGACGGTCAACCCAACCACGGACGCTACCTGATAGCAGTAGCGGTACAGATCCTTGAACGTGGCAACGTTCCTCGGATAGAGGTCCGACGTCACACCGTCGATCATCTCGTGGAAGTAGGTGTGAGGGATCCGGTATCGCCGTACCGAATCGCAAAACGCGGGCCACACGGGATGTCCATCGGACGCCCCGGTGTCAAGAGCGGACACCATTGCCTGCCGCCAAGCGTCGAGGGCCTCCACGGCATTCGGACGTCCAGCGAGCTCCGGCTCGTCGCTCAGGTCGTCGCAGTGACGCATGAATGCGTAGATGGCGCATATCGCCGAGCGCTGCTCTGCGGACAACAGCCGGAACGAGTAGTAGAAGTTCTTTGCGTGCCGCCGGGCTACGCGGTCACAGTAAGCGTAGGACTTGGCCAGATCGCTTGTCACGTCTCACCTTACGCAGCTCTCGGCAGAGTCAGCCGCAACATGCTGCGAAGCAGCAGCGCCACCCGTTCCAGCTTCGAGATTGCAGGCCTCCGGGCCAGGACGTTGTAATCCATTGCGACAATCTTATCGAGAACACGCATGCCGCCCCGGCTGAAGAGGTCGATATCGAGGGCAAGGCGGCGATCGACCATGCCTACCAGAGGGAGTCCCGCCTCAAAGAGCTTGCGCGCCCGCTCGACGGCCTCCACCATTACCGCCCGAAACTGCGGCGTGAACCGCCGCGCGCACAGATCCTCAACGCTGTATCCGTGGCGTTCTATGGACTCGAGAGGAAGATAGATCCGGCCTTTCCCCAAATCCACGGTGACATCCTGCCAGAAGTTCGCCAGCTGCAAAGCGGTACAGGTGTAGTCCGACAGGCGTTGGCGCTCCTCGTCCCGGTAGCCGCAAAGATAGAGCAGGAGGCGGCCCACCGGGTTGGCAGAATGCCGGCAGTAGCCGTAAAGATCCTCGTACGTTTGGTAGGTAGTGACGGTCTGATCCTGGACGAACGCGGTGATGAGATCGCAAAACGGCTCCATTGGAAGGGCGTGCCGCTCTACGGTTTCCTTCAAGGCGACGAACACCGGATGCCGGACGTCGCCGCCATACATACGCTCCAGGTTCTCCCGCCACCAGGCAAGCAGGCGCAGGCTCTCGCCCGTCTCAAGGATTTCGTCTCCGAGATCGTCTGCCCAGCGGCAGAACGCATACACGTTGTAGAAGTCCTGATGCAGGTGCTTCGGCAGAAGGAAGCTCACTACGTGAAAGTTTTCGTAGTGGTGCGTGGCGAGCCAGCGCGTGTAGGCAAGCGACTCCTCGCGAGAGAAGACGCGCCCCATCGCCTCCCGGGACGCAACAAAATCCTTCGGTTGAAGAAGAAAACTCAAGCTTAGGGAATTATCGCCGTCTTCATGTGCCCGTTGTGGCTCATGAGATGACGCATCACTTCGAGTAGATTCTTCAAAGGCTCTTCGCCGTTGACGAAATCCCGCGCGGTGATGTCACCGCGGCTCACTATATCCAAAGCCTTTCGAATGTGCGCCGGGGTATGGTGGAAGCTGGCCGTGCACGTGATCTCCGAGTAGTGCAGCATCGCCGTATCCAGCTCGATGCGGCTATCGTTCGGGCATCCTCCAAAGAAATTGATGATGCCGCCGCGGCGCACCAGCTTCACTGCCAACTGCCAGGTCTCTGGATTACCGACAGCCTCGATTGCCACATCGACGCCGTAGCCGTCAGTCAGCGCCCGCACGGCTTGCGGCAAGTCCTTAACCTCCCCGGAGCAAAGCAGCTCTTCGGCTCCCATGCGGGCTGCCCTCTCGAGCTGCGTCTGCCGCCGTCCGATCGCAATCACGCGAGCGCCATAGACTTTGGCGAGACGCGTGAACATGAGGCCGATCGGACCCTGGCCGATGACAGCAACATTATCGCCCGGGCGCAGTCCGGTCTCTTCCAGGCCGCGCAGCACGCACGCCAGCGGTTCCACAAGGGCCGCGTCCTGGTACGACACGTGCGGCGGAATCTCGTACATGTTCTGGCGAACAATGCGGCCGGGAATCCGGATGAACTCGGCGTAGGCGCCATTGTTGAAGAGGAGATCTTCGCACAGGTTCGAGTCGCCGCGCCGGCAGTAGAAGCAGCGTAGACATGGTGCCGAGTTCGCGGCTACCACGCGCTGTCCAATTCGGAAGCCCTCGACCTTGTCGCCCATGGCGACAATATCTCCCGCCAGTTCATGACCAAAAAGCGCTGGCGGTACGATCATGCGGGCGTGGTACCCGCGGCGGAACACCTTGACATCGGTGCCGCAGGTCAGGGCGGCCTTCACGTGAACAAGAACATCTTCGCTCCCGATTTCGGGAACGGCCACCGGCTCAATCTTCAGGTTCTCCTTCCCGTAGAGCACGGCCGCCATCATGTGGGTTTTCACTGGGACCACCTCTGTGGTTGAACGATAATTTTCAATGACTCCTCACCCGGATGCTTTGCCAGCTCAATCCCTGAGCAAATCTGATCTAATGGCACCCGGTGCGAGATCAACTCTTCGACCGGCAAGGCGCCGCTGAACACAAGGTCCGCCGATTCCTTTTGCAGATCGATTGAGGCGCTGTAACAGCCAAACACCGTTCTTTCGCCGACGCAAAGGTCCGCGCCTGACATCTCGATTCTTTCCTTGGCGGACGTCTGTGCAAACAGCAGGATCCGGCTCCCCGGCCGCGAGCAGCGGATCGCCTGCTCAATAATCCCTGGAGCTGAGGCCGCAACGATTACCAGGTCCGCGCCCCGGCCATCCGTTCGCGCTGCCACCTCCCAGGTCAAATCTACCTTCCGCGGGTCCCACGCTTCCTCTGCGCCGAACCGCTTCGACAGGTTCAACCGGCGCTGAATCGTATCAGTCGCCAGGACCCTCGCCCCCCGACGCCTCACCAGCATTGTAAAGATGAGGCCAATCGGGCCCTGACCGAGCACCAACACCGTCTCGTCAGCGCCCGGCTCAGCCTGCACAACCGCTTTCAGACACGTGTTGACCGGTTCGACGAAACACGCACGGTCGAACGAGACTCCATCTGGAATCTTCTCAACACCGCGCTTTACAATCCAGTCAAACACGCGGACATACTCCGAAAATCCGCCTCCCGCAGGTTCGTACCCCGCGGTTACTCCGACCTTCTTGTAGGTCGGACACTGCGCATACAACTTGCGGTGGCAATAAAAACAATTTTCGCAAGGAATGTGGTGAAAAACGATAACCCGGTCGCCGGGGACGAAGTCTTTTACCTCGGAACCGACCGCCACCACCGTCCCAGCCGTCTCATGCCCGTAAATCCGAGGCGCAGGCAATAAGTTGTACTCGATCTTCTTCAGATCGGTGTGGCAGATCCCACAGCTTTCGACACGAATCAGCAGCTCCCCGGGCCCAACCACCGGAGTGGGCACCGACAAGACTTCAACTCTACTTTCGCCGACGTACACTGCTGCCCGCATCGTAGGGGGAGCGCCAGCATTAGAATCGACAGTTAGCAAGAAACTCTCCCAAGGCCGCCGTTGCCTTGCTGCTATTTCTCATCAGCCGCCACAACTCCGGGACACCGGCAGCCGGTCTCTTTAACACCTGCAACAGAACCTTGCCACCGCGGAAACGGCCATCCCGGCCGCGTGCCGCGTTCAAATCCAGATCGAATCCTTCATGGGCAGTATCGGACACTGCGCGGACGCAGCCAAACCGGACGCCCCGCCGGGAGGCCGCATCGGCTACAGCGGCGGCTTCCATCTCCACGGCCATTGAGCCGGAGGCACAAAGCTTCCGCTTCTCCTCGACAGTTCCAACTACACGGTCCAGGGAGGCGACTTCACCCAGCCAGAAGCGTCCGCGGGTATCGGGAGGGACTGCCGTATACTCAAGCCCTGTTTCCAACGCCTTTACTCTGGAAGCGACGATGATATCACCCACAGAGAAGCGTTCGTCCAGCGCACCACAATAGCCCGTACTCACTACGACGTCAATCTCCTCGTGCTCGAAGACAGTGTCCACTGCTTCCCGCGCCAAACCCGGTCCTGGTCCATTCGCCGCCAGTACCCACCGCCCGCCAATTCCTTCACCTGTTACCGCGTAATCCAATCGCCACGGCAGCCTGGAGACCCTGGTCAAACGCCTCTCCAGACTCCGTAGCTCACGAGCCTCGGCGGCTACCAGCAGAACGACGCCCACATTAGCAGTATCCGTTCGCCTGAAACCAGTCTATCGCCCGCCGCAGCGCTCCTTCCGGGGCCGACGGCCGGTATCCCAACTGTTTCATTGCCTTTTCGCTGGAGGCAAACATCCGTTTCCTTGCCATGCGGACCCCGTCCAGCGGAGCCTTCGGCTCCTCGCCGGTCAACCTCGCAAATCCCGTGCTCACGACACCCGCAAAATACGCAACCGCATACGGAATGCGCACCTTGGGCGCAGGGATGCCACTGAGCGTCTGCAACTTACGGAAAATCTGCTCCAGCGTCAGGTTTTCGCCTCCGAGTATATACCGCTCCCCGACTTGGCCGCGCTCCCATGCCAGCAGATGACCAGCCGCGACGTCTCGTACATCAACCACATTCAAGCCCGTGTCTACAAAAGCGGGCATCCGCCGCCGCAGGAAATCCACAATGATCTTTCCCGTCGGCGTCGGCTTCAAATCATGATCCCCGACGGGGGCCGTCGGATTTACGATGACAACCGGCAATCCCTTCCGGGCCGCCTCCAGAGCTGCCTGTTCTGCAAGGAATTTCGACCGCTTGTAAGCGCCAGTCATATCCTCGAGCCTGACAGGCGTTTCTTCGTTCCCTTCCCCACCGTCCGGGATTCCTATGCAGCCGACCGTGCTCGTATAAACTACCCGCTCCACGCCCGCCTTCCCGGCTGCCTCGAGCAGCGTGGCGGTTCCCTCCACGTTCGACTGATACATCTCCTCCGGGCGCGGCACCCACAGCCGATAATCCGCAGCAACGTGGAAGACGCTGCCGCAGCCCGTTACCGCTCGTACTACGGAATCTCGATCCCGCAGATCCCCCCGAACCGCTTCGACTTCCAAATCTCGAAGCCGGACCGGATCGCGAACCAGCGCTCGTACACGATATCCTTTCTCTACGAGCAGACGGGCAACGTGCCATCCGACAAAGCCAGTGGCTCCTGTCACTAAGACCGGCTTCAACTTACCGCAACGCCCCCGCCGCCATCAGATTCATCCGCGCTCCCCCCTGCCCGGAACGCGGGTCTTCAGGTAGGTGCTCAGAGCCAATAGCGGAAATGAATTTCGGTACAAGTGGTACGAGAGGTAGAAGACCATAGGGAAACCTGTGCCGGTCGCCAGGTCTTCGTCCCACGCGCCGTCACCGCGCTGGGTTTCTACCAGATACTCAATCCCTTTCTGGACGCTAATGCTGTTCGTATCGCCGGCAGCGATCAATCCGAGAATCGCCCATGCCGTCTGAGACGGAGTGCTCGGGGCCGGCACATAAGAGTTACGGTTGTAGCTTTCGCAGCTCTCCCCCCAGCCGCCATCCTGATTTTGAATGGACCGCAGCCACTCTGCGGCGCGGAGGATGTACGCCTCGCGATCGCTCTCGCTCGCGGCCCTGAGACCGCGTAGCGCCAAAAAGGTGCCGTAAATGTAATTGACGCCCCACCGTCCGTACCAGCTCCCGTCCTGTTCCTGTGTCCGGATCAGGTACTCAACGCCTCGCCGAATGGCCGGGCTTTGCGGAGCAACACCATGAGCGCACAGCGCCTCAAGGACCCGCCCAGTGATATCGGGACAGGTTGGATCCAGCATGGCGTTATGGTCCGCAAATGGAACATAACTCAAGGGCTTCCAATCGTTATCGACGTCAAAGGCCGCCCACCCGCCGTCGCGGGATTGCATCGCCAGAAGCCAATTGATGGCACGGCGGACGCTGGCGTTCTGTTCGCTCGCCCGGCTTCCCAGAGCCTGCTGCAATGCCAGCAGGACCATCGCCGTATCATCGATGTCCGGATAGAATTCATTGGCGAACTCGAAGTACCAGCCGGAAGGCTCCACGTTCGGACGCTTTACGGACCAATCGCCTTTTCGCCGTACCTCTTTGCTCAGCAGCCAGTCGGCAGTCCTTTCGAGCACGCCCGGCGGCGCCATGCCCGATTCTCCTAGAGCAAAGGCAGCGATGGCAGTGTCCCAAACCGGTGAGAAGCACGGCTGGAAGAAGAACCGCTCTCCGTCGTCCACCAATAGGGCGTCGAACTGCCGCTGAGCCTCCACCCGGTCCGGATGCTCGGGCGGATAGCCGAGCAAATCCAGCGCCATGATGAGATACATCATCGGCGGATAGATCGCGGCAAGGCCATCCGAGTAACGCGTGCGATCCAGCATCCAGCGCTCGGCCCGATGAATCGCTTTCGTTCGCAGCGCCGACGGAGCAAGACGCTCCCACACTTTCAAGCCCCGGTCCAGCAGCAGAAACAGGTTCCGCCACGTAAAGAACCTGGAATCCGGCTCGAAACCCAGGCTGACGTCTTTGCGGAAAAGCTCCTTCAAATCAAAGCCATCAGGAACCGGCCGCGATGGATTGAACGATTGAACGATCGAAAGCGGAATCACGATCGCCCTCGTCCACGACGACATCTGGTAGATGAACTTGCCGGGCAGCAGGATCATCTCCGGCGGAACCGACGGCACGTACTGGCGGGGGTAAAGATTGAAAAGGCTGAGGTTGATCTTGACGTAACTGTTTGCTGCCTGAATACCGCCCAGCGACAGGATGGTCTCCCTGGCCTTCTCCATACGAGGGTCGGACGGGTGAAGGCCAGCTAGCTTCAACGCGAAATAGGCCTTAACCGTGGCGCTTACGTCCGCAGGTCCGCCCGGATAGATGTTGAAGCCGCCGTCAGGCAGCTGACGCGCGAAAATCGACTGAACCGCACGGTCAATCTTTGCCCGGTCGGGAGGATTCCAAACCCCATTGACAGGCGGGTGCAGCCAGAGCTGCAGCAGGATGAAGTCCGATTCAAGGGTCGTATCGGCCGTAAGGTCTCCCCACCAGTAGCCGTCCTGATGGCGTACGGAAAGCAGATATTCGGTGGCTCTGCGAACGGCCTGTGCAGTCCCCGCAACCAAAGCGTCAGCGACTTGGATGCTCGGACTCATAGAGTGGCGATCGTAGTGAGGTGCGCGGAGGATCTCGCCAGTTCAGCCGGTAGGGAGAACCGCACATCCTCTTCCCGAATCTCGACCTCCTCGAGGGAGGAAAATCCCTTGCTCTCCAGCGAGCGGACAAGGTCTTGCACAAGATTCTCAGGCGCTGACGCCCCCGCGGTTACCGCAACGGTCTGGACACCTTCGAGCCACTCCTCTTTCACCTCTCCGGCATCGTCGACAAGGTACGCCGGAACGTTGGACTTCTCACAGACTTCAACCAAGCGGCGCGAATTGGAGCTATTCTGCGATCCCACCACGAGGAGTAACTGGCACAGGGGAGCAACAGCCTTTACCGCCAACTGCCGGTTCTCCGTCGCATAACAGATATCTTGCGCAGGAGGACCGACGATTTCCGGATACCGCTCTTTCAGGCGCGCCACCACATCCCGGGTCTCATCAAGACTGAGCGTCGTTTGCGTCAGATAGCAGACCTTCTTGGGATCAGGAACGTTCAGCCTGTCAACGTCTTCGACTGTGGAAACAAGAATTGTCGAATCTGGAGCTTCGCCCAAAGTTCCAATGACTTCGTCATGGTCCTTATGACCGATCAGGACAATTGTGTAACCCTGACGAGCGAATTTGACGGCTTCCAGATGGACCTTCGTTACCAGAGGGCAGGTTGCGTCAATAACGCTGAGGTTTCTCGCAGCTGCCTCTTTGCGGACTGCCGGAGACACGCCGTGCGCACTGAAAATAACCCTGGCGCCAACGGGAACCTCGTCCAGTTCGTCAACGAAAATCGCGCCCATTCCACGCAGTTCCTCGACCACATGGCGGTTGTGAACGATTTCCTTGCGAACGTAGATGGGAGCCCCGTAGAGGCCAAGAGCAATTTTGACCACATCGATAGCGCGCACTACGCCAGCACAGAAGCCGCGGGGTCGCAGTAAGATAACCTTCTTCCCCGTAGTCGAATTTTGAACCGCGCTATGATCAGTCATAAGGGAAATCACATTATAGCAACTGTCAAACGGATGAAACGAAGACTCGCTTCCGGATACGCTCTGCCAGGCCGGATTTATCACGTATTTTCATGGCAGTAAAGAACTAAGTTCCCTTGATTCCGGCACGCGACTTAATGAGCTTGATAAAGTCTTCTTCACCTTCGACCTCAATGCAGATCTGAAGCCAGTAAATCGGAAGCGAGAGCGCCTCCGGAGGAAGGTTCATAACATCTTTTTCAGTAGTGAGCAGGACATCTGCTGATGCGGCCATTCGCTGAACCTCCTCGAGCGAGTACCGGTGATGATCCGGAAAGACCTTTTTCCAAATCGGAATAACCCCGGTCTGTTCCATGGACTGCCAAAACGACGACGGGTTAGCCAGGCCGCAAAAGGCTCCGGCGCGCGTTAAGGAGAGTGGGGCGTCTTCCCCGTTAACGGCCACCCATCGCCTGGGGCGCACCCGCGAAAAGAAGATCGGAGCTTCTGCGTTGTACTGTCGGATCTTGCGAACGATCCCGTCATAGCTACGCCCAGGCAAAGTCCGGGTAAGGACGATAATGTGCGCGCGGCGTAAAGCCTCGGGGGATTCCCGTAGTCTGCCAGCTGGAAAGACTCCGCCCGCAAACGGATCAAGCGCGTCGATCAGGACAATGTCGCAATCCCGGTGCAGCTGCCAGTGCTGAAAGCCATCGTCCAGCAGGAAAACCGAAGGCTTCAAATCGGCCTCCATGCGCCGCCCGATTTCGTATCTCTTCGATCCGATGCCCACGGCCGCAACTGCCGACCTCACAAAAATCTGCGCTTCGTCGCCCGTCTCGCTCACAGGCGCTGCCTGCCCGCGCCGCACAATCACAGGGTGTTTCGAGCGCCGGCGGTAACCACGAGTCAAAATAGCTGCATTCTGCAACTGCTCCGCTAACCAAAGCACCATCGGTGTCTTGCCGGTTCCACCCATGCTCAACCCGCCGACACTGACTACAGGAGTCCGCAATCGCGAAGGCTTTCGTAGCGCACGAGCCCGCTTCATCGCGACGCCCATCCTCCAGAGCCGGGCTAGGAGCAGCAGTAAGGGGTTTGCGGGCTGCTCAAACGTGGAGTCCTGATAGCGGTTTCGGACTCGCTCTACCGCTCTTGCCGTGGCTCCTCGATTCGCCTCGGCTAGCTGCCTGGCAATCGAGCCTATTCGTTCGCCTTCGCCCGGGTCATCCAAAAGCTTCGCGATTGCGGTAGCCAGCTCATCCGGCGAGGCAACCTCCGCCATGGCTCCCGCACTGCGAAAGGCCGCAGCGATCTCAGCGAAATTTTCCATGTGGGGGCCAACCACGACGGCTTTGCCGAACGCCGCTGGCTCCAGTACGTTATGCCCCCCTCTCCGGGCGAGAGACCCGCCCACGAAAACGACGTCGGCGGCGACGAAAAGCCTGCTCAACTCCCCGATGGAATCTAGCAGGAAGACTCCAGGACGCGCCAGCGCAGCCGGAAGCGACGAACGGCGGACAAATGGAAGTCCCGCTTTCCCGAGCTTCTCAGCAGCTACATCAAAGCGCTCAGGCTTGCGGGGAGCGAGCAGCAGAAGGAGATCCGGATAGCGCGCCGCGAGGCGTTGGAAGGCATCGATGACAACATCATCTTCGTCGACGTCGCCCGGCTCGGCCGGAGGCATCGTGCTCGCAGCGATCCAGATCTTTGCGCCCTTCTGATCTTCGAGAAAGCGTGCCAGCGCTTCCGGCAGCTCGCCGCCCGGCCGGAAGTCATACTTCAGGTTCCCGATCGGCTCTACACGCTCCGCGCCCAGTTCGCGATACCGTTTCGCGGACCGCTCGTCTTGAGCGAGGATGGCATCGGGCCAGGCGAGGACAGCCGAGAAAAACCAGCGCCACGACCGGTACTTCGGAAAAGCCTTGTCCGAGATGCGCCCATTTACGATTATCAGACCGCAGCCGAATCGCTTCGCCTCGCGGTACAGGTTTGGCCAGATCTCCGTTTCCAGCACTACAACCGCCGCGGGCTTGAGCCGCCGGAGAACTCGCCTGACAGCAAAGCGGTAGTCGAGCGGCGCGTAGAAGACTCCGTCGACCAAGCCGGCAAGTCGCTGTAAGGCGATGGAACGGCCTGCGACCGTGCCCACGGAGAGGAAGACGGGCGCGCCGGGAATTTGCTCTCGCAACCCTCGAATCAGTTCGACGCCCGTTAACACCTCACCAACCGAAACCGCGTGCAACCAAATGGCGCCGGGAACCGTCATGCGGGAGAATGGGAGAAATCCAAATCGCTCCCTTAGGTTTTCGATGTAGCGGTGGTCACGCAGCCCTCGCTGCAACAGATAGAGTAGGAGAGCGGGAAGTCCAAGAGCCTGGACGAACCAATAGAGGATGTAAATGAGCCGGCTTGCCAAGTCCCTGATCGTTTCCCTGACTTTATTTGTCGCATATGGGGCGCAGAAGGGAAAAACGACCTTCTCGCCTGGCCCTGCCTCGTCCTATGAGAATAAGGTCACGATACAGAAGCTGACCATCGCGGCCGTTCCGTACGAGAGCGACGCACAGACGAAGACAGCCTTTGGCAAGGTGAATCCGAACGAGTACGGCGTCCTGCCGGTACTGCTCGTGATGCAGAATGACTCAGATCAAGTGCTGCGCCTGGACCGGATGAAGATTGAGTACATCCTGCCGAACCGCGAGCGGGTGGAGCCGATTCCTGCTAAGGACGTGCCATACGTGAGAGCGCCCAAAAGGCCCAACATGAACCCCAGTCCGCTGCCGATCCCCAGGCGCTCGGGCAAGAACCCGCTGCAGATCTATGAGATTGAAGGGCGTGCATTCACCGCCAAGATGTTGCCCCCAGGAGAATCCGCGCATGGCTTCGTCTACTTCCACACGACCCACCGGAACGACTCGGTCCTGTACATCACCGGGATCTACGAGGCGTCCACCGGCAACGAACTGTTCTACTTCGAAATCCCGCTGAAATCCGAGCGGTAGGCCTGCCGGGCCTATTGCTCCTCAATCGTGAGCCGTTGATTCGGCTTGATATTCGTTAACTTCTGCTTCGCACCGCTTGGCCACTCGATCTCGAGAGCAGTAACCACCGGATCCTTACCCAGCCCGAATGTCAGAGCCATGTCGCTTTGGGAGCAATAGCTCGAGCCGGTATGGACCATCCGCCATTGCCTGCCTGAGGCCGAGGTCACGCGAACGATAGAGCCGATTCCATTGCGGTTGGACTTCTTGCCCACGAGCTTCACACTCAGCCAGTTATTTCTGTTCCCTCCATCGTTCCGGAAGACGTAAGCCGGACCATGATTGGTCGTCACGACGATATCGAGATCGCCGTCTTGATCCAGATCGCCGTAGGCGGCACCACGGGCGACAATCGGGCGGTTAAACGCGTCGCCCATCTGCGATGTGACTTCCTGAAACTGCCCTTTGCCAAGATTGCGAAACAACAGCGGCGGCTGCGCGAAGGTCACCTTGGGCTGTACCCGGTTGATCTCCTCCTCGATATGGCCGTTCGCGGCAAAGATATCAGGGTGGCCGTCCAGGTCATAGTCGAAGAAGAAAACACCGAAAGCGAGACGGAGCAGGCTGGCGCGGCCTACAGTCGATTTCGGCGCTTCGTCTACGAACAATCCATTCCCTTCGTTGTGATACAGAGCAAGCATCTGATTCGAGAAGTTCCCAACGAGCAGATGCGGGCGTCCGCACCAGTCGTAATCGACCACATCAACGCCCATGGCTCCTCGCGCCACGCCATCCTCGCCGAAGGCGACGCCCGCCACGACGCCCTCTTCCACAAACGTGCCGTTCCTCTGATTCCGATACAGCTTGTTCGGCTGCGTATCATTGGCGACGAAGAGATCCACCCAGCCGTCGCCGTTGTAATCGAGCAAGGCGACGCCGAGTGACTTGCTAGTAGGATCGCCAAGTCCGGCCTTTTGTGTCACATCGTCAAAGCGCCCGTTACCCAGGTTTCGGTAAAGCTTGGACGAGGTTCCTTTGTACGATTCCGGCGTACAGTAGGACTTCGTTTGCCCGTCCAGCGAGCACCACAGGTCGCCCTTAGGACTCCACTGCACATAGTTTGCGACGAAGAGATCAAGCTTCCCATCGCGATCGTAGTCGACCCAGGCAGCACTCGTTCCGAAGCTGGCATTCCGGATACCAGACGCTTCCGTAACGTCCTTAAACTTGCCGCCGCCCAGGTTTCGAAACAGACGGTCCCCTTCGAGCGCGGTGATGTAGACGTCGTCTCTGCCGTCGCTATCGAAGTCGCCTACAGCCACCCCGAGACCGTACAGTTCCACGTCGAGACCGGTCCCGGCGGTGATGTTCGTGAAAGTCCCGTTTTTGTTATTCCGATAAAGAGCGGAAAGAGACCTTCGGCCGCGCGGTGTCCAATCCTTGCTGTTGATCAGCAGAATATCGAGCCACCCGTCTCCATCTGCGTCAAACAGAGCCACACCGGAGCCCATTGTCTCCGGCAGGTACTTCTTCCCCGCCCGTCCGCTGTTATGAGTAAACTTGACTCCGGAAGCGGCAGTAATGTCGGTGAACTTCACCTGCGCCGGGCAGCACGCCACAGCGATCAGCATCGCAACCAGGACACGCATCAGTCTGACACCGCCTTATCAGGATTGCTTCTCCGGCTCATGACCGGATGTTTACGCGTGGCCGGCGGCACGCGCCAGGCGCTCTCGTGATCGTGAATCATCTGCCGCTCGTTGTTGTCCTCCGGACTAAGCAGGCGCGGCTTCGCCGTGATCGCCTGGGAAGCCTCATCCGCCTTGAAGCGCCGGAAGAGTTTTTCCTCGCGCGCTGACTTTTCCAGATCGCCGAACCCTCTCCAGGCAAGCATCAGCGTGTAATGCGCCTGGACATCCTCCGGATCCACCGCCAGCACTCGTTCCGCCGCTTCAATCGCGCCCTTGAAATCGCGCTTCAGGAACAGAATGCGAGCCATCTGATTGAGCACGACGCGGTCACGCGGATATTGGGCGGCAACCGTTTGCAATGACGCGAGCGCGCCGTCGTAATCCCCATCCGCCTTCTGCACCATTGCCTTGAAGAAGTGAATGCGGCCGAGCCCGGAGTTGATGGAAAGCGCCTTCTCGAGATAGGGCTTCGCAGCATCCGTCTCACCCTCCTGGATCAGGGCTCTGGCGACGTTCAGCCAACCGTCGGCATACTCAGGCTCGGCTTCCGTCACCTTCTTGAAGGCGTACTCGGCGCCCTTCAGATCGCCTTGCAAGAGGAGTCCAATGCCCCAGTCGTTCCAGCGCTCGCGATCCTCTTTCCGCACCACGGGCTGCCATACCGTCTCGGTCGACCGGTCTCCCACGTTGAGTTGAGCTGTCGCTTCGGCAAGGACGATGATCGGGAGATCCGGAATCCGGTCCTTGATCTTGCCTGAAACGTTCTTTGGAATGTTGGCCGGATCGAACGAGTATACCCGGCTGTCATGATGGAGCGCGGCTTCTCCCGACACAGGCTTACCCGCATACGAATACTGCGTGTAGTAGTGCGAGAACTTCCGATAGTTGAGCTTGGCGTGCAATGTAATCGGGCCCTTCGCATCTTCCGGAATCCGGACGCGGTAATGAGCGACATCGGCCGCACCCGGAGGAATCAGGCGGACGTACAGGACGCTGCGAGCCTGCCATGCATTGCGTTTGTTGATCGGATTTCCTTCGCCGTCGATCAGGTAGGAGCGGTAGAAGTGCGCCCCCTTCTCCACAGGTCCCTTGCCTTCGTCCTCAACCATTCCGCTCCAGAAGATGACCCGGCCTTCCGCGTCCTTGCCCTGCAGTTCGAGCCAGACGTCAAACGAGTCCACGGTGCCGCCCGGGAAGAAGTGCCCGATCTTGCGAGTACGCACCACGACATCGACACGAACCGTATCGCCGGGTTTGAACACGGCGCCCGCTTTGTCGATGGGTGCGGATACTTTACCTACCTCGCGTATGAAGACTTGCCCCCCCTGCTCTGCCTCCTCGCCAACGGCAAAGGTAGACATGAGCTGGGGTCCCTCAGACCGCCGTCGCATCTGGAGCTGTCCCGGCATCTCCTCCGCAGGGGTCGCGGCAAAGATGTCAACCGTGATGAAGCCGGACTTCAGGAAGTCCTCCGTCACCTTCATCTGTTCCGCGTCCTGGTTCACGTATGGAAGAGCGGTATTGGCCGCGGGGAACCGGTGCGAATGCACAAAGCCGTTCCGGTTGCCGGGATCGTTCGACTTCACTAAAGGCATGTGGCAATCGCTGCACGTCTGCGACTTCGCCGGATAGTAGAACGATCGGGCGCCTTGTCCCGATACGCCGCTCGCCTGCCAGTTGTCGTAATCGTTGAAGCCGCGCATCCAGCGGTAGTTGTTGACAGGCACGTCGAGGTGAACTTTATGGCATGCAGAACAGAACTCCGCCGAATCCTCGCGCATGAATGGCTTCATGAAAGTGCGGCGGTGCGGCTCGGGATCAACGTACGTCAGAAAGTCGTCAATCGCCCGAACGAACCTGTTCTTGCTGGAAGCGAGGTCATGCAGGGGCGGATACATGATCGTGAAACCGCCGTTACCCATCGTGCCCTGGACGTGCACAATCGAGTGGCACGACATACAGCCAAGTCCTGCGTGCGCCTCCGGCGTATCGATCTGGTCCTTGATTGGCTTTTCAAAACGGCCGTTGAAGAAGACTGCGTGATCGTGACATCCAGCGCACCACTTGCTTCCCTTCGTCCCCGAAATTTCCTGCATTTGCTCGATGGACTTTCGATAGAACTGATTGTTGAACGATGCAAAGTGATGAGCCGAGCTGTTCCACTGCTCGTAAATGTCTCGATGGCACTTCCCGCACAGCTCTGAGTCCATAAAGAAGTTGGAAGGGATCGTGCCGCCGACGTTCGTCTTCGACGAAGACGGCCAGAACGGAGACTTAGGACCGCCTCCCTCCTCCTCCATGGAAGTGGGCACCACAAGCGGGTTTCGAATTCGCGCTGAGGGATCGGGCGCCAGACGGTGATACGTCCAGGTGACGGCGGGAAAAACCGCGAGGAGCAATAGCCCGATCGCAGCGCCGCGCGAAAACTTGTGCCATCCGCTCCGGTAGCTGAACCAGATCAGCAAGAGCACACCGGCCACGGAAAAGCCAATGTGCGACCAGAGTATCCACCGGTTGGCGAGGACGTTGTAGGCCAGCATCAGATAGACGCCGAGACCGGCTCCGATCAGAAGAGCTCCGGCCGCGGGCGTGCGCAGCGCAGGAACGCGAAACAGCAGCAGTACGTAGCCGGCAGCGGCCGCCAACCCGAGGCCGATGTGCAGGAGCACATTGGCCATGTAGAAGATGGTGGGCGAGGCGAAGGCCGCCAGATAGGCCGAGTTTAGCAACAGGACCAGAAATGCGATTGCTAACCAGCGAGAGTGCTTATTCATGGCCGATTCCGTATGGAACGTCCCGCCTTGCGCCAGACCGAGTCCCATCCCCGACCAGCGGACGCAGCAGGCGCAATGCAGGACGCGTGTTGTATTTCTCCAGATAAGCGCGATGCTCCGGCGTATCCGGATACGCTTCATCCGGTCCGTAGGGATACCGAGTCATGCCGTGGTAGGGCAAGGGTTCCACTGTTTGCGAGTAAGCGGTATTCGCATCGCGGTCCTTCGCCCAGCCATCGACTTTAAGCAGGAAATCACGGCGCCACCCTTCCTTCACGGGAGGCAGAGCGGACGCATCAAATAGCAACCGAATCTCGTCACCGGACCCCATGATGACGAAGCGGTCATCGACCTCCGTCAGAAGCTCCTGGACATCCCCGTAGCGGGTGTACATCCCAGGCGTCGGGTTCCACATCGAGGTCGGCATGACCTTGCCGTAAATGAACATTTCCGGCTGCCTGCGTTCGGGGTGAATGATGTTCTGAGAAAATCCACGGAACCGGAGTTCCGCCTCTGAAGCTGCCAGATCGGTGAGAACTGCTGGGGGTTCCGCGGTGTCCTCGCTCAGAAAGATCTCGTCCCAATAAAGGCAGAGATTGGTGACGATACGCACCTCCCGGGAAGCAGATAGCCATTTCCCCGTCAGGTCAACGACAATCGTCTTGGGCTTGCCTGCCGGCATTCCCATGTCTTCGATGACGGTTTTCCATTCTCCGCGCTCGTCGCGGACCTGCAAATAGGGCGGCGTCAGTCCGCCGCGCTTCTCCTGAGCCACCGAAAGGAAGGTACTGCCGTCAGCCCAATCGACCCATCCGCTCATCACGAGAATGGCCTTGCCGTCCGACGCCGCCTGCGGTCCGAAATCGAGCTCAAGGCTGTGCATCTTAGCGACACCTGTCATCGTTCGCTCGAAGCCTTCCGCGTAGGTCTTGTCCAGCGCCATCAGCCGCGACCGGACATCCCTCCCGTTGTCGTCGACAGCTTTCACGGGGTAAATTCGCTTGCGGACGCCAAACAAGCGGAACTCCGGAAATGGCGGCCCCTTCCACTTGTCGTTGTGGAAGATATCGATTGAAGCCGGATGATCGACGGCGATAAGGCGGACCTGGTCGAGGTACGCTACCTCGCTGAGTTCTTCCGTGATCCGGACTTCATACCTGCCCTTCACCGGCTTGAGTGAATCGCCCTTGATCAACACGTACTCGTCATGGTCGACCGGAAAATATTCGCCATCCCCGGAACTGGCGCCAAGAGGCGCGACGCCCAGGACGTCGGTGATGTACTCGAACTCCTTGCCGTTCCATGTCCAGATGATTGGGCATGACCCTGAAAGCCGCTGTGCCTCCTTGTACTCGTGGCTCTGATTGACTGCCTGCCGGGGTTCATTCTGAATCAGCCCGTTGGGCCATGTAATTCGGACTGTGTCTACTTCTCTCGCAGCGCGGACGCCCAAAAGGAGCGGAAGTCCTTCGTACAGTCGCTTCTGATACAAGGGTCCCGCCTTCACTTCCACCTCGGCGCCGGGCGCCAGCTTCAGATTCTTGACCCCAATCGCGTCCAGACGGATCCAGGTATTCTTTACGGGCGTCGTATTCTTGTGGTGATGGATGGCTCCATCGGCACGAATGCCGACGAGGTCCGTCAGTCCGTCCTGATCGAAATCGGCAGCAGCCCACCGCAGGGAGTCGCCAAAGCGCGAGCTTGGAGGCGCGAACCGCTCACCGCCAAGATTGCGAAGGATCACAGCGCCGGAAACGAGATCGGCAAGACCGCGGTTTTCCAGGTCGGCAAAAACAAACCCGGCTCCTGGGGCGCTGACGCCTGCAGCCTCCAACGTCCCCTTTCTATTGCGGAGGAGCCGAACAGCATCTCCGGAGACAAAGGCAATGTCAACCCAGCTATCGTTGTTCCAATCGAACGCATCCAGCAGCCTTGCGCCCGCAGGAACCACAGGCAAATCCTCGGCGCGATATTTTCCGAGCAGCAGATCCCGGTAGAGGACCGCCGGACGATCCTCGTAGCTCACCAGCAGGTCATGCCCGCGCGTATCCGCCACAAGACGAAAAACCTTCGCCTCGATGGCCTTGCCCTTCACAAACGGCATGTCTGCGGAACGCTCCGAGAATCCCCCGGCTCCCTCATTGCGCAGGAGCGAGGCGTCTTCGCCGAGCAGGATCAGATCCAGGTCATAGTCGTGGTCGTAATCCAGCCAGACGGCAGCCTGGAATTTGCCCGTTGGAGCCGGGGCTTCGAACCTGCGGAACTTTCCTTTTTCATTCGTGAGAAGGAGGACTTCCGTCGCTGTGATGACAGCGAGGTCGGCAAAGGAGTCGTTGTTGAAGTCGCCAATCGCAACGGAGCGGACGTCGCGCAGGGAGGCAAGAGCCGGGTCCTGGACCGAGCTGACGCCGCCGCGATAGATAGCGATGCCGTTTTTCGACCAAACCAGCAGGTCCGGCTTTCGATCCTGCTCCAGGTCAAATATCGACGCGCGGGCAGTCGCGGCGTCGACAGACGAGGGAAGCGCTGTCTCGCGGAACTTCAGTTCCCTGGGGGACGAGTGGGCCGACCACTGGGGATCGACGACGTCGTAAATCTCCGCGTAAGCGCTCCATTCCATGTCCTCTGGAACAGCAGCGCCTTCGGTCTTCTTCTTAATAGCCTGGAATGCTTGAAGCTCGCGAGCAGCGTCCTCGCGACGGCCTGCCTGCCGGTAGGCGTTGTAAAGCTGGAAATGGGGCGCGGCGAGGTTTGGATCCAGGCGGGAAGCAGTCTCAAACTGACGGATCGCATCCTCCATCCGTCCCTCCATCTTGTAGAGGACACCCAGATTGTAGTGGGAGACAGGCTCGTCGGGAACCAGCGCAACCATCCGTTCAAATTGTCGAATCGCCTTCTCCTGCTCCCCCGCCTTCTTGTATTCGATGCCTAAGTTGAACCACGTGTGAGGGATGTCTGGCTGCTGCTTTTGAACTTGCTCGAGTTCCGCGATGCCTTCCTGCGTCTTTCCGGCTCGGAGGAGGGCCAACCCGTAATTGAGGCGCTCTACCGCGGAGTTGGGACGGAGGGCCAACGCCTTTCGAAACTCTTCCACGGCCTGCAACTGCGTCGTGGGATTCTCATAGAATGCTTTGCCGAGGTTGCGGTGCCGTTGTAGAGCTTCATTCTCTCCCCCTCCACCGCTTTGCGCCGACACAAACCAGAGCAAGCCCACACCGGCGAACATTGCCGGCCAGAGCCTAATTCTCATTTGGATCATCATCTGTTCACCCAGGCTGTCCGTCAATAATACAAAGCTATTAGGGAGCCTGGGATGCTTTCGGACGAGCTGTCACTGCGCCCGCGTCGAAGTTTCCGCGAACAGCCGGACGCGTCTTCCGACAACAAATCGGGAACACAGTGGTAGTGACGGGCTGAAGTTGTCACAATGGAATAGAACCAATGGGATCCTTTCGTTTTGCCGTGGCGGCCACCTTCACGGCCGAACCACTTGAACGGCCCCTCCTTTTCTGGGGCGATCAACTGGGTGGGGAATTCGAAGTCCGCTTCGCGCCCTACAACCAGGTACTGCAGACCCTGCTGAACCCGGCAGGTGAGTTTCGCGCAAACACCAGAGGCCTGAACGTAATCCTGGCCAGACTTGAAGACCTAGGAACAAACGGCGAGGCCGAAAAGGCGGCTCAGGAGTTGGTGTCGACAATCCGTGAGTCCGCGCCTTCCCTGGCTTGTCCCCTGGTCGTCGCCCTGTGCCCTCCCAACCCGGAATGCACAAAGAATTCTGAGTGGCTGGAATCCCACCGGAAGGTCGAGGAGATGGTGGCGTCAGCGGTCCGCGAAACCCGGGGAGTCCACTATCTACCCGACTCAGAGGTCCGGCGCCTGTATCCGATCGCCGACTATTACGACAGCCAGGGAGAGCAGATCGGCAAGATACCGTACACGGAGGCGTACTACTGCGCTCTGGCTACGACCCTCGTTCGGCTTTGCCATGCCTTGTACCGTCCGCCCTTCAAAGTGATTGCCGTCGATTGCGATAACACGCTGTGGAAAGGCATCTGCGGCGAGGACGGACCGGAAGGCGTCGAGATCGACCCGCCGCGGCAGGCGCTCCAGGAGTTTCTGAGGAATCAGTGGGAGTCCGGCGCGCTGCTTTGTATGGTCAGCAAGAACAACGAGCAGGACGTCCTGGATACTTTCGCCGCTCATCCATCGATGCCGCTCCAATTGCGGCACTTCGTCAGCAACCGCATTAACTGGGAGCCGAAACCCGACAACCTCCGGTCGCTGGCCGAGGAATTGAGCCTGGGGCTCGACAGCTTCATCTTTCTTGACGACAACCCGAAGGAATGCGCGGAAGTGGCGGAGGGCGCTCCCGAAGTGCTGGCTCTGCCCCTCCCTGAGCGGGTCGAAGAAATACCCCACTTCCTCAATCACGTCTGGGCGTTTGACCGTCCCGTGGTAACGGAGGAAGATCGACAGCGCAACGCGTCCTACGCGCAGACTCTGGAGTTCGGACGGGAAGTGAAGCGAGCCCGAAACCTGGAGGAGTTCGTCGCCGGACTGAATCTCCAGGTCCGAATCGAGCCAGTTTCAGCCGACGTTCTTCCTCGAGCAGCGCAGCTCACGCAGCGCACGAACCAATTCAACTGCACGACCATCCGCCGCACCGAGCAGGAACTGCAGGCGCTGATGCGGGATGGCTACGAATGCCGGACCGTCGACGTAGCGGACCGCTTTGGTGAATACGGCATCACTGGCCTGGTAATCACGCATCGCGACGGCGATGCCTTGCGCGTAGATACATTTCTCCTGAGCTGCCGCGTCCTCGGCCGCAGCGTGGAACACCACATCATGCGCTGGCTCGGGGAGAAGGCCGCGGCAGACGGGTTAAGCACCGTCGTCGTTCCGTTCATTCCCACCCGGAAAAACTCCCCTGCCAGACAGTTCCTCGATGCAATTGCTGAAAGCGCACCTATCTCCACTCAGGAGGGTTTCGAGTTCCGCTTTGACTCGACCCGGCTGAAGGAACTTCGCTATCAAGCGCCGAAGAAGTCTGCCGCGCCGGCGGTCGAAGAAAAGCCAACGCCGGTAACGGCACAGAAACGCTCGGTGGATTACGGCCGAATCGCGCGCGACTATTCGACGGTAGACCAGATCGTCACCGCCGTCCGCTCTCACGGGTCTGGACCAGGGACGGCGGTCGAGGGAACCGAAACGGAGCAAAAGATCCTGCAGATCTGGAGCGAGATTCTTCAGCGGCCCTGCTCGTCCGTCAACGATAACTTCTTCGACCTCGGCGGCCACTCCCTGCTGGTGGTTTTACTGCTCATGCGGATTCGCGAAACGTTCGATGTGGAGCTGCCCGTCGATGTCGTCTATTCCGGCGATCTTACGGTCGCTTCCCTGGCGCGGGCGGTGGAGGCGCACAAGCTTGGGATTACCGACCCAGAGGAGTATGCGGAGCTGCTGGCTGAGATCGAATCTCTTTCCGAAGAGGAGGCACGCGATTTGCTGATGCAAGAAGATCCGGAGACGACTCACGGCTGATGCGCATTCTGCTGACTTCGAACGCTTCTCACGAGCCCCCTCGGGGCGGTTCCACACGGAGCAACCTTCTTTGGCTGCAAAGCCTCGTATCCCGAGGCCATGAGTGCCAGGTGGTCTGCCCGGCGTGGAACGCCACAACGGATTCGACCGTTGAGGTCAACGGCATTGTCATTCACCGCTATGCCGAGCTCGCGAAGCATCCGGCCGTGCTGGCGGAAAGGATCCGCGCATTCTCCCCGGATTGGGTGCTCGTCTCCTCCGAGGACCTCAGTCACTCTCTGCTCTGGCAAGCCGCGTCGGCTGCATCCGGCCGCATCGTCTACATCGCACACACGCCTCAGTTCTTACCGTTCGGACCGGAGAGCTGGAACCCGGACCCGAAGGCCACCCGCATTGTCAGAGACGCGCGCGCCGTTGTGGCGATCGGACGCCACATGGCCGGTTATATCGAGCAGCACGCGGGAAGGCCGGCGGTTGTGATCCATCCTCCTACCTACGGAACACCACCCTATCCGTCCTATTCGAACTTTGGCCGGGGATTCGTCAGCATGATCAATCCCTGCGCCGTGAAAGGCATCGCGATTTTCGCAGAGCTGGCGAAGCGCTTCCCCGACGTTCCCTTTGCGGCGCTCAAAGGATGGGGCACAACCAGCGAAGACCGCGCGCTGCTGGAGACTCTCCCGAACGTACGGCTCCTCGACCCGATCAAGAACATCGACGAGCTGCTTTCGCAGACCACGGTCCTGCTGATGCCGTCCCTCTGGTACGAAGGTTTTGGCCTCATTACGATGGAGGCGATGCTAAGGGGCGTGCCTGTCATTGCAAGCGACTCAGGCGGCTTGATGGAAGCTAAGGAAGGGACCGGCTTTGTCATTCCCGTCCGGCCAATCAGGGAGTATCACCGGGCCTTCGACGAGAATCACATGCCGATGCCAGTCGTCGAGGAACAGGACATCGCGCCATGGGCGGATGCGCTGCGCACCCTGCTCACAGACCGTGCCTGCTATGAGGCAGAGTCCGCCAGGTCACGTGAGGCCGGGCTCCGCTTCGTGCAAGGGCTGCGTGCGGAGGCATTTGAAGAGATGCTCGCTTCGCTCACTCCAGCGCCCGTGCAAAGACCGATGGATCTCGAAGAGCGCCTTCGCCAGCTCTCCCCTGAAAAACGTGCCCTTTTCCTTCAGAGGTTGCGGAAGAAGTGAAAATCCTGCTCGCCCACAATTCTCTCTACTACCCGTCCTTCGGCGGCGGCGACAAGTCGAACCGCTTGTTGATGGAGGCTCTGGCCGAGCGCGGCCATTCCGTCCGGGTGGTTGCGCGGCTCGAGAACTTCAGCGAGCAGGAACACCAGAGGTTCCTCAGCGATTTATCGGCGCGGGGCATTTCGGCGGAGGAGAATGAATTCGGAGCGGTCTTCCACCGCCGGGGAGTAGAAATCCATACGGTCTCACGAAATCCGCATCTTCGCGCGTATTTCGTGTCGCAGATGACGGCTTTCGATCCCGATGTCATCATCACCTCCACGGACGATCCAGCCCAACTTCTGCTCGCTCCCGCGCTCGAGCACCCGCGTGCGCGGGTCGTCTATTTGATACGGGCAACCATCGCGGTCCCCTTCGGCCCGGATGCTTCAACAGTCAGCACGCGGCGAACAGAGCTGTTGCGGCACGTGGATAGCGCTGTTGGCGTCAGCAACTACGTCGCGGGTTATGCGCGGCAATGGGGCGGGCTCGACGCAATCCATGTTCCCATTTCGCTGATGGAGCCGGTCGAGATTCCGCAGTTCGACGGGTTCGATCACCCGTACGTCGTGATGGTGAATCCCTGCGCCGTTAAGGGAATCGCGATCCTTCTCGGCCTCGCAGACCGGATGCCGGATGTCCAGTTCGGGGCCGTCCCATCATGGGGTACCACGAGATCCGACCTGGAGGCGTTGAAAGCTCGCCCCAACATCACATTGATCGACCCGGTGGAGAACATCGACGAGCTGATGAAGCTCACACGAGTCATGCTGGTTCCGTCAGTGTGGGCAGAAGCGCGTTCACGCATGGTCGTGGAGTCGATGGCGCGCGGGATTCCCGTGCTGGCTGCGAATGTCGGCGGGCTCCCGGAAGCGATGCTCGGCGTGGATTATCTGCTTCCGGTGAATCCTGTCGTCGGATACCGCCAGTCACTCGACGAGCACATGGTTCCGCTTGCCGAGGTTCCGCCTCAGGACGTTGGTCCCTGGCAGGAAACGCTTAGCCGTCTTCTTTCCGACAGGAAGCATTACGAAGAGCTCGCCGAAAGATCTCTGCGGGCCGCCCGCAACTACATCGACGAGCTAACCGCTGAGCCATTCGAACGTCACCTATTGGAATTGCTTCAGAAGCCGAGGAAACCTCGGGCTTTGAAGCCTGCCGCGCCCACGCCGGCGGCATCGGACCTTTCCGAGGCGAAGCGGAAGCTTCTCGAACTCCGGCTCCGCAAAAAAGAGCAGACGGCAGGAGCAAAGGCAGCGCATCCCTGGTTCGGCGAGATCGAACCCCTCCCTCCGGCCGGTCTCCGGCTGCTTTGTTTGCCCTATGCGGGCGCGGGCGCCGCAGTATTCCGGAGATGGAAAGGGGTGCTCGGTCCGCGAATCGTAGCGACGCCGGTACGCCTGCCCGGCCGGGAAACACGCATCGGAGAGCCCTTCTTCACCACGATGCAGGATCTGGTTGAGGCGTTAGGGAAGGAACTCGAATTGTTCGCGGGCGAAACCATCGCTTTCTTCGGGCACAGTATGGGCGCTGCAATCGGATTTGAAACCTGCCGATGGCTCCGTCGCTCCGGCAAGCCGCTTCCCGCGGCGCTCATCGCCTCGGCGGCACGCGCGCCGCAGTTTCGACTCAACCATGTCCCACCGCCCGAACCCGACGACGCACAACTGCTGGACGAACTTCGCAGACTCGAAGGGATTCCAGCCTCGATCCTTCAGAATCCCGACGTGCTTCGATATGCGCTGCCCGTTCTGAAGGCGGATGCGCAGCTTTACCGCCACTACGTCTATACGCCGGAAGAACCGCTGGATCTCCCGATCTTTGCGTACGGCGGCTCCACAGATCCGAATGTCACGGCGGTCCACGTCGAATCCTGGGCTAACGAAACAAGCGGTCCGTTCCGCCGTAGGGAATTCTCCGGCGGACATTTTTACTTCCAGGACGACCCGACGCCCCTCTTCGCCGCAATCCGGGAAGATCTGGAAGCGGTGATCGAAAGGGCGGCAAACTCCTAGGCGACAGGAGCGCCTGCCGACATCTCTTCTTCCGCAGCAGGCTCGGACGGAGGTTCGGGAATCCATCCCACAAAGTTGGCGGCCGCCCAAAAGACTGCTGTCGAAGCGCTCAGACACCCCGCGATGAGGCCGATCTGCCGGATTTCCATGTGCTTGCTGGCGACGCCAGCCGCAGCGAGCGAGAGCACCATTACCGCGTCCCGCATGACGTCCACTGTCGTAAACACACGCCCGCGAAGCGCGTCCGGAACGTGATTCAGAAGCATCGTCCGGTTCAGCACGTTGTTGATTCCCATTCCGATACGGGAAAGCGCGATGAAGATGATTGCTCCGGCGATGGTCCGCATCTGACTGAAGAGGATGTAGGCGCCCCCGTGCAATACAAACGCGGCCGTGATGGCGTGCTTGTATCCCGAGAAGTCGAGCCTCTGGCCCAGCCTGTGGGCGATAATCCCGCCAATCACAAGCCCGACCCCGGCGAACCCCCAGATCAGCCCGACTGCTGCGGCGCCACCGCGAAAGACCACTTCGCCGTACAGAGTGAACAGAATCTGTGCGGCGCCTCCACCGCTAGCCCAGCCGACACCCGATAGGCCGATCGCAAGCACGAGAGGCGTCGACGCGATGTAACGAAGGCTGACAACGTAATCGTGCCAGTACGAACGGCGCGACGGGACAGGCGCGACACGCTGCTCCGGAAGGAAGTGGCCCGACGGTGAGCGGAGCTTCCAAATCGCCCACGCACTGAAGACGAAGGACAGCGCATTGATGACGAACGCCCATTCGAAGCCGAACTGCATTGTGCTCATCCCGCCCAGCATGGTCCCGAAGGTCAGCGTCAGCCATTGCGTCGTCTGAGTGAGAGTGTTGGCCGTATGCAGTTCTTCCGGCGTCGTGATCTTTGGGAGAATCGCCATCCGGCCGCTGGTAAAGAAGGGGGAGGCGAACATCAGCAGACCGCTCAGGACATAGAGCAGCCACGTCTCCCGGTAGGTCAGCGTCGCAACAAAGCAGCTGGCCACCACCGCGCGGAACACGTCGCTGAGCAGCATCACCTTCCGCCGGTCCATGCGATCCAGGAGGACGCCTGCCACCGGCCCGGCGAGGAAAAGCGTGATCGTGCGGGCAATCATCACTCCGCCTACCGCCAGACCCGAACCTGAAATGTATAAAGCCAGGCTGAGCACGGCAATAGAGTTGAAGTGATCCCCGATCTCGCTCACGATCTGGCCGAGCCAAACGTAGCGATAGTTTGAATTTCTACGGAGAAGATTCCAGAAGTCCTGCGAAGAACCGACCACCCTTCAGGTTACTATGACCGGTTGGGACAATTTTTCTCTGGGATGGCCCTCATCGTGCATCCTGTTGTTCACTGAGGACTTCTTGTTCATTGAGGACTTCGGCAGGTAGCGTGTTAACGGAACGATTCGAGGAAGCACTCATCTTTGCAGCCCAGCTGCATCGAAAGCAGAAGCGGAAAACGACCGGAACGCCCTACATTTCTCATCTCCTCGTGGTAAGTGCGCTTGTGCTGGAAGACGGCGGCACTGAGGATCAGGCAATTGCCGCTCTTCTGCACGATTCAATCGAGGACCAGGCACGCTACTACCCCGGTGGCGAAACGCAGCTACGGCGGGATATCAGGAAAAGGTTCGGCAAGGAAGTACTCCGCATTGTGGAAGGCTGCACGGAGGACTACATGGTGCCGCCCGGGGCTCTGGAATACATTCCGTGGCGCGAACTACGGCGATCCTATATCGAACACACGCGGCAAGCCGATCCGGCAGTCCGGCGGGTCATCGCTGCCGATAAACTGCACAACGTCCGCTCCCTCCTCAGCGCGTTCCGGTATATGGGTGATCGCGTCTGGGAGCGCTTCCAGACGAAGAGCGGCGAAGACCAGCTCTGGTTCTATGAGGAGATTGCACGGGTCTTAGCAGAGAAGCGCGACTCTCCCCTTGCCGAAGAGCTCCTTGCCGCGGTGCAGGCTTTGCGGACCGCACTCGAAGCCACCCGGAAAGAGCAACGTTAAGCTAGGGGCGCCGGAATCTTCGAGGGTGGGATTCGAGGGCCGCGAAGAACGGCCCTCGACGAAAACGAATTTAGTGGGACGGAGTGGGTGCAGCTGCTGGCTGAGTGCCGCCTGAAGGAGCAGCGGCCGGCGCCGGAGTGCCTGCCGCAGGAGCGCCGGCTGCCGGGGCCGTACCCGGTGCAGCACCTGCTCCAGCCGCGGCCGCTCCCGCCGCTATCGGCACCTTCAGGTTGGAAGGCCGCGACGGAAACCGGGAATCGATGTCGATCAGGCAAAAGGCGAGCAGCACGCCGAGGAACAGAACGCCGGTCAGCAGGATCAGCGAGTTCAGCGGTTTGTCATACCGCAAGTGCATGAAGTAAAGGATCACGAGAGATGCCTTGCAGGTCGCAATGGCGAGGGCAATGACAACGTTGATGCTCGATGACCCGAAGTCCACCCGTGAAGCCGCAACCGTGATCACCGTCAGAAACAGAAGGGCGGCAAGCACGCCCGCGTACAGCTTGGCCGGGGGATGATGGTGTGCCGTCGTGGAATGATCACTCATCGGTTCTCTCCTAACTGATCAGGTACAACAGCGGAAACAGGTAGATCCAGATCAGGTCGACCAGGTGCCAGTACAACCCGACCAGGTCCACAGGCGTGTAGTAACTGCTGTTAAAGTGACCGGCGATTGCCCGCTTGAGTACCCAGCCTATGACCGTCATTCCGCCTAAGATGTGTAAGCCGTGCAAGCCAGTCATCATGAAGTAGAAGCTGAAAAACGTGGCCTGCTGGCCGCCCGGCACGTGGTCTCCCTTGTAGGTGTAGAACTTGCCGGGGAGAAGACCGTCATGAATCTTGTGCTCGTATTCGAAGTACTTCACCACAAGGAAGATGGCGGCACATAGGAGCGTGATGACGAGGTACCTGATAAGCGCCTTCTGGTTGCTCTTCGAAGCACTGTGAACGGCCATCACCATCGTGTAGCTGCTCACCAGCAGCACGACGGTGTTGAGCGCTCCGAGTTTCCAGTCAAGGTGGTGGTGAGCTTCGTAAAACGCCTCAGGGAACTTCCCCTGCATGATCCCAAAGCCCACAAAGAGGCCGCCGAACAGAAGGATCTCCGTGACCAGGAACAGCCACATGCCAATCTTGCTGGCATCGAACTGCTGCTCCATCTCAGCGAAATGGTGCTGAAGGAACGGCGAGTGGCCGTGCTCGTGGCCATGCCCGTGGATCGTGCTAGCGCCCGTAGCGCCCGTTACCTGACTCATGCGTGTTTCCTTTGCCCCGGAAAGTAATCGTACGGACCGTGATCAATCGTCGGCGTGTGATGGAAGTTGTGCGTAATCGGCGGTGTATCCGTCTGCCACTCCAGCGTCGCGGCGCCCCAGGGATTCCTGGGAGCATCCGGCTTCTTCCGGAAGGTCGAGAAAAGATTGACCGCGGCAATCAACAGCCCGAGCCCTAGAATCCAGGACCCGAAGGTGGAGAATGCGTGTAGCGGCTGGAACTGATCCAGATAGTTGTAATAGCGGCGCGGCATGCCCTGGCTGCCGAGTACGAACTGCGTGAGGAATGTGACGTTGAACCCGATGAACACGAGCGCGCATGCGATAGCGCCCACTCGCTCGTTGAACATCCGTCCGAACATCTTCGGCCACCAGTAGTGCAACCCGCCGAGGAAGGCGATCACCGTACCGCCCATCATGACGTAGTGGAAGTGGGCAACCACGAAGTAGGTGTCATGCAGGTGGACATTCACAGACAGCGCACCGAGGAACACACCCGTCAGACCGCCGATGGCGAACAGTAGCAGGAAGCTTAACGCATACAGCATCGGCGTCTTGAGCGAGATCTGGCCCTTGTACATTGTCGTTAGCCAGTTGAAAACCTTAATCGCGGAGGGGATCGCGACCAGGAAGGTCAGGAAGCTGAAGATGGCGCCCGCAAGCACCGACTGGCCACTGACGAACATATGGTGGCCCCACACGAAGAACCCGACCAGCGCGATCGCAACGCTCGAAAACGCAATCGCCTTGTAGCCGAAGATCGTTTTCCTGGAAAACACCGGAATGATCTCCGAGATGATGGCCATTCCAGGAAGAATCATGATGTAGACGGCCGGGTGAGAGTAGAACCAGAAGAAGTGCTGGAACAGAACCGGATCACCACCCAGCTTCGCGTCAAAAATACCGATCTGGAAGGCGCGCTCCATAATCAGCAGCAGGAGCGTGATACCAAGGACGGGAGTGGCAAGAACCTGAATAATACTGGTCGCGTACATGCTCCAGCAAAACAGCGGCATCTTATACCAGCTCATCCCCGGCGCCCGAAGCTTGTGAATGGTGGCGATGAAGTTGATGCCCGTGAAGATTGACGAAAATCCGAGGATGAACGCCGCGAACGTCATCGTGCTCACGGCCCCGCTCGTCGTAGTGCTGTAGGGCGTGTAGAACGTCCAGCCGGTGTCAACCCCACCCGTGACCATCGCCGTCACTGCGAAAATTGCGCCGATGGCGTAAATCCAAAAACTCGCGAGATTCAGGCGTGGGAAGGCCACGTCTTTGGCCCCTAGCATCAGGGGAAGCACGAAGTTTCCGAGTGCGGCGGGTATGGACGGAATGATAAAAAGGAACACCATCACGGCGCCGTGCAGCGTAAACACACGGTTATAGGCCTCTGCACTCATGATGGTTTCCTTGGGAGTCAATAGCTCCAGACGAACCAGCAGCGCGAAGACTCCGCCGATGAAGAAGGACGCCAGGACCGCCCACAAATACATGATCCCGATTCGTTTGTGGTCGACGGTGAAGAGCCAGCTGGCGATTCCTTTTGTCTCATTGAGATAGTTCTTCTGCTCTTGGGTGCCTCCACCCGAAAGTTGACCTGGTGCCGCGATTACGTCAGCCATCGTTAATTCCCTTCCCCTACCGCAAACTCTTGATGTACTCGATTACCGCCAGGATCTCGCGTTCCCGCAGCAGACCCTGGAACGTCGGCATAATCGGCTCATACCCTGCCCGCACCTGAGCCTGAGGCTCAAGCACCGACTTTCGGATATAGTTCGCATCCACAACGGCCGTCGACCCGTCGGCGAACTTGTGCTGCTGCCCCCAGATGCCCTTGAAGCTCGGGCCTTGTCCTGGAGTACCGTCGATCGAATGGCACGTGTTGCACCCGCGGGTCTCGTAAATCAGTTTGCCCAGCTCGGGAAGCGGCATCTTCTTCAACTCTTCGTCACCTTCCTCAAGCCACTTCTCATAAGCTGCCTGGTCGTCGACATAGATCTTCGCCATCATGTCCGAATGGGACTTGCCGCAATACTCAGCGCAGAAGACTTGATGAACCCCGGGCTTCACCGGATCGAACCACAGCTCCGTGTAGCGGTTCGGAAGCACGTCCTGCTTTACCCGGAAGCTCGGAATAAAGAAGCTATGGATCACGTCCTCGCTGCTCATCACGAGCTTCACCGGCCTGCCCACCGGAACGTGGATCGAGTTGATGCTGCGAGTGCCGTTCGGATATTCAAACGTCCACAGCCACTTCTTGCCGGTTACTTGAATTTCGAGGGCATCCCCCGGCGCCACATTCGCCTTGATGAATCCGTGGAAGCCCCAGAAGAAAATGCCGATAAGGATCAGCAGCGGGATTACGCTCCAGACCAGTTCGAGCCCGGTGTGATGGGTGATGTACGGAGTCGGCCCGCCTCGTGAACGGGACTTCCGGTATCGCCATACGAACCAGCCCATCAGGCCGGCGATCAGGACAAAGAAGAACACGCTAAGCCACACCAGGAACAGGTAAAGCGTGTCGACCTCTCGAGCATAGCTGGAGCCCTCTGCGGGCAGCATGACGGAGCGTAGCCAGTTCATTTTGCAGTCACCAGATTCTTGTTAGCGGCCTCGTCTCCCGGCCCGGCGAGTTTCTCCTTGCGCCACAGCCGGAACAGAACGGTTCCCAGCACGAGCACAACCAAGACACCGCCAGCGCGCATGAAGTTCGTAGCAAACAGCACGTAGGACCTCGCCTCGGGATCGTAGTGGTAGCACCACAACAGCACACGCTCCACCGTGAAACCCAGCTTTCCTTCCGCGGCCTCTGTCAAGCCAAGGCGCAAGTCCATCGGGCTGAATTTAATCCCGTACAAGTACCTCGACACCCTACCATCCGGAGTCAGCAGCATGATCGCAGCCGCGTGTGCATACTGCTCCTGCCGCTCGTCGTACTTGTACCTAAAACCCACCTCGTCGGCGAGCTTCTTAACATTCCCTTCGTGATCCACCAGAAAGTGCCAGCCGGGCGCCGGCCTTTCGTAATTCGTTAAGTACACCGCCTTCTTCGACCTCGCCAGGTCGAAGGTTTCGGTCGGATCGATGCTGATGGTCACTACTTCAAACTCTTTACCCGGTGTCCACGGAATCTCGCGCAGCGCCGCTGTCTGACCGTTCAGCACCAGATTGCACAGCATCGGGCACGAATAGTAAATCAGGTTCAGGATCACCGGACGTCCCTGCTCGAAGTACTTCCTCAGCGGGACCGGATACCCGTTTTCGGCGATGAAGGTCAGATCCAGATCCACCTTCTGGCCGAGCTTCTCATCGATTCCAACGCCCTCAAGCTGCGCGGGCGCCGCCGGGCCATCGGCCCAGGCAGTCGCGCAGGCCAACGCGAGGAATCCGAGAAGGCAGCTAATCCGCTTTCGAAGCGGCAGGTGTTGCATTTGTCGTTCCTTGTGGCGCCCCCGGCGTTTCGGGCGCGAGCGGGTCAACCTTCTTTACAGGAGCCGGCTTAGTCGGGTATTTCAACCTTCCTTCCGCCGCCTCTTTCACCAGCAAATCCATCGCTCGCTCAATCGGCAGTCCTACGGTTCCAGCGGCGCGGTCGATATAACGATACTGATACAGGGCCGCGTCTTCCTTCGCCCGCAGCTCCAGCAGATCGCTCGCAACAGGCAACTCCTGCTTCTGAGCTACCTGATCCTGCAAAGATCGCTGGTAGACGAACTGAATCCCGAGGATCACGATGATCACGATCAGGACAATGGCGCCGCCGATGAAGCCGATAATAGGTGTATTCGGCTCACCCCGGTCGTATCCGCCTTCCGCGGCATGAGCGTGTCCGGCGTGCGGATCCAGATGCTCTTTTGTCTCCGGTTTCTCCATCGTCGACTCCCTACACGTTATGGAACTTCAAGCCCTGTTCGAACCGCGGGTCGCCCACGGGCATCAGCGCATTCTTCCGCAGCCGGGACCAGAAGACCAACGCGGCAAGGCTCCCAACAGCCGCCCAGCACGCAGCGTCGAGCCAGTGCAGACGGAACCCTTCCTTCTGGAGGTTAGGCATCACCAGCCAGTACACATCGATGAAGTGGATGAACAGGCACCACGCCCCGGCAAACGCGAGCACCGTAAGGTTTCGCTTCATCGCTCGCGGCAGCAGCAGCAGGAACGGCACGAAGAAGTGCCCGATCAGCAGCAGGGCGCTCATGTATGCCCAATTCCCCTCAAAACGCTGCTTGAAGAAGATGGTCTCTTCCGGCATGTTCGCGTACCAGATCAGCAGGTATTGCGAGAACGCGATGTAGGTCCAAAACACCGTAAGAGCGAACATCCACTTGCCGAGGTCGTGGTAGTGCTCGACGTTGATTGAATACTTGAGGATCCCGGCTCTACGCAGTCCGAGGCAGATCAGCACCAACGCCGCGAAGAACGCCCACGCGCCTCCCGCGAGCACGTAGATTCCGAAAATGGTCGAGAACCAGTGTGGATTCAGCGACATCACCCAGTCGAACGATGCCAGCGTACCCGTCAGCATCAACAGAAGCAGGCCAGGCGCGCTCCAACGCGAGGCCGTGTGCATGTTTTCCAGCGAACCCGTGGAATCCTGAGCTACCGAGTTCCGGAACAAGCGCCAACCCCAGAGGCTCCAGATGGCGAAGTAGATGCACGCACGGATCAGGAAGAAATTCTCGTTCAGATACGGGGCCTTCAATTGAAGGACGTGGTCGCGGGCCACGACGTCAGCATGGCTCCACTCATAGAGGTCATGAATGCCGAGAGCGACGGGAATGAATGTCAGGGCCAATCCCGGCAGCGTGCTCCCGATCGCCTCCATGAACCGCCGGACGGTCACGCTCCACGCCGACCCGGTCAGATACTGCACCATCGTAAAGAACAGTGCGCCAAGAGCGAGCGACGTGAAATACACCTCTCCGACCAGCCAGGACCAGTGGAACTGCGGACGGTCTACAGCAAAGCCGACGCCCGCGGCAATCCACGAGGCAAGCATGACGAAGACAATCGAGTTTCGCACCCGCGTCCACTGGCGCTCGTCCAGATGGCGGCTCTCCATCGATTGTTCTAGGCGAATGTGGTCGACTTTAACTTGCATGAAGATCCCCTATCTGAGCTCGCTGCGCAGTTCTGCAGGTACATCCTCCAGGCTGCCGCTTGTCGCACGCTGCAACGCGCGTACGTAGGCCACAATGGCCCAACGGTCGTGATCCGACACCTGATACTTGTACCCGTGCATGCTCCGTCGCCCGTTCGTGGCCACGGAATAGATTTCGCCGTCGGTCATCTCCTTCACGCGAGGTTCCTGCAGATTGGTGGGCAGCCACACAAGCCCGGCCTCGATCGACTTCCTTCCGACGATGCCAACCTCGCCGCCCGTCCGGGAGTGACACGGCGAACAGTACGTCTCATACTTCTGACGGCCCCGCTCCAGTGTCGCCCGGGTAATCGGCAGCGGATTCTTCCCAACGTACATGCCGTCTACGATGCCGGTCGTAAAGGCTTCATCCTCGTTGAGCTGTCCCTGAGCAACGGTTCCTGCAGGAGGCCTGCGGCTCGCCCGCCCGTCCGTGAAGAATGCCGAAGCAGCCTGAGGCTTGTACTTCGCCTGGTTCTTCATATCAGGGAACACCTGGAGGGGCGTATTTCGCGTCTTCATGTCGGCGCAGCCCGTCAATGCCAGTGCAGCGATCGATACAACGCCGGCGTAAATCGAGATTTTCATCACGCCTCCACGACCTCCGTATGCCGACTGCCGCACTCCCGAAGCATCTCCGCCGCAGTGGCCACGTCAAACATCGGATCGCTCTTCTCAATGACCAGAAGGAACCGGTCGTCCGTCGCCCCGCGGAACCGCGAGTATTTGAAAGTCGGGTGGTAGAAGGTCGGAATCCGGTTCAGGTGAAACATGCCGAGCACCGTGGCGAACGCCGAAAACAGCACCGTCAGCTCGAACGTCACCGGAATGGAGAACTCAAAGGCAAAGAGAGGCTTTCCAGCGATTACCAGGGGATAGTCCACAGCGCCGGTCCACCACTGCAGGAGCAGGGCTGTCGTCGCGCCGAGCAAGGCAGCACAGAGGACGATATAACCAAGCGGCGAGCGCTTCTCACCCAAAGCCTCGTCAATCCCGTGAATGGGAAACGGCGTCAGGGCGTCCATCTTCGTATACCCCCGGCTCCGCGCCGTCCGAATCGCGTCAAGGAGCTGCTCGGGGGAATCGAAGTCGCCGATGATTCCGTAAAGCTCAGATCTCTTCTCGACCGTAGTGCCCATATCGGAAACTCCTAGTGCGCCGCGGCGCTGCCCTTGCTCGTAGCCATCACACCCTTCACTTCCGAGATGGCGATCATCGGCAGGAAGCGCACGAACAGCAGGAACAGCGTCAGGAACAGGCCGAAGCTGCCTACGAACGTCAGAATGTCCACAATCGTCGGGCGGAAGTAGCCCCAGCTCGACGGCAGAAAGTCGCGGTGCAGCGACGTCACGATAATCACGAACCGCTCGAACCACATGCCGACATTAATCAGCAGCGAGCAGACGAACATCACCGGAATATTGGTCCGCAGCTTCTTGAACCAGAACAGCTGCGGCACAAGCACGTTGCAGGAGACCATCGTCCAGTAGGCCCAGGCATACGGCCCTAACGCGCGGTTGGCGAAGGCAAAGCGCTCATAGGGGTTGCCGCCGTACCAGGCGATGAACATTTCCGTCGCGTACGCATAGCCGACGATCAGCCCCGTGGCGAGCATGACCTTATTCATGTTCTCCAGGTGCTTCATCGTCACCAGGTGCTCCAGATTCAGGGCCCAGCGCGCGATGATCATCAGAGTCATCACCATCGCAAAGCCCGAGAAGATGGCGCCCGCGACGAAGTAAGGCGGAAAGATCGTTGTGTGCCACCCGGGAATGATCGAGACAGCGAAGTCGAAACTAACGATCGTATGGACCGACAGCACGAGCGGCGTCGAAAGGCCAGCCAGAATGAGATAGGCCATTTCGTAATGCTTCCAGTGCTTTGCCGATCCACGCCATCCCAGACTCAGCACCCCGAACACGTACTTACGGATCTTGTCACCTCTCGCGGCAGCGCGGTCGCGGATCGTCGCCAGGTCCGGCACAAGTCCTACGTACCAGAACAGCGCCGAAACGGTAGCGTACGTCGAAACTGCAAAGACGTCCCAGAGCAGCGGGCTACGGAAGTTCTGCCACATGCTCAACTCGGGATTCGGCACGGGGAACAGCCAGTAGGCCCTCCACGGCCGCCCGACGTGGAACAGAGGGAAGATGCCGGCGCAAGCCACCGCGAAGAGGGTCATCGCCTCGGCCGCGCGGTTGATCGAGGTGCGCCACTTCTGCCGGAACAGGAACAGGATCGCCGAGATCAGCGTTCCCGCGTGACCAATGCCGATCCAGAAGACGAAGTTTGTAATATCCCACGCCCAGCCAACCGGACTGTTGTTACCCCAGACGCCGATGCCGTTGAGCACCAAGTAGCCCAGCATCGCGCCGAGAAGCAGCGTGAGCGAGGCGCTGATGCCGAAAGCGATGAACCACTTCTTCGGCGTCTTCCGCTCAACGATGTCGCTGACCGTGTTGGTAACATCTCCGTAGGTCGGGTTCCCGAGTACCAGTGGTGGATTGACGGGATCGTGTTGAGGCTCAATCGCCACGTCGGCCATATTAAGCAAGCTCCGGATTTGGGTTGCGCAACTTCGCCGTGAAGGTGGTGCGCGGCTTCGTGTTCAGCTCTTCCAGAATGCCGTAGTTAGTCTCAAGCTTTTTCAGCTTCGCCACCCGGCTCTCCGGATCGTTGATATTTCCAAAGACGATCGCATCGGCGGGACAGGTCTGCTGGCAGGCCGTCTTGACCTCACCATCCCGAATCGGACGCCGGCCATCCGCCTTCGCAGCGATCTTCGCTTCCTGGATACGCTGCACACAGTAGTTGCATTTCTCCATGACGCCGCGCATGCGAACGCTGACGTCCGGATTGTGAACCATCTTGCGGATCTCTTCCAGGCCCTTGTGGTAGTCCAGGAAGTTGAAGCGGCGAACTTTGTAAGGACAATTGTTCAGGCAGTAACGAGTACCGATGCACCGGTTGTAGGCCATGTCGTTCAGGCCTTCCGGACTGTGTACTGTCGCCGCAACCGGGCAGACCGCCTCGCAAGGCGCGTTCTCGCACTGCTGGCAGTTGATCGGCTGGCTGACAACCTGCGGATCGTTGATATCGCCCGTGTAGTAGCGGTCCAGCCGGATCCAGTGCATCTCGCGTCCGCGGATCACCTGCTCCTTGCCGACAACCGGAATATTGTTCTCGGCCTGGCAGGCAACAATGCAGGCATTGCACCCGATGCAGGTGTTCAGGTCGATGACCATGCCCCATTGGTTGCCCTTGCTGTAATCCTGTTCCTGAAACAGGGAGAAGAGCGGGGGATGCTCGACCGCGTGCTTGGCGAACTCAGGATGATGCTTGTAATGCTCCAGGGTCGCCTCCCGCACGAGCGGGCGGCCTTCCATGCTGAAGTGTTCCTGCGTCGTCGCCAGTTGATACTTTCCACCCTGCTTTCGGACGTTTGCGGTCGTGTACCAAAACCCGCCGGTCGTGCGGATCAAGCCGGCGTTATGCCCCACGCCCTCGCCAATCCGGCCGCAGCGCGTCCGCCCATAGCCCAAGCTCAGGGTGATGCAGTTATCGGCGTGACCCGGCTGTATCAGAGCAGGCATCGGTACTTCCCTGCCTTGCGCCTGTATGATCAGCAGGTCGCCCGTTTCGATGTTCATCGATTTCGCCGTCGCTGGGCTCAGCAGGGCCGCGTTGTCCCAAACCAGCTTCGTAATCGGTTCCGGCGCTTCCTGCATCCACGCGTTGTTGGAGAAGCGCCCGTCGTAGGCGCCCGCACTCGGGCGGAAGACAACCTCCAGCCCTTGCTCCGGCGCCTTCACGTTGTTCAGCTCGGCCAGAACCGCGGCGGCATTCACCGAAGGCTTCGCCTCCGCGGAACGCGTTCCTTCCACGAAGCCTTCATGAAGCGCGTACCGCCACTTCTTCTCGCGGTCCGCTCCCCACTGCCTCTGCCAGTAGTTGCGGACGATGTCGTAGGCTCGCTGATCCTTGTAGCCGCTGATGACCGCAACCACTTCCGCCGCCGACTTCCCGCCGAACAAGGGCTCAATCATCGGCTGCTGCACCGTGGCGGTGCCGTCCAGCGCCCTGGCGTCGCTCCAGGTTTCGAGGTAATGCGCCTCCGGCAATGCCCACTTTACGGCCGCCACCGTCTCATCGTTCTGCTGAGACAGATAAATGGATACTCCAACCTTCTTCAGATTGGCTGCAAAGTCCAGGTCAGCCGGGGCACTGTAGACCGGGTTGCCGCCGAGGATGACCAGCGTGGACACCTTGCCCGCGGCCATCTCCGACGTCAGCTCCTTGAGGCTTGCCACCTGCGGCTGGAAGGGCTTCACAGGCTGCGTATAGGTAACCGTTTCGCCGACGCCGCCGAGAGCCTGGTTGATCAGGTGCACCAGCGCGTGGACGGCGGCAGGCTGCCGCGGACCGGCCACTACTACCGCCCGGCCCTTGTGCTTCTGCAAGTCCCGGGCCGCGGCGGCAATCCATTTCTTGTGGGGAACCGGCGTGCCTTGCAAAACGTTCAATCCGGCTGCGGCGATGCCAAGTTCGCGCGCAAGCTCGACAGCGAGTTCCTTCACATCGGCCGTGCGCGCCCGGAGCCGGTGATCAGCCATCGCCCCGGTGATGGTATACGAGCTCTCGACAACGTAGAGCCGGTTCATCTCCGCCGATGTCGATTCCACGCGGCGGCGCTTCGAGAACTGCTTAATTGGGAGAATTGTCGGCGAGTCGAGTCCGAGGAAATCTGCGTCAAGCGACAGGACGACGTCCGCTTTGTCGAAGTGATAGTGCGTGTCGTAGGCCTGCCCGAAAGCGATCTGCGCTCCCTGGCGCTGGTTGTCGTCGTTTACCGGCTCATATTCGATCCACTTCGCTTGCGGGAACTTTGCCAGCGCGTGCTTCTTTACGGCCTCAAGCGAAGGAGATGTCGAAGGCTGAGCCAGGAACCGGAGCCCGGCTCCCTGCCCAAGGCTCGCAAAATGGCTGCCGGCAAAGCGAGTAAAGGCCTCCCAGTCGGTCTTCTTTCCATCCTGGTAGACCGCCTGCATGCGGTCCGGATCGTACAAGTCCAGCAGCGACGCCTGAGCAAAAGCGGAAGCGGCTCCCAGACTATAGGGATGCTTCGGATTGCCCTCGATCTTGGTCGGGCGTCCATCGTGACATTCCACTAGCAAGCCCGAAGCAACGCCGTTCATAACGAAGGCGCTGGCATAGTACATCGGCTTGCCCGGGATATAGCCCTCGACCCCATGAGAAGCCGGCAGGATCTTCTCCACCGGACGGCGGCAAGATGTCAGGCCTGCCAGACCGAACGAAGCCGCCATCAGCTTCAACAGCGTCCGGCGGGACTTCGAGTCCAGCAATTCCGAGGCGTTCTCCGGAAATTCGCGATGAAGCCACTTCCTAAAACTCGGCGAGTCCGCCAGCTCGTCGAGGCTGCGCCAGTACTTCTTTCCTGTCAGATTGGAATTCATCGGTGACACCCCGAGCAGTTCACGGGTGGAGCAATATTCTTCGCGGCGATGATTTCGCGGCCGATCTCCGCCGGGTCGCGATCCGGCTTCCAACTCAGCTTGGTAACCAGCTCCGCCGGCCGTACATTCGGCGCTGGGTTGCGATGGCAGTCCAAACACCAGGTCATCGTCAGGGGCTGGACCTGCCGGACCTCAATCATCTGATCGACGCGGCCGTGGCAGCTCACGCAGCTCACGCCAGCCGTAACGTGCGCCTGGTGGTTAAAATAGACGTAATCGGGCAGCCTGTGAACCTTCACCCACTCAATGGGTTTGCCTGTCGCATAGCTCTCTCGGATTTTGACGATTTCAGGGCTCTGCGGCTTGATTCGCTCGTGACAGTTCATGCACACTTCGGTAGCCGGAATCGCCGCGAAACCCGCCTTGTCGACGGTCGAGTGGCAGTACAGGCAGTCCATTCCCAGATTGCCGGCGTGAAGCTTGTGACTGTAGTCGATCGGCTGCTTTGGTGTGTAGCCCGTCTTCGCCACTTCCGGATGCAGGAGATAGCCGAGCAGCCCAACGCCGCCGGCAACGAGTAGGGCGAGGACGCCTACGCCGATGCGTAGAAACTTGTCGGTAGATTTAGGAAAGATCAGACTCATCCCAGTTTTCCAGCAGACCGCGGCTGCACAGCGGCTCGGAGCTTTCTATTCTCAGCATTCGTTCGGTGATAGCCCATCGCAAAGGCCGCTCATCCGGAACTATTTCTATCATAGCCGCAATTTTTGCGCAACAGGAGCAAAAATTCTTGTCTCACAGCAATCCCAATAGCCAGGCCCGGAACCGCCAAGCTTCCGGAATGCGCAGATATTTCGGCGATTTGAAGATCCGGCCTAAGCTGATCGTCCTCCATAACTTGTTCTTTCTCGTCCTGTCTTGCGCCATTTACTTCTCGTTAATGCCGATCTTCGAGCACCGCGTCGGAGCAGCCAGGGACCGCGAGATCAGCCTTGTTACGCAGATGTTTGCGGAGGAGCGCCCGCTGCCGCTCGTCCCCGGCATGGAGATTTACGAATATGCCCAGGGAACCTCGACAGAACTCGGGATGCCGCGCGAAGCCATTGAATGGCTTGACCTTCACCCATCCAGCACCTGGCAGGACACCTCCAGATCCCATTACCTTTATAGAAAAGAGAGGGCTTCCGGCTTCTACCGCCGTCTGAAGCTCCCGCTCGAGTTTTACGGGAACATCGTCACGCTGGCGCGCTGGACGCTGTTCGTGGTTCTCGGCCTCACCTACGTGCTGGCTGTGCTCCTGTTGGAGCTGCTCATCATGCCTCAATACGTCTATCGGCCGATTCGGCTCATGCTTGACGCCGAAGCCGCCACTCAGCGCGGCGACCGGAAGAATGAGCTGATTGACGAGTCTTTGATTCTCGGCGACGAAATCGGGCAGATCATGCGCTCGCGCAATGCCACGATCACCGAGTTACGCAAACAGGAGCAGAAGCTCGAACGCGCAATGCAGGCTCTCGAAGCGACGGTTGAAGATCTCAGACGTAAGAACGAGCAGCTCGAAATGGCCAAGCGCAACCTGGAGCAGCAGGACCGGCTTGCAAGCCTGGGCTTGATGAGCGCGAGCGTTGCACATGAACTCAACACGCCGCTTGCGGTACTGCAGGGCTCGATCGAGAAGCTGATGGAAACCGCCCAGGACCCGCAAACGCGGGAGAGGGTTTCCCGCATGATGCGCGGCGTTCAGCGCATCCGGAAGATCAGCGAAGGCCTGCTCGACTTTGCCCGTGTCCGCAAGCACGAGAGCGAGCCGGTGCAGATGCGGCCGCTGATCGATGAGGCATGGAGTCTTGTAAATATCGAGGCGTCCGGTGTGGCATTCTCGAATCTTGTTGACGAGGAAGCAGTTGTCATCGGTAACCCCGATCGCCTCATTCAGGTGTTTGTTAATCTGCTGAGAAATGCTGCACATGCGGTACAATCGGGCGGAAGCATTGTCGTCCGATCACGCGTAGCCACTGCCGGAGACCGGAAGTTGATCGCAATCAGCGTCGACGATGATGGCCCCGGCATCCCGCCGGATGTACTCCCGGACATATTTGATGCGTTCGTGAGTTCAAGGCTGGATGCGCGTGGCACGGGTCTGGGGCTGACAGTGGCGGAAGGCATTGTGCAGCAGCACGGCGGCACGATTACGGCGAGCAACCGCCCGGAGGGCGGGGCTCGTCTGGAGGTCTGCCTGCCAGCCGGATGCCCGGGAGGGACAACAAATGGCGCTTGAAGGCACGATGGAAGCTCAATCGCAAGGAGACGCTCTCATCGACATCGCCGTCCTCGACGACGATCCCGACTTCCGAAACTACATGGAGGACTTCCTCAAAGACGAGGGGAAGTATATCGTCCGAACGTTCGGACATCCGAAAGACCTGTTCACCGCTGCGGAGCAAGAGCGCGTGCCCGATGTTGTTCTGCTCGATATGAAGATGGGCGAGTTCACGGGCGATAAGGTGCTCGAGCAGTTGCTATCCCGGTGGCCGAACCTGTGCGTCATTGTCGTTACGGGTTACCCCTCACTCGAGGATATGCGAGCCACCTTCAAGATGAAGGTGTTCGACTACCTGCCCAAGCCTTTTTCTCTGGCACAGCTGCGGCAGGTCCTTGCAAATGCGATAGAAACCTTCGGCTTGGGCAAGAGCCCCCAGGATCGCCTGCGGGAGCGCCTGGGCCACAAGATCAAGATGCTTCGCGTCGAGAGAGACTGGTCTCTGAAGGATCTGGCCGGTCCGACCAAACTGAGCGTTTCGCAAATCAGCTCCATTGAACGCGGCGCGCACTTGCCGAGCATCGAGAGTTTCCTGGCCATTTGCCGGGCTTTCAACAAAAAGCCCTCCGAAATCCTTTCCTCGATCGACTTCTAGACCCGCGGCCTGCGAATTGCCGGTACTCGGCAGGCGCTCCTCGCGCGTCTCCTGCCTTGCAGCCCTATTATGCGATCTGTCAAACTCTTTGATTCATGGTTCTGAAGCGGTTGAAACTGTGGGGGATCCTGCTCGCCTTCGGGATGCTGTCAGGCGCGCAGCAAACTTCCACGGAAGCGTCTCCCAGAACTGATTCATCCCCGGAGGTCACCCTGCATTATGGAATTGAGTGGCGGCTTATCCGGGCGGGTAATGCAAGGCTGACGTGGAATCCGCGGCCGGCTCCACTTGAGAGAGCCCAAATTCAGTTGGAATCCGCCGGACTTGTGTCAAAGCTGTACCGGGTCGACGATCGGTACTTCGTTAACTTTAACGACGGAGGCTGTCCCACCGATGTACTGCTTAAGTCCGAGGAGGGCAGCCGCAAACGGGAAACACGGATTGTCTTCGACCACGAGCTGAGGAAGGTGTCATACCTCGAAAAGGACATGGTGAAAGACACCGTGATTCTCCGGAAGGAGCTGACGATCCCCGAATGCGCCTACGACATCGTCGGAGCACTGTATAATCTGCGGCTGAAGCGGCTTCAACCGGGACAGTCGACGCATATACCGATTACGGACGGGAAGAAGCTGGTATCGGCGAGGGTTGAGGCCCAGGAACGCGAAACGGTCGTCACGCCCGCCGGAACCTTCAACACCGTGCGGTACGAGGCTTTTCTGTTTAACAACGCGCTGTACCAGAAGAGGGGCCGCTTGTTCATCTGGCTGACTGACGACGAGCGGCGGCTGCCGGTACAGATTCGCGTCCGCATGCAGTTCCATGTCGGAACTATCACACTCCAGCTTGAGAAGGAGGAGCGATCTTGAGAGCGATCTGCGTGGCGGTGCTGGCCGCCGCCGTAGTCTGGGGCCAGGCAAACCCGGTTCTGCCGGTGCGCGAGGCGTTGAACCTGTACGAACGCGGAATCCAGCTGATGGAGTCTGGCGGGTTTGCGATTCCGGAACTGGCCCGGGCCGGGGCACCGATCATTGAAAACGCAAGGCAGGTTGTCAAAACCTTGAACAGCGTCGGCGTTAGCCAAACCGATGCGGCGTTGACGCATACCTACCTCACCGCTCTGCGCGCCTACCTTGCCCTTGCCGACGCCGTGCCCAAGCCATATCCCTTCCCCGCCGAGGCGCGGAAACAGCTCGTGGAACTGCGGGAGATGGAGGAACGCCTCCAAGCCCATTTTCAGGCGCTCCTGAGGCAGAAGGAAGAACAACTGCGCGGTTCCGATCGTGATCAGCTCGCACGCTACGAGAAGGCAAACGCGACGGTCGGACAGCCGGTGGAAGGCCGGCCTCGAGTCGTGTTCCTCGGCGACTCCATCACGGATGGGTGGCGTTTGAATGAGTATTTCCCCGACCGCGACTTCATCAATCGCGGCATCAGCGGCCAGATTACGGGTCAGATGCTCGGGCGCATGAAGGCGGACGTGCTCGATCTCAAGCCCGCCGCTGTGCTGATCCTTGCCGGAACGAATGACATCGCCCGTGGAGTTCCGCTGACCACCATCCGGAACAACCTGACGATGATTGCCGATCTGGCGGACCACCACAAGATTAAGGTGATTCTCGCTTCGATCCTCCCCGTCAGCGACTATCACAAGGCTACAAATCCGCGGTTCGAAATGACGAAGGTTCGCCCTCCCTCGGCGATCAGGAGCATGAATGAGTGGATTCAGGCCTTCTGCCGCGAGCGAGGCTACACCTATCTCGACTACTACTCGGCGATGGTCGACAGCTCTGGCATGCTTCGTGCCGAACTGGCCGATGACGGGCTGCATCCGAACGCGGCAGGCTACCGGGTCATGGCCCCGCTCGCACTGGCGGCGATCGAGAAGACAGTGTCGAGCGCGCCGGTTTCCCGTACAGGCAAAAGGCGATAGACAATAGAAGATATGACGCGGTTGTTGAGTCTGCTCGCACTCGCCGCCAGCCTGGGGCTGGCTCAGATGCAGATGAGTGTAGAGCAGCTCATCTCATTTGTACGGTCGTCCATCGAGCTAAAGCATGATGACAAACAGGTAGCGAATTACCTGCGCAAAATTAAGCTGACGCAAAAGCTGGACGCCCGGGTGATCGAGGACCTTCGGGCTCTGGGCGCAGGCCCTAAGACGTATGAAGCGTTAAACGACCTTCGAGAGGCGACAGCATCTCTGACGCCTCCCCCAAAGCAAGAACCGAAAGCTCCTCGCCCACAGATTCCCCCTCCTTCCTCAGCCGAGCAAGCGAGGATTCTCGACGAGGTACGCGAGTACGCTTTGAGCTATTCGAAGCGGCTCCCCGACTTCATTTGCACGCAAGTCACGCGACGCTATCTTGACCCCACGGGCCTCGAGTTCTGGCAGCGGCAGGACACGATCACGGCGAAGCTCAGCTACTTCGACCAGCGTGAGGACTACCAGGTTGTGATGGTGAACAACCAGTACATGGATGTTCCTTACGAGAAAGTCGGCGGAGCGACATCGAGCGGCGAGTTCGGCACCTTGCTGAAGGAACTCTTTGAGCCGGAGACAGAGGCGGAGTTTCAATGGGAGCGCTGGGCGACCCTGCGCGGAAGGCGGGTCCACGTCTTCGCCTATCGGGTGAAGCAGTCGAAATCCAAATGGCGTATCAGCTGGCAGCGGCAGCAAGAGATTATCGCCGGATACCGCGGACTGGTTTACGTAGACCGCGATACTCCTATCGTTCATCGCGTTACGATGCAGGCGGTCGACATCCCTCCGTCTTTTCCGATCCAGCAGGCCTCTACGGTCCTGGATTACGACTTCACAAAGATCAGCGGAAACGAGTATGTTCTGCCGCTTCGGGCAGAAGTTCGCATGCGAGAGGGAAAGCTGCTGGTCCGGAATGAGGTGGAATTCCGGATGTACCGCAAGTTCGGCGCGGAGGCCACAATCACCTTCACGCCCGATCCCCTTCCCGAGGACCAGGTCCAGGAAACGCCGGAGAAGCAGCCGTAAACTTACGGCTGCTTCTTCAGCAGGTCGTACTTGATCCGCAACCTCTCATCGTCTTTGAGCGACCGGTTGTTGTCGAACAGGGCATCCTCCCATCCCCCGTATATCGGATTTGGCAGCATGAACCATCGGACGCCCCAGTTTCCTTTCGTGCTTTCAGCCAAAGCTGCCCGCTCGGCCACCGATCCTCGCGCAGGAATGAAATCGTTCAGATCGTCCCCCAGAAGCAGCAGCACGCGGAAGCTGGCCGCGACATAGTCCCGGCGGCTCTGCTTGTTGCTTGTCCATTCCGGGCGCTCGTTCAGCATCAGCACGGTATCGATATCATTGCGGACCGGGAAACCGGCCTCCGTCAGATTACGTCGCGTCGCCTCTTCCAGTCGATGGTCGCGGTTCGTCACATAAAAGATCGTCACTCCACGAGAGGCGGCATATTGGAGGAATTCAACCGCGCCGGGAACCGGCGTGGCGCGCGCCTCCTTTACCCACGCGTTCCAATCGCCGATTTGAAAAATCCCCCGGCCGGCCAGGATACCCCTCGCCTCAGCATAGGAGTTGTCAAGGATTGTTTCGTCGATGTCGGTGATGATGGCGCGGCAAAGCTTCTGGTAGTTCCCTTTCTGCGGAACGGCGCTCCAGTTTGGGTCATCGAAAGCGGTGTCGAGCGCGGCGCGGGCGGCCAGGAAAATCTGCCGTGAGATGACGCCGTACTCCGCAGACCGCTGAACCCACAGCGTGGAATTCAGGTTCTCGTGAGTGCGCCGCGGCTCCTCCGCCTGACAAGTCCAAGCGATCAGTCCAATCAGCAAGGAGAACCGGAGCATAGAAACTTCAGGATATCAAGGGCAGCCGGCACATCGTCTGCGCGTGATATAGTCACGGTTTGAGAGTGAAACGATTCGTCCCTTATTTCCTCCTGTTCTTGCTACAAAGTCACGGTCCGGCGCAAGAGACGCCATTTCATCGGGCAGAACTCATCTTCCCGTTCGAAACCTGGCACAATCATTCCTCTTCGATCATTGAGGCCCCGAACGGCGACCTCTTCGTCTGCTGGTTCCATGGCTCCGGAGAGAGGACTGCCGACGACGTCATCATTCAGGCTGCGCGGCGCGTTAAGGGGCGCGAAACATGGAGCCCTCGGTTTACGCTCGCAGACACGCCCGGATTCCCGGACACAAATCCCACTCTCTTTGTTGACAGGCGTCAGCGGCTGTGGCTCTTTTGGCCCGCAATCCTGGCGAACCAGTGGGAGACGGCTTTGATGAAGTACCGTGTATCGGAGGATTGGATGCAACCGGAGGGCCCGCCCAAATGGTCGCACGCCGACAATCTCCTCCTCATTCCGAAGCGTCTGAGCGAGAGGATCGCCGAAGTGCTCGGCAAAGACGCTCGCCCCGGTCCTTCCAGCCGCCGGTACGCTCATCTGCAAATGATGGCTTCCGACAAGCTCTACTCTCGCCTTGGCTGGTTCACGCGAACCCATCCGGTAACGCTTCCGAGCGGGCGCATCCTCGTCCCCCTCTACTCCGATGGCTTCTCGATGTCGCTGATAGCGATCAGTGACGATGAAGGAGCCACATGGACAGCCAGCGAACCAATCGTCGGCCACGGCAATATCCAGCCTTCCATCCTGCGCCGTCGCGACGGAACGCTGGTTGCGTTTATGCGCGACAACGGCCCTGCTCCAAAGCGCATTCACCGCTCCGAGTCGAAGGATGAAGGAATGACGTGGTCCCCCGCTGAAGACACCGACCTTCCCAATCCTGGCAGCAGCGTCGAAGGCATTGTGCTAAGGGATGGATCGTGGCTGTTGGTCTACAACGATACGGAGAAGGGCCGCCACTCTTTGGCAGTGTCGATTTCCGAAGACGAGGGCCGCACGTGGCGCTGGACTCGTCATCTGGAACACGATCCCAAAGGAGCCGGACGCTTCCACTACCCCTCCGTAATTCAGGCGAAGGATGGTAGCATCCACGTCACTTACAGCATCTTTGTTCCGAGCGGCGGAACTGAGCGAAAATCCATCAAGCACGCTCAGTTCAACACAGCCTGGGTGAAGCAGGGAGATCCGGCGCGGTAAACGGCTTACTTGATGCCGATCACCATTGAGTCCGGTCCGACGAGATGTTCCTGGCGTGTCTCTCGGAAGCCGGCCTCGCGTAGCCAGCGCTGGCAGTCGGCGCCGGTGTAATCGAAGCCGCCCGGCGTCTCGACCAGCATGTTAAGGCTCACAAGCAGGCCGAAGACGTTCTTCCGGCGCTCATCGTCGATGATGCTGTCATAGACGATGAACGCACCGCCCTCCGGCAGCGCATCATAGGCCCTTGCAATCAGCATCCGCTTCTCCTCGAGACTCCAATCGTGGAGAATGTGGCCCATCATTACGACGTCGGCCTTTGGCAGCGGCCTTTCAAAGAAGCTGCCTGCCTCAAAGCGGACGCGTCCGGCGAGTCCGAAAGTCTTTACGTACTCGTCGAAGATTGGAGCAACAGGAGGAAGGTCGAAGCCAACACCCGTCATATGCGGATTCGCCAGCGCCACCTGCACGGCGAGATCCCCCTGCGCAGTTCCAACATCGACGAAGCTTTTGTAATCCTTCCACGGGAATCTGGCCGCGATCGCCTGGTTTGCGCCATGACTGATGCCCGTCATCGCGGCGAGAAACTCTTTCAGACGGCCTGGATCCGAGTAGAGCTCCTCAAAGAGCGGCTTGTCCCCACCGCGCATCTCATTTTGAGGCTTTCCCGTGCGAAGCGCATGGCCCAGCCGGCCCCAGAACGGGTACAGCCGGTGGTTCGCCATCTCCAGAATTCCGCCAATATAGGATGGCTTCTGCTTGTCCAAATAGAAATCGGTAGCCGCGGTGTTCCGGTAGACGCTGTCCTCTCTTTCGAGGAATCCCAAAGCGACGAGAGCGTCAAAGAAGTCCCGTGCGCCACGCTGGTGCAGCCCGGTGCGAGACTGAAGGGCTTCCAGATCAAGCGGCTGTTTCGCCAGCTCCGTAAAGACACCCAGCTCAACGGCAGTCAGAAGCACCTTGGATGCCCAGAATCCGAGTCCGACCTGCAATATCGGCTCGGGGGAAGGTAGGGAGGTTGGTTGCATCTGCACTGAGCATAGTAACGCAAGTTCGGCGTCCTTGTCTTCGCAATATGAAGTCCAGTGTGATATGCTGTTGAAGTACTTCGACTTGAAGCCCTCTAACGAGGGGCGCGTAGCTCAGTTGGTTAGAGCGCCTGCTTCACACGCAGGAGGTCACAGGTTCGAGTCCTGTCGCGCCCACCACCCGTTACGCTATCGACCCAATCCCATCTGACTCGGCCTGAATCCCCTTACTAAAGTGGAAGTCTCAGCCCAATGGCGCGGGGGTGTACCTTTAGCGACCCATTGCAGTTTCATTGGAAGCGGCGTCCGCATCGCCGATGGCAATGCGGACGCCGTTGCTGTCAGCCCTCGACGGGACGTTCCATCTAGAACAGCAACTTCAGACCGAACTGCAGGATCCGGGGATCCAGAGCCGAAGTGATCTGGCCGAACTGCACCCCGGAAGAGAGGTTCGAGTTCGGGAGGTTGAAGTTGACATTGTTGAAGACGTTGAAGAACTCAGCCCGGAACTGCAGCGTGTACTGCTCGGCGATGCGATTATTCTTCAGGAATCCCATGTCCGTAGTGAAGAACCGCGGTCCCCGAAGGATGTTCCGGCCAGAGTTCCCGAACGTGCCCGTCGCATTCGGTACAAACAGACTGGTGTCGAAGAACCGCGCCACCATCTCCCCGTGCGGCCGGTCATAGCCGAGATTCGGGTTTCCGCCGCCGATGTAGTCGGCACGGTCACGATTGACTCCCGTCAGCGAGTTGTCCCGGCCGGCCGTCACGCTAAACGGAAAGCCGCTTTGCCACGTCACGATGCCGTTCAACATCCACCCGTTCAGGGCCCAGGACAACCCCTTCGGCAGCCGCATCGTTGGCACCTGCCAGACGTTAGAGAACTTCAGATTGTGGGTGACGTCCTCGCGCGACAGGGCATAGTCAAAACGGCGGTCATAGGGGTTGGTCCAACCGTAGTCGTCCATCTTCTTCGACCACGTGTAGTTGGCCAGCACCGTCAAGCCGCGCCCGTATCTCTTCTCCAGATTCAGCACGAGCGAGTGATAGTTCGTATTGTTTCCGGATTCGTAGAAGCCGATGTTGCTGAACGACTGATAGCGCCGACGGGCCTGCGTATTTGAAATCGTCGACTCGCCGGGGATGTAAATGGCAGGGTTCAACTCGCGGCTGTTCTCGGCCGCGGAGAAAAACCATGTGCCCTTGTTTCCGACGTATCCGATCCGGGCAACCCAGTCCGCACCGAACTGGCGCTCAATGTTGAGGCTCCAGGAAGTGAGAAGCGGGGTCCGGAAATTCGGATCAAACACGGCTCGCAGCTCCGTAGGCGTCACGAACGTAGCTTCGGGACCAGGCACGCGCGGTCCATATTGTGCAGGGAACGGGTTCTGGACGCCGGCGCTCCCATACGGATCTTCGAAGGCAACATCTACGAAGGAAAAGCCCGGAGCAAATGGCGCGATATTGGTGAACGGATTGAACGTGCTGGTCTGGATCGGCGTAAAGAAGTACCCGAAGCCGCCCCGGATAGCAGTGCGGTTGTCGTTGGTCAGCCGGTACGCGAAGCCGATTCTTGGCGCGATGTTGGCAATATTCGGATCCGAACCGCCAGTCGGGCACCCCGGATCGTTGTTATCCCCACCATACAGCATGCCCGCGGGTGCGTTCGGATACCGCCTGGACTGGGCTCCCGGGCTGAAGCACACGACACGGCCGTCCCGATCGTAATACGGCCAGTACGGGTCCCACCGAACTCCCAGGTTAAGGGTCAAGCGCTGGTTTACGCGCCAGTTATCCTGCACGAAGAATCCCCACCGGGTTCCTTTCAGGTACTTGAATTCTCCGCCTCCCTGGATGAAGGAAGAGGCACGGCCCAGCATGAAGTCCGCAAGGCCATCACCGCTGAGCTGGCCATTGAACGTGAAGTTGCCATCCATGCGGAATGTGTTGGTGATGTGGTTCGACACGCGAACTGCTTCGCCGCCGAAATGGAGCTCGTGCCCGCCTTTGATCCACGTCAGGTTTTCGCGAATCGTGAAATCACCGCGGTCGAAATCGCCAAGGTGATTGGTGCTGACGCTAAACGCGCCAGTCACATTCACAATCAGCTCCGGCGGGGCTTTGAGCGCGGACTGGCTCGCGTTCGCGATTCTGACGCCGGCATCGGGGAAGCCGAATGGCGCGCTGGAGCGGGAGCCGCCACGCTGCCGGTTCAACCCGAACGTCGATGCAAGCATAAGATTTGGAGCAATCGTAAACGTGTGGTTGACGGCCACGTTCTGCACGCGAACAATATTCCCCGAGCTCGTCGCGGCCAGCAGGTTATCGGTAGGAATCACGGCAGGCCGTTTGAAATCCGTAAAGAAGTACCGGCCGCTGATTTGATGCCTCGTGAGGTTGTAGTCCACTTTGGTCATGAACTGATGTTCATCTTCTTTTGAGGGAGTTGTGGGAAAGTTCGCCTCACGGCCTTCGCGATTTGGCAGCGGGATCCATTCCAGGAAGTACTGCGACACGGGACTGATCCGGCTCTGCGGAATCTGGTTGTTCGGAAACGGCTGACGCGTTAAGGGATCGACCAGTTGCCTTGACAGCCCTGAGAAGTCGCCTCTCCTCTCGGCAGCCGTCGGCACAAACACCACCCTGCCGGCCGGCTCGCTGCGAATGGTCGTGCCCTGGTACGTGCCGAAGTAGAAGAGCTTGTCCTTGACGATTGGACCGCCAATAGATCCGCCGAACTGATTTCGCTTCAGCGTATCCTGTGCCGGGGCAAAGAAGTTCCGGGCATTCAGGTTGCCATTTCGGAGGAAGTGAAACAGGCTGCCGTGAACCTGGTTGGTGCCGGACCGCGTGACGATATTCACGATGCCGCCGGCGGCGTTTCCGTATTCCGCAGTGAAGTTCGTCGATTCCAGGTTGAACTCCTGCACTGCATCGGGGTTCGGGAAGGGCACGTTCACGTTCAAGTACGTGTCGTTGTGGCCAGCGCCGTCGAGCTGGTAGTTGACCTGTCCCATCCCGGCGCCATTGACACCAGCCGTCTGCTCGCCGGGATAGACGCCGCCGTGTCCGCAAATGCGGCACCCGTTCCGGCCAAGATCGACGGTGCCGGCCGCCAGGAAGACAAGGGATTGCGCCAGCCGGCCGTTGAGTGGGAGCTCAACGATCTGCTTCTCATTGACGAGCTGGCCAACTGTGCCGGTCCGCGTCGTGACGAGCTCCGCATCCGCTTCGACGGTCAGCCGCTCCGCAACCTGACCAACCTGCATCGTGATGAGCTGGCTTGCCGCTTGGTTCACCGTAAGCCGAATTCCCGTCTGCAGATAGGTGGCGAAGCCGCTCTTTTCACACTGCAGTTCGTAATTTCCGATGGGCAGCCTCGAAAACAGGAACGCGCCGGTACCGTCCGTGGTCGTCGTTTGGGTGAAGCCCGTATCGACGTTCCGCACGGTTACTTGCGCCTCCGGTATCGCTGCGCCAGAAGCGTCTGATACGGTTCCTCCTAAGCTCGCGGTCGTGTATTGGGCGAACATCGGAATCACCGAAAGCAGCATGAGGCCGAGATAACGAATGATGTACCTGTACTTCATGAATTTGTAATCTCCTAAGAGCATTGAAAAGCGTGAGGTGTCAGGCTCTACCGGACGTGGGCAGGCCACACGGGGATCAGACGAACTCGCGGCTGCAGGTGAAGGCTGACGAAGACCCATCGACTCCACCTCGATTCAAATCTTCTCCGTCAGATCAGTCCTTGCAAGCATATCATCAACAACGTTAGATGGAAAACAGTGTAAGCGGCTCGGCTTTCCGATTTTCAGCTCGCGGCCTTCCCACCGCTTCCCGCGACCACAACCGTTGAGCCAGTGCGGGCACAATCAAGGACGTTTTGCCGCTGAAGGAAACGGGCGGCTGACGGCGCCTTCCATAATTGAGGGATTTTCCCTGCGGAGCCGCAGCGATGTCTCTTTTGCGGCCGCAGCCTTCTCCTCGTCGCCCAGACGAAACCACACCTGCGAAAGCAGCAGATACGGCTGAGGATGCTTCGGATTCTTTGCGATGCATCCGTTTAAGACATCAACAGCCTCGCGGCTCTTCTCCAAACCCATGAGCGCTTTCGCCAGACTGACGCACGCCGCAATGTAGTCGGGACGCAGGCGGAGAGCGGTCTGAAGATGACGGGCAGCCTCTTCGTATTTTTCGTCCTTTAGCAACAGGTCTCCGTAAAAGAAAAACGGCTCCTCGTACTGCGGATCTGCTGCCATCGCCTTCTTGAGGTATGAAATGCTTTCCTCGGTGCGTCCGTTCCGCTTCAGTTGAAAGCCGTATTCAAAATTTGCCCGGGCGGAAGCCGGAAACTTTTCGACCGCCTGCCGGGCAAGCTCCATCGCCGAGGCGTCGCTCGCATCGTCACAATACTTGATAGCAATCAAATAGCCGTTAAGATCCTGGGCACCGGCTTCCACGGCCTTGCGCGACATCTCACACGCCTCGCGGAAGTAGGAGCCTTTGCCATACTCGACAGCCATCACCTGCATCAGCTTGAGATTCTGCGGCCGGATTGCGAGCGCCGCCTTCCATTCCAGCAGTCCGGCCTCGCGCTTCCCAAGACCAACCAGGGTGTTGCCGAGCAGGTACCGCGTGTTGAAATCATCCGGTGCAATCTTCGCGGCCCTTGAAAGGGCTTCCTCCGCTTCCCGCAGCTTTCCCGTCGAGTGATACAGGAAGCCGAGGTTGAAAAGCGACGGGAAGTGCTTTGGGTCGACGGTCAACGCCTTCTTCCAAAGAGCCGCTGCCTCTTCGTAGCGCTTCGCCATAGCCAGACGCTGGGCAGCGTCCGACATCTCGTCCGGGGTCTGCGGCGGAGCCAGGAGCAGGAGCGCGACAAGAAATCCTGCCGTCATCGCTTCAACTCCACGGGACGTGCCTTCCCTGTCCCTTCGACAAGTAAATACATCGCTCCGGCGGAAACTCCCGGGAACTCTTCGACGTCGCCCGACGGCCAGCGGACCGTAATGCGCTTGACTTCCGCCTCCGCGCCGAGACCGAAGTGGAGACGAAAGTCGTTTTGCGACAGAAAGCTCGACTGGCTCAAAACCGCGTCCGTCTGTTTTCCCGCAGCGGTTTCGATCGTCACAGTGGCTCCGATAGCGCTCCGGTTGGACTTCGTTCCCTGAAGCGACAATTTCACCCAATGGTTCGAGCTCTTGAGATCATTTCGAAGCAGCGACGGCGCCTCATGCATATTCATCACAAGCACATCAATGTCGCCATCATTGTCGAAATCGCCGAAAGCTGCGCCTCGGCTGGAGAATTTGGCGAGGATGCCCGTTCCGGATTGCCCCGAGACATCCTCGAACTTCCCGCCGCCGAGGTTCCGGTAAACCAGCCGCTGGGCAGTAAAAAGCTCACGGCTATCAATCTGACCGACTTCCGGATAGACGTGCCCGCTGACTTGCAGCAAGTCCTTCCATCCGTTGTTGTCGAGATCTACGAAGGCGGTTCCCCAAAGCACATGGTTCGGGTTCACGGCCAGACCGGCCCGGACGGCGACGTCAGTAAACACGTTCTTTCCGAGGCCGCGGTAGAGATTCGGATATTCGCCCGTGAAGTTTGTCTTTGTAATGTCGAGAAGACCGTCGTTGTCGAAATCGCCGACCCCGATCCCCATGCCGGCCTGCTCTGCCCCGTCCTCGTTGAAGGCAAGTCCGGACTCCGTTCCGATATCTTTGAACTTCCCGTTCTTCTCGTTGCGCAGGTAGACGCTAGGCGTTGAATCGCAAGCGACGTAGATATCCGTCCAGCCATCTCCGCTAAAATCCGCCGCCACGGCTGTGAACGCATAGCAACCCCTAACTGAATCAAGCCCTGCAGAGACGGTGACGTCTTCGAATGCTCCATCGCCGCGATTGCGGTACAAAGCGACACTGCCATAGGGGAGGCCTCGCGGCCCGCAAAAGACCGGACTGCCCTTCCAAAGGCAGAATGACGACGCGCCGGGCAGAGGCGCTTTCTCTATATTGAATCCGACGTAGCGGGTCACAAACAGGTCCAGCCTTCCGTCGCGATCGTAGTCGATGAACGTGCAGCCGGTGCTCCATTCACGGCCGGTGCCCGCCACACCTGCCTTCTCCGCTACCTCCGCAAATGTTCCGTCGCCCTTGTTGCGGTGCAGAAGATTCCGTCCGAAGTAGGTGACATATAAGTCCGGGTAGCCGTCGTTGTCGAAGTCGCCCGCGCAAACGCCATTGCCCCAGCCGGCATATCCAACGCCGGACTCTTCCGTCACATCCCGAAAGCGTCCGCCGCCTTCGTTGCGATAAAGCCGGTTCGTCGGCGCCTTCCCAGCCGGGAATCCTTCCAGCCGCGACCCGTTCACAAGGAAGATGTCCAGCAGCGTGTCGTTGTTGAAATCCACGAAGGCGACGCCCGATCCGTTCGCCTCGATGATGTACTTCTTCCGTGCCGGGTTGCCGGAAGTGAAGCGGAACTGAAGGCCGGCGGAAGCCGCAACATCTGTAAAGGATACTGGCCACGGGATGCCGGAAGGCTTCGGCTTTGGAAGCGGCCTGGCCCCGGAGCCGCCCATCCCTTGCGGCAATGCGAGGTGCGGAAAGCAGAGACCGAGAAGAACGCTTAACGCCCGAAGACGCCTACTCACACGCACCATCGGCTCATTGTATCGACCTTAACAAACGAGTGGAGACGCCGCAAAAAGGAAGTCCCGCTCTGTCGGTATCCAGAGCGGGACTTGGAGGTGCAGCGATCAGAACCGTCAGAATGCGTAACGGAGAGCAAACTGAATTTGCCGTGCAGCAGTGGTGCTACTGACCACGCCAAAGCTCGGCTGCTGTATCGTCACGCCCGGTGAACCAAAGTTCACAGTGTTCGGGAAGTTGAAAAACTCTCCGCGTACTTCGAGAGTATGGCCTTCCCGAAGAAGGAACTTCTTGGCGATCGAGATGTCGAAGATCCGGCGGCCATCGTCTTCAATCGTGAAGGCGCCCGAATTGCCGAAGGTGTACGGCTTCGGCAGAACGACAGCGCTTGTATCGAACCACCGGTCTACCGTCCTCTCGCCAGGATCGAGATTGGGATTACGAATCACGTCCGGACGCTCGGACGTGCGGCCGACGTTCGCTATGTCCTGTCCGGTCCGAAGATTGGAGGGAGTTCCGCTTTGCAGCTGCACGATCCCCTCAACGGCCCAGCCGCCAAGGATCGCGTCTGTAAACCGGTTCCACCCGCTGCCGAACATGCGTCCCCGGCCGAAGGGAAGGTCATAGACATAGCCTACCTTGAAGGCGTGTTTAATGTCGTAGCTGCAGCGCGACCAGTCTGCCCGAGCGTTCAGAAAGTCCTGGAACTTACCTTCCGCCAGGGAGGACTGGTCATCCATGCATTTGCCCCACGTGTAGTTGCCGAGCACCGCCAGCCCTTTGCTGAATTGCTTCGTCACCTTGAGCTGGAGAGCGTTGTACTCGGAGTTGAAGTGATTGCTCCCGCCGTCCATGTTGCCCGTGAAGCCGGCTTTGGCCAGAAGGCGGCGCGGACCAACAGGTCCCGGACCAGGAGTTACAGCGTTGTTCCAGCCGTGATAACCGATTTGCTTACGGTTCGCGGAGCCGACATACCCGATATCCACCACAAGATCAGACATCAGCTGATGTTGGATGAACACGTTCCACTGCTGGGAGTAGGGCGTGCGATTGTTCGGGTTTTGCGGCCATCCTCCAATCTCCTGCGTACTGCCGAACGCAGGACCGGGATCCGTGATCTGGAAATCGGCCGTAACTCCGCGGTTGAACGTGCTCAACTGCTGGGGCAGGTAAGGCCAGAACTTCCGAAGGTCATTAATTTCCTGCATGAACGTCGTGTTGTAAAAGACACCGGCGCCAGCACGGAAGACGGTCTTCGGAGTGATCTGGTAAGCGACCCCAAGGCGAGGCGCGAAATTGTTCCAGTCATCTCGCATCAACGACCGGCCATAGCCAAGACGGCGAGGCGGAGAATTGGGCTGACCTGTATACGGGTCCGGAAGGGGATTTACACCAGCCCAAAGGAGTTCGACGCCGTACTCGCCTGTTGACGGATCGCGGGTGATGACAAGGTTACCGAGAGAGTCCGTCGCGTCATAAGGCCGGAAGCCGGACTCCCACCTTATCCCGAGATTCAGAGTGAGGCGGTCAGTGACGCGCCAGTCGTCCTGGAAGAATCCTTCAAAGTACGGCTGGCGGGCCTGCATCTTCGGAATGCCGAAGCCGCGGCGTGTCTCGCTCGGATACCCAAGCAGCATCGTAGCGAACGAGTTGCCGGATCCGGGATCATCCGCAGAGGCAGTGAGCGCAGTCCAGAAGGTAGCGTCGCCGTTCGTCGGGTTGGAGTACTGCGCGTTGGTTGCTCGAGCAGTGTACCCGCCGCCCATCTTAAACGAGTGGCGGCCAACAACCTTCGAGAGCTTGCCGTTAACCTGATGGCTGCGATCGAGAATCGTCTCGCCGCCGCCGCCGCCCGCCGTCAGGTAGCCTTGCGCGATAAAACTCACGCGGGTATCACAAAGGGCCTGCATGTCAAAAAAGCTAATGCCGGCCGTCTTCAGGATTCCTTCCCTTGTAAGTCCGTCCGTATAAGACGGGCATCCGGGGTTGTCCGGATTGCTAAAGCCGTACTTCAACTCGAGAACCGTCGACGGACTGAAGATGTGATTCCACCCTCCGCCATAGTTCTTCACGTCATACCGGTTCTCGCTGACATAGTAGCCGGTGATGTTCGGCACGATCTCGCCGACGCGCTGCTCGAGCATGCGGAAGTAAACGGTGTCCTTCTCGCCAAACGCATGATCGACACGCGCGACAAACATATCACGGTCGTTGCTCTGCCCCTGCGTGAACAGCAGGTTGTTCACGATGCCGGGGCGATTCGGCAACGGCATGAGCGTGTCTACGATATATCGCATCGCCGGATTGATTCGGCTCTGGGGAATGACGTTGCTGACGAACGGCTGGCGCACGATCTCTCCGTTTGCGTTCAACTGGCCGGTGAGCGGATCGTAGATCTTGGTGCTCAGCATCGAGAAGTCACCTTGACGCATCGGCTCCAGAGGCACCGTGCCCTGAGCTGTCTGCCCGCGACGGCGGCGGAAGCCCTCCCAACTTGCGAACCAGAAGGTTTTGTCGCGCCCGTTATAAATCTTTGGAAGAACGACCGGACCGCCAATCGAGATGCCGTACTGGTTCTGACGGAAGGGGACTTTGCCCCGGTTCTGCCGGTTTGCGAACCATTCGTTCGCATCGAACTTGTCATTGCGAACGTACCAATAAGCGGAACCATGCAGGTCACGCGTGCCGGACTTGATCGAGATATTGACGTTTGCGCCAGCAGACCGGCCGTATTCCGCGGAATTCCCCGTCGAGACGCGGAACTCCTGAATCGCGTCCATCGGAGGTGAACCTCCCGGGGAGTTCATGAACATCATGTTATTGTCAATGCCGTCGATCGTGTAGTTGTTGTCCTGCGTGCGCTGGCCGTTGATTGAAACCATCTGCGTGCCCGACAGATCACCGCGGCCCTGGCTTCGCCTGATATCGCTGCTGCCTGGCATCAACACGAGAAGCCGCGTGTAATTACGGCCGTTCACGGGGATTCGTTCGAGCTGCGAGGTTGTAATTACACCGCCCACCGAAGTTTCCTGCGTTTGCAGCATAGGAGCGGCAGCCGTAACTTCGATCCGCTCGGAAACATCACCGACTTCCAGCACCAGGTCGACCTTCAGGACAGCGCCTGTCTGCAACACCACGTTGCTTTGGACCTTAGTCTTGAACCCAGTCATCGAAGTCCGCACTTCGTAAGTCCCAGGTACAAGCGGACCAATACGATAAGCTCCAGTCTGATTAGTAATGACATCGCGACTTACGCCGGTCGCGACGTTAACGGCAGAGACGGTCGCTCCCGCTACGGCGGCGCCCGAAGCATCAGTGATGATGCCTACAAGGACCGCGTCGGAACCTTGCGCGCGTAACAGCATCGGCACGGCAAGCGCGGAGAGAAGCGTCAACGCGGACGATATTCGCCTAAGCATGTATCGTGCCCCCTAATCACAGCGATACTGCGGGGCAATGCTATCTCCGGAGAAACAGAAAGTCAAGATTCACAGCGAATTTATCATCACAGTTTACGAAGCCGTGAATCCGCTTAATCAACTGCTCACCCTTCCTTCGCCGCCGGTGATAGACTATGGCGAGTCCGTAGCATGCATTGTGTGATACCGTCTTCCACGTTTTCGCGACGCCGCTGGCTGGCCGCGGCTGGCTTTACAGCCTTCCATTTGGCAGCCCAGAATAAACCGCTGACTGCGCGGGATGTCATCAACCGCATCAAGCAGAATGTGGGTGTCCCCTGGGAGGAGAAAACAGTCGATACGTTCAAGGCGGGCAACCCGGATACAACGGTGCGAGGCATCGCCACGTCCTTCGGTGGCACTCTGGATGTCCTGGAACGGGCCGCCGCCGCAGGACGCAACCTCATCATCGTTCATGAACCAACTTTTTATAACCACGAAGATCGCATCGACGGGCTCTCGGGCGCAGTTTTCGAGCGAAAGCAGAAAGTAATCCGCGACAACGATCTCGTCATCTGGCGATTTCATGACCACTGGCACAGACGCCGTCCGGATGGGATTCTCACCGGCCTCGTCGATGCGCTCGGTTGGGCTAAGTATCAGGATTCTTCCTCGCCGCGCGTATTCGTCCTTCCGCCCGCACCGCTGCGCGCAGTCGCTCGCAGCCTGCGAGACTGCCTCTCCATCCGCACCATGCGCGTGATCGGCAATCCGGAGCTGCAGGTTTCACGGATCGCTGTCAGTCCCGGCTATACGAGCGGTCCGGCTGTCATTCGCTGGCTGGAGCGGGACAACGTCGATGCACTAATTATTGGCGAGTGCCGCGAGTGGGAGGGGATCGAGTATGCCCGGGATGCCATGACTGCGGGACACAAGAAGAGTCTTATCATCCTCGGACATGTCCCCTCTGAAGAGAGCGGAATGAAAGAGTGCGCCCGCTGGCTGAAGACGTTTATCCCCGAAGTGCCCATCGATTTTCTGCCATCGAGTGAACCGTTCTGGGCGCCGTAGCGGAACGACAGCTTCAGCCCGACGGTTCGCTCTAAGCGTGCCCATCATCCGTGAACCCCTCTCTGCCCGAATCGGAGTGCGCCTGCCCGAACCTTCGGTGTTTCCGCTGTTGCATCGGGCTTAATGAAGAATTAACCGATGCCATGCGCTGGCGCTACTACGATACGGGAACCTCCCATGCTATAGTTCGCTGGGAGGTTCCGGAAAGTGACCGCATCTGCGACCGGCGCAATCGATAAACACGCACCAGGAGAGTTTTGCTGGGCGGAACTTGGGACTACCAATCAAAAGGCAGCCGAAGCATTCTACGGAGCGCTTTTCGGCTGGTCGTTTGAAAACGCGGACAGCACTTACGCGACAGTGAAGGTCAATGGCCTCGAAGCTGGTGCATTGTACCAGCTGCCGGAGGAACAACAGAAGCAGGGAGTCAAGCCCCACTGGATGTTGTATTTCTCGGTACAGGATGCGGACGAGTCCAGCCGGAAAGCAACTGAGCTTGGTGGCTCAGCGCTCATGGGCCCCCTCGATGTCATGGATTACGGCCGCATGGCTTTGATCCGCGACCCGCAGGGTGCTGTGTTTGGCTTATGGCAGCCGAAACAACATATTGGAACGCGGATCGCAAATGTTCCTGGAACGATGAGCTGGCCGGAACTTGTAACGACTGACACGGCGAGTGCTAAGAAGTTCTACATGGGGCTCTTGAAGTGGGGAGAAAAGACGTCCATGGGCGGTCCCGCAGATGCACCCCTCGAGTACACGGAATGGCAGTTAGGTGGCCGGTCGATCGGCGGCATGATCAAGATTGCGAAAGAGTGGGGAGATGTGCCGCCGCACTGGATGCCATACTTCCTCGTGTCGGACTGTAAAGCGACGGCCGCTAAATCATTCGAGTTAGGCGCCCGGGTCCGTGTTCCTCCAACGCCAATTCCCGATGTCGGGGAATTCGCGATAATCCAGGATTTGCAGGGCGCGGTCTTTTCCATCATCCAACTGAGCCACTAAGTTCCAGTTAGGAAGCCCTCCGAGAGATACTGAAATCTTCGGAGGAGCTCAATGAAACGCATCGTCATTTTCACGCTGGCGGTCTGCCTGCCAGCGTTTGGGGCTCGAACCCTGTCAATGCGGGAGGCCGTAGAGCTCGCAGCGCGATTGAACCCGGACGCGCAGATCGCCGCTCTCAGGACCTTGGAAGCTGAGGCTTCAGAACGGATCGCCGCGTCTGCATACCGGCCGCAGCTCTCGGCTTTGATCGCCAGCGCCTATCAGACGAATAATCTGCAAGGCATCGGGCTTGTGATTCCCGGCTTTACCGATCGCATTGGCCCCTTCCGCACGTTCAACGCCCGTCCTGCCCTCACTCAGACCGTATTTGACATGAGCCTCGTCTCGACGATTCGCGCTGCGCGCGCAAGGACGGAGGAGAGCCGCTACGAGGCCGCTGCCGTTCGTCAGGAGACGCAGCTTGCAGTCCTCCAGCTTTATCTGAAAGCTCTTCAGGCAGAATCGACGATCAGGGCGGCAGAAGCTCGTATGGCTGCCGCAGCTGCGTCTCTCCAGCAGGCTCAGGACCGGGAGGGCACAGGGACATCCAGCCGCTTGGATGTCGTACGCGCGGAGGAGCAATACGAAGGAGAGCGGTCGATTGTGATCAGTGCGCGCCGCGATGCGGCAATCGCAAAAACGATGATCGCTCGTACAATCGGCCTCGAAGACACAGACTTCGAGCTTGTTCCCGAATCCGTTCCGCTGAACATAGAAGAGCCTTCGGCCGAGGCTCTGATCCGGGATGCGAAAGAGGTGCGGCCTGAGTTCAAGGCTCTGCAGGCAAGGCTCCGCGCGTCGGAATACGAGCGGCAGCGCGCAGAGCGCGAGCGGTGGCCCAAGCTAACCGTATCGGGCGACTACGGCCTCCTGGGCCGCGGTCCGGATCAATCCCTTTCAACCTACGTAGCCGGCGCATCGATCACATTTCCGCTGTGGACCAGCGGCCGGCTTACCGCCGAGGCATCGGCGGCCCGCCTCCAGGCCGATCGCGTCAAGCAGCAAATCAGGGACTTGGACCTCAAAGTCGCACAGGAAGTCCGTGAGTCGTTGCTCGAAATGGAAGCAGCGCGCGATGCCTTGAATGCTGCTTCCAGGGGCGCCGCGGCCGCGCGTGAAGCCCTGGAGCTGTCGCGCCTTCGCTATTCGGAAGGACTCGCCACCAGCCTCGATCCGATTGTTGCGCAAAGCATCCTGGCGCAAGCAGAAGACCGCGAGATCCGGGCTCGCTACGATTACCTTCTCGCGCGCGCAAAGCTGGCCAGGGCTCGGGGGGATATCATGCTCTTTTTTGACGGTGACAACTGAGCTCGCGGCTCCCGTTGGACTGCCACTGGGGCTGGCGGCAGCCTGCCCTTTACGGGTTCTCCTGCGCCGGGTAGCGGATGACCGTAAAATTGCGCAGCGTAACCGTATCGCTCGTAGTGCCGCTCATATGCCCCCAGAACGTAATCACCCGGCCCTCGTCCAAAGCTCCATCCACTGCCCCGGCCGTGGCCGAAAGACTGAGCGACGCTCCCCACGTCTGCGCGCTCCAGCTTACGCCAGACGCGCCGACGGCGGCATCGAAGCGGCCCGTAATCTTCGATTCCGTTGAACCGGCGGTCCTAGAAAGAACGGAGGATTGGCCCCATCGAAGTTCCATTCCAAACCCGCTCGACGTCCCCTCGTGCGAGAAGTCGAATCGTACTTCAATGCGATCGCCAGGGCGGAGCGCCGCAGCCGGAATGCGGCAGGAGCCTAAAGAAGTTGCCTGCGTAGAAGAGGTAATCTGTCCCGCACTGCTGCAGATCACCTGAGGAAGCGAGTGCGTCTGCCCGGCTTCCCGAGTTCGGCGCGACTGCGAGGATGTGTTATACCACGCGTCTCCGTCCGCGGGCGACAGAGGGTCTACAGCGTTGCCGTTTTCCTGCCAGGCAGCCGACGCCCCCGTCGTGCCTCGAAAACTCCTTGCCGCAATCAATCCGTCCGGGTCAACTCTCGCAAGCTCGGTTGTGTCTGCAGCGAGCCACCGCTGCAGGGGATTCGTTCCCTGCCCCTGCCCGGCACGAACCGTAATTGCCGTCGAGCCCGTTCCGGCCGTGGCATCGAAAACGTGAAGCGTCGACGAAGGAAAGTTGGTGCCGATTCCCAGTCTGCGGTTTGTGTTGTCCCAGAAAAGCCGGTTGCTGTTCTGTGCGAGGTTTCCTGAGGCGTCGACAAACGGGACTGCTCCGTTTGTGAATCCAGTGAACAGACATGTGTTCCAGACGGCGTCGAAGCCATTGGATGTCAGGCAGCGGTTGGCCGGTCCAATGGGCAGCCTCGTCCATGTCGGAGTCGATCCTTGCGCAACGATCAGATCCCCTCGGGCAGGCGTCGCGGTTTTGGTATCGCCGTGTTCCGGACTGAGCAGCGAATGCGCAAGCGGCGGTCTCGGACCGGTAAGGCGAGGATCTTCGTTCGTCACAAAACGGTTCGTGCCGGAAGGTGTTCCTGCTGTTCCCGCCAGGGCCGCCTTCTGCTCGGGAGTTGGGTCATTTGCATTCGAGTGTGTAGGGTAGTTCAAGGCAAGCTTGCTTTCGGCGATCGCGGCAACAGGACTGACGTTGTAGTCGGAAACGACGCCGGCTGCAAGTGATGGCGCTGGGTACGAACCCGTTAAGGCTCCGCCTGCGAGTCCTGCTGGTATTCCCGTCTGTCCCATTCGATAGGAAGCGAGCAGTACATCGCCCGAAGCAGGAATTGCCTGAGGGGTGAAGGTGATAGTGTTGCTGCTGAGGCTGTAGTCAAGGCCAGGCTTCTGGAGAACGCCGTTCTTGTACAGGCTAAGGCTGGCCGCCGGTTCCGGGACTCCGGACAGTGTGAAGACTGCATTGGAGCCGTTGACCAATCCTGCCGGCGTCTCCCCGTCCACGAAAACCGGCGTGCTCGACGAGCCTGTGCCGCATGGCCCCGATGTGCCATCCACCCGAACGCAATCGTTCGTGTTCCCAACGACCGCCTCAAGAGCGCCGGAGGCATTGATATGAGCCACGCGCGAAGGGACGAACCCCGGTCCTCGCACGACGCGTAAGGACAGTTCGTCGTTTAGCCCTTCAATGTCAGAAATCCTCAGGTTGGAGGCCGGAGGCGGTGTCCCCGATCCGCCCGGCGGAAGCGCCTGCCGTACATCTTTCAATTGCAGCGGAGTCGTGCTTGGTGGAACTGACCACGTTTCCGTGAACTGCACACGCCCGTCGCTGTTATAGCGAACCAGATAGTACGCGGGCGGATTGGCTGTGGTAGAAGGCGCAAGCTGGACCCGTAACACACCGTCGATGATCGGGACCACCACGCTCTGCGTTGCGATGTTCTGCTGATCCGCGGTCTGAAAGGAGCGCCATTCAATAAAGGCGGTTCCATTGAATCGGGTGCCATCAGCTTTATACAAAATGTCCTGAACTGTCGTCAGCGTCGGAGCGCCCTCAGCCGAGGATACGAGGAGGAGGCACATCAAAATCCAGGACAGCCGGTTCGTAACTCCATGCATAGTAATCTCCAAAAAACGAAAGGCCCCGACTCTCCCGAATCGGGGCCTCTTTAGGGCTTTGTTGCGGATGGAACCGCTTTCGGCTACAGTCTAGCGGCGAGGATCAAGAATTTACGCCCTCCCGGCGCGCACATTTCCCTTTAACCGACTGCATCTCAACGATTTATTTTTTGCTGGAAAGTCGAAATGAGAAAGTGACGTTCTATCGCCCGCGATACGCCCCCCCTCTGCGTGAGCGCCGGCGATTGAGCCTGTACAAGATGACACCGGCAGCCGCGGCAGCCAGCACGATGCGAGGCGCCGTGGTCAGGACCGGCGGCGGCACGGATACCACTCCGTCTTCATCCGTCACCGCAGGCCGCCGGACATACCGCCCCCGAGCAGGCACCGCACGATCCGGAAACGCTCTGGCGAGCTCGCGGAGATCGGCTGCCGCTTCCGGACCGATGATCGGCATGCCGTGGCCGCACGCAATGACTGCGGGCTCAAGCTCAGCCAGGCACCGCACGGACTCGGCTGCTGCGCCCCAGTCGCTTGTGTAATAGGCCGGAGGACCATTCACTTCAGGACGCTGCACCAGAACGCTGAACAGTGACTCCTGTTTTGTCGTGCTGATTGCATCGCCGGCGATCAGGACTTTGTCACTTTCGCGAAAGAACGACACGTGCCCAGCCGTATGGCCCGGCGTGTGAATCCACCGCCAGCCCGGAAGGTTCGGCACTGTGCCGTCGGCCGGAAGCGGACGAACGCGACTTCCCAGATTGATGGGGCCGCGAGGATAAAGAGCCGCGAGGAAGGCGATAGCTCCGCCGCCGACGCTTGGATCCGGCGGCGGATACTCGGAACGCCCGGTCAGGTATGGAAGCTCGAGAGGGTGAGCATAAACGGGGACGTCCCAGGACGCAACGAGCTCCTCGAGGGCGCCGACATGATCAAAGTGGCCGTGTGTGAGAAGAATGGCGTCGGGCGGCCTCGTGCCGTGATGTTCTGCAGCCCACGACAGAATGCGGGAAGCGGAATAGGACAGCCCGGCATCGATCAGACTCCACGATCCATCGTCATTGGAAACACCGAACACATTGGCGATGAGCGTGCGGAATCCAAAGATTCCAGGCGCAATGACGTCGAGCGATCCGACCGCGGACTCTGAAGGCTTGATCCCGACACGCATACGCCCCGCCAGGCAGTTCAGTCAAATGTTAGACCCGGAGCGGAGTGCGGGGTTTCGTGAGGAATGGTGCGCCCGGATCCTGAAAGGTCCGGGCGCGGAAGGCTTCTTTATTGTGCGGCTGCTGCGGCGCCGGTCTCTACCCAGCCCCTGCGTTCGGCGCTCTCGATCACTTTTTCGAGCAGCTCCATGCCCCACAGGCCATCGGCAAACGTCGGGAACTCTACGGGCGCTGCCGGATCTGCAATCTTTCGGTAGAAACGGCGGTAGACCTGCTTGTGCGTGTCGTCGTATCCCTCGCTGTGGCCACCCGGCAGGTCCGCATAGGTGGAAGCCTCAGGCTCCAGCAAAGACGGATCTTTGACGATCATCTGGTTGGGGGAGTTGCGATGACCGATCCAGAGCTCGTCCGGCTTCTCCTGATTCCACTGAATTCCGCACTTGGTGCCGTAAATCTCCACCTGGAAACGGTTCTTGCAGCCAGCCGAAACCTGGCTTACCGTGAAGGCTCCCCTGGCGCGATCGCCGAGGTGGAGGAGCACGGCGCCGAAGTCGTCGGTGTCAATTGGCACCTCGTCATAATCCTCGGGCCTCAATGTCTTTCCTGCGAACGTCTGGATGGAAACCTTCGGGCGCTTCCGAGTCTTGTGGAAGATGGCGAGGTCGGCGCAAAGCGCGGTGATCTTCAGTCCGGTGAGGTGCTGGATCATATCCATCCAGTGGGAGCCGATGTCTCCCATCACCCGGAGCGGACCGTTATGGGGTCGCTCGATGCGCCAGTTGTAGTCGGTATCGTAGAGCAACCAGTCTTGCGAGTACGTGCCTTGAACGACAAGAACGTCGCCCAGCTCTCCGTTGGCAATCATCCTGCGGACATGCTGAAGCACGGGGTAGTAGCGAAGGTTGTGATTGACGCAATGCACCACACCCTTCTCCTCCGCAATCCTCAACATCTCGCGCGCTTCCGCCGCAGACATGGCTAGCGGCTTTTCACAAAGGACATGCTTGCCTGCAAGCATTGCAGCCTTTGAGATTGGATAGTGCAACGCGTTCGGCGTGCAGACATGAACAGCTTCAATAGAAGGATCCGAAAGGATCGTGTTGTAATCGGCGGTGCCGCGTTCGACGCCGATGGAATCTGCAAACCGGCGAGCCTCCTCCTCGGTGGAGGCCGCGACCGCTGCAATCTCAACATTGCCCAGGCGGCGGATGGCTTCCGAGTGGACCCTGCCCATGAATCCGGCGCCGATCACAGCTGTTCTGATCTTTCGCATACTTATGTTGGTCCGTCCTTTCTCATGCGCTAACCGCGGCCGGGGCTCCAGCCTCGAGGCTGCATATCCCCTTGTGGCCGGGTCATTTCCCGCGTTGGTTTACGCCAACTCAACACTCTATCGCAAATGCTGGTAGACTGGGGAAAAACGCCGAAATGTTGGTGAAAATCCGACTAAGCCAGGGCCCGACGGTTCAAAAGAAGGCTAGAAAGAACCAGCGCCTGGCGCTGGCCTTCGCCGCGTTGCTGACGCCGGCAGCATTGATGGCCGGCGTGCTTTGCATCTGGCGCATTGGGGCCGATTTAGGTTTCACCGGCTCCTTCGCCATTTCGGAAGGGATCTTCTCCCGCTGGCAGGTATGGTTTGCCATCGCGGGCGCTGTCGAAGGTCTGGCGATTCTGCTGACGCGATATGGGCGGGCCGACGCGGCCCTCACTCAAGAGCGGGCGCATACCTTATCAAAATCTTGATCCCTCGCACATGAGATCCGCTCCGGTTGCGGCAGGCGAGGCGTAGGACAACATGCCGTCTCCACCTGCCGAGACCGGCAGACGGCGCTGCCGGCGGGCTGGGCCGCGTTTTCAGGGCGCCTTCGCTGCCTCCTTCTGTTATCCTGATTCTAGGGCCTAGGGATTACATGCCGTATCCATATCGGTATCGAACGGCCGGTTTCTCCTATTCGGGCAGCATTCCGCCCGGCGTAAAGTGGCTGCTGATCTCGAACATCGCGATCTTCCTGCTGTACTTTCTGACCGCGCGAACTGCTGCCGAAGGTATCTTCTCCCTACTCGCGCTGGTGCCGAGAGCGGTGGTGACCGAACTCGCCGTGTGGCAACTGGTCACTTACCTGTTCGTACACAGTCCGTTTCATTTTGGCCACATCCTGCTCAATATGCTGGCGCTTTGGATGTTCGGCTCCGATCTGGAGCGGACGTGGGGAACGAAGCGATTCCTTCAGTTCTACTTCCTCTGCGGTATCGGCGCGGGACTCTGCGTCATCCTGGGCAACTACCTCTACGGTACGCCCGACACGCGAACCATCGGCGCTTCCGGCGCGATTTACGGAATCATGATGGCTTTTGCGCTCCTGTTTCCGGACGCAACGATCATCTTTATCCTCTTTCCGATCCGCGCCAGATATTTTGTGATGATTCTCGGCGCTATGGCGTTCCTGAGTTCGCTCCGGATGAGCGGCAGCGGCGTGAGTGACATCGCTCATCTTGGCGGCCTGATTTTCGGCTTCGCCTACATGAAGTGGGACAGCCGCGTCAGGTTTAACCTGCTGGGCTCGATCGAGCACCGTTACCACCGCTGGAAGATGGAAAGGGCGAAGAGGAAATTCCAGGTATACCTGCGGAAGCGGGGCTCGGACGACCCATGGGTTCAATAGAACCAGGATTTGCGCAACAGCAGCCGAAACCGTAAACTCTTCCCGGGACGTCTACTTTGGATATAGACTTGTGGGGATGCTTTTTCCACCTTGCTTCGGAGCAGCCATGAACAGACTAAGATTTATCGCGAATCTGCTGGCCATTTGCCTTCTGCCAGCGCTTAGCGTTGGCATCGCGCAGGAAGGACCGAAGAAGGAACGCGGCGAAGCCGTGGCCAGACCCAGAAAGCAGGGCCAGGCGGCGGAACCGGAGCAACCCAAGATCCCCTCACAGTTCAAGAAGAAGGGCGATCTCCCCCCTGAGGGCACAGCGACTTTTCGCAGCGACGCAACAACCGTCTCGGTAGACGTCGCCGTGCTTGACAACAAGGGCCGGTTCATTCCGAACATTCCCCAGGACCGGTTCCGCATTCTCGAAGACGGCGTTCCGCAGCAGATTACGAGCTTCTCCATGGGCGAGGCTCCGATGACCGTCGCGATGGTCATCGAGTTCAGTAATCTGTTCCAGCAGTATTGGACCGAATCCTGGTATCAGACGCTGACAGCGGCATACGGCTTTCTGGAGACGCTGAAGCCGGAAGACTACGTTGCGGTGGTGGCGTACGACCTGCGTCCGGAGATTCTGACCGATTTCACGCAGAACAAGCAGGAAGCCTATCAGGCCATGCGCCGGCTGCAGATTGCAGCCTACTCCGAGTCGAACCTGTTCGACGCCATCACGGACACGGCGGAACGAATGTCCGAGATCGAGGGCCGAAAGGCAATCGTCCTTATCTCGAGTGGCATCGACACGTTCAGCAAGCTGACCTTTGACAAGACGCGCAAGATTCTCCAGGGCGCGGGCGTGCCGATTTACTCCATCGGGCTGATGCAGGCGCTCCGGGAATGGTATGACGCAAGGGGATACCTCGGCCCGATCGCGCGTCTCGACTTTCTGCAGGCGGACAATCAATTGCGGACCTTCTCCAAGGAAACCGGCGGCCAGTCCTTCTTTCCGCGGTTCTATGGTGAGTTTCCTGGAATCTTTGCAGCAATCTCAGACGCTCTGCGCAATCAGTACTCGCTGGCCTATCAGCCGACCAACCAGGCTCGCGATGGCAAGTTCCGCAAGATCAAGGTAGAGCTGGTGGACCCGGCTACGAATCAGCCCTTGCGGATCGTGAACGAGAAAAACAAACCCATCAAGTACACAATCATCGCAAAGTCGGGATATACCGCTCCACGCGAAGTGGAGTAGTCCGTGAGGAAGGCAGGTCAGAGACAGGACCAGAAGTCTCATTCAGCCTTTGGATACACGCATTCCGCGGAAGTCAAGTTCTACATCTCGCCTCTTTACAAACCGATACGAGTTCGTTGACACGCTGTCACAGCTTTGTTACTGTCGCGAAGTCTGAACTGCATGGGTGCAATCTCTCCTCAACTATCCGCCTCGTCGACCCGGATTCTCCTCGTGGATGACAACGCGAACGGTCTGGCTGCCCGAAAGTGCGTCCTCGAGGAACTCGGATATCGGATAACCACCGCTTCCGGGGCGCTTGAGGCGCTGGATGTCTTCCAACCAGGAGCGTTCGACCTTATCATCACGGACTACCGCATGCCGATGATGGACGGCGTCGCCTTCATCGAACAGATTCGGGCCCGGGAACCGAAGGTTCCTGTGATCCTGATCTCCGGCTTCGCGGATGCTCTCGGATTGAATGAGCAGAATACCGGAGCGGATGTCGTGATTCAGAAGAGCGCGACTGAGGTAGGCCACCTCGTACGAGCGGTGAATCGGCTCCTGAAGCGAAAAGCGCCTCCGCGGAAACCGGCTGTCGCGCAGCGGAATCTTAACCTTAAGGCCAATCCAAAGGCCAAGTAGCCATTCCCCGCAGCTTATACTGGAAGTATTATATGAAGTACCGGAAGATTGCTGTCGGGAGTTGTGCACTCCTGACAGCACTTCTTTACCCACTGACCCTTTACACCCAAAAGGGTTCCTCAAACCCGTCCAAGCCTGGCGCAACAGCTGTTCAAAAGCCAGTCGTCCCTCCCGCAGCAGCGCGCGTAGCACCCGATAAGCCCGATACGGTTGAGCGCTGGATGCGATCGCTCCCTCTGGAAAAGAAGGTCGCGCAGCTGGTCATGATCACCTCCTACGGCGAGATGCCAAGGCGTCGCGCCCGCGAGTACCGCGAATTTGTGCGCCTTGTGCGCGATGTCGGCGTCGGCGGCGTAATCGTTGTGAATCGCGTGGAGAACGGGATCATCCGGCGGGTCGACCCTTACGTCATGGCCACATTCCTGAATCGCATGCAGAGGCAGGCGCGCATCCCGCTGCTTGTGGGTGGAGATTTCGAGCGCGGCGCTTCCATGCGTGTCACGGACACAACGAAGTACCCGCATGCAATGGCGTATGCCGCGACCGGCGATCTGGAGGCAACGCGCCGCCTTGGTGCGGCCACAGCCCGCGAAGCGAGAGCACTGGGCGTGCATTGGGTTTTCGCCCCGGTCGCCGATGTCAACAACAATCCTGATAATCCGGTCATCAACATCCGGTCGTTTGGAGAAGATCCTGTATCCGTCGGACAGCATGTCCGCGCCTTCATCGAGGGTGCGCGCAGAGAGAAGAAGCACCCAGTGCTTCTGACCGTCAAACACTTCCCTGGCCATGGAGACACCGCCGTCGACAGTCATAAGGGCATGCCGCGGCTCGACATCAGCCGCGAACGAATGAATGCGGTTGAGCTGGTGCCATTTCGCGAAGCGATTGACGCTGGCGTAGACTCCGTCATGACAGCGCACATGGCCGTGCCTGCAATGGAAAGCGAGGAGATTCCGGCAACAGTCTCCCGCGCGATCCTGACGGACCTTTTGCGCAAGGAGCTTGGCTTCAAAGGGCTCGTCGTAACCGACGCCATGGATATGAACGGATTGTCCAAGGAGCTTCCTCCTGGCGAAGCGGCCGTTCGTGCCATCGAGGCGGGCGTCGATCTGCTGCTGATGCCGCCGAATCCCGACGTGGTGATTAAGGCGGTCGTTGAGGCGGTACGGAAAGGACGGATTACGGAGGCAAGGATCGATGCGAGCTTGCGGCGCCTTCTATCTGCCAAAGTACGTCTGGGACTGCATCGGCAGCGCCTGGTGAACCTCGAGGCGATCGCCGACACCCTGGATTCCGAAGAGGCGCTTGCGGAAGCGCAAAGCGTCGCGGATCGGGCCGTAACCCTCGTGAAGAATGACTACGCTCTGGTTCCTCTGAAGAATCCGCAAACGGCGTCGTATTTCATCCTGACCGAATCCCGATTCACTTCCCAGGGCCGGCGGTTGATGGAAGAGCTCGCCCGTCGGGTTCCCAGAGCGCGAATCCAACTGTTTGCCCCAAGCGATGGCCTGGCGGAGTTTCGCGATGCGGCGGCAAGAGCAGCCTCTTCGGAGAAAATTGTAGTATTGGCTTTTGTGAGCTCAGCCAGGGGCGATGTTCCCTTGCCGGGCAACTATCCCTTTTTTATGAACCAGCTGTACGCAACGCAGCGTCCGATCGTGCTGGCATCTCTCGGCAGCCCTTATCTTTTGCAGGGATACCCCGCCTCTTCGGTTTATCTCACCACCTGCAGCCCGGTCGAACCGTCGGAGGCAGCGGTCGTCCGCGCTTTGTTCGGAGAGATTCCAATCACAGGCCGTCTACCGGTTTCGATCCCTCAGCTGGCAAAAGTTGGGGACGGCATACAATACACTGGCCAGACAGTTTTACCACAGCCAACCACTTGAAGATTGACTAGAAGGAGCGACACATGCTGAACATCACGTGGCTCGGGCACGGAACCTTCCAACTGCGTCTCGAAACAGGCGAGGTCTTCGTGATGGATCCATGGGTGACTGGCAATCCCGCACACCCGGAGAAGCACGAGTTCGACCGCATTGACGCAATTCTCATCACGCACGGTCACTTCGATCACATCCATGACGTCATTCCGCTGGCACAACGGTTTTCACCGACCGTCGTTGGAATTTATGAGATCTGCCACTGGCTCGAATCGAAGGGTGTGAGCAATTGCTCCGGAATGAACAAGGGAGGATCGCAGATCGTGCATCGCGTCAAGGTGACCATGACGCATGCCGTACACAGCTGCGGCATTCTCGACGACGGAAAGATCATCTACGGCGGCGAGGCGGCAGGCTATGTCCTTACCCTTCCCGATGGCAGGCGCCTCTACTTCGCGGGAGACACAAGCGTCTTCTCCGACATGGCCTTGATTCACCAGCTGTACCGACCCGAACTGGCGATCCTGCCCATCGGCGATCTGTTCACCATGAGTCCTTACGAAGCTGCAGCCGCATGCCGTCTTCTCAAGCCCCGCAAGGTGATCCCGATGCACTTCGGAACATTCCCTGCCCTGACCGGACGTCCGGAGACGCTCGCTGGCTTGCTCAGAGATCAGCCCGAAACCGAGGTTTGGCCCTTGCAGCCCGGCCAGACCGTTCAGTGGTAGCGGCCGTTTCCATTGAGGCTGCCGTCTCCCCTTCTTCGATTTCCGCTGGAACAAGGCGTTTGTGTTGTGCATCTATTAGTTCGATAAATGATGTACCTGCGAAAACCGCGCCTTGTTCCGACCGTGCTTGCCGCGATCGTCCTTCTGCCGCTTGTCCTGGAGGCGCAGCAGCAAGCTCAAACAACGCAGCAGGAGAACGAGGAACCGACAATCAAAGTCGACGTTGATGTTGTCAACGTCCTGTTCTCCGTGCGGGATCGGAAGGGCGCGCTGGTTCCAGGCCTCTCGAAAGAAGACTTCATCGTTAGCGAGGAAGGCAAACCCCAGGAGATTAAATTCTTCGCCAGGGAGACCGACCTTCCTCTCACCATCGGTTTGCTTGTTGACGTAAGCCGGAGCCAGGAGAATTTGATTGAGACGGAACGCCGGGCAGCCTTGCAGTTCTTTTCCAATGTACTCAAGGAAAAGGATATGGCGTTCCTCATCAGCTTTGGAACAGACACGGAGCTGCTGCAGGACTTCACGAACTCCACAACTCTTCTGAGAAAAGGGCTGGAGGGACTCAGGGTGCAAGCTTCGCCTTATGTCCCTGGAATCCTCAATCCTGGACCCATTCCTTCCAACCCACGCGGCACCGTCCTGTTCGAGGCAATCTATCTCGCCGCCGAAGAGAAGCTACGCCGGGAGGTAGGCCGGAAGGCAATCATTGTCATCACGGACGGCGTCGATGTCGGCAGCCGCATCAAGATGAGCGAGGCAATGGAGGCGGCGCATAAGTCCGACGCAATCGTTTACAGCATTCTCTTCTCAGATCCGCGCTACGGAGGGTCGGACTCGGATCTGAAGCGCATCTCGGAAGATACTGGCGGGCGCGTCTTTAAGGTCTCAAAGAAGCAGACCCTGGATGACATATTTAAGCAGATCGAGATGGAGATGCGCAGTCAGTACGCAATTGGTTACACTCCTGCCAAGCCCACCGGTGATGGCGGATTCCGCCGCATCGAAATCAAGACCAGGGATAAGGACCTTCGGGTACAAGCACGCAAGGGATACTACGCTACGAGCGGCCGGCCATAATCACCTGCGACCGCGCCTCCATGTAGTTCTCGACCATGGATCTCAGCGGCGGCATCGGCTCCAACCCAAACGACTCCATCTTGCCGTTCGACAGCGCTGAGAAGCGAGGCCTCCGCGCCGCCGTCCGATACTCCCTCTCGTTCGTAGGCTTCAACTCGGGAGTAAGCCCGGCCACGTCAAAAATAAGCCGCGCGTAATCATACCAGGAAATGGGCGTGCCGCCGCCGATGTGAAAGATTCCCACTGCCTCCCTTTCAACCAGGTCCGCAGTCCTTGAGGCAAGCAGCGGCGCATACGTTGGAGAGGCGACGTGGTCTTCGACAACACGGATGGGCTGTCCCTTGGCTGCCAACCGCAGCATCAGTTCGACAAAATTACCTCGCGCCGTGCGCAGTCCCGCAGGCCCAAACACTCCTGACGTCCGGACGATGAGAACGCGCTCCAGATATGCTTGTGCGTACAGCTCCCCGGCCAACTTCGACACCCCATAAGCATTGAGCGGGTGAACCTTGTCTTCCTCCGTATAAGGACGCCCCGCCATCCCGTCGAACACGTAGTCCGTCGAGAAGTGAACGAAGTATGCGTCGACCTGCCGGCAGGAAACCGCCAGGTTGCGCACCGCCAGCGCATTTCCGACAAAGGCTGCCTGCGGTTCGGCCTCGGCAACGTCCACCTGGTTATAAGCTGCCGCGTTTAGCACAATCGACGGCTCGAGCGATGCAATGCAGTTTTCAACCTGTGCGGCATCGGCGATGTCCACGGTTTTGCGATCAAGACCGATAACTGAAAATCCCCTGCTCTCAAACTCTCTCTGCAACTCGGTCCCAAGTTGCCCTGCGCTCCCGAAAATCGCTACTTTCTTTCCCATCGTCTCTTCGAGCATAACGCGAAACCTCGTGCGCTTTCTTGCCCGTACCTCTCGCAAAATTTGTATAAGATATGAGTTACAGCCATACTGGAGCTCTCCCACCCGGTTGGGCACCGACGGTCTAAGCTGAACAATCGGTGGAAAGGCATACTTTCGACTCGGAATACCTACGGCGGCTTGCTGAAGGTGATCAAGAAACCGAACGTCACTTCACTGAGTACTTCGGCGAATTGATCACGATCAAACTACGCAGCCGTCTTCGTGTGCCCCATCTCGTAGAAGACGCCAAGCAGGAAGTTTTTTTGCGTGTGCTCAGCACGATCCGCCGCCCGGGCGGCCTCGACAACCCCGAGTCTTTGGGAGCATTTGTCAATTCCGTATCCAACAACGTCCTTTTCGAAATGTACCGGTCCCAAAGCAAATTCCTACAGCAAGAGGAATTCCAAGCCGATATTCCAGGTGAGGATCCCGACGCGGAATCCGTGCTGGTGACCGAAGAACGCCGGGCGAAAGTGCGCGAGACCTTAAGCTCCATGACCCCAAAAGACCGCGAGCTGCTGCGGTGGATCTTCTTCGAGGAGCGTGACAAGGACGAAGTATGCAGGGAGCTGGGAGTTGACCGCGAATATCTTCGCGTACTGCTGCATAGGGCAAAAGGACGCTTTCGCACGCAGTTTTCGCTCAACCAGAAGGTTGCAGGCGTCTCGGATTGATACGGAATGAGCACGGCGTTCACCAAGCAACGGGATGTAATTTGATGGACCACGGGTTTGCGGTGCAATCGAAAGCTACCGAACGTTACCTGTTAGGGGAGATGAGCGAACTCGAACGCCATGCTTTCGAGGAACATTACTTTTCTTGTGCCACCTGTGCCGATGACGTGCGCAGTCTCTCGGCCTTTCTCGCCAATGCACGAGCCGTTTTTGCCGAGCAGCGCGAGCATTCAACTCAAGCAGTTAGGAAACCGCCCACCACATCCGGGTGGCGATCCTGGTTCTCCCGACCGGCGCCCTACGCAGTTGCGGCCGCCCTTGCGCTTGCATTCGTGACCGCGTACCAGTCACTGTTCCTCTTGCCTCGTTTTCGGCGCGCAACCTCACCTCAGGCTATGGCGCCGCTCACGCTCCGAGGAGCCGCAAGAGGCGAGGAACCGACTTACTCGATCACCTCCGACCAGCTCTGGCTGCCATTATCTGCGGATATCAATGCGTTCGAGCCGCGGACTAGCCTCAAGTACACCTTGACAGCGCTCCCCGGTGGGAAGCCTATTCTCTCAGGACACGCTACTGCACCACCACCAGGCGCCCCCCTTTTGATCATCGTCCCGGCATCCGCCCTTCCCGGCGCGGGCATGTATGAACTGGTGCTGGAAAGCGGCGCCCCTGATCGCGGAACTTCCGTCTCGGAAACGGCCCATTACCGGTTTGTTCTTGAGATAAGCCAGTCGCGGCGGTAAATTTCGGTAGAAGTACCCAAGTCATCTAATCGGAGGCGTTTGTGAATACGTTGAGTGTCTCTCCGCCCACTTTAGAGAGAAGGTTCTTTTTCCGTGGTCACGCGATCGGCATTGCTGGCCACATCACCTATCCCCAGGATGAGATGATTTTGGCCAGGGGTTGCAGTGCCGTTCCCGCAATCGGAGGACGCGCGGAGTCCGACGAGGAGGCATGGGAGAACGACTTCGTTCAAGTCCAATCGATCAGTACGAAGGCCTCCGGCGACTTTGTGGAGAGGGAACCTCTCCGGCTTTCCTATGATCGAGTCTCTGTCGAGAACCTGGTTCCTGAAACACGCACCGAGGTCGAGATACAGGGCCTTACGATTGCGGACAGGGTATCCGTCGACCTGATGAAGGGCGGCATGGAGTCGACGGGCGTTCTCTTCCCCCTTCAAAGCCCAATCAGGCCATTTGACATTTGCATTACTGGAGTCAAGATCGACAATTATCCGCTCCGTGTCGTTCTGGCCACCCAGGTTTTCGCCAACAACGATACATACGCAAAGCTGGAGCGCGCCTACGATGACAGTGCGGCATTTCGGGCCCGGTATGGCAAACTCTTCTTCAGCCCCGATGGGCCATTATCAGACAAGCTTCCCGAATCGCACGGAGTTGTCTACTGCACCATGGTGGACGAACTGGCCTGGGAAGGGACTCCGCATCCGAACGCAACGATTGTAGGAAATAGCGTCGTTATCCCCGATTACGGCGTCGTGTATTTCGCCGAGATGCTGATCAGCCGCCAGTATCGCCGGTTCATCATGCTGCGCGCGCGTCTCGGATCTTCCGTTGGCGGTGACGCGCGTCTCGGATCTTCCTTTGGCGGTCACGTCGTCGCGATGGATGTTGAAACTAACGGAACCTACTGGCCGTTCTGAATGTTTCGCATCGCTCCGGTTCTGCTGGCTCTTCTCCTTTTCGCCTGCTCCCGAAGGGGCGAGCAGCTTGACCGCCTCTTCGAATCGGCGACAGCCAGTTTCCGAAACGGGGAATTGCAAGCCGCCTTGGACCAGGTCGAGCGTGGAAAGAGCCTCTCAAGCCCCGGAACGGTCGATCACTGGAAGTTCGAGCTCCTGCGCTGCGAGATCCTGCTTGCCAGAAGAGCGGCCGGTGAGGTGCTGTCCATCCTGCAGCGGCCTCTTCCCGACGGCCTCGAGTTCCGGGAAATTCAGGCCCGGCGGAAACTGCTCGAAGGCCAGGCCACGATCGGCATGGGAAAGTTCGCCGAAGCTGCGCCAATCCTCGAGGAGGCCTTTGCTCTGGCGAAGAGTGGCGGATTCGATGACATTCTCACCAATATCGAGATCCTCGAAGGTTCCAGACTGGCTCGGCTCAGACGCTGGGACGAGGCGGAAACAAAGCTCCTGAGCGCAGTGGAACGCGCCCGAAAGCATCAGGATCGGTACCTGGAGGCGGGCGCCATGGTCAATCTTGGGATGATCCGCCTAACAAGGCACCGCTTTGAGGAGGCTGCGGCAAAGTTTGAAAGAGCCCTCGCACTGGCAGAAGGACACGCCAAGCTTTTGTACTCCCTGGCGCTTGCAAACCTGTCAATTTGCTACTACCGCCTTGGCGAGATCGACCGGGCGATTCAAATTCAAACCAGGGCGATTGCGCTTCATGAGCGATTCGGAGAAAACACGTATCTCGCCAATACATTGGGCGAGGCGGGCAGTGCGCACGCGCTCGCTGGACGCTTTAAAGAAAGCATCACGTTCTTCGAGCGCGCTTACCGCCTTTCCAGGAAGCTGAAGCGCGTGGCGGATGCGGCGATCTGGGCCGGAAACATGTCCACCGTTTACGCGGAGCTCGGGGATTGGGACTCCGCGGAACGATGGAACCGTGAGGCGGCTCAGCTCAAGAAGCAGGCAGGTGCTAAAACCCTGGTCTACAACGTCTTGAATGACGCCCGTATCGCAAGCGGGAAGGAAGATTGGGAAAGGGCGGCCGCCCTTTATCAGCAGGCATTGAACGACAGCGAGAAGGTTCCGGCAGTCGTCTGGGATGCACACGCGGGTCTGGGTTTGGTTGCGCTGAATCGAGGCGATGCTTCCGCGGCATGGCGCCACTTCGCAGCCGCGCTTGAGGTCGTGGAAGAGACGCGTTCCGATCTGTTGCGAACGGATTTTAAGATTTCGTTCCTTGGTCGGTTGATCGATCTCTACCAGCGTGCCGTCGAAGCGCTTCTGCTTCAAGGCAAGCCGGAACAGGCACTGGTAGTGGCAGATTCCAGCCGGGCCCAGGTACTGGCGGAACGGTCGGGAATGGCCCGATCAAAACGATATTCCGCAGAGGACCTGAAGCGCGCCGCCGCTCATAGGAAAGCCGTGGTCCTGTCCTACTGGCTTACGCCGCGGGGATCTTACGTTTGGGTCGTTACCCCTTTAGAAATTCGGCTTGTCAAGCTCGCGCCCGTCACTGAGATCGCTCCCCTGGTGGAGGAGTTTCGCGAGGCAGTTCAACGCCAGTTGGCTGACCCCGCGGCCACTCCTCTTCGCGCTGGAAACCGTCTGTATCAACTTGTTGTTGAGCCCGTACAAGACTGGGTAGCGAAAGCGCGTTCGGTGATCATCGTGCCGGACGGGCCGCTGCAGGAACTCAACTTCGAAACCTTGCCTGTACCCGGGAAGTCGCGCTACTGGATCGAGGATGTAGAGGTATCAGTCGCGCCGTCCGTCGCAATGCTGGCGGATTCCAAGCCAGCCAGCCGGAAGGCTCGCTCAATTCTTGTGATTGGTGATCCGGTGCCTGAAGATCCGGCCTACCCGAAACTTGCCCATGCTGCGCGAGAGATTGATTCGATCCTGGCAGCATTCCCGTCGATCGAAAAAGCCGTCTATATCGGGCCGGACGCGACACCGGCAGCGTACCGCAAAGCCAACCCCAGCCAGTTTTCGTTCATCCACTTTGCGGCGCACGCGGTTGCCAACCGTGAAAGCCCCCTCGATTCGGCTGTTCTGCTGACAGGAAACAAACTCTATGCCCGCGACGTCATGGACCTGCCCCTGAATGCAGATCTGGTTACAGTTTCGGCCTGCCGCGGAGCTGGTTCGCGCATCTATTCGGGTGAAGGCCTCGTCGGTTTCGCGTGGGCCTTTCAGCGCGCGGGAGCGCGGAACGTCGTCGCAGGCGTGTGGGACGTGAACGACCGCTCCACTGCCCTCCTCATGAAAGAGCTGTACACCGGGATTGCGAAAGGACAGACGCCGGCAGCGGCGCTTCGCGGGGCCAAGTTGAAGCTGATGGGTTCCTCTCCCAATTTTCACAAGCCGTATTATTGGGGCGCTTTCCAACTCTACATCAGTGGAAATTGATCACGTTTCGCTGAAACGCGGCGGAGCGGAGCCCTCTTTGCCCCGCCGCGTGAGCCAGACCTGAGCGGATACCCCAGATCCGAGTCTGACATCGATTCACCCTAAGCGCGTTTGCCACAGGCGGTTCCGTGGGGCGCGGGTTCCCACCCAGAAAACCACGGTAAACCCCGCGCCCACGATCCTCGCGCTCACTGCTGGATGGCCAGGTAGAAACCAGCAGCTTCACGCGAGCCTAGCGTCCCGCGGTGACTACCGCTTGAACGCATTCTCCACAATGTGCTCCCACGCTTTTGGCGTTCACCGACATAGTGTTGCTCGTTTATCGAGCGTTTCATGCGAAGCAAATTTTTTTGTTCAGGGTTGAATCCGGATGCCGTAGAAGGGGAGCGTTTGGGCGGTTGCGCGGCGGTAGTTCTCGATTGCCACCGCCAGGTCCACGCCCGCGCGAACTTCCTGGCTCAGGGCCAGGAAGTACTCCGTTTGCCTTTGCAGCACAAGAAACACCGTGGACAGGCCAGCTCGAAACTGGCGCTGTTCGCTCTCGTACTGCTCGCGTGCGTAGGTGCTCCCCGCGCGAGCCGCTTGTAGGCGCCGGCGCGCTGCCATCATATCCTCGACGTAGTTCCTTACTTCTGCCTGAATCTGCTGCTCCACCTGTTGCCGCTGCGTCTCGATCCGGCGGCCTTCGAGCACGGCGGCGCTGAGGTTTGCTTCAGCCGCGCGGTTCCGAATTGGGAACGAAAATCGCAATCCCACTTGCACCGTCGGAAACTCCTGACGGAGGAGATTCCGCAACGACTGCCCGTACCCCCCAACCAGCAGGGGAGCAATATCTTCTGCAGTCACATCAGGAAGGGAAGGAAGAGGCGGCAGACCTGCCAGCGCGGACAGCTCGTTTACCCGCCCGAAAAGAATCTGCGTACTGGACAGAAACGGATTCGGCTGCTGAAGCACCGGCGTGCCGGCGAGACCAGCAGTGGTGTAGGTGGCAAGGAAGTCGAGTTGAGGGCGTGTTTGCTCTCGCGCAAGCCTCGTTTGGTATCGATTGATGTCCGCAGAGATCTCGACCTGCCTCAATTCGGGCCGCTCGGCGATTGCTGTTGTTACCGCATCTTCGATGTTTACGGCGGGGGGATCGACAGGAGGCGCAGTTACAGGAAGCAGAGCCACTCGCCAGAGGGGGGACCGGCGGTCCCCCAGCATCAGGGTCTTCAACTGATTCTCGGCGCGCGTCAGAGCCGCAAGGGAAGCAAAGAGGGTCTGCTCAAACGTCGCAACCTGAGCCCTTGCCTCGACCACCCCAATTGGAGCCAGGATGCCTTGCGCTGCCAGTCTTTCATTGCTTTCCACCTGCCTGCGAGCCGCATCCACCGCCCGGGCGCGAATGATCACGTCCTGACGGGCGAAGTAGAGCTCCCAATACGCCTGTACAGCCGCCGTGATCGTGTCCGTCACAGTCTGCCGCAGCTGAGACGTTGAAAGGTCGACGTTACTCCGTGAAACCTCGATATTCAGGCGCGTCTGATCGAAGCGGAATCCACGGAGCAGCGGAAAGGTCAGATTGAACGTGAGCGCGGTCGGATACTGCGGGTTGAGAAGGGTGAACTGGTTATCCGTTGTGCGCCGGATCGAAGTGAAGGTTGTTTGGTACGAGCCTCCAGTACCAGGAATCAATGCAGAGATACCCGGGATGACCGCTCCTTCGGCGGACGTAATGCGCCCTTCCTCTCCGGTTGCGATCGCGGAAGTAACCGGAATCACCTCCCGGAGATAGCGTGTATCAAAGGTGAGCGTGGGATCGTAGGCGGCACGCGCGGCTATCAGGTCCAGGCGCGCCACGCGCCGTGCCAGTTCGGCGCTCTGAATATTCTGGTTGTTTGCGAGCACCGAAGCGACGACCTCATCCAGAGTAATCTGCACCTCGCCCATCACGCCGACGCGCGGCGGCAGAGACGCGAGGAGGGCTTGCGTTTCGGTTGTGTCCTTCAGCTCTGGCGCCTGACCGAGTGCTGCCAGTACAAAGAGAGAAACACAAAGCAGGAGAGGGAGTGCGGACACTCGTCAGCCCTCCCTCGGCCGCCGGATGGAATCGCGCACACGGGCCCGGATTCTCGACAGACGCTCAGACACGTTGCCGGACCAGCGTTCCCACCAGCGGCCCATCCTGCGCCAGACCGGCAGTTCCCGAACATCGTCGAACAGCGAGTAGAACACTGGTACGGCGAGAAGCGTCAGCAGCAGGCAGAGCGTCTGTCCTCCAGCAACGAGCACGCCAATTGAGCGATTCGTGGCGGAGCCGGGTCCGCTCGAAAAGACCAGCGGTAGCATTCCCGCCACGAGCGAGATGGTGGTCATCAGGATCGGCCTGAGACGGTCCCGGTTTGCCTGAATGATCGCCTCATAACGCTCCATGCCGGCGGCACGAAGGCCGTTCGTATGATCGATTTGGAGGATTGCGTTCTTCTTTACGATGCCGAATAGCAGAAGCAGGCCAAGCCCCGAGTACACATTGACCGTCTGGCCGAACAGCAGCAGAGACAGGATGCCAAACGGCACCGCGAGCGGCAGGGTCAGCAGGATTGTCACCGGATGTAGGAATGATTCGAACTGCGCGGCGAGGACCATGTACATGAACACGAAGGAGAGTAGAAACGCGAGCCCGAAGTAGTAGCCAGCGCGGCCCAGCTCTCGCGATCTGCCAGTCACCCCGGAGGAGTAGCCGGGCGGAAGCCCAATCTCGCGAACAATCCGCTCGATCTCGGAGATCACCGCGGCTTGAGACCCGCCCGGGAGTACGTTGGCCAGGAGCGTAAACTGGCGTTCCCGGTTCAGACGCTCAATCGTGGTTGGACCGGTTCCGGGAACGATATCGACGACCCGGTCGAGAGTAATAGGCTCTCCCGTCTCTGATCGGACCACAATCCTTTCAAGCCCCTGCCGGGACCGCCGGAATTCGGGCGCCGCACGCATCCTGACGTCATATTGCTCGTCCTTGACATCGAAGGTGGACACCTCTTCGCCGGCAATCAGAAGATTGACGGCCTGCACAATATCGGAGACACGAACGCGAAGATCATCCGCATTCTTGCGGTTGATCTCCAGACGGAACTCCGGCCGCCCTGCCTCAAGTGTCGAGTCGACGTCAACCACGTCCGGCAGTGTTCGCACCCGGCGGACCAGCTCGTTCGAGAGCCTTGTCAGGACCTCCAAATCGGGTCCCGCAACGAAGTATTGAATATCCGCCTGCCGGAAGCTCCCGCCCGCCGCGCCCGCCGAGGCCTCCTGAACGCTCTTGCGCAAGTTGGCCGGGTACCGGTCGAGCAGCGAACGCGCGCGAATCATGAGCTCCGCCTGGGAACGCTTGCGCTGCTTAATCGGCACAAGCCGGACGTAGATGGTCGCCGAGTTCACCGCACCCTGCGCGCCACCGACACTGGTCAGCGTGTCCGTCACCTCCGGCAATTCCTGTCGTAAGTCTCTGGCGATGGATTCCGCCAGGGCCGTAGTGGCAGCCAGTGAGTACCCCTCCGGCGCGGTGATCGATATCTGAAACTCAGATCTGTCGTCCTGCGGAAGGAAGTTCTTTCCAATCGCAGCGAACAAAGGAACGATAGAAGCAATTACAAACAGACTGACGACAACAAGGAAGAGGCGATGCGCCATCGTCCATTCAAGCATTCGGACATAGGCCTCATCGATCCTCCTATAGAACCAGCTCTGCTTCGATTCCCCCTCTCCGCCCTCCCGTGTCGGTTTGACGAACCGCGACGCGAGCATCGGCGTCAGAGTGAAAGAAACAAGCGCCGACACCATCACGGCAAAGGCGGCCGTCAGCCCGAACGACGCCATAAATCGTCCGACAATACCGCCCATGAATCCGACGGGAACGAACACGGCAAGTAGAGATAGCGTGGTGGCCATGACGGCAAGGCCGATCTCCCTGGTCCCGAGAATGGCGGCCTCGAACGGCGAATAGTGCTTTTCCTCCATATAGCGGAAGATGTTTTCGAGAACGATAATCGCGTCGTCAATGACAATGCCGACCATCAGCGTCAGCGCCAGCAGCGTAATTTGATTGAGCGTATAGCCCTGCCACGCCATGAAGCCGAACGTGGAAACGATCGACGTCGGGATGGCGACAGCGGCGATGAGCGTGGTTCGAATATTCGCCAAGAAGGCGAAGATGACGACGGACGCCAGGATGCCGCCTTCGATCAGATGCGTCTGCACTGATTGGATGGCCGCGTTGATGTAGATAGACTGATCCGAGATAACCTCTGTGCGGAATCCGCTTGGAAGCCTCGGTCCAATCTCCGCAACGCGCCGCTTTACTCCTTCCGCAATCGCTACCGTGTTTTGCCCGGACTGCTTTGAGACCACGAGTGTGACAGCGGGTTGTGCGTTGAGCAGGGACGCCGAACGGGCTTCTTCCGCCGTGTCCAGCGCAACGCCAATGTCCTTTACGCGCACCGTATAGTCGCCGCGCCGCGCAATCGCTATTTCGTTGAAGTCCTTCGAGTCCACAATCCGGCCCATGGTCCGGACGCTGTACTCCGTCGGTCCGGCATCAATCCTCCCGCCGGGCAGCTCAAGATTCTGCTGTTGGATAGCAGTAGCGACGTCGTTCACGGTCAGGTTGAATGCCAGCATCCGGTTTGGGTCGACTCGTACTTCAATCTCCCGGGTCCGCCCGCCGACCACCTCCACCTGCCCGACTCCGCTGACCGTCTGTATCTGCTCGCTGATGACGTTCTCTGCGACATCGGTTACGTCGCGAAGTGGACGGGGCGCCGCGACCGCAAGCTGAAGGATGGGCGAAGCGCCGGGGTCGATCTTGCGGATGACAGGCTGCTCCGCGGTCTCCGGGAGGTCCGGCAGAATCCGGCTGATCGCATCGCGCACCTCCTGAGCTGCAACGTCAACGTCCTTCTCGAGAATGAACGACACCACAACCTGAGAAAGACCTTCGACGGACGTCGACCGCAGCTCGTCGACTCCATTCACCGTGTTGACCGCCTCTTCAATCCGGCGCGTGATCTCCGTTTCGATCACTTCGGGCGAAGCGCCCGGATCTGTTGTCGTGATGATGACCGTCGGAATATCGATGTTCGGCAGCAGGTCAACGCCCAGGTTGAAGAACGAGAAGACACCGATGACCGTCAGGGCCAGGATGAGCATTGTGGCGAAGACGGGCCTTCGAATGCAGATCTCGGCAAGCTTATGCATAGTGTCGCGGGCGCAACCTCAAGAAGACGCCTCAATGCGAACTGGCGCCTGGTCGTACAACCGTTCCAAATTGCTCGTGACCACGAGCTCGCCGCCGGAGAGTCCGAAGAGGACACGAATCATTCCGTCCGCCTCGGCCTTTCCGATCTGAACCACGCGGACGCGTGCCTTGCCGTTCTCAATGACATACACCTGGCGGGACTCGGTCTCACTCTCGAAGAGGAGGGCCGACGGCGGCACAAACACGGCGCGCTCCGTTTGAGGCAGGAGAAGGTGCGCCACAGCAAACATGCCCGGGCGTAAAGCGCCATCGGTGTTTGCAAATTCGGCCTCAACAAGAAAGGTGCGGGACTGCGGATCCACCGCGGCGTTGATGATCGTAACCTTGCCGGTGAAATCGTGGTTCGGGTATGCGTCAACGCGAGCGGACGCCGTCATCCCGAGCCGGACCTGCCCCGAATGACGTTCCGGGATGAGCAATTGCAAACGGATGGGTTGGAGTTTCGTGAGGGTGGCCGCATTTGTCGTTAGAGCGACCCATTCACCGACGGAGACAGGCCGAGCCGTTATGGAACCGTTGAAGGGAGCTCGAATGACCGTATTCGCAAGATCCCGGCGCGCAATTTCGAGCGCGGCGCGAGCCGCCTCTGCGGCCGCCTGCGCGGTCTTGACGGCTTCATAGGCCTTCCGGGCAGCGTCCAGCGCCGCCTCGTACTGCTCGCGCGCGGCGCGCGCCGACGCTTCGGCTGCCCGAGCCTGTGTTCGTGTCTGCTCAAACGCGCTTCGCGAGACATCGCCTGTCTCAACCAGCGCCGCGTAGCGGGCCTCCTCGGCCTGGGCTTGCCCGACTTGTGCTTCAGCAGCTTCCCAGTTCGCGCGGGCGGCGCGCACTGTCGGCACCGCCTCCGCCCGAAACGGAGCCCCCGGCTTAAGTCCAATCGCCACCTGAGCCTCCACCACTGCCGCCCGCGCCTGCTGAAAGCTGGCCTCCGCCTGTCGAACAACAAGCTGCTGATCGGTCGGGTCGAGGACAACGACCGGATCTCCCCGGCGCACATAGTCGCCGACTTCCACCGGCGTTGCGAGTACGCGGCCGGCCACTCGCGGCGCCAGGTCTGACGATTCTTCGGCAACGAAGCTCCCCGTGACTTCGATCGTCAGCGGCACCTCCTGTACTATGGCTGTCGCGACGCGCACCGGTACCGCAGGTGCGCCTGCTTTGGCCTCCGCGCCCCTTTCTCGCCGTCCGCAAGAGGCAATGACTGCCAAGGCGAGCATCACAAGCCCGAGTCGCATCCTTCGTTTGATCACATTCCATATCTCGGGCATTCGTCTCGCTTTAGCCGAAGCTCACTCTTGAGATACTGAAGACCGGTAACTGATTCCTCGATAGTTTTCCCGCCGCATGCCCGTCTTCCTGTCCAGACTTCGAAACTGGCGCCCGGAAGCACGCTCTAAACCCTTGCTTCGAGCGTTAGCCTGAACCAGGGATAGTGCCGGCGGACGCGTACCTCCTTCAGGCCTGCCGCGCGCGCCAGGCGATCGAGCTCTCGGGCGCGAAACGCTGCCTCCACCGACAGCTTTCCGTCGTGAACCGTAAACGGTCCCCACTTCATCAGCCACCGGGTGCCAGGCAGAAAGTAGTAAGGGATCGGGTTCCGTTCCAGATCGATTGCGAGAACAGCCCGGCGTGCTTTCGCAGAGAAGTCGCTGAGCAGATACGTCACTTCGTCGTCGCTGAAGTGATGAAGAAACAGCGACGAGAAAACAAAATCGAAGCTGCGATCACGGAAGGGTATCTGGAACGCGTTAGCGCCAACACGTGGAGAGGGCGCGGGTGCAAGGTAAGGAACACGGCGATCAAGAGATACGACAGTAGCTCTAGGGTAGTGCTTCTTAATTGCGCGAGCCATGTCCCCCGAAGCAGCGCCTACATCAAGCACAGAGAAGGCCTCGCTTCTCCGGACATGTCGTGAAAACATCCGCTTGAGAATCCGATGTCCCCCGAAGAAACGGTTGATGCGCACAAGGTCACGCAGGTTTTCCGTGACTATGCTCGGATCCGCCGTGTCCAGAAGTTCCTGCCCGATTACTCTCCCGCCGCAGCAGCGCACATTGTTCCTCCAGCACGTATGATTCGCGAGAGGGCCGAAACGTTTTATATCTGGGCGCTTCGGATGCGCGGCGAAGCTGCGGTTCCGATGATACTCTGTTCCTACTGAGGAGGCGTGCGATGAATCGTCGAGACTTTGCCAGAGTTGCCGCGGCAGGAGCAGTCCCCTTACTGCGAGCGCAGGGCAAGAAGTACACCACAGCCCTCATCGGGACAGGCTGGTGGGGAATGAATATTTTGAGGACGGCGATTGCAGCCGGGGAGTCCAAAGTAGTCGCTATGTGCGACGTTGATCAGAACCAGCTCGACCCGGCCGCAGCCGAGGTGACGAAGCTGTGCGGAGACCAGCCGAAGAAGTATAAGGATTTCCGTGAAATGCTCGCCAAGGAGAAGCCGGAGATCGCGATCGTGGCTACCCCCGATCACTGGCATCCGCTGGCGATGATTGAGGCGGTGAAAACGGGCGCTCACGTCTACGTCGAAAAGCCGATCGGTCACACCATTAACGAGGGCCGTGCCATGGTGAAGGCGGCGCGTGACGCCGGCAGAATTGTTCAGGTCGGCACGCACCGGCGCGTTTCGCCGCACAACGTCAGCGGCATGGAGTTTTTGCGATCGGGCAAGGTCGGAAAGATCGGGATGATCCGCGCCTTCGTGCATAACGCGGGAGGTCCCGGGCAAATGGTCGCAGACAGCGAACCGCAGAAGGGATTGGACTGGAATATGTGGTGCGGACCGGCGCCGCTGCGCCCTTATAACAAGTCAATCCATCCCCGCGGATTCCGGCAGTTCCTCGAGTATGCCAACGGAACGTGCGGCGACTGGGGCATCCACTGGTTCGACCAGATCCTGTGGTGGACCGAGGAAAAGTACCCCCGCCGGGTCTTTTCTACTGGCGGACGGTACATCAAGCAGGACAACAGCAACGCCCCGGATACCCAGGTGGCGACGTTCCAGTTTGAGACGTTCACCGCCGTCTGGGAGCATCGTACGTATGCCGGAAATCAAGCCGAAAAAGCGCCTCTCGGCGCGTACTTCTACGGCACGAAGGGTACGTTCCATATGGGCTGGCGCGATGGCTGGACGTTCTACCCGGCCGCCAAAGGAGAACCGGTCATTCACGAGGATCCGAAGCTCCACGAACCGGACAGCCAGAACATAAAGGAACTCTGGGCCGACTTCCTTGAAAGCATCAAGAAAAATCGGCGTCCGGTTTGCGATATCGAGATCGGCCATCGCTCCACGAACATGAGCCTGCTGGCCATGCTCTCGCTGCGGATCGGCCGGAGCATTCAATGGGACGGCGACAAGGAGCAGATCATTGGTGATGCCGAAGCCAACGCACTTCTGAGCCGCAAATACCGGCAGCCCTGGGAGTATCCGCGGATTTAGGCCGCCGAAAAGGCTGGCTCGACTACTGGTTCGTCTTCATCGTCTCCAGCGTGCGGTTGTAGGCGCCCTCGAGGTCGTCGACCGCCTTGTCAAGCCCTCGGCGGAAGCTGTGCCAGCCGCTGGCAGAAACTTCATCAATTCGCTCTATCTGACGCGAGATGTCCCGGCGTCGCGCCCGTAGATCGTCCATGGCTTTCTGCGTCTCCCGGCTCACCTGGCCTCCGCGGGCTTTGACTTGCTTGTCGAGCGCCTCCAAACGCCGGTCGATGGCTTCGAGACGTTTTTCGAGAGCGTCCCGGTAGTCCTGGCGCTCCCCAGCCGTAATGCCTCCGGCACTGGATTCGGTGGCTGGGGAACTTGCGGCGCTTACTTCGGGTTGCCCTCGTCCGCTGCACCCGGCGCCAAATCCCGACACAAGGAGTATCGCAGCTATTGCGGCTCTACTCACTGTCACATGTTCCTCCTCAGTTGAAGCAAGACGAAACGCGGCCGCCGTTTCGAGCTCCAGCGAAACACCCCGGAGTCTTGACTCAACACGAAGGGAACATGTTTCCTGGCCGAAAGTTAAGTCTGCCGGACGTTGTAGCAGGAGAGCATACCGCGATTCCGAATGTACAACCGCCCTCCGCAGACAACCGGATGAGCCCAGCTCGGCAGCCCCTGATCTTCAATGCGGAAGCGGCCTTTCTCGCGATATCCCTCGGGCGTCGCCTCGGCCAGCCCGACCGTATTGCTTTCGCCCAACAGGTAAAGATGACCATCCGCTGCCACCAGGCTGCCTTTTCCGACGCTGCGGTGGCGCCAGGCGACCTTGCCCGTTGCAAATTCAAGACAAGTCAGGATCGCGTTCGAGAAACCGTAAAGATGGTCCCCAATCAGGACCACGCCGCCATGATGGTTCTGCATCTCACGGCTGAAATAAAGCTCCCTAGCCTCCACTTCCTTGCCCCGGGGCCTCAGTTCGAGCAGCGCGCAACCCGTGCCGTAAGCAGTGGTGTAAAACACCCTGTTGTCATGGAAGATGGGAGTCGCGACGTTAGCCACGCGATTCGCTACTGGCTGGTAGCGCCATAACAGCTTCCCGTCCTCAGCCCGCACCCCGACCGCCGAATTGTGGGTCAACGTCATGTACACCCGAACGCCGTGCACATCCGCAGGAATGCACGAGGAATATCCGGCAGGATCGCTCAGCTCCTTCGACGTCCAGATTGTTTTCCCAGTGGCTTTCTCTAGAGCCACGATCGTTGCGCTACGACCTCCCGGGGTCACAATCAGACGGTCGCCGTCGATTAATGGTGATTCACTGTAGTGCCAGTTCGGATTGCTTCCGCCAAAATCGCGGAGCAGATTTCGTCGCCAGATGATGCCGCCATTGGCAGCGTTCACGCAAGCGAGATCGCCGTTTTCCGTCAGTGCGTAGACGCGGTCGCCGTCGATCGTTGGAGTAGCGCGAGGCCCGTCGCCGCGATCTTGCGCAAGCTTCCGCCCAAGCGCGGTACTCCATAGCCTCTTTCCGTCATTCCGGCTCAGGCAGAACAGCGCGCTTTCAGAACCTTGGGTACCTTGCACATAGAGCCGGTCACCCTTCATGGATACCGAGCCGTATCCGTCGCCCAATCCTGTCATGGACCATACAACTGGAGGCCCATTGGACGGCCACGATTTCATCAGACCGGAGTCAGTCGAAATGCCGTTGCGGAGAGGCCCTCGCCACTGCGGCCAATCCGCTGTCTGTTCCGCACCGCAAAGGGGCAGCAGTGGAGCAGAAAGCAGAGGGAGGAACGTCCGTCGATTCATGAGCGCCTCCTGTTGTCAGACCAGTCTACATCCACTGCTCTAGCGCGAAAAACCGGCTTAAGAACTTTACAAACCCGTGCGCTCAATGGCGGTTTAATTCGCAACTGAAAGGCTTCCGGCGCTGAAACAGATTGGGCATGCGGGAGTCCAACACCCGAAAGGAGGCTAGCGTATGGCGCAGAACGAGGCTCCCGGAACGACCACTCAAACCTGGGGGCAGCCGGGTCAAAGCAACATTCCATACGGAGAGTCCCGCCGCTACGCATCGCCAGGCGAGGCGCAACTGCAGGGCTCTCAACGCTTTGGCCAGGAAGGTATGGGATCGAGAGTTGGACTCTACTCGGCGATCGCGGCCGGATCTATCGGCGCTTTGGCCTTTCTTCTCATGAATCGCGAAAAGGCCCAGGAAGTGATCGAGGAAGGCGTGGGACGTTTCGCCCATCGCGCGCGCGGACCGGGCCGCGAAATTGGCGAAGGCAGAGACACCAGCGAGATTCGGGCGCGCGATATCATGACGGAATCGCCGGCCGTGGTCACGCCCGACACGGACCTGAAGAAGGTCGCGCAACTGATGGCGGAATGCGACTGCGGCGCCGTCCCGGTCGTTGACAGCAAGTCGAGCCGAAGACCCATCGGCGTCATCACGGATCGCGACATCGTCATCAGAACCATTGCGGAAGGAAGAGATCCGATGGACTGTACTGCCCGGGATTGCATGACTGAGGATGTGATCTCCGTGCGGCCGGAAGCGACCGTCGACCAGGTCATCGAAAAAATGGAAACGCATCAGGTACGTCGTGTTCTGGTGGTCGACCGGAATGGCAAGTGCCAGGGAATTATCTCCCAGGGAGACGTCGCGAGGCATGCCCCGAAACGTGCGGCGGGCGAACTGATTCGGGAAGTCTCCAAATCGAGCGGCATTTTCGCCCGGGCTCGGTAAAACTGATTTTTTCTGACCGGACCGGGCTCCTCCTTCATCAGCACAGTCCCCGGTCCGGCCCCTCTTCAGTGATCAGACCTGCCAGCCTTCCCAGTCCTTCTGAGAAGACAGCGGGATCGGTGAGAAGGCTCAGCACGAGATAGGCCTCCGACTCGAAATCGTAGAAGTATCCTGGTTGAATCAGCACCCCCTCTTCCAGGAGCTTGAGAGCCCACTCCTCCTCGGATCGGATGCGAGGCACGCGCAGCGTTGCATACCAGCCCCCTTCGACATACAAGACTTCGCTTTCCGGCATCCGCGTTATGGCCTCTTTGAGAGTCCTGAAATTGGAGCGAAGCCTGGACATCAGCCTCTGTTGGAACCGTGGCGCGAGGTCGAGCAGGCGCGGAGCCGCGCACATGACGGGCGTGCCAACAGACAGATACGTATCCGCGATCAGGTCGATGCGCTCCAGGGCGGTTGTACGGAGGCGTTCCGGCCCTGAAACCACCATCCAGCCCAGCTTCATCTGCGGAAGCCCCACCACCTTCGAAAGCCCGCTCAGGCTGAACGTGAGGACCTCTTCGGCGCCGGCGAGTGTTGAAAGCCTCAGGGGATCCGGCTCGAACGCGTAGTCCGCAAACACCTCATCGCAGATTAAGGCCAGGTCGTTTTCCCGGCACAGTTCCGTCAGCCGCTCGTATTCATCCCGCTTGAGGTACGATCCTGTCGGATTGTTGGGGCTGACGAGCACAACCGCGCGCGTTCTGTCGTCAACGAGCGATTCGAGAGCGCCAAAGTCCACTTCCCATCGTCCGTGGTACCGCAGCGGATACTGCGTGACCGTCACGGATTCCAGCGAGGCAAGAAACTCAAAAAGCGGATAGGAAGGCCTGGGCGCCAGGATGCGATCGCCGGGACCGGCAAGTAGCTTGAACAGCCACGAGTAGGATTCGCTGGTGCTGGTTGTAAGAACGATGTGTCCCGGATCCACGCGCACGTTCCGATTCGCATAGTAGGAGGCGACGGCATTGCGCGCTTCGGGTGCTCCCGCCGGATCCGGAACGTAGGAGAGAATCCGGGGATCGTCGAAGGCAGCAAGGATTTCCTCGGCATCATGAATCAGGCCGGCGCGTGTAGGATTCGACTCAGTGAGATCGAAAATCTCAGCGCCCGCCGCGCGGCGTCGCGCCAGAGCTTCACTGAGACGGTTGGGATGCACATCCCAGGCGAGACGTGAAGAGAACATAGAAAAAGGGTAGCGAAACAGTGGTTTATCATGTGGAAATCATGCGAGCGTTTGCACTGTTGCTGGCCGCTGCCATCAGTTTGTCCGGCCAGGGCGTAGAGTACGTCAAGGCCCATTACACGAAGTTCGAGTACAACATTCCGATGCGGGACGGAAAGAAGCTCTTCACTGCCGTCTACGTCCCCAAAGACTCATCCAAGACCTATCCGATCCTGCTGACCCGCACGCCCTACAGCGTGGCGCCTTACGGCGTCGATCAGTACCGATCGAGCCTCGGGCCATCCGAACGGTTCGCAAGGAAGGGGTACATCTTTGCCTATCAGGATGTTCGAGGCCGGATGATGTCGGAGGGCGAGTTTGTCCATGTCAGACCGTACGTGCCCGTGAAGAAGTCTCCTTCGGTCGTCGACGAGAGCACCGACACCTATGACACGATCGATTGGCTTGTGAAGAACATACCGAACAATAACGGGCGCGTAGGTCTGTGGGGCATCAGCTATCCCGGATTCTACACAGCCATGGGACTCATCGATGCTCATCCGGCGCTGAAGGCTGCCTCTCCGCAAGCCCCGATCGCTGACTGGTTCATCGGCGACGACTTTCACCACAACGGCGCTTTCTACCTCGCTCACGCCTTCAACTACTTCATAAATTTTGGCAAGCCGCAAACAGAGCCGACTCGTACAAGACCTCCTCGCTTTGACTACGGCACGCCCGACGGATACCGGTTCTTCCTGGAGGCAGGCACGCTCAACAACCTGAATGAGAAGTACTTGAAGCATGCCATCCCGTTCTGGAACGAAATGATGAAGCACGGCGCGTACGATCAGTTCTGGCAGGAGCGGGATATTCGCAGGCATCTCAAGAACATCAAGCCGGCCGTGCTGAACGTGGGCGGATGGTTCGATGCCGAGGATCTGTTCGGCCCTCTGCGAGTGTACGAATCGATCGAAAAGAGCAGTCCGGGCATCCAGAACCTGCTTGTGATGGGCCCTTGGTATCACGGCGGCTGGGCGACTTCGGATGGGGACCGTCTGGGCTTTGTCTCATTCAATTCCAAGACATCCTTGTTCTACCGGGACAACATCGAATTCCCGTTCTTCGAACATCACTTGCGAGGCGAACCCGACCCCGGCCTTCCCGAAGCCTTCGTCTTCGAGACGGGGACGAATCAGTGGCGGAAGCATTCCGTGTGGCCTCCGAAAGCAGTCACCCAACCGCTATACTTCCGCGCGAACGGCAAGCTGTCGACGGAAAGACCGGCGGACACTTCTCCCGACGCCTTCGATGAATACCTGAGCGATCCGGCAAAGCCCGTTCCCTTCACTGCGGACATCCGAAGCGGAATGACCCGGGAGCACATGGTGGACGACCAGCGCTTCGCCGCCACCCGTCCCGATGTTCTGGTGTACCAAACGGACGTTCTCACCGAGGACATCACGGCCGCAGGCCCAATTCACGTCGACCTGCGAGTATCGACCACCGGCACCGACTCAGACTGGGTGGTGAAGCTGATCGACGTCTACCCCGATGACTACCCGGACCCGGATCCCAATCCGCGGCAGGTGCGTATGGGCGGATATCAGCAACTCGTGCGCGGGGAGGCCTTCCGCGGCAGGTTCCGCAACAGCTTCGAGAAGCCTGAACCGTTCCAGCCGGGGAAGGTTACCAAGGTTGAATACGAGATGCCGGACATTTACCACACCTTCCGCCGGGGACACCGCATCATGGTGCAAGTGCAGAGCTCCTGGTTCCCGCTGATCGATCGGAACCCGCAGCAATTCATCGATATCTATAACGCCAAGGCCAGCGACTTCCAGAAGGCGACGCAGCGCGTCTATCGGAGCCGCGAAACCCCTTCGTCGATACGGATTCCCATACTAAAGTAGTTAACAACCATGAGTTCCCGTCGGACGTTCCTCTTCTCCGCCCTCGCCGCCGGCGTAGCGGGCCATGTTCCTGGTCTTGCGCATGCACAGACTCGAAAGCCCAACTTCATCATCATCTACGCGGACGATCTCGGTTACGGTGATCTCTCGTGTTATGGAGCCACAAAGCACAAGACGCCGCGGCTCGACAGAATGGCGGCGGAGGGCGTGCGCTTTACGGATTTCTATGTGCCGACGCCCTACTGCGCGCCCTCGCGGGCATCCCTCCTCACAGGCCGCTACCCATTCCGCAACGGCATGATGCTAAATCCGGCTCCCGACGCCGGCATCAATGACGTAGGCCTGGCGGCTGGAGAGATTACGCTGGCCGAAGCGCTGAAACCGGCAGGCTACACGTCCATCTGCATCGGCAAATGGCATCTCGGGCATACGGAAAAATTCCTGCCCCGCGCCCAGGGATTCGACGAATACTACGGGATCCTGTACTCCAATGACATGCGGCCGGTCCAGATCGTTCATAACGAAAAGGTGACGCAATATCCCGTCGTACAGGCGAATCTCACGAAGGAATACACCGACCGTGCGATCCAATTTCTCAAGCAAAATCGCCACAGGCCCTTCTTCCTCTATTTGCCGCACGCGATGCCCCATAAGCCTCTGGCCGCTTCAGAACAGTTCTACACGCCGGATACCCCGGATGACCTGTACTCCGATGTGATCCGGGAACTGGACTACAATGTCGGGCGCCTGCTCGATGCCGTTCGGAATCTCGGTCTGGAGGAAAATACGCTCGTGATTTTTGCTTCCGACAATGGCCCATGGTTCGGCGGAAGCGCCGCAGGGCTGCGGGGCATGAAGAGCACTTCGTGGGAAGGCGGACTCCGGGTTCCAATGATCGCCCGCTGGCCGGGTAAAATTCCGGCCGGCTTGGTCTGCAGGGAGATGGCGGGTGTAATCGACCTCTTCCCGACAATCTGCAAACTTGCAGGGGTAGCACTACCGGCCGACCGCGTGATCGACGGAAAAGATATCTTTCCCCTGATGACGGACAAGAGCGCGCGCACGCCGCATGAAGCGCTCTATTCCATGTCCGGTACGAACCTGCAAACAGTCCGGTCCGGACGATGGAAACTCCACGTGCGCAAGCCCGCCACGGGGCCCGCCTTTCTGGACAGCGCATCGGAGTGGGTCGACCCGCGCGGCCCCGACGGCCTCACCCTGATTGCACAGTACGAGCAGGCAAGGCCATCGGCCTACCCCGGACTGCTTTCCGGAGCACCGGCCAAAGAAATGATGCTCTTCGATCTTCAGCAAGATCCCGGTGAGCAGCACGATGTCGCAGAGGAGCATCCGGACGTTGTGGCGAGGCTCAAAGCATTGTTCGACAAGGTAAACAAGGAGCTTCCTGCGACACCGCCGAGACCTCGCGGCGGAGGGCGAGGCATTATGCGCCTGGAAGGCGGAGAACTTCGCTATGACAAGCTTCCAAAAACGCCCGTGCCGGAAAGCCGGTAGCTCAGTCTGGCAGAGGTTCGGAGAAGAGCGCGAGAGAACGTGCAATTAGCTGATATGTCCTCCCGGGCAGGAAGATCGGGGCTCCTGCGATGTTCGGAAAGTACGAATCTCTTGTATCGAACACCAGATACCACCCTTTCTGGGCTTCACACGGCGGAAGAAGGAACTCAATGTCCTCGTCGTGTGAATTCAGCAGGAGGAGGAACGTTGAGTCGTAGACGGAATTGCCGATAACGTCAATCTCGCCCATCGTCTTCCCGCTGAGCTTCAAACCGATACAGCGTATCCAGCCCGCGTTCCACTCTTCTTCCGTCATCTCCCCGCCATCCGGCCGCAGCCAGGTAATGTCCTGCACTTGCGTCCCTCCGACGCTGCGCACTCGATCCGCGGCAGGATTGATGGAGCGGTCCTGAAAAAACTTCCTGCGCCGAAAATTGGGATGCTCCTTACGCAGGGCGATGACACCGCGTGTGAATTCCAGCAAAGCACGCTTCCTCTCATCAAGGTTCCAGTCATGCCACGTCAGTTCGCTGTCTTGGCAGTATGCGTTGTTGTTTCCAAGCTGTGTGCGGCTGATCTCATCGCCGCCACAGATCATCGGCACACCCTGGGAAAGGAGCAGCGTCGCAAGCAGGTTCCGCTTCTGGCGCTCGCGGACTTCGAGAATGGCGCGATCGTCCGTCGGCCCTTCCACGCCGTAATTGCAGGAGTAATTCTCATCCGTCCCGTCACGGTTGTCTTCGCCGTTTGCCTCGTTGTGCTTCTCGTTGTAGCTCACCAGATCGTTGAGGGTGAAGCCGTCATGCGCGGTTACAAAGTTGATGCTGGCCGACGGCTTCCTGCCGTCGTGCTCGTAGAGGTCGCTGCTTCCCGTTAGCCGGTAGCCAAGCTCCGCGAGAATGCCATCGTCTCCTTTCCAGTACCGCCTGACAGTATCTCGATACTTTCCGTTCCACTCCGCCCACAAGGATGGAAAGTTGCCGACCTGGTAACCGCCATCACCAACATCCCAAGGCTCGGCGATCAGCTTCACCTTAGAGATCACCGGGTCCTGGTTGATGACGTCGAAGAAGGAGGAAAGCCGGTCGACGTCATGCAGCTCTCGCGCCAGCGCCGCTGCCAGATCGAAGCGAAAGCCATCGACGTGCATTTCAAGCACCCAGTAGCGCAGACTATCCATGATCAGCTTTAGGACCTGCGGGTGGCGGACGTTGAGCGTGTTACCCGTGCCCGTGTAGTCGACATAGTAACGTGGCGCGTCGGGGACACTGCGATAATACGTCGCATTATCAATCCCCCGAAAACTTAGTGTCGGCCCCAGATGGTTTCCTTCTGCTGTGTGGTTATAGACCACGTCAAGGATGACTTCAATATTCGCGTGGTGAAGCGCCTTCACCATCGCCTTAAACTCGTTCACCTGCTCGCCGTGATCCCCCGAGCTGCAATAACAGGAGTCGGGCGCAAAGTAGTTGATGGTGTTGTAGCCCCAGTAATTTCGCAGTCCTCGATCCCACAGGTGCTTATCATCGAGAAACGCGTGAACAGGCATTAACTCAACGGCGGTGATGCCGAGCTTGCGGAGATACTCGATACTCGAAGGCGACGCTAACCCTGCATACGTTCCTCTCACTGCCTCGGGAACGTCCGGGTTGCGGGCAGTAAACCCCTTGACGTGCACTTCATAGATAATCGTGTCGTTCATGGGCGTGAGAGGCGGACGATCGTTGCCCCAGTCAAACACTGGAGCCGTGACGACGCCCTTCGGGATTCCCCACGCATCATCCTCTGTGTCGCTTGAAAGGTCCGCGTCAGGATCGCCAAGGCGATAGCCGAAGACCGGAGCAGCCCAGTTCACCTGCCCGGCTAACGCCTTCGCATACGGATCTATCAGGAGTTTGGCCGCGTTGAAGCGCTGCCCCTTTTCAGGCGCAAACGGACCGTGCACTCGATACCCGTATAACTGCCCCGCCTTGATGCCCGGGATGTAGGCATGCCAGACAAATCCGGTCCGCTCACTTAGCGGAATGCGTTCCTCCGTCCCGTCCTTGTCGAAGAGGCATAATTCGACGCCAGTCGCCCCCTCCGAATACAGGGCAAAATTCACGCCCAGCCCGTCCCACGTTGCTCCCTGGGGGAACGGTTTTCCAGGGAGCACGATCCGTGTCATCCTTCTCCTTAGCTTGCGTCGCATCAGCCGGATTGCGTCCGGCTTCGCCTCGTAGACGCTGAAGCGGGGAATAACGCTACAAAACTGTGAAAAGAGACTAGGAAGCGTTGTACGGCCGACAGCCGCGACCATCTCCTTGGGCCGCCGCTCGCTCAGCGCCTCATCAGGCTCTGCACAGGACTCGCCCTTCGCCCGTCAGCGTCACCCTTCAGCCCTGCGAGTCCTGTCTGATCGAAGCAGCCGCGATCTGCGCGATATCGAGCAGTCTTGGCGGAGAAGGCGAGATGGCGGCAAGGGCATCGCGGAACATCGTATTGCAGAACGGGCAGGCGGCGCCGACGACTTCCGCGCCGGTCGCGGTCAGCTCCTCCGCCCGTTCCACGCTGACCCGTTTGCCCTTCTCTTCCCCTAGGAAGGCTAATCCTCCCCCGGCTCCGCAGCAAAAGCTGCGCTGGCGGGCGCGATGAGGCTCGATTACCTCCGCCGACCGGGCGATCACCTCGCGAGGCGCATCGTAAATGTTCCGATAACGCCCGAGATAGCAGGGGTCGTGGAAAACGACCCTGCTCCCGCTCTTGTTCTCCGGCAGTCTCGCCTGATGGCGTGCGAGCAGCTGGCTATGATGCTCAATCTCGAAATCGCCGCCGAACTCCCGCCAGTCGTTCTCAATCGTGCGCACGCAGTGGGGACAGATGGATACCAGCTTCTTCACTCTCGCCGCCCGCAGAGCTGCCATGTTCGACTCGGCGAGCTGCTGAAAGGCCAGGTCGTTGCCGAGCCTCCGCGCGGGATCCCCGGAGCACCGCTCCTTCGCGAGCACTCCGTAAGTAATGCCGAGATGGTTCAGCACTTGCGCGAGCGAGAGAATGATCTCCCTTCCCTGCGGATCATAGCTCCCCATGCATCCCATCCAGAGGCAATACTCCTGCGTTCCGTCATAGACCGGCAGTTCGTGCTTCTTGATAAATCTGTCACGCTCGAGTGCAGACATCCCGAGCGAGTTTCCGTTGCGCTCCAGATTGAGAAAGAGCTTGGTGCCGTATTCGTCCTCCCACTTGCCGGTATTCGTCGCTCCTCGTCGAAGTCCGATGATCACCGGCAAATGCTGGATGCCGACCGGGCATTGATACTCGCAGGCGCCGCAGGTCGTACATTGATAGGCTGCTTCCTGGGAGATGTGCGTGCCGATGAGAGGAGCCTCGGCTCCCGTGCCGTATTCGTTGAGGTACCCCCGGACACCGAGGATGATTTCCTTGGGATTCAGAACCTTTCCAGTGTTGTACGCGGGGCAGTGTTCCGTGCAGCGGCCGCATTCCACGCACGAGTAAGCCTGCAGAGCAGTAATTTTGGTGATGTCCTTCCCCGTATCCAGGCCGAAGTCTTCATCGCCCTCAAGAGGGGGGATCTTGCTGAAGCCGTCGCGCTTGAGGAAAATTGCAACGGGGCTGAGCATCAAGTGCAGATGCTTGGTGTGCGGGATCAGCGGCAGAAAGACAAGAAGCGCCGCCGTGTGCATCCACCAGATCGGTCTGACCCAATCCGGCCCCAGCCAATGGGTGTAATCTGCCAGGTAGGTGATCATCAAGATGAAGATCAGCAGGGCGATCACTCCCGATTCGGGAGACACCCGGCCGAGCCAGCGAGGCTGCGCCAGAAAACGCCGCGCTGCGAGTCCGGCAATGGAAACCGATACGGCGACGGCAAACAGAGCCGCCATGGCGAAGTAGATCCGCCCGAAACTCCCGGAACGGTCCAGCAGAGGCGCCCCCAGTCCGGTTCCGATATGATCGATCGTCACCAGGGCGAAGGCGCAGAACCCCCAGAAAACGAAAGCATGGGCAATTCCAGGCAACGGCCGTTCCCGGATGACTTTCGTTTGAAACATGACCTCCGAGACAAAAACCCACACCCTTTTGCCAAGCGACGAAAGGCGGAAGTCAGGATCTGTACGTGACCGGAGGATGTTCCGCAGAACGGGGCCGAAGCGGCGCCAGAATCCATAGAGAGAACCGGCCAGAAGAACAACTAACAGGGCCGTTTCCATGCCGGATGGACGAAACATACTACTTCAGCATGTACTATTTCCGCGCCCATTGCGAATTGTACTGGAACTGCTGAATCTAAAATCCTAATCTGGCCTTCGAAGAGCACACGCTACAATAAAACGCGGAGGGATACTTCTTGCGTTTCTTAGTGTCAGGAGCCGCCGGCTTTATCGGCTCACACCTCTGTGACAGGCTGATCGCCGAGGGCCACGAGGTTATCGGAGTGGACAATCTGATCACAGGTTCCACCCAAAACATCAGCCATCTGTTAGGGAATGAACGGTTCGAGTTCATCCGGCACGATGTTACGGAAACTTTTGAGGCGCCGGCGCCCCTGGACGGAGTCTTGCACCTGGCCTCTTTGGCGAGTCCCAAGGATTACTTGGCAAATCCGCTGGAAACGCTCGAAGTAGGCTCTACCGGGACCCGCAATATGCTGGAACTCGCCCGGTCACACAACGCCCGCTTTCTGCTGACGTCCACCTCCGAATGCTACGGCGATCCGTTGGAGCATCCGCAGAAGGAGACGTACTGGGGCAACGTGAACCCGATCGGCTTACGCTCCTGCTATGACGAGAGCAAACGGTACGCCGAAGCCCTCACGATGGCATACCACCGGGTCCACGGAGTCCGTACAAACATCGCCCGCATCTTCAATACATATGGCCCGCGGATGCAGTTGAACGACGGGCGCGTCGTACCGGCTTTCCTCGATCAGGCCCTGCGGGGAGTGCCGATCACGGTATTCGGCGACGGCTCCCAGACCCGCAGCTTCTGCTATATTTCGGACTTGATCGAGGGACTCTACCGCTTGATGATGTCCGACGAGCGGGAGCCGGTGAATCTGGGGAATCCCCGTGAAATGACCATGCTCGAATTTGCCGAGCACATCAGGCAGCTTACGAAGACGACATCGCCGATCGTCTTTCACCCCCTTCCCGCCGACGACCCGAAGCGGCGTCAGCCGGACATCACCAAGGCGAAGACGATCCTTGCCTGGGAACCGAAGGTAACTCTGGAAGAAGGCTTGGCGGAAACGATCAATTACTTCCAATCGATTTACGCTACCGCCGGAACAAGTAGCAGATAGGTTATCTAGGAAGAGTAGGCTTCGCTGGTGCTCGGTCGCACCCAGACCTTTGCCGCTACGGAACGGCCGAGCGGGACGGTCCGGTCCGCAACCCGCAGGGTGAGCGTCTCGTCGTAATTGCGGTTCACTAATTCCAGACCTGCTCCCGGCTGGATGCCGAGGGAATCGAGGAACTCCAGCAGGCGCCGGTCCCGCTCAAAAACGCTAACTA
>CALGAR010000003.1 GCA_937959285.1 uncultured Bryobacterales bacterium
CGGAAAAAACGCATGACATGGCCATCATGACCAGCCTGCCCGGCGGAGAAGGACAGGCGAAGGAGGGAGACTGACAACGAAAAGGACGGCAAGAAGACTTTGGATGAGGAGAGATCGGTAAGTGTTGAAACCACTGGTCGGGCCGCCGGGATTTGAACCCGGGACCTCTTGCACCCCAAGCAAGCGCGCTAGCCAGGCTGCGCCACGGCCCGATAACTTTTTCAGTGTAGCGTACTTCGCCCTATTGCGTACAGATTCCGCCGCTTCTCTCACCGCTTGCGCTTAGGAACCGGTGTGCGTGATGGGCGGGGTACCCTTCGATGGCGGGCCCGGAGGGACTCGAACCCCCGGCCTACTGGTTCGAAGCCAGTCGCTCTATCCGGCTGAGCTACGGGCCCGCAGCGGCTTGCACTGACATCGAAAAGTGTAGCAGAGAAGGCGCGCCCTCAGGAAGGATTCGCCGCGCGCCTGAGGGCTTCCTCCAACTGTTCCTTCCCCATGGTCGTGCTGATAAACAGCTCCTGGCGGGCTCCGGCGCTCAAAGCGATCGCCTTCCACCCGTTCGTAACCGGTACCGTAACCCGGACCTTCACTTCGCCCCTGGCGTCCCGCACGGGGCGGATGACACCCGGGATCACCGACCGGATCTCCGGGTTGTCCCGCAGCAGGCGGTCGAGTACCTCCCGGACGCCATCGATGATGCTGTGTTCGATCTTTAGTTTGTTTTGGTTAGCGCGGAGTCGCACCCGCTTCCATTATGGCACTTGACCGGTCACAGATCAGCAACGCGAAGAGTGACATCGGCCCGCTTCCACGCCCGCTCAAACTCCTTCATTACACCGCTCGCATCCTTGTTCTGAGCCTTCAGGCTTTCAGCGAGACCGAAGAGCATCCGGCCGTTCCGCGGCTTCATGCGCAGACCCTCGCGAAATACGGCTTCGGCTCCGGCCGCATCGCCAGATCGCAGCAGCGCTCCTCCAAGCGACTCGCGGACCGGGTAGTACCAGGCGGGAGGCTCGTCGTACGTCAGCTTGTCTTCCAGCTCGACAGCCTTACGCCAATAAGGGATAGCGGCTCTGTCACTGCCGGCAAGGCGTGCTTCGAAGGAAGCAGCTGCGACTGCCAACACGTCCGATGCCTTGTTGTTGATCCAGAGCCAATCCGCCGGCACCTTCTTCCGGACTTTCTCGAAGGCCCGATGCTCCTGGCGCGCACGGTCCATCTGTCCCTTGGCCGCGTAGGCCGTCCCGCGGGCGAAATGCCAGATCGCAGTCGTAGCGTACAGCCTCGGGTCTGGAGCCGGGAGAGCAAGGATACGGTCCCACTCCTGGAAACGCAGCAGGGCAAAATACGGAGCGGGAGTGAACGCATCGGCCATCATCGGCATCGATTCGGCATGCGCTTTTGCTGCATCCGCCATTACGTTAGCGGCCTTGATAGCGTCCGCCTTTCGCCCCTGCATTGCCCGGGCCACAGCGATAAAGTGCAGGTTGTGAATGTAATAGCCAGCGTAGCTGCTTCCCGTGACACCAGTAGCGTTCATGTATTGACGGTCTACTTCCGCCGCGCGCTCATTGGTCGCGGCGGCAAGCTCATAGTCACCTAAAATCAACCAGATGTGGCCGGGCATGTGCACAAGGTGACCCGCACCAGGGACGATGCCCATTAAGCGCTGCGCGCTCGGTATCGCCCTCTCCGGAGACGGTGACATCTCGACGGCATGGATATAGAAATGGTTGGCGCCGGGGTGCTCCGGGTTGCGCCGCATCACGGCCTCCAGCACCGAAACTGCCTCCTCCATACCTTCCGCGGGATTACCGGATGTATCCCACCAGCGCCAGCGCACGGGAATCATGAGGCTCTCGGCGTATAACGTTTGTGCGTCCAGATCGTCCGGGTACTTTCGCGCCAGTTCACGCATCGCCTGAATGTAAGCGGCCGGGTCATCCGACGGGCAACGAGTCGCCACGGCATCCAGGTACTCCCGTTCGCGCTGCGGGGCGGACGCTTGAACCGCGCGACCCGCCTTTACCGCTTCGCAGGCTGCCTTCAGGTCAACGTCCCCATCCGCATCCATATTGATATGCGCTCCCTGGGCCATGGCCATTCCCCAGTAAGGCATCAGAGCCTGGGGATCCAGTTCGGACGCACGCCGGAAAGACCGCAGAGCCTCATAGCGATTGAAGCCGTAGAGCATGTTCAGCCCCTGGTCGAAGAACTTCTGCGCCTCGGCACTCTTGGTAGCGATGGGCATCCCGTACGTTCCGGTCCCGGGGAGCAGGGCTGGCGGTTTTTCGGCCGACGCATGATGGTGCTGCCCGCTGGCCAGAGTTAGCGACGCCAGCGAGATTACAGACAGGGTAACCAAACGACGCATTCTTTCCTCCAAGTCGTGAACGATCGGGACGACGCCTCAGGTTCCTGTTCAGGCCGCCTGAGGGTTGGAATCAATGGTCCCAGAATTGTAATCGCGAGAATTTTTCGAAAAAAGGACAACCTGGAATGAACAGCGAGGCGGAAAACCGCCACGCTTCCAACCGAGACACACCCCACCCGATCAGGGGGCGGCGCGGCGACAGGAAGCCTAAGACAGGCAGGAGGCTGCGTACGTTGGTTTGAGACTGCCCAGGGCGTTACCGATCTCCTCCATCTCGGATGCCCACTGCAATGCGGTAGTATAGGCGCTCGCAATTTGCGCTGGCTTTAGCCCGAGCGCCCTGGCCAACTGGTCAACCCGAGGCCAATCTCCGGCTTCGCACGCCTTGGCAACCTCGAGCGAAAATGCCAGGGGCGTTTCCGTTTCCACACCCTCGATCACCCGTCTGGCAGACGAGTTCAGCGGCAGATCCTCGAGTGCCTTTTCGAGCGGGCATGCCAGCAGAGCGTCAACGAGCGACATGACGCCGACGAGAAATCCTTCCTCAGCCAGCCCTTCCAAACCTGTCGCCGCTAGCAGCCTCTCGCACATTGCGCCTCGAATCGTGGCGGCAGAGACGGTAGGTTGGAGAGCGTGCTCGCGGAACGTCTGGAGGATCGCCAGCTTGAGCAGACGGCGAACGCCATCCTCTCCCAACAGCACGAGCGCCTGCCCTATGTGCGTAATCTCGGCGCGATGAGCGAAAGCGGCTGAGTTCACATACCGCAGCAACGCGTATACAAGGGCGCTGTCACGCTTGATGGTCTGGCTCAGACGGTGAAAGTCGAGTCCGGAAGACTGGAGTTCGCAGAGGAGCCTCAGGCGGGTCTGCGGGAGCAAGTCCGGTTTCGTACATTTGATTACCTCGGGCTTATGAAAGAAGAAGCCCTGGAACAGGTCGTAGCCGATTGCTGCCGCCGACCGGTACTCCTCCCAGGTTTCCACCTTCTCCGCGAGCATCCGCATCCCTTTCGAGCGATACCGCCCGGCAATGGCTGCCTGTTCCTCTCTCGGCGTGGCGCGGAAATCGACTTTGATGATGCTCGCAAACGGCAGGAAGCGCTCGGGAGGAGTCTCGTGCTGAAAGTCATCGAGCGCGATGGTAAAACCGCTCTCTTTGAGGTTCCTGCATTCCGCGATGACATCGTCGTCAGCCTCAATGCCCTCCAGAAGTTCGATCACGGTATTGGAAGGCCGCAAAAGCTCGTACTGTCTGGCCAGAAGCGCCGAGCGGCCGAAATTCACGAAGCAGTGCTTTCCGCGCAGCAGGTGCTGCTCTCCGATCGCAAGACAGGCATTCGAGATCACCGTTCCCGTGGCGCTGTCCAGATCAGGTTCGTCGCCGGGCGGAGAACGGTATAGCAGCTCATAGGCGTACAATTTCCGATCCCGATCAAAGATCGCCTGCCGAGCCAGGAGTGCGTACGAATGCAATTCAGATTCTTTCTCCCAAAGCAATCCTGCATATCGGCGCGTGCGGAGCCGATTTGAGCTTTTTTTGCGACTCAGTTGCAAGTTGCCCCGGTCCGGGCAACGCCGCAGCCAGCCGTATCGGCATCCTGCCTGGGTACCTTTGCCGCCCGGCGCTGCCTCCGCTTCACCTGACGGGTTCTGAATAAAGTGTCACGATGGTAGGATGAGGCGCTTTGTAACCGGCAATCGGGGCAAGCGCTGCAAGGTTGGAGCAATACCGGCGGGAACGCGGGCATCGGGCGGTTCTTATGGGGTGTAAATGATAGACAAAGGTGATATTGAGCAGGTCCCGGGATTTCTGTTTGTCGATCACATAGCCATCGCCGTAAATCCGGGGGAGCTCGAAGCGCACGTCGCCACCTACAAGGCGCTTGGCTTCAAGGAGGTACACCGCGAGGAAATGCGCGGAAACGACCAGGTGCGCGAAGTTCTCCTGCAAGTCGGCGCAGGACCGAATCTGATTCAACTGCTCGAGCCTCTCAGCCCGGAGTCCCCCGTTACGAAGCAGCTGGAAAGGAATGGCGGGCGCGCGGGATTCGCTCACGTCGCATTCCGCGTGGCGGACATTGGCAAGGCGTTCAACTACATGAAGGATAAAGGGTTCAGAATCATCGACCCGGCGCCGAGGAAGGGATCGCGCGGGACGACGGTCTTCTTCGTACATCCCAAAACGACCGAGACCGCAGCGCTCGGATTCTTAATAGAGGTAGTGCAAGAGGGATCGCATGGCTGACATCGGACCCCGGAAAGAGGCTCTGAACTTGAAGCAGGCCTTTCCGGCAACGACCACGGGAGAGTGGGAAGAGGCGATCCAGGCCGACCTGAAGGACCGGGACTACGCCAAAAGGCTGATCTGGCGCACCGATGAAGGCCTCGCGGTCCGCCCCTACTACCGGCGGGAAGACCTGGCCGGTCTGGAAGCCCAGACGGACACCGTACCGGGGCAGTATCCTTTCGTTCGCGGGCAACTCACGCCATGGGAGCCCAGGCAGGACTGGCAGCCGCACAAGAACGCAATTCGCGCGGACTTCTTTCATGAAGCCGGAGGGCATGCGGTTCAGGAGCTGGGTTACGCCATCGCGGAAGGCGTCGAGCGGCTGGCAAAGCTTGTGGAAGAAGGGGAGAGTGTCGACGACGCAGCGCGGTCGCTTGAGTTTGTCTTCTCTATCGGGTCCAACTACTTCTTCGAGATTGCAAAGCTGCGGGCGGCACGTCTTCTCTGGGCGCAGGCCGTTTTAGCGTTCGGCCCCTCTGACGAATCCTCCTGCTTCATGCGGATTCACGCCCGGACGGCACGGGCCAATAAGAGCATCTACGACCCCTGCACGAACTTGCTCCGGGCCACGACAGAGGCCCTTTCTGCCGTCATCGGAGGCTGCCAGACGCTCTCTGTGGAACCCTTCGGCTTTGACCCGGAGCTTGCGCTCAATGTGCAGCGCATCCTGGCCGAGGAAGTTCACCTCGATTGCGTCGCCGATCCCGCCGGGGGCTCCTACTATATCGAGGCCCTCACGGATGCCCTGGCGCGGGAGGCATGGAAGCTGTTCCAGCAGGTCGAGGCGCAAGGTGGATACAGCGCCGCGCTGGCCTCAGGAACGATCGCGCAGGCGCTCGAGCAATCGCGGCGTCAGAAGGAGAAAGCGGTTTCCACGCGCCGCCGCATTTTGGTTGGCGTCAACAGCTATCCAAATCTGAAGGAGAAGAGTGCCGGGACGAATCCGCCTGCGCCCGATCCTGCGAGCCCCTTTGCTCCGTACCGGCTGGCTGAAGCGTTTGAGCGGATCCGGCAGAGAACGGAACGGCACACAAGAAAGACGGGCCGGCGCCCGAAAGTGCTGCTTCTCCGTCGCGGGGACCCAAAGGCAAGCACCGCTCGGGCCAACTTCTGCCTCAACTTGTTCGGGTGCGCGGGATTTGACGTCGTGGAGACGGACCGTCCGGAGGACTTAAGGGCCGATCTCGTCGTCCTCTGCAGTTCTGACTCGGAGTACGCGGCGTTCGCCAGAGAAGTCGCACCTAAAGTGCAGGCCCCGCTGATTGTCGCCGGAAACCCAAAGGAGCAGGCAAAAGAATTGAAGGCTGCAGGAGTCCAGGACTTCGTCTACCAGGGCATTGACGCGGTTGAAGTTCTAACTGCGTGGCAGGATCGGCTTGAAATGGAGGAGTAGCCGGTGAAACCAGATTTCACAAAGATCGACTACCGTCCGAAGAAGGGGATGCGGCCGGCCCAGGATGCTCCGGCTTCCGTTTGGGACACCGCAGAGCACATTCCCGTCAAGCGCTATTACTCTTCGGAGGATCTCGGCGAAATGGAGCATCTGGACTACGCAGCCGGCATTCCTCCCTACCTGCGCGGCCCGTACTCCACGATGTATGTCCTTCAGCCCTGGACGATTCGGCAGTACGCCGGCTTTTCGACCGCCGAGGAATCGAACGCCTTTTACCGCAGGAACCTGGCGGCAGGACAGAAAGGCCTCTCCGTTGCCTTCGACCTGGCCACTCATCGCGGCTATGATTCGGACAACGAGCGCGTCGCCGGGGACGTGGGCAAAGCGGGAGTCGCTATTGACACCGTCGAGGACATGAAAATCCTGTTCGATCAGATCCCCCTCGACGAGATGTCCGTCTCGATGACCATGAACGGAGCCGTGCTCCCGATCATGGCGTTTTATATCGTGGCTGCCGAGGAACAGGGCGTCGCACTGGCGCAACTGAACGGAACCATTCAGAACGACATTCTGAAAGAGTTCATGGTCCGCAATACATACATCTATCCGCCGGAGCCGTCGATGCGGATCGTTGGCGACATCTTCCGCTACTGTGCGGAGAACATGCCGAAGTTTAACTGCATCTCGATCAGCGGCTATCACATGCACGAAGCGGGCGCGCCCGCGGACCTGGAGCTCGCCTACACGCTGGCCGATGGACTGGAGTACGTCCGCACCGGCCTCAAAGCAGGCCTCGACATTGACACATTCGCTCCGCGGCTCAGTTTCTTCTGGGCGATTGGCATGAACCACTTTATGGAGATCGCCAAGCTGCGGGCGGCCCGGGTGCTCTGGGCCAGGCTGATAAAGCAGTTCAATCCGAAGAACCCGAGGTCGATGGCCCTGCGCACTCACTCGCAGACGTCGGGATGGAGCCTGACGGCGCAGGACGTTTTCAACAATATGACGCGGACGTGCATTGAAGCCCTGGCCGCAGCGCTTGGGCACACGCAGTCTCTTCATACGAACGCGCTCGATGAAGCGATCGCCCTGCCGACCGACTTCTCTGCCCGCATTGCGCGGAACACGCAAATTTACCTGCAGGAAGAGACGGGCATCACACGCGTCATCGATCCATGGGCCGGGAGCTATTACGTCGAAAGCCTGACGCACCAGCTCATGCACAAAGCCTGGGAACACATCCAGGAGATCGAATCGCTTGGCGGAATGACAAAAGCCATCGAGGCCGGATTTCCCAAGATGCGGATCGAGGAAGCGGCAGCAAGGAGGCAGGCGCGGATCGACTCCAGCCGTGAAGTCATCGTAGGCGTCAACAAGTACCGCCGGCATCAGAACGAGCGAATTGACGTTCTGCAGGTCGACAACCGGGCCGTCCGCGAGAAACAGGTGCGGCAAATTCAGGAGGTGCGCGCAAAGCGCGACCAGCAAGCCGTGGACGCAGCGTTGCAGGCTCTTACGGAGTGTGCGCGGACCGGCGAAGGCAACCTCCTCGAGCTCTCCGTGCGCGCTGCTCGTGCCCGAGCAACCCTGGGCGAGATCTCTGCAGCGCTGGAGAAGGTGTTTGGTCGCTATCAGGCGACGACACAGACGATTTCAGGCGTCTACTCGTCGGAGAGTCAAGGGGATCCCGACTTTCAGAAGGCGCGACAGATGGCCGATGAATTCGCAGCATTGGAGGGACGGCGTCCGCGAATTCTTGTAGCAAAGCTCGGGCAGGACGGACACGACCGGGGCGCGAAAGTAATCGCCTCAGCTTTCGCTGATCTCGGTTTCGACGTCGACATTGGCCCGCTGTTTCAGACACCAAAGGAAGCGGCGCGGATGGCCGCAGAGAACGATGTCCATGTGCTCGGCGTCTCAACCCTCGCTGGAGCGCACCAGACACTCGTTCCTGACCTGATAGAAGAGCTACGAAGACTTGGGCGCGGCGATATCCTTGTATTCGTCGGCGGTGTCGTGCCTCCGCAGGATTACGATGCGCTGTACGCCGCAGGCGTTGCAGGCATCTTCGGCCCGGGCAGTGCGATTCCGCCTTGCGCACAGCAGATTCTCACCGCGCTGATGGGGAGATTGAGTGCTGCCCAAATCGAATAGCGGCGGTAAGGCAGCAGGAATCTCCGCGCCGAGGCGCAGGAGGCTAAGCGCCGAAGAATACATCGAAGGCGTCTTGCGCGGCGATCGAATCATCCTGGCGCGCGCCATCACTCTGATTGAAAGCAGCCTGCCTGCCGACGCCGAGCTAGCGGCCCGCGTCCTGGAAGGCGTTCTCCCCCATACTGGCGACTCGCGCCGCGTCGGCATCACGGGCGTGCCAGGCGTGGGCAAGAGCACGTTTATTGACACCTTGGGTCTGCACCTGATCCGCGATTACGGGGAGAAGGTAGCTGTGCTTAGTGTCGACCCATCGAGCCCCGTCTCGGGAGGCAGCATCCTGGGCGACAAGACGCGCATGGAACGGCTGTCGCTTGAGGAGAAAGCCTTCATTCGTCCTTCCCCCTCCCGCGGGCACTTAGGCGGAGTGACGCTTCACACTCGGGAAGCCATCCTATTGTGCGAAGCGGCCGGTTACAAGAACATCCTGGTTGAGACGGTGGGAGTCGGCCAGTCTGAGGTCGCGGCGCGGTCGATGACGGATTTCTTCCTCCTCCTGATGCTGCCCGGCGCCGGTGATGAACTGCAGGGGATCAAGCGCGGCATCATTGAGATGATCGACGGCATGGCGATCAACAAGGCCGATGGCGATAACAAAGCCAGGGCGAAACGGGCAAAAGCGGAATACTCCCGCGCTCTGCGCTTGCTGCCAGCCGGTCCCGACAGGTGGAGACCGCCAGTGATGACATGTTCGGCGTTAACCGGTGAGGGGATTCCGGAACTATGGAAGGTGGTGCTCGCCCATCAGGAGCGCAGGAAGGCCAGCGGGCATTTTGAGGAGCGGCGAAGCCAGCAGTCGCTTGCCTGGATGCACGAGCTCATCGCTACCGGTCTCGAGAATCTCTTCCGCAGCGATCCCGCTGTCGCCGCCCGCATCCCTGCACTGGAGGAGTCCGTACGTACAGGAAAGGTAAGCTCATTCGCTGCGGCGCAGCAGCTCTTGTCCCTGTTTCGTAAGAAGGAGCAATAGCGGCGGATGGAGCGCACTTCTGCAACGCGTTCGGACAGCGTTGCACCGCGCCTCGTACAATAAAGGTTCCGCATGAAGATCGCCCTGGGGCAAATTAATACAACTGTCGGAGATCTGTCGGGGAACGTCGAGATCATGGTTCGGTTTAGCCGCGAGGCAGCGTCGCGCGGCGCCGAGATGGTCGTGTTCCCCGAGCTCTCCATCACTGGCTATCCACCGCGGGACTTGGTGGAGAAGCCGAGCTTCCTGGAGCGAACCCAGGAAGCGCTACGCCGTCTTGCCCGGGAGACGGCGGACCTGGATCTTTTCGTGATCACCGGGTATGTCGGCCTGTCTCCGTTGCCGGTTGGGAAGCGCGCAACCAACAGCGCAGCCATACTGCATCGCGGCGAGATTATCTTCCGGCAGCAGAAGATGCTGCTGCCCACCTACGACGTATTCGACGAGGCCCGTTACTTCGTCCCGGGCGAGCGTCAGCAGTTGTGGGGCAAGGTTGCGCTGACCATTTGCGAAGACGCCTGGAACGACAAGGAGTTCTGGCAGCGCCAGCTTTACACGCTGAATCCCGTAGAGGATCTGGCCCGGGCAGGCGCGAGCATCCTCATCGTTATTAACGGGTCCCCATATCACATGGGGAAGCGTTCGCTGCGCCTGCGAATCTTTCAAGCGATCGCGCGCAGACATAACTTGCCTGTGGTTTACGTGAATCAGGTGGGCGGCAATGACCAGCTGGTCTTCGACGGATCCAGTTTCGTCCTTGACGCGGAGGGGAACGTCATCGCCGACGCGCCATCCTTTGAAGAATCGCTCGTACTCATTAACACGGAGACGGGACAGGGCGACCGTCTCAGCAATCTCGAAGACGAGTGCGAAGCGGTGTACCAGGCTTTAGTCCTTGGCACGCGGGATTACATTCGGAAGTGCGGATTTCGCCAGGTCCTTCTCGGGCTGAGCGGCGGAATCGACTCCTCGCTCACCGCGGTGATCGCCGTGGATGCCGTCGGGAAGGAAAACGTGATCGGCGTGGCGATGCCCGGACCTTTTTCTTCCGAGCATAGTATCCGGGATGCGAAGCTCCTGGCCGAAAACCTGGGAATCCGGTTCGAGATCGCTCCCATCACACGTGCGTATGAGCAAATGTTGGAGGTGCTGGCTCCGATCTTCCGTAACGCGCCTCCTGACGTAGCCGAAGAGAACATCCAGGCCCGGCTGCGCGGTGTCACCCTGATGGCAATCTCTAACAAGTGGAACGCGCTGGTCCTGACGACCGGCAACAAGAGCGAGCTCGCCGTGGGCTATTGCACGCTATACGGGGACATGTGCGGAGGGCTGGCTGTCATCAGCGACGTGCCGAAAACATTGGTGTACGAGCTCGCCCGGGTGGCCAACCGGCGGCACGGAGCCGTCATCCCGGAAGCCGTGTTTCAAAAGGCCCCTTCAGCCGAGCTTCGGCCAAACCAGACCGACCAGGATACGCTTCCCCCCTACGAGGTGCTCGACCGCATCCTGCAAGGCTACGTGGAAGACTACAAGTCTCCGGACGAGATTGCACAGCAGCACGGGTATCCGCTGAAGCTGGTGCGGGAGATCGTCAACAAAGTCGACAGAAACGAATACAAGCGGCAACAGGCCGCACCTGGACTCAAGGTGACGAGCAAAGCGTTTGGCATGGGCCGCCGTTTTCCAATTGCCCAGCGCTTCTACGAGTAAACAATCCGATCAGGAGCAGAAATGAGAGCTGCGATTTCGCTGCTAATCCTCCTTCCTTTGGCTGCCCTGCTTGTTTCACAACCGGCTCCGCGAGAGGTGGTTGGGCCGCGCCCGGACGGCAGTTTTCTCCTTAACAGCGGGTGGACGCTCCGGCCGGCTGGCAAGCAGATTCCTTTGGGCACGATGCCAATGTCGTCTGCGCTCTCCAGGGACGGAAAGTTCCTGCTGGTGCTCAATGGCGGTTACCTTCCTCCCACCATTAGTGTTCTGGAAACAGCAACGATGCGCGAAGTAGAGCGTACGCCCGTAGCGGATGGATGGCTGGGCCTGACCTTCTCCCCCAAAGGCGATCGCGTGTATGTTGGCGGAGGCTCTCAGGCAAGCGTCTTTGAATTTTCCTATTCTGCGGCTGATGGGAAACTCACGCCTGCAAGGACTTTCACGGTGGTGCCTGCCGAAAAGCGAACCCATCAGGATTTCATCGGCGACGTCGCGCTCTCTCCCAATGGGCGGCTCATCTACGCAGCAGCTCTGTATCGAAACGAAATCGTTGTCATCAACCCGCAATCGGGCATGGTCATCGAGAGGTGGCGGACCGGCCGGCGTCCCTACCGCATTCTCTTCCATCCCGACGGCAAAAGCTTCTTTGTCACCAGTTGGGCGGATGGAACCCTTTATCATCATGACGCCGAGAACGGACAGAGGCTCGGTTTAGTGAGGCTCGGTGCGCACCCTACAGACATTGTCTGGAGCGACAGGCAGGCCACGATCAAAGACGAAGGGCAAGAGCAGGCAGCGCCGTGGGCGGCAAGGCTGTTCGTCACGGCGGCAAATACGAATAAGGTCTACACCGTCGGCGTGACGGAGGCGAAGGACCTGACCGTCCTCGAAACCATCAACGTGGCGATGACTCCACACCAGCCGTTCGGTATGACTCCGAGCGCCATGGCGATGAACGCGGATCAAACCCGTCTCTTCATCGTCTGCTCGGATGCAAACGCGGTCGCGGTAGCAGACGTCAGCGAAGCGCGCAGCCGGGTTCTCGGTTTCATTCCTACGGGCTGGTATCCGACCGCCGCTCGCGTTCTGCCCGATGGCCGCCTCGTCGTCCTCAACGGGCGTGGTCAGCGATCCTTCCCCAACCCGAAGGGTCCGAACCCGACCAAGAGGGTTGTCCGCACTCACGAAGGCCAGCGCGCGGACGAGTACGTGGCTCTCCTTCAGTTGGGAAGCGCCTCTGTCATTGATAAGTTCGACGATGCGCAGCTGGAGCAGTACACGGCAACAGTATTCAAGAACACACCCTACCGTGACGAGCTACTGGATGACGCGAAAACAGGTCCGGACAATCCAGTCCCCTCCTCCCCGCTCCTGAAGTCGCCCATCGAGCATGTGATCTATATCGTGAAAGAGAACCGCACGTACGATCAGGTGCTCGGCGACATCGGCAAGGGGAACAGCGATCCCTCGCTCACCTTGTTTGGCGAGAATATTACGCCCAATCACCATAAGCTCGCGCGCGAGTTTGTCTTGTTCGACAATTTCTACGTCAACGCCGACGTGAGCGCCGATGGCCACAATTGGTCGACCTCCGCCATTGCACCGGACTACGTACAAAAGATGTGGCCGAACAGCTACGGCGGGCGCCGGAGGCATTACGACTACGAAGGCGGTGAACCGGCGGCATATCCGCCAGCGGGCTACATCTGGACCAACGCCGCCGCCGCCGGAATCTCGATGCGCAACTACGGCTGGTGGGCGACCAACCTGCCGAAGGCTGCGCCACTTGGAGAGCGGCAGATTCAGTCTGTGCGGGATCCGATCCTGCAGCCCGTGACCTCAATGATCTACCGCGCGTACGACCTGGAATACCCGGACGTCGAACGAGCCAAAGCCTTCCTCATGGAGCTGGCGCAGTTCGAGGCTGAGGGCAAAATGCCTCAACTGATATTTCTTCGCCTCGGAAACGATCATACTGCGGGCACCACCCCGGGGAAGCTGACTCCCCAGGCATATGTGGCCGACAACGACTACGCGTTAGGCATGATTGTGGAAGGCGTCTCAAAGAGCAAGTTCTGGCCGAAAACTGCCATTTTTGTACTGGAAGACGACGCACAGAATGGGCCCGACCACGTCGACTCGCACCGTTCCCCGGCGTTTGTTATCTCTCCCTATACCCGGCGCGGCATCATCGACAGCACCCTCTATAACACCACCTCGATGCTGAGAACCATGGAATTAATTCTCGGCTTGAAACCGATGACACACTTCGATGCCGCTGCGCGTCCCATGTCAGCGGCTTTCTCCAGCACTCCCAATTTGGAGCCATATGTAGCCGAAAAGCCGCGTGTATCGCTTACGGAAAGAAATCCGGAAAACTCGCCGACGGCGGCGAGGTCAGCTGCAATGGATTTTAGTGAGGCAGATCGGATTGACGACGATGAACTGAATGATATTCTGTGGCGGGCGATCCGGAAGACGGAACCGCCCAGACCGGTCCGGAGCTTTTTCTCGAGATAGCTTTCATGGCGCAGATCTATCTTTGCTTCCTGTGGCACATGCACCAGCCCTTCTACAAGGATCTGGTGTCCCAGGAGTATAAGCTGCCCTGGACGCGGATGCATGCGCTCAAGGACTACTACGGCATGGTGAAGATTCTGGAGGAATTTCCCGAAGTTCACCAGACCTTCAACCTTGTCCCGTCCATGGTGGTGCAGCTTGAAGAATATGCGTCAGGAAAAGCGTCCGACGCATTTCTCCGGCAGGCTCTGCGTCCTGCCGAGGAGCTAACCGATCAGGAGCAGGAATTCATCCTCCAGTATTTTTTCCAGGCAAATCCGGGGCGCATGATTTATCGATACCCCCGGTACGGCGAGCTGTACGACACGTGGGCCGCTGCCGATCGCAACGTTCGCCGGGCGCGCCGGTTCTTCAACCCCCAAGCGTTTCGCGACCTTCAGGTTCTGTCTCAACTCGCGTGGTTTGACGAGGAATTCAAGGAGAAGGACGACGAAGTCCGATACCTGCTCGAGAAGGGGAGAAACTATACCCTGGAAGACCAGGCGCTGATGGGCCGGAAGCAGATTGAGATCTGCCGGAAAGTGCTTCCCGTCTACAGGGAGTTTGCTGAAAAAGGACAGATCGAAGTCTCGATCACGCCGTTCTATCACCCGATCCTGCCTCTCTTGTGCGATTCGAATATCGCTGAAGTGTCCCATCCCTATGTCCCGCTGCCAAGCCGCTTCCGGTATCCCCAGGATGCGCGCGTGCAACTGGAGCGGGCTCGGGACTACATGACCGAAAAGCTCGGATTCACTCCCGCCGGCCTTTGGCCTTCCGAGGGTTCGGTCTCCGATGAAGCGCTTAAAATTGCCGCGGACCTTGGATTCCGGTGGTTCGCAAGCGACAACGGGGTGCTCAGCCGGACGCTCGGCCATCCGGCGGGAGTCGAGGAGATCTACCGGCTGTACGCCTGGTGCAAGAAGGACGCAATGATGCTCGGCCTCTTCCGCGATCACCTCCTCAGCGACCTCATCGGCTTCGTCTATTCGCGGATGGAGGCGCAGGAAGCGGCGACGCACTTCCTCGACCGCGTCAGAGAAAACTGCCATTCCCTGCTCGCCCGCGGGCAGGATGCTCTGGTGCCCATCATTCTGGACGGGGAGAATGCCTGGGAGTACTACGACCGCAACGGACGTCCCTTCCTCCGAGAGCTGTATCGCCAGATTACGGACGATCCCAGGATCTCCGCTCTCACGGTCAGTGAGGCTCTCGAACGATGCCAGCCGCAGGAGATCGGCGGCATTTTTCCCGGCTCCTGGATCAATGCCAACTTCGACATATGGATTGGCTCGGAGGAGGATAACAAAGCCTGGGAGTATCTGCTGCGGGCCCGCGAAACATACCAGCGCGTAGTGAATGGACCCGAGGGGACCTCGCTCAGCGAGGAGGCGAAGAAGCTCGCGTTCGAGGAGCTTCTGATTGCCGAAGGAAGCGACTGGAACTGGTGGTATGGTCCGGAGCACGATTCGGCCAACCGGCCAGAGTTCGACCAGCTTTACCGCGCACACTTAGCCAATGTCTATCGGGTCCTCGGACTGGCGCCGCCCGATGAGCTGTCACGCCCAATTCTGCGGGTTGCGGTCACGGAAGTTCATGAGGCGCCGACCGGGCCGATTCTGCCCACGATCGATGGAGAAGTCACGTCCTACTTTGAGTGGATGGGCGCGGGCAGTTACCGGGTCGACGGGCGAAGCGGGGCAATGCACGGCCAGAGGTTCCTGATCCGGGAGCTGCACTACGGCACCGATGGCAAGAATCTGTATTTGCGCCTGGACTTCGAGCCAGGCTTCTCCACTGCACGCAGCGGCATGGAGGCCCGCTTCATCTTGCGGCCGCACGATCCGAACAATCCGGAGCAGCGTGTGGTGCGGGTCGTCTTCGCCAACAACGGCGTCGCCTGTAGCGATGACCCAGGCTGTCAGTTCGCCTTTCACCGGATCCTCGAAGGGAAGCTGCCCCTTGGAAGCCTCTCTGCTCCTGCCAATGCAACCGTTCGCCTGCAGATCTCCATTTGGCAGGACGGCTTGCCCATGGATGCTCTGCCATCGCAGGGGTGGATCGAAGTATCGACCGCAGAGCCGGTGGATTGGCCTCTCTGAACGATACCACCAAGGCTGACAACGGACCCCGCCGGGCATCCGTCTCCCTCTCGAATTCATTGCCGTAGTACGATACTCGGGGAACGGGCGCGCGCCAAGCGCCCCGATCGAGAAAGGTCAGAGGTCATGAACCCGGCTTCCCTTCGCTTCGCATTGCTGTTTCTGCTGGCGGCGTTTGCCGAGATCCTGGTTGCGCAGACAGTGCTTGCGCAGACACTGGTGCTGGAGGGGACCCGAGGTCCCGGCAAGGGCAAGCACATCGTGCTGGTAAGCGGCGACGAAGAGTACCGTTCCGAAGAGGCGCTGCCGCAGTTAGCCAAGATCCTTTCAACGCACCATGGCTTCAAGTGCACCGTGCTTTTCGCCATTGATCGGAATGACGGCACGATTAATCCCAACCAGCGTGACAATATCCCGAGGGCCGAAGCTCTCGACACTGCCGACCTGATGATTCTGTTTACTCGATGGCGGGACCTTCCGGACGAGCAGATGAAGTACTTCGTCGACTATATCGAGTCCGGCAAGCCGATCATCGGTCTGCGGACGGCGACGCACGCCTTTGATCTCAAGACCAGCAAGACCTATCACCGGTACACGTGGAACAGCAAGGAATGGGACGGCGGATTCGGCCGCCAGGTGCTGGGAGAAACATGGGTCAAGCATCACGGTCAACATGGCAAGCAAAGCACGAGAGGACGGATCGTGAAGGGGCAGGAGAAGCACCCGATCCTCCGCGGCATCCGAGATGGCGAGATCTGGGGTCCCACGGACGTCTACGAAGTCGCGATGCCGCTTCCCGGCGACAGCCAGCCCCTGCTTCTCGGGCAGGTGCTTGCCGGGATGCAGCCTTCGGATTCGCCTGTCGAGGGACCGCAAAACGACCCCATGCGTCCGGTGGCGTGGGTCAAGACCTATACAGGAGCCAAGGGAAAGAAGGCGCGAATCTTTACGACTACGATGGGGTCCTCGCAGGATCTGGAGAACGAAGGATTCCGCCGTCTTCTGGTGAATGCCGCTTATTGGGTTCTAGGGATGGAGCGGAAGATACCCGCCAAGAGTAAAGTGGACCTGGTAGGCGATTACAAAGCGACACCCTTCAAGTTTGGCGGTTTCCGGAAAGGTCTTAAGCCCGCCGACCTTGCGCATTAGCGTTCGCGGAGCCGATTCATGTGGAGCCTCCTGCGGCACGACCTGACTCAGGCGCTCCGTTCGCTCGGGCGTAACAGGAATTTTGCCATCCTGGTAGTTGCCATCCTCAGTGTGGGCATCGGCCCTAATACTGCAATCTTCAGCCTGATCGACCGCGTCCTCCTTCGCCCCTTTCCATATCCGGATCTTGACCGTCTCGTGCGGATTCAGTCGCTCGGCCCTGACAACTCCAGGAATGGTATCAGTGCTGCACAACTTGAATACATTCAGCGGCATGGAGCTCTTTCGAACGGGTCGCCGTCTGGAGATGGCGGGAGTTCACGCTCACAGGGGTGAACGACCCGGAAAGCCTCGTAGGCTTGCAGGTGAGCGAGGAATTGTTTCCGCTGCTTGGAGTGGCACCGCGCCTCGGCCGCTCGTTCACCGCGTCAGACTACGAACCTTCCGCGCCGCCGGTCACGATCCTGAGCGATCGATTCTGGCGGAGGCATTTCAATGCCGACCCTAGCGTCAGCCCGGGTGTCGCAATTATCAACCGGGAATTGGCGCAGCGTTGCTGGCCCGGCGAAGATCCGATCGGGAAGCGGGTCTTACGAGCTCCGAATCCCAAGGACCCGCAAAGCTGGCTCACCGTGGTGGGAGTGGTTGAGAATATTCGCCACCGGTCCCTTCGCAGCCGGCCGGAGCCGGAACTGTATCGCCCCTATGCCCAAGAGATTGCTTTCATCCGCCGAACTTCTCTTGTTCTCCGTACGCAAGGCGATCCAATGGCGGTGGCCGCTAGTATCCGGCAACGAATTCACCAGGTGAATCCGGACCAGCCTGTGAGTGAGGTTAAGACGATGGATGTATGGGTTCGGGAAGCGGCAGCGCAGCCTCGATTCTATACACTCCTCCTCGAGATCTTTGCCGGACTGGCAACGCTGCTTTCCGTGGCTGGCGTTTACGCGCTCGTCGCCTATACAGTTGCGCAAAGGTCCCGCGAGTTGGGAATCCGCTCTGCCCTCGGCGCGACAGGTGCAGATTTAGTGAAATTCGTAATGATCTCCGGATTGAAGCCTGTGCTGGCGGGAATTACGGCGGGTCTTGCCGCGGCTCTGATTTCCGTCCGCTTCCTGGAGTCCCAGTTGTATGAGATCGCTCCAACAGACCCCGCTACCTTTGTCACTGTCGCCCTGCTGGTGGCCGGATGCGGACTCGGAGCCGCGCTGATCCCCGCACGGCGCGCCGCTTCTGTGGATCCCGCAGTTACGCTGCGCGCAGAATAGCGGTGTCGTCTTATGCCAGCAGCTTCTTCACGACTTGCCCGCCCACGTCAGTGAGGCGGAAGTCGCGACCCATGTGCCGATAGGTCAGTTTCGTGTGATCAAGACCGAGGCAGTGGAGGATCGTGGCCTGCAGATCGTGTACGTGAATCTTGTCCTCGACAGTGTTCAGGCCCAAATCATCCGTCTTGCCAACGACCTGCCCTCCCTTGATGCCGCCGCCGGCGAGCCACATGCTGTAGCCGTTCGGGTGATGATCGCGGCCTGCATTGTCCGCTTCATCCGGGCGGCGCAGTTCGGACATCGGCGTGCGGCCAAACTCCCCGCCCCAGACCACCAACGTTTCATCCAGCATGCCGCGCTGCTTTAAGTCCTTGAGGAGCGCCGCCGTTGGCTTATCGGTAACCGAGCACTGCCGCCTCAATCCCTTATCGATCTGACTATGGTGGTCCCAGCTTGCGTGCATCAGCAGCACGAAGCGAACTCCTCGCTCGACCAGACGGCGCGCCAGCAGACAGTTCGTTCCAAAAGCGCGCGTCGTCTCCTGGTCGATGCCGTACATCTCCTTGATGGATTGCGGCTCCTTGGAGAAATCAAGGAGTTCGGGCGCTGACATCTGCATCCGGTAGGCCAGTTCGTAGGCATGGATGCGCGAGGAGATTTCCAAGTCACCGGTCCGGGCGAGGTGATCCTCATTCAACTCTTTGAGCAGGTCGAGCCGTGCGCGCTGGGACTCCTTACTGATCCCCTTCGGATTGGAAAGATAGAGAATGGGGTCGCCCGTGTTGCGAAAGACTGTGCCTGCGTAAGTCGAAGGAAGGAATCCGTTCGAAAAGTTATCTGAGCCGGCGCTCGTGCCGACTCCCGACGTCAGAACAACGAAACCAGGCAGGTCCCGGTTCTCGCTGCCCAGTCCATACGTCACCCACGCACCCATCGTTGGGCGTCCTCCAATCATATGCCCGGTGAAAAGAAACAGCTGGCCGGGATGATGATTGAAGGCCTCGCTATACATCGAACGGATCAGGCAGATATCGTCGGCGCAGGTTGCCGTGTGCGGCAGGAGCTCGGAGATCTCCATGCCACACTGTCCGTGCTTTTGAAATTCAAAGGGACTGCCAAGGACTGCCGCTGTCGGCTTGATGAAGGCCAGCTTCAGATCTTTTGTCAGCGATGGCGGAAGAGGTTTGCCGTGCCACCTTCGCAATTCCGGCTTCGGATCGAAAAGATCCATCTGACTCGGAGCGCCTTCCATGAATAGGAAGATCACATTCTTTGCCTTCGCCGGAAAATGCGGCTTCTTCACGGCCATCGGATCCGGGACGTCGGCAGATAGTCCGTCTTCCCGCAGCAGGTGGGCCAGAGCAATCGTGCCGATTCCGCCTGCACAGGAACGGAAGAAATCACGGCGGGATTGAATGGCGAGAAATTGCTCTAGATTCATGTCTACTCCCGGGTCAGGAACTCATCCAGATTCAGCAAAACACTAGTCAACGAGACCCACGTAGCCATCTCACGGGCGCTCACACTGGGCGGTTTGGCAGTCGAGATTTCCACCGACTCCGCCTCCCGCTCGAAGATGCTCTGCTGCTTTTGAAGAAATGCCGCAAACCGTTCCAGTTCGCGTGGCTCAGGCGGCCGGCCGAGCGTACGCTCAAAGGCGAGCCGCAGCCTGTCTGCAAATGTTTGCTCTGCGCTGACTACTACATAGGCCAGGGCAGCAGCCGCTTCGAAAAAGACCGGATCATTGAGAAGGTTCAGAGCTTGCAACGCCGTATTGGACCGCTCCCGGCTGCAAGCGGGGACATTGGCCTTGGGTGCGTCGAAGTTGGCCAGCATCGGATACGGGGTGCTGCGCTTGTAGAAGATGTAGAGTCCCCGGCGGTAGCGATCCCGGCCGGTACTCTCCTTCCACCCCGACGAGTCCTTCTGCCCGTAGCCCAGCTCGGCAACTCCGGCGGGCTGCGGGGGATAGACGCTCTTCCCTCCGATTTCCGTCGATAAGAGACCGCTCGCCGCCAGCGCGGAGTCACGGATCAGCTCGGCATGCAGCCGCAAGCGGTTTTGACGCGCCAGCAGCCGGTTGTCCGGATCAACGTCGCGGAGATCCGGACGCGCAGCGGAAGACTGCCGGTACGCCGCCGACGTAACAATCGTACGGATGAGCCGCTTGACGCTCCACCCCTGCTGCATGAATTCCGATGCCAGCCAGTCCAGAAGTTCGGGGTGAGTTGGGGGATCACCTCGGGTACCGAAGTCATCCGCGGTACGCACGATGCCTTTTCCGAACAGCTCTTGCCAGATCCAATTGACGGCAACGCGCGACGTCAGAGGATGCTCGGGTGAAACCAGCCAGCGTGCAAGGTCCAGGCGGGTTGCACGCTTCCCGTTGGAGGGGATGATCGGCGGCAGCACCGCAAGACCGCCCGGCTCCACTTCAATTCCGAGCGCCTTGTAGTCGCCGCGCACTCTGAGGAAAGTGGGCTGCGGCTCGGGGCTCTCTTCGATCACCATCGCCTGCGTCAACTGCGGATACGTTTCCTTCAGCGCGCGCAGCTTCTCGTCCAGTTCCTTAAATTTCAGCTCCTTGTAGCGCGTCTGCCCAACCGCGAAGTGGTAGTTCCGAATAAAGTGATCCGTCAGGATGTCTCGCTGCCGCTGCGTACGTTTTTCGTTCGGAATGCGTATGATCTTCTCGCCGTCGCCGCCTTCGGTCAGCTTCAGCAGGCAGTCCCAGGCGAGATCCCAGTCCGACCATTTGCCAGGATTAGCGGCCGCTTCGAGCATTCGGCGCTCCCATGCAGCCTGCAGTTCCGGAACGTTGTACTCCTTCAGCAGCGCTTCCCGTTTCGCGCGATACTGGGGATAACTGGCGAGGTAGGGGCCTAGCTCTCCAGGCAGGGGCGCATCGATGTCGACTTCCTCTACGTTGTCGAAGAAGGCAAAGAGCTGGTAGTGCTCCTTTTGACTGATGGGGTCGTACTTGTGGTCGTGGCACTGAGCGCAACCGGTGGTCAGCGCCATCCAGGCTGTCGCCATGGTGTTGGACCGGTCCGCGGTGTTCTCAAATCGGAATTGCTTGTTGTCGATCCCGCCTTCCCGATTGGTAAGCGTGTTCCGGTGAAAGCCGGTCGCAATCCGCTGCTCCACGGTTGCGCCAGGGAGCAGATCCCCGGCGATCTGCTCAATCGTGAAGCGGTCGAACGGCATGTCGCGGTTGAAAGCCTGGATGACCCAGTCACGGTACCGCCACGCATACGGCCTTGCCCAGTCCTTCTCGTAGCCGTCGCTATCGGCATAGCGCGCACGGTCCAGCCAGTGCCTCGCCCACTTCTCCCCGAAGTGGGGCGACGCCAGAAGGCGGTCGACCTGACGCTCGTAGGCGTCGGCGCGCGTATCGGCTAGAAACTCAGCCATCTCGGCTGGCGTTGGCGGCAAGCCGATAAGGTCGAGACTGAGCCGCCGCAAAAGCGTCCGCTTTGCCGCCTCGGGTGAAGGCTTGATTTTCTCCTTTTCAAGCCGTGCGAGGATGAAGGCGTCAATCGGATTTCGGACCCACGCGGAGTCCGCTGGCTTGGGGACATGGGGACGGCGGATCGGCTGAAAGGCCCAGTGGTCGGAACGCACCGGGGCATCCTTGACAGCTGCAGACGTCTCCTCCGGCCACTTGGCGCCCTGATCGATCCAGGCGCGAAGGATCGCGATCTCATCGGCCGAAAGACGCTTTCCGCCAGGCGGCATAGCCTTGAGATCCTTCATGCCTGCCACCCGGTGGATGAGTAGGCTGTCTGCGCTTTTTCCGGGCTGAATGACGGGCCCGGAATAGCCACCGGCGAGAGCGGGTGTCCGAGCATCCAGACGGAGGCCGCTCATCTGCTGCTTGGCTCCATGACAGCCAATGCAGCGTGCTTTGAAGATTGGCTCGACATCCTTCCGGAAGTCAACCTTGCGGGATGTCGGAGCGGGCAAATCCGAAGTTTGGCCGCAGAGCAAGATTCCACCGCCGATGATCCCTGCCGCCAGCGCCCAAACGTTTCTCATCGGGGGTCCTCTCTTAGAACCGGCGTTCGTGCGATCCGAACGGCGGTTCGTTCAATCATCCTATTCCATAAAGAGGCCGGATCGGAATCGAAGACGGTGGCCGCGTCGCCCCGAAAGATGTGCCAAGCTCCCATTTCGACTTCCCGTTCCAACTGCTTGGGGCCCCAGCCCGCGTAGCCCGCGAATACTCGCAAAGACTCCTCCCCGCGCTCCTTCGACAGAATTTGCCGCAGCAGCTTCACGTCTGACAGGAGATAAACGTCGCGAACTACCGGAACGAGACCCTTGATTTTCGTTTTTGACCAATAGAGGGCGCGCAGCCCTCCGCGCTCTACGGGACCACCCTCGAAGACCGGATCCGGCCGATCCTTGGCTTCCGGGAGCTCTGCGAAAACTCGGGAAATGGGCACGTCGGTCCGCCGGTTGAGGACCAGGCCCATTGCCCCGAAGTTGTTGTATTGAACGAGCAGGACGACGGTTTCGGCAAAATTCGGGTCCCCAAGGCCGCGAGACGCAACAAGAAGCCGGCCGGATGCCAGATCAGGAGCCGGTATCGGAGCCTGAGCGGCCACGGGTAAGAGGGCTAGAAAGAGGGCCGCAACTCCGATCCGGAGCAGCATCGCGGCCATCGCGGTATCGCGGAAGACTCGCAGGCGCTGCACCAGCGAAATGGGCAACGGCCTTGACATCATCGACTAACAATTCTCTCCATTTTTTCTCTGCAATGCCAGAGAGCCTGAGGAGCCGGAAGTTGCCATGGAAACGGCGCGGCGTTCGACAATGGAAGTACGCGATGTGGATTGACCGATCAGTAGTAGAAGATCTCGACTGTCCTGACGGCAGGGAGGAACTGGCGCGGCGCGCCACAGCAATAGCGCGCGAGGCGACTGGAGGCGCGGATATCGAAGTCTTTTGGGACGGAGTCTGGATGAGGCGCGTGGGCCAGCACTTCTTTGCGGATCCTGAGATGTTCAACGTGCAGCCGAACTGGCAGCGTTGGGTGGGCATGGCGGAGAAGTACCTGCGCGATGCTAACGACTACTGGTTTCACGTATATAAGCCGAAACCCGGAGATGTGATTGTCGATATTGGCGCAGGTCGCGGCGAAGATGTGTTTGCGTTCTCCCGAGCCGTTGGGCCGACCGGCCGCGTCTGGGCGCTGGAACCACATCCCGTATCCTTTGCCGCTTTGACCAAGTTCTGCGAGCGCAACAGGCTGCAAAACGTAGTCCTTCGCAACCTGGCCTGCGTCGAGGAGCCGGGAGACTTGCAGATCGAGACGCTTCCTGTCTGGGAGTCGAACTATGTCCGCGCCGGAGCTCCCAGCGCAACCAGTTACCCAGTCCGCGGCGTCCGGTTTGACAGCTTCTGGAAAGAACAAGGTATCGGGCGAATCGATTTCCTGAAGATGAATATCGAGGGAGCGGAACGCATGGCCCTCCCAGGCTGCAAAGAGGCTCTTTCCTGCGCCCGTTTCGTCTGCATCGCGGCGCACGACTTTCGGGCCGATCGCGGTGAGGGCGAGCACTTCCGGACTCTTGCGTTCGTCCGCGAGTTTCTATCCGATGCCGGGTTCGACCTCGTCACCCGCGACGACGATCCGCGTTACTACGTGCCGTATCATGTGCACGGGGTGAACCGAACGCTAGGTTGATCCTGCCTGCTTCTATACTTGTTGAGGGAGGGCGGGTCAAGATAACGAATCGCATCACCCCCAGCCGGAACGCTGTTCTCCTCCTTTTCTTCCTCCATGGCGTCATCTTCGCCACGTGGGTGTCTAGAATCCCTGCGGTAAAGAACTCGCTCGGATTATCCGCGTCGGCGTTGGGCCTCTCGCTCCTCGGAGTCGCAATCGGCTCGATTCCCGCCATGCCGCTCGCCGGGTGGCTGATTTCCCATCACGGCAGCCGCCTCGTGACGATAGTCGCGAGCTTGGGATTCTGTTTGGCGCTTCCCGGGATGGCGTTTGCCTCGGACGCCGTAACGCTCGGCCTGGCGCTTGCCCTGTTCGGCGCAACGGCAGGAGCCATGGATGTCGCCATGAACGCACACGGCGTCGCGGTGGAGCGGCTTGTGGGCCGCTCGACGATGTCTTTGTTTCACGCCATGTTCAGCCTTGGCGGGATGACGGGTGCGGCAGTCGGAGGTCTTGTCGCCGGAAATGGCATGGGACCACAAGCGCACTTCATCGCCGTCTGTGCGTTCGCACTCCTGTGCACGCTCCTCTCCGTGCGCGGCTTGCTGCCTGCGAGTGTTGACGCAACGCCTCACGGACCCGCGTTTGCCCGAATCACGCGGCCTCTATTGGGGCTTGGCATTCTCGCTTTCTGCTTTTTGTTGAGTGAAGGCGTAATGGCAGACTGGACTGCCGTCTACCTGCGCCAATCCCTCCACGCCGACCCGGGAACAGCCGCTTCCGGCTATGCCTTTTTCTCCGCAGCCATGGCATTGGGGCGCTTGATGGGAGACCGCCTTGTGGATCGTTTCGGAAGCGCTTTCCTCGTACGCGCCGGGAGCGCGCTTGCCGCGGCCGGACTCTCCATCGCTCTTGGGTTCCACACGGTTGGCTCCGCCTTTGCCGGATTTGCGGCCGTCGGGGCCGGCTTCTCCGTGATCGTGCCGATCCTGTTCGGCGCTGCTGGACGGGCAGGAGGAGGCGCAGGAATAGCGGCTGTTACAACAACGGGCTACTTTGGATTCCTCGCCGGTCCGCCGGTGATCGGGTTCGTGGCCGACGCCATCAATCTTCGCGCTGCGCTCGGCATTCTGATCGCGCTGAGCCTGGTCGGTGTGCTGCTGGGCGGAGCCGTCAACGCGGGAGAACAGCGAGGCTTCCCAGCCGCGGCTCTCGAAGATAAGTAGTTAGAGGCTGCGGAGGTGGAATCCCCCGTCGACGTTCAGCACCTGGCCCGCCGAATAATCTAACAAGCCGTCCGCAATCGCGCGAACCGCGCGCGCAACATCGTCCGGTTCTCCCATGCGGCGCTGAGGTAGCAGACCGTTTGCAATCCTCTCCTCGTACTGCTTTTCAACGGTCGCGATCATGTCGGTGCGAATGATTCCCGGACGGATTTCGAACACCTTCACATTGGCAGGAGCGAGCCGCTGAGCGAAAAGGGCAGCGGACATGCTGAGCCCCGCTTTGGAGATGCAGTACTCCGCCCGATTGATGGAGGCGGCATAGGAAGAAATCGAAGTGATGAAAACGATGCGCCCGCTCCCCTGCTCCAGCATCCACCGGGCCGCCGACTGCGTGAGGAAGTGAGGCCCCTTCAGGTTGGTGCCGATCAGCTCGTCGAAGCTTTCTTCCGTTGCTTCGAGCACATCCCGCCGTTCCCGCTGTGCGATGCCTGCGTTGTTCACGAGCAGGTCCAGCCGTCCGTACTTCTCTTTTACGTACGCGAGCAATGCTTCGCGATCCTCGCGGGAAGCGATATCGCATTGGAAGATGTCGCAGCCGGTACTCGCCTGAAGCGACTCCGCCGCATCCCGCCGTCCTCTATAGGTGGCTACTACGGAGTGCGTTGATGCGAGGCATGACGCAATGCCTCGGCCAATCCCACGGCTGGCCCCGGTCACAATCGCGACAGGACGGTCCATCACTGTTTGCTCCGCTTCACCGCCGTTTCAAGCGCCTTGGAAATTTCATCCGGCGTTGAAGGTTCCACAAACGCCTGTCCGTCAACCAGCACCGTCGGAGTGCGGGCGATGCCGCGAGCAACGCCTTCTTCCAGATCCTGCTCTACGAGCTTGACGAGCCGGGAATCGCGCTGTGCAGCCTTCGCCGCAGCCGCGTCGACAGCATGCGTTCTCGCAAAGCTTTCAACGTGCTGGTCAAAGGTTGCTTCACTGATGTTGGCGATGTTCGCCAGCGTTGCTCTGCGAAACTCGACACCCAGCTTTGGATTCTGCTCATCGAAGAACCGCGCCGTTGCTGCGGCGCGCTTCGCCCAAAGATGCCGTGCGAGCGGGAAATCCCGATGCTCGAAGGCAACCTCGCCTCCGAAGCGAGGAAGCAATGTCTGATCCAGCATCGTGCGAAATCTCGCACAATCCGAGCATTGCAGATCCTCGTAGATGATGACACGGACACGCGATGAGGGATTCCCCTCTACAGCCCGCTGCTGCGCAATCAATAAGCCAGTAGCTGTCGCAAACAACGCCAGAAGAGCACGGCTCATAGTTTAACGGGCTGCTGCAACGTGAACTGGAGGCGCGTCTCAGACGGGATACTCACGCGCTGTCCCTTTGTCAGGACCTGCACCGCGGTGCCTGCCCCTGCACCGGTGGCAGCACCAATGGCTGCTCCCTTGCCGCCGCCGGCAATTGCGCCGATAACGGCGCCGATCGCGGCTCCGGCGCCCGCTCGAGTCGCTGTCTGCTTTGTCCTTGACTCACTGGCTTGTGTGACGGCTGCCGTATCGATATCGATCGTTCTGCCGTTCACAACCATCGATACCAAATCGAGTGTCAGCTCCGTTCGTCCAGACAACCGGCCCGACTCTTTGTCGTCTACGAGCTTGACCACGACATCAACTCCGCGAGGCACGACCGTTTCACCGTTGATCATGATCGGTTCATCGAGACTTGCCCGGAAGGTCTGACCTACCTGATCGCGCTCTGAGTTGATGTCGTCAATCATCCGGACCACAATTGCTGTCCCGCTCGGAATCTCTACACCGGTCTTGACGGAGGCAGTTGTAGCTGAGGAACCGGTGCTGGCGTCCGGCGTGGGGCGGAGAATGTTGCCGCCGGTGGAAGAAGCGGACGCGGCCGTCGAGGTGGATGTGGATGACGTCGTGGACGTCGATGTCGTCGTGGAAGACGTGCCGAAGCGGATGCTTGTGATATCGCTGATGGCAAAGGATTGCACGCTGTCCCCTACGAGCATGCGAACCTGCCGCGAATCGCCCCCCACAAAGGTACCGTCTACTGTCGATCCGTCTTTCTTGGTTAGCGTGTCCGCTAAAGCGACGACGCTTAGAGTTAAAGCAACGGCCGCGATGCGTGCTTTCATGGTCTCCTCCCCAAGTATTTAGAATCCGTACAAGATTTTAACAAGACGTGATAGCCGTCTGAGGCGTTTCGCCGCTGGAGATGTGGAAGATAGCCTCTCCGGAAGAGCCTACGGCAATTTCTGCCGGAACGCGTCCATCATCGCCGACGCGACTTGCCTTCCGCGTTCGTAGGCTTCCTCGTACGCTGCGCGCCGTTCGGCTCGAGTTAAGTGATAGCCAATGCGGTACAGCCGGTCGAGAGAAATACCGACAACCCAGGTTCCCGCATAGGCGATCGCCGCTTTAGGAATGAGTCCTCCACCGAGCGGAATCTTTCCGGCAAGCTGACGCGCGACAGAACGCCAGCCGAATGCTCCAGCAATCAGCGAAGCGATCTCCGTCCTCTGCTCCCGGAAACCGATATCACGATCGCTTGCGGCGCTCAAGAGAAAGGCCATTCGGATCTGATTGGCCGTCAGAACCGTGGTGTCGGAGGCAAACTCTCCCGCCGCCCAGGGGAGGGACAAGCCGGGAACGATATTCGGAAGGGCCGTCGCCAGGGAAAACATCGCGTTCTCCCTCGAGACCGCCGAAATCACGCGCGATGTCACCTCTTGACGAAACGGGGGAAAACGCCGGGCAAGGGACAGGCTGAGGTCGTTGCGTTCGTCCAAAACTTCCCGAACAGTTCTGACCGGATCGTCTTCATAGAAGGTGAAAGAATTCGAGGTGGCGAGTGGCAGACCCTCTTCCACCACCATCAGGTCGAACTGCCCGTACTCGTCGGGATCACTGACCCGATGCAAAATGCTGACGGCTTCCAGTCTTCGTTCGTTCGACACCGAATGCGTGGAGAAAAAATCCTCCATCGCCTCGAATGCCTCGCGGGTCGAGGCCATCAGGCCGATCGACACGGGCCGCAGGGCTGCCTCTCTCACCTCCTGCGGGTTCAGCGATGCAATCGCGGAACGAATCTCAGACAAAATATTACGCGCCATTACCTCTTTCCTGCTCTGCGGCCGCCCATTGTGCGCTTCCGGCGCCGCGCACACGGTACAGTACTTTCAGCCGCCTTTGCCATTCTATGTTAAGTCCAACCCTCTCCACTTCGATTTCAGGCGACAGGTATCGGAGCACGTCCTGGGTTGTGGGATGGAAGCACATTGCCGGCGAAACCAGCAGCAGCCGGGGCGACTGTGTGGATAACGGGACACCCGGAAAGTAACCGCAAGCCGTGAAATCTCCCCGCCTGGCATGCCAGTCCACCCGCATCCAATAGTCAAGAGCTTGCAGTGGAAGATGAGGATCCGCTGTGGTTTTCAGCTCCACAACCACCAGGCGCCCCTGCCGCTCAACTGCAAGCAAGTCGAGTACATCGCGATCGCCGCCGGCAAATGCCGGAACCTGCCCGTAGACGGGTGACGGCAGCAGAAACGGGTCAATCTCCACCAGGCTGGCGCGGACACTCGATTCCAGCCACGACTCCGGCTTCTTCAGAAAGATCGGATTTCGCCGGTCCGGCGCCTCCGCCGCACGCAGCCGGCCGATTTCAGCAGCAATCCGTTCCAGTTCTTTGAAGTTAGACGCGTCGGCAACAGTCTTAGTTTCCGCACCGAACACAACCTTGCCTTCGCGATAAACGGCAAAGGTGAGCCCTCGAACACGAAAGTGAAGGGTTCCGTCGTTGGCTGGGATGACTTCGACGTGCTCGAGTTTTTGCAGGTGCTCTACAAGAGGATCGTCCAGGCCATCCGAACGCCGCCACGGAGGCAGCGAGGTTTGCAGGTTTCCACAATCGGCGAGATCCGCCACTTCCTCGAAACCGTCTTCGTCGTAAAGAAACAGGAGATACCGTGCAGCGTCCGGATTCAGCAGACGCATCCGCAGCGCTGTTGTCAGATGCTGGTTTCTCGGTACAAAGACAGCGAGCCCTCCTACGCATAACCTCGGTTCCCGACGGCGCAAATATTCGAGCCAGATGAGTCCGAAAGTAAGGCAACCCGAGGGCTCGGAATGGTCGGGCGGAGATGCGATTGCTGCCCACGCGGAAGTCCCCTTACGGAGCATTGCCCTCGGATATGCGGGCGACAGGGAATGCTGCAAATCCGGCTCGGTGCTCAATTCTGCGAGTTGCCACCGTGGGAACTGGCGACGGAGAAAGCGGCGGAACTGCTCTCGGAAAGCCTGCCTGTAGCTGCGCTTGCCGGCCTCCTGACGGTCTGGACGCGCCAGGTCCACCAGAGACAGTTTTCCGGTGCGCCTTCCGAAACGTTCGAAAATGACGTCAATCCGCCCCGCCTTTTCTGAATCAAGGCGAATCAGTCGCCGCACGATGTTCCGGCTGGCATCCCATACTTGCAGCAACAGCCACGAGTGATGAATCTCCAGCGAAACCTGCCCAGGCGCCAGCGCAAACGGATCTTCTCCGGGCTCGATGAGGGTGGGATTTCTTGCGCTCGACAGGAAACGCTCGATGGCGGCCTTGAGTTCCTGCGGCTCGTGGCACGCGCTGATCTGCTCTCTCATGTCGCTCAAGTAATAGTGCGCGTCAACCCCCTATAATTGCTTACGTGCTTCAAGAACGATTACAGGAGGTCGAAGAGCGAATTCTGCGAGCGGCGGGCCGGGCAGGACGCAAGCGCGAAGAGATCACGCTCGTTGCTGTAACCAAAGTCTTTCCGGCGTCCGTGATTCACGAAGCTTACGCGCTGGGCATTCGCGACTTCGGGGAGAATTATGTCCAGGAATTCGAGAGGAAGGCGCCAGAGGTAGCAGCGCTCGCGAGCGCCCGATTTCACCTCATTGGCCATCTGCAATCGAATAAGGCAAAGAAAGCTGCTGCTCTTTTCCAGCTCATACACACTATCGATACGCCCAAACTGGCCCGGCGCCTGAATGAAGCGGGCGCTCGTCTCGACGTCTTCGTGGAAGTGAAGCTTTCCGAAGAAGAGGCCAAGAGCGGCGTCGCACCTGAGAATCTTCCCGAGCTGATCGAGGTAATCCGGGGATGTTCCAATCTCTGCCTTCGGGGACTCATGACCATGCCCCCATGGAGCGAGAACGCGGAAGATTCGCGCCCGTACTTTCAACGCCTTCGGAAACTTGCAGACGAGCACAGGCTGTCCTGTCTTTCGATGGGCATGTCGAATGATTTCGAGGTAGCGATCGAAGAGGGAGCTACGCACATTCGAGTCGGGACAGCCCTGTTTGGACGCAGGAAGAAGATTTGACCGTCGGATTCTTCTCGCCCCTGCCACCCGCCAGGACAGGAGTGGCCGATTACTCGGCCGCTCTACTCGATGCCTTGAAACGGGAGGTGTCTGTTCGTATCCGCTCGCGTACCTGCGACGTTCCCTTGTACCACCTGGGCAATAACCGGCTGCATAACGAAATCTACTCGCTCGCGATTCAGAAGCCTGGCGTCGTGGTGTTGCACGATGCCGTCCTGCATCACTTCCTGCTGGGGAGGCTGACGGAGGAGGAGTACGTTAAAGAGTTTGTTTACAACTACGGCTCCTGGAGTCTGCCGCTGGCTCGAAGCTTGTGGCGGGAGCGCGCGCGATCAGCCGCTGATCCGCGGTACTACGAGTACCCGATGCTTCGCCGTATCGCAGAATCCTCGATGGCGGTGATCGTTCATAATCCAGCTGCTGCCTCCTCCGTTCGAAGACACGCGCCCAACGCCCGGGTCTATGAAGTTCCTCACCTGCTTCCCGAACCGGTCCGTCCCGGCGTGCAGGAAGTGGCAGCTATCCGGTCTTCGCTTGGAATACCCTCGAACGAGTTTCTCTTCGCAGTCTTTGGCCATTTACGGGAATCCAAGCGGCTATCCACGGTGTTGAGAGTGTTTCGACGGATGCGCCGGGAAGGGGAGAAGGTTGGGCTTCTGATCGCGGGCGACTTCGCTTCGACGGACCTGGAGCGATCCCTGGCTCCGTGGCTTTCCTCGCCTGGCATCTACCGAGTTGGATATACCCCAGACCGCCTTTTCTGGACTCTGGCTGCTGCCACAGACGCATGCATCAACTTACGGTATCCCACAGCAGGCGAAACCAGCGGCATTACGATCCGTTTGATGGGAATTGGCAAGCCTGTGCTCCTGACATCGGCGGAGGAAAACTCGCGCTATCCGGAAGCGGCATGCATCCGTATTGATGCCGGATTAGCAGAAGAGGACATGCTGGCTACCTTTATGCGCTGGCTCTCCAGATTTCCGGCACACGCCCGAGAGATCGGGGCGCGCGCTCAAGAATACATTGCAGTCCACCATTCTCCTGCCGTGGCGGCTACCCGCTATGCCGAAGTGTTACGGAATGTGAACAGGGAGATGCCGGCAAGCGATCGCCAAAACGTCGCCATTAGCACTAGTTACTAAACTGCGCGCCGCTGTCCAGTTTTGTGCTAACTTCGCCCTTTTAATGACTGTTTTCGAAGCCAGCGTTTGAGATGTAGGGAACGCCGCAAAGAGATAGCAGACGTTATATCTAGAGGTAGTACTATACGGCCTATGCTAAGAATTGGCGCTCGCCCTATCTGTTGTGACTTATCGGGATTCGTCCCCCCCACTTACCTGCTCTCCTATCGAGAGCCAAACGGAGCCAGGAGCCGGTCCACTCCCCGAGCCGGACGCGGACCGGGCAATTGACGGATCGGTCCCAGCCGCGATAGCCTGAAACTGTTCAGTGGCGCGGTAGCCAAGTGGTAAGGCAGAGGTCTGCAAAACCTCCATCACCGGTTCGAATCCGGTCCGCGCCTCCAGCCTTCGCCTCCCAGGGGCAGGGTCGTTATCCTGAACCGCAATTCCGTGGCGCGGTAGCCAAGTGGTAAGGCAGAGGTCTGCAAAACCTTTATTCGCCGGTTCGATTCCGGCCCGCGCCTCCAACGTATTGTTCCACCGCCGCCAGATCCTGGCTGTTTCCTTCCGGTCTCCGCTGGCCGCTCCAGATTTGCCGCCCCCCCGGAGCAAGCGCAGTTTGCCGTCCTCAGCCATCGCGTCGCCCCGGGACCGGGATCAGAGATGCAACTGAGGGAGAATGCTGCTCCTTCTGCTGCCGTCAGGGCGCAGCTACATTGCGATCTTCGACCGAGTCCGGCGCAGCAGCGGCACGCTTCTGAATAGCCGAGAGGTTGCGACTGAACTTAGGAGCGTAGCAGCCGGCTTCATACTTAATTACAACCGGATCGTTAATACCTGTCGAGTTGTAATATTCCTTGATTCTATTTCGAAGACGTCTGGCTTGCACCCGTACAATCGTATCAAGCCTTGGGTCGAAGCTTGCCGGTTTTCCGAACACTTCAATTCCCAGGACATACTCCTTCAGGCTGGCGCTGTCCCCATTCAAAGCCCTATCGCAGGTGAAGAGGAACAACTGGCGCAGCCGTGGGGACTTGGAAATCTGCGGAGAGTTGAGAATGAGGCCAATCTGCCGGCGGATTTCAGCGGGGCTCGGTTGCGCGATAGCTTCGGGTATATGATCAGTCACTTGCAGCTCCAGTTCAGGCATGGCAATACACGGAAGTTCCGTTGCAACAGTCCTTACAGCAACTGCTCGGTAATTCGATCTTGGTTGTTGACGTGAATCCGGCCCTGCCGGATTCTAGATTTTTCAATCTTCTTTTCCCCTTGAGTCTATCCTCAACTGCACCACTTTTGATCCCTGTGCTTTCAATAGTAAGTACTAGTTGTACGCAAGATACTGATTAGGCTAAGTTGTCACGGTGACAGGCGGACACTTCTATTGACGGCTTCTTCCTCGATAGCCCAGACTTGAAAATGTTCTTGTGCAGTGCATCCCGAAGCTGAGATGTACTGATATGGCGGTAGCCTATCCGAGACGCGCTCCTTCGAGTTAGTTCCAATCATCTGGAAGTTGCGTCCCCTGCCACTCGCTCCGCCATGAGATTTCACCGCGAAATGAACGAGTGCAGTCGAAAGGCACAGAGAGGATGAAATCCGCCCGCCCACGCAGTCGTTTGATTAGTTTTCGGGTATCCCAGGACGAGTACGAAAACGTACGGAACGCAAGTATCCTGTTCCGGTCGCGCAGCCTGTCGGACTTCGCGCGCCTCGCACTTATGACGGTTGTCGGAGAGACGGTGCAAGCAGGCCGCCCCACCCGATTGCCACTGGAAGGCGAAGCCGCCTTCCGCCAGCTAAGCAGTGAAGTCCGTCACCTTGCTGGACTTGTGGAGGGTCTCGTACGTTCGGCCGGACCAAATCCAGACAAGGAATAGCGGAGCCGCACTCTTGCCTGTTTTTGCGTGCTGATTGAAGGGAGTATCCATGTCTCTTCCAAGCGCCTACCCAAACTCCTGGCTGAACAATCGGAGGGTCTTACCGTGTACGTACCACTGACACTTATCGCCATCGTCGCTTTTCCACTGACGCCGCTTGTCTCCTCGTTTGCGCTTGCGGCTCAGGAAGGACCGGTAGCGGTAGATGCCAAAGCGCGCGGTCTCCACGTTCTCGGCCCTGGAGACCAGATCTCCATCCACGCCTTAAACGTCGAAGAAATCTCCAAGGACCCGGTTCGTATTGCCAGTGATGGGCACGTCAGCCTTCCTCTTGTGGGCCGCATCCAGGCGGCCGGGCTGACCGTGAAAGAGTTGGAGCAGGAGCTGCAGAAACGCCTCTCAAGCTTCGTCCGGGAACCGAGCGTCGCACTGAATCTTGTGGAAATGCAAAGCCAGCCTGTCTCTGTTCTCGGTGCGGTCAACAAACCGGGGATTGTGCAGGTGCAGGGCCGGAAGACCCTCTTTGAGGTTCTGTCAATGAGTGAAGGCTTACGTCCGGATGCAGGCCACAGCATCGTGATTACTCGCTCTCTGGAATGGGGCCCTCTCCCGCTGAAAGATGTTGTGAACGACATGGAGAGGAAGGTCAGTATCGGCAAAGTAAGTGTTCGCTCCATTATGGAGGCCAAAAATCCGGAGGAAAACATTCTGGTGCAGCCGCATGATGTGATTTCAGTGCCGCGCGCGGACATGATCTATGTGATCGGGGACGTACGTAAGCCAGGCGGCTTTGTTTTGAACGAACACGAAAGCTTGTCCGTTCTCCAGGCGCTCTCGCTTGCCGAAGGCATGCTGAGCACAGCGGCCTCCGACAAAGTGAGAATCCTTCGCAAGCAAGAAACGACCAGCGCGCGTCAGGAGATCGCAATCAACATGAAGAAAATCATGGCGGGCAAGGCCAAGGACGTTCCGCTTCTCCCCGAAGATATCCTCTTCGTTCCAAACAGTGCTGCAAGAAGCGCCTTTTATCGGGCGCTGGAAGGCGGTGTGCAGATAGGTACCGGTATTGCAATCTGGCGACGGTAGGCAGGTCCAACAAATGGAAACATCTCTTACGCGAAATACAGGGAACGCAATCGAGAAGAGCGGGAATCGGAGCGTAAGTCTCAGTGACCTGCAAAGGCTCGAGATGAAGCTGGACCGGATTCTCGCAACCGCGCTCGGGGATGTCTCTCAGGGGCCGGCAAACACGGACGAGGAATCGAACAGCCTGGTGCAGGCATGGCACGTTCTGTACAGAAAGAAGTGGATCATTATTGTTGCTTGCCTGTTCTGCGGTCTTGCCGGTTACCTGATCAGCCGCGTCCAGTCTCCCATGTACGAAGGGCGAGCACTGCTTGAAATACTGGAGCCGAACGACAACCCGCTCAAGACCGAACGCAACCTGTCCGAAGGAGTCAATTTCTCGCAGGACACCTATATTCAAACCCGCGTCGATCTCCTGAAGAGCGACTCCGTCGTGAGACGTGCCCTCCCGCAACTGGAGGCCCATCGCCACCTCCTTCTCCCGGCGCGGACGAGCCTTGCTGCGCTGTTAGGCCTGAGCGAAGGGGAGGAGATTAAGAAGGATGAGACGTTAGAGCTCATTGAAGCGATCCAGAACAACATGAAGATCCGCCCCCATCGGGGAACTACTCTGGTGGAGCTCTTCTTCTATGCTCGGGATCCGAACCTGGCCGCCAAGGCCGCCAATGTCCTCGCGAATGAGTTTATCGCGCAGGAGCTGGAGGTCCGACGGCAATCCAGCCTTCGAACCAAGGAGTGGCTCGCCAGCGAGCTCGACGCCCAAAAGCAGAAGCTCGAGGAATCCGAAAATCGACTGCATGCCTATGCGCAATCGGCCGGCCTGATGATGATGGGCGGCAAGGACAACATTGCGGAAGAGAAACTTCGCAGGTTGGAAGAGGATCTCACCAAGGCGCAGGCCGTCAGAATCGAAAAGCAAGCCCGCTATGAGGCGGCCAAAGAGAATCCGGTAGAAGCTCTCCCTGCATCCATGACCGCCGGCGCCCTGAACGAATATCAGGTGAAGCGCACGGAGCTGCGGCGTGAGCTTGCGGATCTGACCGCCCTTTATACGCCCGATCACTACCGGGTGCGCCGCGTCAAAGCGCAGATTGATGAGCTCGAGGCTGCGATCGCCAAAGAGCGCGCCGAGATTGTGGAACGGGCGCGAAGCGATTACGAAGCAGCTCTGGCGATCGAGCAACGGCTGGCCGCGTTGTACAAGCAGCAGTCCGGGCTCGTGTCGTCGCAGGGCGAAAAGGCGATCCGCTACAACGTGCTGCAGCGCGAGGTAGAAACGAACCGGAATCTTTACAACGCGATGCTGCAGGGAGTGAAGGAGGCGGGTGTGAACGGAGCACTTAGGGCGGCATCTGCGCGCATCGTCGACGCGGCTTCCCCTCCGAAGTCCCCTTCCCGTCCAAGGCCTGTATTGAATGTTGCCTTCGGCATCCTTTTCGGCATGTGCTTCGGAGTGGCCATCGTACTCGTAAGCGACCGCTTCGATCGAACCGTCAAAAATCCCGGGGAGCTGTCCCTTGATATGAATGTGGCCGAGCTTGGCGTGATCCCGGCGTTTGGCGGGCTGGTGTCAGAAGAGACTGTTTCGGCAAGCCTCCTTACGACGGATGGCCCGGGAGTACGGCGGGCCGTCAGCCCAACGGATCGATGGATGTTTGCAGAAGCCTTTCGCAGCACGCTTACTTCAATCCTCTTTTCCCGTCCCGATAAGGCTCCCCCGAAAGTGATCGCGGTAACAAGCTGCGGATCCGGTGAAGGAAAGAGCACGGTCGTATCGAGTCTCGGTCTTGCGCTCGCTGAGATCCAGAGGCGCGTTCTCCTGATCGGCGCAGATCTTCGAAAGCCGAGCCTCCACACGATGTTCGGCATCGATAACGCCCGTGGCCTCAGCGACTGGCTTCGCGAGCAGCCGGGTGATGACGAGATGTCGGTTGAGAGCCTCGTCGTCCCCACCAGAGTTCCAGGGATCTTCGTAGTTCCCAGCGGGCCTGGCACAATCAGCCCTGCCAACCTTCTGCACTCGCCAAAGATGGCGAAGCTCATCGAGCGCTGGCGTGAAGAGTTTGATATGGTCATTCTCGACACGCCACCGCTGCTACCGTTCGCCGATGCTCGCGTGCTCGCTCGTCTTTCTGACGGAGTCGTCCTCGTCGTACGATCCGGTCGAACCACAAGAGATGATGTCCGTTCCGCACGTATGCGGCTCCAAAGCGACAACGTTCGTCTGCTTGGATCTGTCTTGAATGACTGGCACTTCAAGAGCGACAAGTCGTCCTACTTTCATGACTCTCTGCGCTACTACAATCCCAATTCATCGCGCAGAGCTGTTTGAAACGCATTGCCCCCCTGCGCCACCCTTTAGGCGTTTAGGGAAGCGAGTGATGGACACACGAACAGAATGAACAAGTCGTTGGCACTTCACCAGTTTCGAGCTCGCATCTGTTTTCTCGCATTCGACCTTTTCGCGCTCGCGCTCTCCTGGAGCGTTACGGTCTACTTGCGCCACTTCCTGAATCCGTTCTTTCATCTTCAGCTCAGCGTACAGGACGTCCTCGCATCCGCTCCTCCGGTGACCGGCGTCCTTGCTCTCTGGGTTATCGCAGCGCTAAAGATAAGAGGCAGCGACAACTCTCCTTACGCTTCGCTTGGCAGCAACATTCTGAAGGTGGGACGGCTGGCGCTGTTGGCGAACGTTCTCACCATCGTCGTTACGTTCTTCTCCAGGGAGTTCGGCGCGGAGATTTCCCGCTCATTCGTCTTGCTGTTTCTCCCGGTAAGCTTCGTCCTGATGATCTGCGGCCGCTACGCAGCTTTGCTCACGCTCGCGGCGATCAATCGGAGGCTGCCCTCGTCAGAAAGGGTGGCGGTGATTGGCCATGGTTCGGCAGCGCGGCAAATGGTGCAGACCATCATGAGCACAGGCAGTTCCGGTGTAAAACTGACGGGTGTAATCCTGCCGGAATCCGGGGGAGTTGCTTCCTTGGGACCCGTGCCTATTCTTGGCACCACATCCTGCCTTGCTGAAGTGATTAACCATGCTCAGCTGAACCGTCTTGTCGTGGCACAGGGACACCTGGAAGAGACAGAGCTGGAGAGCTGCGCAAAAGTATCGCGAAGGATGGGCGTCATCCTGAACCAGGCGCTCACCGTGCCGGATCGGGACGTAGACCTCCACCTCAACAATCTGTATGGTTTGAAGCTTTTGGAGCTTCGGCCTGTTGAATTTACCCGATTCCAGGAACTTCTAAAGCGCACGTTCGACGTGATCGCCTCCGCAGCGCTGCTGGTGCTGCTGTCACCCTTGCTCCTGTTCGTGGCGGCGATCATCCGGCTGACGTCAGAGGGGCCAGCGCTGTACCGCTCCACTCGAGTCGGGCGCGGGGGCCGGCACTTTACGTTCCTGAAATTCCGATCCATGTACATCGACGCCGCCGATCGTGCGGCACTCGCAGCGAAGAACGAGAAATCCGGACACCTGTTCAAGATTCGGAATGACCCTCGTGTTACGCCGTTCGGACGATTTCTGCGCCGCTGGAGCATAGATGAACTGCCGCAGTTGATCAACGTGCTGCGGGGAGACATGAGTATGGTCGGCCCCCGGCCGTTGCCTGCCGAAGATCTTGACCCTGACGGGCAAAGTCGCGAATTCGCGATGTGGGCAGAGCAGCGTTCGCGCGTCCTGCCCGGAATTACCGGCTTGTGGCAGATTCGCGGCCGCAGTGAACTCGACTTCGAAAACATGGTCGAGCTCGACATCGAGTATATCCGCAACTGGTCAATCACGCTCGACTTCAGGATCCTTCTGGAGACCCCGTTTGTCCTCATCTCCGGCAGGGGCGCCTACTGATGGAAGGCGAACGAGTCGTGCAAGACAGGCTAACCAATGCCGGAGCGGGTTGGCGGGTCTTCAGCAAAGGACCGAGCTTACTGTACTGGGCTCCTAAATGCGCGGTCACACTATTCGACCAGGGGTTAGTATCCGGTTCCAACTTTCTGCTTGGGGTATTGCTGGCCCGGTGGCTCGGGCCCGAGCAATACGGCATCTATGGCATCGCATTCTCTCTGTTTCTGCTGGCAGCCCAGGTTTACCAGGCGCTTGTGATGGATCCTATGGGCGCACTGCAGCCAGCGCTCTATCCGAATCGCCGGCGCTCGTACCTGGGGTCCGTCCTGCAGATTCACTTAATTGCTGGGCTAGTTTTGGTTGTGATCGCGGCCGCCGCATCGCGGCTGATCCTTTCCACCGATGCAGCCTCTTTGTCCGGCGCTTTTATGGGCCTTGTGCCCGCGCTTCCCTGCGTCCTGTTGTTCTGGTTGTGCCGCTCCGCGACGTACCTGACCGCATCGCCAGAAGTGGCGGCCGGAGCGTCGGTGATCTACTGTCTCGTGATGATCGCCGGAATGGCTGCGGTGCTAGCGATGGGCGTTCTGAGCCCGAAGATGGCTTTCTACATGATGTCGGTGGCGGCGATAGGGGCAACGATATTTCTTGTTGTGAACCTGAGGCCTTCCATGGCCCTTCACGAGCAGCCGACGGCAGCAGAGGTATGGAGAAACCACTGGAATTATGGCCGCTGGCTACTAGGAACAGCCCTTGTGAGCTGGCTGCAGCTAAGCGGCCTTGTATTGCTCAGCGGATATCTGCTCGGAGTGAAAGAAGCTGGAGTACTCAATGCGCTGGCTCACCTGTACCTTCCAGTGGCGCACATTATTATGGCGATCTCCCGGCTGGCGCTCCCGCACTTCTCTGCGATGCATGCGACCAGCGGAGGGCCCGTCGTGCACGCCGCGATCAAAAAGCTGCTACGCATTACGGTTTCGGCTGGAGTGCTCTACTGGCTCGCAATCGCGATTTTTCACCGGCAGTTGTTCCACATGCTTTACGGAGAGAAGTTCAACGCCTTCTCTCATCTGGCGCCGTGGTACGCGTTCATGATCGTGCTTTCTACTGCTACTTTTCCGTTTGAACTTGGACTCCGTGCTTCACGAGCGCCGTCGTCACAGTTTGCAGCTCTCTTCATCTCCTCGATCGCGACGTTTTTGGTCGGGGTTCCGGCGATTGCGCTTTGGGGGCTGCCGGGCGTGATTGGCACTATCATGAGCCGGGATCTTCTCCTTTTGGTCTTAATGGCTCGCCGCTGTTCACGACGGCTCCAGCAAGTCGAGATGACGAATGCCTCTTCTGTCACATGCAGTTGAGCAGGCTCCTGAGGCCGGCCTCAATGCCCGCACTTTGACTGCGAGGCAGCGCAAGCCGGTTCGGCCGCTGCCCTGGCCGGTGCTGCTGTTACTGGCGTACCTGGGGGGCATCACGATTATCGGTAAGGGGCCGACTTACCTCGGCTACCCCCCGCTGTTCTGGGGTGAAGTTGTGATGGCAGTGAGCCTGCTTCTGATCGCTCCATTGCGACCGCAGGTTCAAAGGGCAGACCCGCAGCGCGCTTTCTTGTCTCTGCTCATCGTGCTGTGGCTGGTCCTAGGACTGACACTCACGCTGGTGGGTCTGCCCGAGTGGAAGCTGGAAGCTCTGCGCGATGCCGCCACCGTTTACTACGCACTTTTCTACTTCGTCGGGCTCGGGCTCGCGGCCCAGGTGCAGATAGCGGATCGGGTCTGGAAGGTCCTGACGGCCTTCTGGGTGATCGCTCTGATCTGGGGCACGGCCGACCTTTTGAGCGGCAAGCAGCTTTCAATGATGGGACCAGTTCTCCCCTGGCGCGGTGTGCCGATCCTGTTCAATGCACGCGATGAAACCGGGCAGAACCTGGCGCTCGGCGCGCTCCTGGTGATCGGAACACACATGCTGCGGAAGCAACCATTCCTGAAGGTCGCGCTTATCGGTGTCTCGATCATTGGGCTCGGTTCTTTGCTGGGCTCCGAAGGCCGCGCAGTCCGGCTGGGTTTCGTGGCGGCCGTGTTTGTTCTGGTGGCGCTGTCGTTTGCTCCAAAACCAATCACGATTGCGCGCCGGGCTCGGATGCTGGCGATCACGGCGGTGCCGGTAGCCCTACTTCTCCTGGTTACGATCCCGGACCTACGCTATAAGGCCCAGCTCGATCGCTTCTCTGAAGAAAGCTTTAGCGAGAAAGAGACGACGGCCTACTGGCGGTTGCTGTGGTGGGAGCGGCTGCTAGAGGAGGTCGTGGAACGGAATCCGGCCTTCGGATTGGGATTTGGTGAAAGCCTCCATGTCTACCATCCGGCGCTGGAGAATCTGTCCGACCCGTGGATGCTGCGAGCACCGCACAACATCCACGTGACAGTCCTCGCGCGAATGGGCTTCGTGGGCCTGATGATTTGGATACTGATCCTTGTCTTTGGGATCGGGACTCTCTTTTTCCGTGTATGGCGCGGCCGGAGCGGAGCTCGCATATGCCCCAAGGCTCGCAGAGAAGAGCTGGCCTTCTGGGTGGCAATGCTGGTCTACACGATCGTGAACAGCTCATTCGGCGTCTTGATGGAAGGTCCGGTTCTGGGGATTTGGTTCTGGCTGGCGCTTGGCTTCGCTTTCGGCCGGTGCGGGGACTGGAAGACGGCCCGCGAAAGCTCTCTTCAGCGGCGCAAGGTGATCGCGAGGCTGGCGCTTCTTGAGGAGGGATACGCAGCGTGAAGATTCTCGTGCTGCATAACCGGTACCGGCAGCCGGGGGGAGAGGATGCCGTCTTCCAAGCGGAGACGGAGCTGTTGCGATCTCAAGGACATGAAGTTCACGCTGAAGTGTGCGATAACGAGGCCGGAAGCGGGATTCGAGGGTTTGTCGCGCTTACGGCAGGGGCCGCGTGGTCGCCATCCTCCTATCGGAGGGTCAGGCAAATTTGCCGGGACTTCCGCCCGGATGTCGCTCACATTCACAACTTTTGGATGCGGCTGTCGCCTTCAGTACACAGCGCCTGCCGCGCCGAGGGAGTCCCTGTCGTCCAGACGCTCCACAACTACCGTCTCATTTGCGCGGGGGCGGGACTGCTACGAGAGGGTAAAGTTTGCGAAGACTGCGTCGGGAAACTGCCGTGGCGAGGCGTAGTGCACCGCTGCTATCGAAGCTCATTCAGCGCATCCGCCACCGTCACGGGCATGATCGCTGTGACACGGCTGTTGGGAACCTGGCGCCCGAACGTCGACGCGTTTATCACGCTATCCCGGCAGGCGCGCGAGGTCTTCATTCGCGGAGGTCTCTCTCCGGACCGGATCTTCGTGAAGCCGAACTTTACGCGGGATCCGGGCGAGAGCCCGACGCGCCCCTCACAAAGCCGGATGTGTCTTTTTGCGGGCCGGCTGTCGGAAGAAAAAGGAGTACGGTACCTCCTGGATGCGTGGGCACTGGTGAGGAAGAAAATCACGGCAAACCTTGTGATCGCAGGTGACGGACCCGAGCGCCCGTACTTGGCAGCTCACTCGCAGCACCTCGGCTTGAGGAGCGATGAGGTTCGCTTTCTTGGGTATCAGCGGCCGGCAGAAATCGGCAGGTTGCTGGAGCAATGCCGCATGCTCGTCATGCCTTCCATTTGGCGGGAACCATTCGGCCTTTCCTTGATCGAAGCGTTCGCGCGGTCACGTCCTGCCGTCGCGTTCTCGATCGGCGCTCCAGCTGAGCTCATTCCGGAAGGTCACGCCGGATTTGTGTGTCCGCCGGGGGACGTGGACGGACTGGCCCAGCACATTTACCGCATTCTGTCGGACGATGACCTGGCGGATCGCATGGGCGCTTCCGCCCGTCTTCATTACCTTCGGCACTTTACGCCGGAAACGAACTACGGCATGCTTCTGTCCATTTACCGGCATGCAATCGACAGGCGAGTAAATCAGGCGTCGAAGAACGCGCTCGCATTGATGGCTGGTCCTGAAAAGCAATGATTCAAACCCGCCGCCCCGCACGTCAATCAGTGTTAGGCGTTCAGGTGAGCGCCACGACATATGAGGAAGTCGTCGCGCACTGCCGTGATTGGATCGCTCGAAAAGGGACGGATCCTGCAAGGTACATATGCGTTACTTCGGTGCACGGGATCATGACAGCCTATCGCGACGCCACCTTCCGGGCGATGTTGAACGGAGCCGATATTGTGACACCGGACGGGATGCCCGTAGTCTGGGCAATGCGGTCCTTCGGAGTCCGCGGCCAGCAGCGTGTTTACGGACCGAATCTGATGCTCGCGCTTTGCGAGCAGGCAGCGGCGCTCGGTCATCGGGTCTTTCTGTATGGCTCTACCGAGGATCGCGTGAAGGCGCTCATCCTTAAACTGACTAAGCGCTTCCCCGGGCTGACAATCGCCGGCTATGAATGCCCGCCGTTCCGTCCGCTTACGGCCGAGGAGGAGGAAGCTGCTGCGATGAGGATCCGGGGCTCCGGGGCGGACTTGGTATTCATCGGTTTGAGCACGCCGAAACAGGAGGCGTGGATGGTGCGCATGCGCCGCCGCCTTCCGGGAATGGTGCTCGTAGGCGTAGGCGCAGCCTTCGATTTCCATGCCGGGACGGTAAGACAGGCGCCGGCATGGATGCAAAACGCCGGCCTCGAATGGCTCTTTCGACTGCTGATGGAGCCTGGCCGGCTCTGGAAACGGTACCTGTCGATTGTCCCTGTATTCCTGCCATTGTGGGCGCTTCAGAGGGCAGGAGTGCTCCGCTTTAATGCGGAGGCCGAACACAAAGGCGCCGGCTGAAAAGCCGTTCTGATCGACCCGTTCATTCCATATCACAGGAAGAAAAAGGAGCATCACACCCGTATGTCCCTTACTGCCACAAACGGTACGCGTGTTCTTGTTACAGGAGCCGGCGGTTTCATCGGCCACCACCTCACCTCGTTCCTGGTCTCCAAGGGATACTGGGTCCGGGGCGTCGACATCAAAAAACCCGAATACGAGGAGACAAAGGCGCACGAGTTTCTAGTCCTCGATTTGCGAAAGTACGAGAACTGTTTGGCCGCGACCAGTGGCATTGATGAAGTGTATGCCCTGGCAGCCAACATGGGCGGAATCGGCTTTATTGAGACTCACAAGGCGGAAATTGTCTACGACAACACGGTCATCAATCACCACACCATCGAAGCCGCGCGCTTCAATAACGTGAAGCGGTTCCTCTACACTTCGAGCGCCTGCATCTACCCGGGATACCGCCAGCGGGAAAGCAACGTCACACCGCTACGGGAGGAAGATGCCTACCCCGCAGACGCCGAGGACGGCTATGGGTGGGAAAAGCTCTACATGGAGCGCACGTGCCGCCACTATTTCGAAGACTATGGTCTCGAGACGCGAATCGTTCGCTTCCACAACATCTTCGGGCCGCTCGGCACGTACGATGGTGGCCGCGAAAAATCCCCTGCCGCCATCTGCCGGAAGGTCGCCTTGGCAGAGGACGGAGGCGAAATCGAAGTGTGGGGTGACGGCGAGCAAACCCGCTCCTACTGCTACATCGACGACTGCGTCGAAGGCATTTACCGCCTGATGCGCTCCTCCTATCATGAGCCGCTGAATCTCGGGCAAGACAGGCTAATCTCGATTAACCAGCTTGTCGACATTGTCGCGAAGATTGCGGGAAAGACGATCCGCAAACGGCACGATCTGAGCCAGCCGCAGGGAGTGCGCGGACGCAATAGTGACAACACGCGCTTGAGGCAAGTGCTGGGCTGGGAACCCCGCATCTCCCTGGAGGAAGGGCTGGCGCGTACTTACGAATGGATCAGTGAGCAACTTTGTCTCGCCGGCCGGCTGACGCCTGATCGCGTTAAAGCTCGTTCCGCCGTGGAGCACGCGCACTAGCTCAAGCCATACGGTTGAAGCCAAGCCCATTCGAAAAGAGGACAGAATGCCACTTATCAGCATCGGCCTTCCTGTTTACAATGGCGAGAATTATCTCGAGCAGAGCCTAAAGTCGATTCTGAACCAGACGTTTGAAGACTTCGAGCTCATCATCTCGGATAATGCTTCAACGGACGCGACTCAGCAGATCTGCCTCGATTACGCAGCGAGCGACCGAAGAATTCGGTACTACCGCCAAGAGAAGAACCTTGGCTGCGCACGCAACTCCAACTTTGTCTTCGAAGAGGCACGAGGCCGGCTTTTCAAATGGGCGTCTCACGACGATCTTCATGCGCCGACCTTCGTGGAGCGGTGTGTCGAAGCGCTCCGCCAGGAGCCGTCAGCCGTTCTTGCCTGCCCCCGAACCATTCTCATCGACGGAGCAGGCCGCGAGATCATCCCTGTAAAGAATGGGCGCCGATACTACTGGCTCGATGATTCGGGCCAGCAGTATCGGATCCGCCCCTACGATCCGCCTCGCAGATTTGACTCTCCACAGCCATATCAGCGGTTTTGGGATGTTCTCTTACGAACCCACTGGATCACAGAAATCTACGGGCTGATACGTGCCGACGTTCTTCGCAAGACATCATTGCACGGAGGCTACCTCGGCACGGACAAGCGCATTATTGCGGAGCTCAGCTTGCTCGGCCCGTTTGTCGAAATCCCCGAAGTGTTGTTTTATTACCGCCAGCACCCGGCGCAGTGGAAGCGGTATAAGGTTCAGGGACCGGCCAGGGACCAATACCTCTCCGGCGAGGGCGGAACGTGGTCCAAAATACCGCGCTCTGAGAATTTGCGCGGATATCTTCGCGCTCCCATGCGGACCGATCTCTCGCCCGCCCAACGCTGCCTCTGCTGGCTCGGTGTCGCGGCCTGGCTCTTCCGCATCAGGCTATGGCCGGGACTTCTGGCGGAGACCTATTACAACCTGACGGCGGCCGCGGCGGCGCCGGAAGTCCATCGGGAGCAGCCAGCGAGGACAATGTAAATGCATATCGTCCTGACGCGCCGCGAGGCACTCGATGTGCCGGACGGCATCAACATCTTCCTCTTCTCTCTCGCCGAAGCGCTGATGGAGCAAGGGCACCAGGTAACAGTTGTCTCCACTGCGGCAAACGACGAGAACAAGATCCGGGAATACTTCGCCCCTAAATACTGGCCGCAAATCGTCGCCCTCGGCCAGCACAAGGAGATTCAGTACCGGAAGGCTCTCACAACCTGGCTCAAGCGCGGGCGGAAAGTCCTTGCAGCCTTGCGGCCCGATTTTGTCGTGCTGAACGGGGCGGTTCCGGTCCGGCTTCCCGGGCTCACCTGCACCGTTTCCCACGACCTCGAGAGACGCATGGATCGCTACCCGATGCTGCGAACCTTGTTCAAGCGGTGGTCCTACAGCCGCTCCGACCTGATCGTGGCAACCTGCAATGAAGTGCGTGACGGGCTGAGCCGGGAGCTCGGGCTGGAGCCTGACGCGATCTCGGTAATTCCGACTTGTGTCCGGCTCAGCACCTACTCGAATCGACCGCTAAGCGAGCGGGAGAACGCTGTCCTGCACATGGGAACGGTCGATTACAAGAATCCAGTCACGTCCATCATGGCCTTCCGACATGTCGCCACGGGGGATCGAAAGCTTTACATCACCGGTAAAGTGACGCGCTCCCTGGAGCAGACATTGTCGGAGCTGCCCCAAGCCGTCCGGCAACGCGTCGTTCTGCTCGGCTACGTCTCGTCGGCAGAGCTTATCCGATTACTCGGCAGTGTGAAGGTTGTATCTGTGCCTTCCGTGTACGACGCTCCCGTGGCCTCCCCGACCGTCATCGAAGCTTTGGCGTCGGGTACGCCAGTGGTGGCATCACACAGCATCAGCAAACAGGTTCTGGAGCACGATCGCAACGGTTTCATCTGCGACCCGGGCGACAGCCATCAGGTTGCGCGCGCTTACGAGCAGCTCTTGAGCGACGACAATACCTGGCTACGAATCGCCACAAATGCCCGGCATTCTGCGGAGCGGTTCTGTTCGCATCGAATCGCGCGGATGTACGTCGAACTTGCCGAAAGCGCTTTGGCCGGCAAGAGAAGCTCCCCAGTTCAGCGGCTCTTGAAGGAGATGGCGTGAGCCAGCGGCGAAATCAGATTTGATGCCGTTCCCAAAACACGCGCGTTAAGGCGCGGGGGCGCTACCGTGGACCCCGCAAGCAAAACCCAAATTCCGCGGCTCCATCCGGCCTCTCCTCTGGCCGGCCCGAGCTGCTCAACAAATCTGGAGTAGGCAGACCGTTATAGGAGCCATCGGATGAAAGTCGTGATCCTTGCTGGCGGCGTGGGCACTCGTCTTCGGGAAGAGACCGAGTTCCGTCCCAAGCCGATGGTAGAAATCGGAGGACGTCCGATTCTCTGGCACATCATGAAGATCTATTCGCACTTCAATGTGTCGGACTTCGTTCTTTGCCTGGGATATCGCGGTGACGTCATACGCGACTATTTTCTCAACTATCGATTTCGAAACTGCGACGTCACTGTCACACTCGGCTCGTCCGAGGTGGAACTGCACAACGGGCATAGCGAGCGCGGCTGGAGGGTCACTCTGGCTGAGACGGGTGCGAAGACCGAGACTGCAGGCCGGTTAAAGCGGGTTGCCAAATACATTACTGAAGATCAATTCCTCGCAACTTATGGCGACGGCGTGGCCAATATCGACATTGACGCCCTGATCCGACACCACAACCTGTCAGGGAAGCTGGCAACCGTAACCGCGGTTCACCCGTCCTCCCGCTTCGGGGAGCTGTCGATGGAGAACGGCATTGTGAAGACCTTCCAGGAGAAACCGCAGGTAAGTACGAGTTGGATCAACGGAGGGTTCTTCGTGATGCAACGGGAGGTGCTCGATCTCATCGACGGTGATGGGATGAAGCTCGAAGACTTATTAGTCCGTCTCACGAAGCTCAACCAGCTTGGCGTCTATACTCACTGTGGTTTCTGGCAGTGCATGGACACCCTCCGGGAGATGGAGCTACTGAACAAGATGTGGCAGAGCGGCACGGCCCCCTGGCGCATCTGGGATTCTTCGGATCAGGATGGAGACAGCCTGCGGACGGATACCGCTGACGTGAGCGCGGCTGCAGTCGCCGCTCGCGAGCCGCAGGCAACCAAAACTTAGCCTTCGCGACAGACCGCAACTCTCAGGGACGTCAAATCTAAGTAAAGGAGCAGCAGTTCATGGGCACAATCTCCTCAGCGGACCAGGCGAACTCTTGTCTTGGTTGTGGTGCGGCGCTCGACGAGCCGTTTCTTGATCTCGGCACTACGCCGCTCGCTAACTCCTATGTAAAACCGGAGCTTGCGGACCAGCCTGAACCGCGGTACCGCCTGGCGGTCGCATACTGCGGATCCTGTCATCTCGTCCAGCTGACAGACCGCGTACCGCCGCAACATCTGTTCTCCGAATATCTTTATTTCTCCTCTTACTCGGACAGCTATCTCGAACACGCAAGCCGCATGGCGTCTTCGCTGATACGGCGATTGAGACTGAACACCTCCAGCCGGGTTGTCGAGGTAGCCAGCAATGATGGATACCTGCTGCAGTACTTTCAGCGACGGGGCATTCCGGTTCGAGGTGTGGAGCCGGCCGCGAACATCGCGATGCACGCCATACGTAAGGGTATTCCCACCTACAACCGGTTCTTCGATAGCGACGCTGCGCGCGATATTCTCGCCACGTTTGGCCCCGCCGACTTACTCATTGGAAACAACGTCCTGGCCCACGTTCCGCAGATCAATGACTTCCTGCTCGCCGTTAAGGCGGTCCTGGCGAATACGGGCTGCGCTGTCTTCGAGTTTCCCCATGTGCTCGAGCTGCTTCGTCACGTCGAGTTCGACACAATTTACCACGAGCACGTCTTTTACTATTCCCTGTCAGCAGTTCAGATTCTCGCAAACCGCGCAGGGCTCGAAATTTTCGACGTCGAACGCCAGCCGGTGCACGGAGGCTCTTTGAGAGTCTTTCTGCAGCCGCGGCCGTACCGTCCCGTTCATCCCAGCGTGGAAGCGGTGCTGGAAGAGGAGCGGCTGGAAGGGCTCACCGGTCCGGATCGATGGGCCTCGTTCAGCGAGCAGGTGGCGAACCTCCGAAGCGACCTCTTGGAGCTTCTGTGCGGCCTGAAGCGGGAACGAAAGCGGGTGGCAGCCTATGGCGCTCCGGCCAAGGGGAACACGCTGCTCAACTACTGCCAGATCGGCACCGATCTCATCCAGTTCACGGTGGATCGGAGCCCCTACAAACAAAATCTTCTGCTGCCGGGATCCCGGATTCCCATCTATGCGCCAGAGGCGCTCGAGCGGGAGATGCCTGATTATGTCCTGATCCTCCCCTGGAACGTCTCTCGGGAGATTATCAGCCAGCAGGCGGACTATCGGCGGCGAGGCGGCAAGTTCATCGTTCCTATCCCGAAGCCGCGAATTCTGGATTCGATTGAGGACACCGTGGCTGCGACCGTGTGCAGTTGACGTTGCTTCTGCTGGAGGAGTCATGCGAGTTCTGATTACCGGAAACAAAGGATACATTGGCTCGGTGATCACGCCGATGATTGCCGCCGCCGGGCATGAAATTGTAGGCCTCGATACGGGCCTTTTCGAGCACTGCACCTTTGGAGAGGCGCCCCCGCGAGTGCCTCAACTGGATTGCGATCTACGGGACGTCCAGGCATCGGATCTCGAAGGATTCGACGCAATCGTCCATCTGGCCGCACTTTGCAACGATCCGCTGGGCGACCTGAACCCCGAGCTCACGATGGATATCAATTACGCGGCGAGCGTACGCCTCGCGAGGCTGGCGAAGGAAGCGGGGGTCCCGCTGTTCCTGTACGCTTCCTCTTGCAGCCTGTATGGAGCGAGCGGCGAGGACATGGTCACGGAGGAAGCGGAGTTTCAGCCGCTGACGGCGTACGCGAAGTCAAAGGTGCTTACAGAGCAGGAAGTAAGCCGTCTCGCGGACGATTCCTTTTCGCCCGTGTTCCTGCGCAATGCCACGGTGTACGGACTATCCCCCCGGCTGCGTCTCGATCTCGTGGTCAACCACCTCGTCGCCAGCGCCTGCGCCACCGGCGTCATCTACCTGAAGAGCGACGGCACACCGTGGAGACCGCTTGTTCACGTTGAGGATGTCGGCCGGTCGATCCTGGCAGCGCTCGAGGCGCCTCGCAGCCTGATTCACAACCAGAGCTTCAATGTGGGGTCCAACGACGAGAACTATCAGATCTGGCAGGTGGCCGAAATCGTCAACCGGATCGTTCCGGGGTCGAGGATCGAGTATGCACCCGGAGCCACAGGCGACCTCCGATGCTACCGCGTCGACTTCAGCAAGATCCATCGGACGCTCCCTAACTTCAAAACCGAATGGACGGTCGAGAGCGGGGCGCACCAGTTGTATCGGGCCTTTACTCGGGAGGGCTTTCCGTACGAGGATGTCGACGGCCCTCGCTACCAGCGCCTCAAGCAGATCCGGGCCCTGATGTCCGGCGGCCTCCTCGATTCATCGCTCCGCTGGGTGAACCTTCGACAAGCTGTGGTACTGTCATGAATCTCCGGAAGCTGCCCGTTCAAGGAGCATTTATCGTTGAACCTTCGCCTCACATCGATGAGCGCGGGTACTTTATGCGGACCTGGTGCCGGGAGGAGTTTGAGCAGCTTGGCCTCGACCCTGCTCTGAGTCAGTGCAGCGTTGCCTTCAATCATCGAGAAGGGACGCTGCGCGGCCTGCATTATCAGCTAGCCCCCAACGAGGAGGTGAAGCTCGTCCGCTGCATTCGGGGAGCGATCTATGACGTAGTGCTTGATATTCGCCCTGACTCCCCCACGTTCCTTCAGCACGCGGGCTTCGTTCTCAACTCCGAAAACCGTTTGATAATGTACGTACCCAAGGGGTGCGCTCACGGGTATCAGACGCTCACAGACCAGGCAGAGGTGGAGTATTACATTTCCGCTGCCTACGCTCCGGAACTGGCGCGCGGTGTCCGTTGGAATGATCCGGTCCACAACATCCGCTGGCCGCTCCCGGTGACTGTCATTTCGGAGCGCGACCGGAATTTTCCCGACTTCCAGGTCACTCCCTCTCTAAAGCAGGCGCATCCATGAGCTGGCTGCAAGCGTGCGGACTGGATGAAGACGTTTTCCATGATCAAACAGCCGTCGTCACGGGAGCCACGAGCGGGATCGGGCAGGCGGTGGCGCTGGCCCTCAAACGCGCAGGCGCGAAAGTGTGGCTTGTCGGACGCCGCCTCACCGATGGCCCTGGAAGCAGTTGTGTGGACCTGTCCGACGTAGATCAGATTGAGAGGCTCGGCAAGACACTGCGCTCCAGCTTGAGTCAGGTCGATATCCTGGTCCACGCTGCGGGAGTGCTGAGGGTGGGACCGCTGGAGCAGGCCACCGCAGAGGATCTTGACATGCTCTATAAAGTCAACCTTCGGGCTCCGTTTCTACTGACGAAAGCACTGCTGCCCTTGCTCAGGGTTCGGCCCGGCCAGGTGGTCTTTGTAAACTCCTCAGTTGGTTTGACTGCCAAGTCTGGAGCCGGTCTCTACTCAGCGACGAAGTATGGACTCAGGGCTCTCGCTGACAGCTTGCGGCAGGAAGTGAACGCCGACGGCATTCGCGTCATTAGCATCTTTCCGGGCAAGACAGCCACACCGATGCACGAAGCAGATAAACAGCGCTGCCCGGAACGATTCCTACAGCCTTCTGACGTTGCTGCATCGATTCTCTACTCGCTTGCACTGCCGTGTAGAGGTGAACTTACGGATCTTGCATTGAGACCATTGCGAAAATGAAGCCTGTCCCCATCCGACCGGATCCCGTAAGGCTCTTCATCGAGCCCGGAAGGACTGGCGCCTCGATGCACCAGTTCATTGCCGATCTGTATCCAATTTGCCGAAGTATTACGGGCGACGGCGTTCGGCAGACGCTCGCGCGCATTCGCGAAAGAATCCCTCTCCAGATTCATGAAGTCCCTAGCGGCACGCAGGTGTTCGACTGGTCGGTTCCCAGGGAATGGAACATCCGGGACGCGTGGGTGAAGAATGCAGCCGGCGAGAAAGTGATTGACTTCAAGAAGTCCAACCTTCACGTGCTGAACTACAGCATTCCGATCCACCAGAAGATGCCGCTCTCCCAACTACGGGCGCATCTGTTCACGCTTCCGGAGCATCCCGGCTGGATCCCGTACCGGACGTCGTATTACGCCGAGAACTGGGGATTTTGCCTCTCCCACGAGCAACTCCTTGCGCTCGAGGAGGGCGAGTATGAAGTGTACATCGATGCTTCTCTTAAACCCGGATACCTGACTTATGGTGAAGCATTCATACCCGGCGCCACGAGTGACGAATTTCTGATTTCCTGCCATGTGTGCCACCCGTCGCTGTGTAACGACAATCTTTCGGGCATTGCCGTGGCGACACAACTGGCGGAATTGCTGGCTCGCTCCAATCTCCGGTACTCTTACCGCTTCCTCTTCATCCCCGGGACCATCGGATCGATCACCTGGCTCTATTTCAACCAGGATGTGGTTCCGCGGATCCGCCACGGCTTAGTCTTAACGTGCGTTGGCGACAGCGGACCGATTACGTATAAGAGAAGCCGGCGGGGCGATGCGTGCATCGACCGGGCAGTCGCTCACCTGCTGCGCGACCGGGAAGGTTCGTCCCTGATTGATTTTTCGCCCTGGGGTTACGATGAACGGCAGTACTGTTCTCCTGGGTTCAATTTGCCGGTCGGCTGCCTGATGCGCACGCAGCATGGTTGCTTTCCGGAATACCATACCTCCGCGGATAACCTCGACTTCGTCCGCCCGGAGTGCTTGGAAGATACGCTGCGGTTTTGCATTTCCCTCATCAATCTGCTTGAGCGGAATCGGGTTCTGGTGAACCTGAACCCTTACTGCGAGCCCCAGCTCGGCAGGCGGGGGCTATATCGTCCTACTGGAGGGGCTGGAATCGGAGACGAAAATCTGGCGAGCCTGTGGGTGCTGAACATGTCAGACGGGTCCGAAAGCCTCCTTGACATTGCGGATCGCGCACAGCTTCCTTTTCAGCTCATTCATGAAGCGGCATTACGCCTCGAACAGGCCGGACTTGTGCGACGAGTGGAGGGATAGAAGTGGAGCGGTTGGGTCCACGTACGCGGTGAAACGCTGCCCGGCCTCCCGGCGTCATAGCACTGTTCTCTTGTGCGGCGATCGTCAGCTCTGTCTCGAGGGCTGGCTGTCACCGCGCTTTCATTGTTTCCTCATTGATTCGTTTTGGCTCTGCCTCTGTCGTAACGGCGCAGCCAGAAGGGTAATTTCCCGAGGTGAATTTCTCCAAAAGAGACCGTGAGTATTCGTTCCAGGGCTTGTATGAAAGGATCCTGGAAGACTTCGATGCGAACGGACGTGATATCACGCGATGCGGCTTTCAGGCGATCGCCGCGTATCGTTTCGGCGTCTGGATCCTGGGGTTGCCCCGTGTGGTTCGTCTCCTGCTTCTTCCCTTTTATGCCGTGATGTACCTCTGGGTACGCAATATTTACGGGATTGAAATCTCATATCGCGCCCGGATCGGCCGTCGCTTCCGCATCGCGCATCAGGGAGGCATTGTCATACATCCATGCGCTCAGATTGGCGACGACTGCCTGATCCGGCACAACGTAACAATTGGCGCCACAGGCGCAGGTCCCTGGACCGACGCCCCCATCCTCGGAAACGGGGTGGAAGTGGGTTGCGGCGCCACAATCCTTGGCAAGATCAGAATCGGCGACTGCGCCCGGATCGGTCCGCAGGCACTGGTATTGCGAAATGTGCCTGCGGGAGGAATGGCTGTAAGTGAGCCGGCGCGAATCCTCCCTCCTCAAGGCACGCCCACTCCTGTTGAAGTTTCGGCAACATCTGGCAGCTACGAGTCCTGGCAACCGATGCGAGCTGCGCCGGACGGGCAAGGCAGAACATGAACGCTCACTTTGTACAGTCTGCATCGGTTCAGTCCGCGCTCCATCAAGCGAACCAGCTCCTGTCCGCGAATGACTGCCGTGGAGCGTTGGAGGTCTGCTTATCCGCGGCTGATGCTTATGAGCATCCGCCCGGAGCCCTCTGTCTCAAGATCGCCCGCTGCTATCAACGGCTAGGGGACACGGATGCGATGGTCCACTGGGCTTTGTCCGCTGTCGATGCCGGGGAAGAGTTTGCAGTATGGCTGGCGTGCGCGAGCCTGCTTAAGAATGTCCCGGCCGCCAGCCTGAAAGCGCGCCGGTCGGCTCGCCTCGCCGTACTGAGCAGTTACACAACGGTTCAGTTCGTGCCCCTGCTTCAGATTGCTGCCTTACGCCAGGGCATCGCGCTAGAGATTCACGAAGGCCCGTTCGGACAGTACCAGCAGGAGGTTTTGAACCCGTCAAGCGTTACGTATGCCTTCAAGCCGGACTTCCTCCTCCTTGCTGTCGATGAGCGTGAGACGAACTTACCCAATCATTGCGCGCAGCCGCTCGAAGCCGTCGAAAAGGAAATGGCACGGTGGAGGTCGCTCTGGCAGCATGCCGAAGAGAACTCGACAGCGACGATCATTCAGCACAACTTTGCGCTAAGCCCGGAAGACGCGCTGGGACACCTGGGATCCCGCCTTGCCGGATCCCGGTATCGCATGCTACAGGAACTAAACCGGCGTCTTGCCGAGGAGGCGGGCGAGAATGTCTTGGTCCTCGATTGTGACCGGATCGCGGGAACGTTCGGGAAGGAGCGCTGGTTTGATCCTCGCTACTGGCTCCTCTCACGGCAGGCCGTTGCGCTGGATGCCCTTCCACTGCTGGCGAGGCACACAGCCGCCCTGCTTGCAGCCCGTCTCGGACTCTCGCGAAAGTGTCTCGTCCTCGACCTGGACAACACCCTGTGGGGAGGGACCGTCGGAGAGGACGGCGTTTCCGGTTTGCAGATCGGCGACGGACCGAAGGGCGAAGCCTATCTCGCGTTTCAGGAATATCTGCGAGCACTGAAGAGCAAGGGAATCGTTCTCGCAGTCTGCTCCAAGAACGATGAGGCTGCCGCGAAGGCACCCTTTGAAAAGCATCCGCGGATGCTTCTGCGGCTCGATGATTTCGCGGCTTTCGTCGCAAACTGGCGCCCAAAGCCGGAGAATCTGATCTCAATCTCACGGACCTTGAATCTCGGCCTGGATTCTTTCGTGTTTCTCGATGACAACCCGGCGGAGCGGCTCGCCATGCGGCGAGCTCTTCCCGCTGTCGAGACGCCGGCCTTGCCCGACGACCCGGCACTCTATGTCCGTGCCCTCAATCGGACCTTACTGTTCGAAACGGCCGTTCTCACCGAGGAAGACAGACGCCGGGCTGAACAGTATGCAGCACGCGCCAAGGCCGACGAGGCCAGAGCATCCGCCGGATCCTTGGCGGATTTCTACAGCAGCCTGAAGATGCAGGCAATTATTGAGCCTATCTCTCCCGAACAGTTGCTCAGGGTCGTTCAACTGCTCGGCAAGACGAACCAGTTCAACCTCACCACCCGTCGCCACTCCTTGGGAACTGTGAGTGAGTTCCTCAAAGACCCGTCCTGCGTTCACTTCACCGCTCGCTTGAGGGATTGCTTCACAGACCACGGCCTGGTAGCGCTTCTCATCGCGTTCGTGCATGGCGAAACGCTTTCGATTGATACCTGGCTGATGAGCTGCAGGGTGATCGGTCGCACGCTCGAATTCGAGATGCTGCGGTACTTGTGCGAAAAGGGCCGGGAGCGGGGTTGCCGGTCGATCCGCGGCCTGTACATTCCCACGGAGAAGAACGGGCTCGTCAGGGACCTCTTCTCCGACCTCGGCTTCCGTCTCATCGAGGAGACGAATGGGACGACGACCTGGGAGCGCTCACTCGATGACGAGTCTCTGCCGCAGCGCAGCTTCATCCAGCGTGTCGCGTCCTTCGATACTTTGCCTGAGGAGATAAACGATGGCAGACTTGCACGACCAGCTTGAAGGCGTGTTCCAAACCATCTTCAATAACGATCAGCTTCAGTTGCGAGATGACATGTCCCCACCGGACATTCCGGGATGGGACTCGGTTGCGCATGTCAACCTTATGTTTGGAATCGAGCAAACCTTCGGAATCCGTTTCACCGGAGATGAACTGGCCCGCCTCGAGACGATTGGTGAATTGAAACGGATACTCGCCAGCCGAATGCGCTGAGCAATTTGTTTGGAGCTATGCAATGGTACCGTCCAAGTACTTCCGCCCTCTCTGTTTCTTCTTGTTTGTGACCGCCACCGCGGTCCCAGATTCGGAGCCGATCGTGATTCATCCGGGTGAGTCCATTCAGGATGCTGTCAATAACGCGCCCGAAGGAGCCCGGTTTCTTCTGAAGGCTGGTGTTCATCGATTGCAGCAGATCCGGCCAAAGCATGGACAGATATTCGAGGGCGAACAGGGCGCGATCTTAAGCGGCGCGGCTTTGCTCACTACCTTCGATCGCGAGGGTAATTTCTGGGTTGCGACCGGGCAGTACCAACGCGGCCAAGTTCATGGACAGTGCCATCCCTCCTCTCCGGGGTGCCGTTATCCCGAGGACCTGTTTATTGACGATGTCCCTCTAATCCACGTCCGCAGCCGGTCCCAGCTTGCCCCAGGCCGGTGGTTTTTTGACTACGATAACCACAAAATCTATCTGGCGGATGACCCGACCGGGAAACGCGTCGAAACCAGCGTCACGCGCCACGCGTTTTTGGGTACCGCACGCGACGTGACTATTCGCGGCTTGATCATTGAAAAGTATGCCTCCCCGGCCCAGTACGGAGCCATCCATCCCCGGGTCGGAAACGAAGTCGGCACGGGCTGGCGCATCGAGGGAAACGCGATCCGGTGGAACCATGGCTGCGGCATCCGCATCGCGGACGGGATGTACATCGGGCGGAATTACGTCGTTGGAAACGGGCAGATGGGCATTGGGGATATCGGCAACGACGTCGTGGTCGAAGACAACGAAATTGCCTGGAACAACTACGCAGGGTATGCGGCCGAGTGGGAGGCGGGCGGCGCGAAGTTCGTAAAAACGAATCGCCTCGTCGTCCGGCGGAACTACGTTCACAACAATCGGGGAACGGGACTTTGGACGGATATCGACAACATCAATACGATTTATGAGTTCAACCATGTAGTGGATAACTGGGGACCCGGCATCCAGCATGAGATCAGCTACGATGCCGTCATTCGCCACAACTATTTGCGGGGCAATGGGCGCGGAGGAGATGCCTGGGTCTGGGGTTCTCAAATCCTCGTTCAAAATTCACAGAATGTGGAAGTGCATGACAACTATGTCGAGGTGAACGAGGATTATGGCGACGGAATCTTTCTTGTCTACCAGCGCCGGGGATCGGGACGCTATGGCCCCTACATCACCGTGAACAACTGGGTGCATCACAATGAGGTGGTCTTTAAGGGCAACGCGGGAACAACCGGCGCGGCAGCCGACTTTGATCACGAAACCTTGTACTCCGGCAACAACCGCTTCAATAACAACGGGTACCGGGTCCCGCGAACCGACATGAACAAATGGGAGTGGCGCGGCGTGCGGAACTGGATTGGCTTTCAGTCGCAAGGGCAGGACGTCGCGGGATGGGCTCTATCTCATCGTGACTACGCAATCCTAACGAATCAGGAGGAAGGGCAGAAGTGAGAAGATCCCACTTCTGCCCGAATGGACTTACTTCACGTTCGTATCAGCGGTGCTGCCGATGTCTACCCCCTTGGATTGGATTTCGTTCCAGGTCCACCAGCCGTCGAACCATGCCCAGTGCCGATTGTTCAGGTTGGGCGTGTGGTACTTGTTCTTCTCGAATTTGTTCCCACTATTGAAGAACGCCTGGTTGTTGTGATCGGCAACCGCGCCTGAGCCACCCTTGTTACCTCGATAGGTGATCTCATTGTTGTAGACGTGGTTGTTCGCGGTGACATAGGGACCGTACCTGCCGGTGCCGCGATTCTGCTGGATCAGCGCGATGCCATTGCCACCGCTGGCCGCCACTACCACCTTGTTTCCGTACACCTGCGTATTCTGCGAATCCTGGATCTGAATTTGGGCTCCCCACAGCCAGGAGTTCGCACCGTAGCCGTTCTCCTCGCAGATGTTGTTCCGGATGATGGCGTCGTAGCTGATCTCGTGCGCCAGTCCTGCTCCGGCGTTTCTGATTACGCGGTTCCCTTCATAGAGTGTGTGGATGTTATTAATATCAGTCCACAAACCTCCTCCGTAGTTATCGTGTGAGTAATTGTTACGGACAACGAGACGGATAGTGTTGGCGAATTTCGCTCCGCCTGCTTCCCATCCCATCATGTATCCTGCCCAATTGCTGTAGGCAATTTCATTGCCTTCCACGAGCTGATCTTCACCTTCGCCGATGTTGATTCCCATTTGCCCGTTGTAGACAACGAGATTGTTGAGAACCTTGCCACGGGTGCCGATCTTGATGCCAAGCCCGTGATTCCAGCGAACCGTGTTATTCCGAACAATCCAGCCTGCCGGAGGATTCTGCTCGCCTCCGATGGCTCCCTGCTGAGCCGGGGAGGCATACTTTTCGACGGTCAGTCCCTCGATGATTACGTCCGTCGCAAAGCCCCGGAAGGCGAAGCGAGTAACGCTCGTCTCAACGAGATGGCCGTTCGGATCATCTGCCATATAAATGCGATCCGCGTTGTAGTCAAAGAACCACTTACCCGGGCCAACCTCTCCCTTGCTTGCTACGTGGCGCAAGGGCTTCCCATCGTAGTACAGGTCTTCAGTGTAACGGCAGCGTGGATACGCGGGTTCGCATTCACCATTGCTCAACGCGCCCTGCTGCGTCTGTCCGTCCACGTACCAGAGGGAACCTTCCCGATGCCAGTTGGTCAGCACCTTGGCGCCAGTCATGATCGCTCCCGGTTCTCCTGTGAAGATCTGGCGGTTCTTCGGGACCACCGTCTGCATCCTGTGGACACCGGCCTTGATGATGAACCGAGTGCCTTCCGGATGGCGGTCCACCACACTCTGGATATTTGTGCCAGGGTAGATGGCAACTCCGGACGGCGTCGGCTGGCTTCCTCCTCCTGTAGCGGTGGTCACCGTAACCGAAACATCGTCGCTCGCGGAAAGAGCTCCGTCGCTGGCCGTCAGCCGCAGCACGTAGCTACCGGCAGCAGAGAACTGGGCCGTCGTGGTTGGAGACGACGCGTTGGCGAACGTCACGTTACCAGGACCGCTCACCTTGCTCCACGCGATCGTCAACTTGTTTGAAGGCTTGCCATCATCCGTCACCGATCCGCGAAGTTCTGCCGTGGCGGAAACAGCAATGGTAAGGTCGGGGCCTGCGTTGACGACAGGGGCCTTATTGTCTGGAGTGGGCGCAGGGCTGCTTCCGAAGTACTTGCTCATCAGGTACGCCTCAACCGCCGCACGCTCACTGTCGGAGAGCGCCCGGGCGTACACCAGCACCTCGGCGACACTGCCGGCAAAGTATTTATTGCCGCGGCCAACCCTCCCCGCCGAACTGATGCCTTTCAACTTCGCATTTGGCGCATTCCGCCGGTATACCTCCTGACCCTGTACAAACAGCCGCTCCAACGTTCCGTCCTTGATCGCAGTTGAAAGAGAGTAATTCGTGCCGATGGACTGGGGCCGCTTATAGACCTGCCAGTTGTTCGCCTCACCGGTGCCAAACCGGAAGTGGACACTGCTCTGGTAGGGCGAAAGATAGACGCTACCCCACGATGAGTATTCCCCCCACATCAGCGGCGCATTCTCAACACCGGCCAAGTTGTCGGTGGGGTTCTGGGCGCTTGACGAAACCAGAATCATGGTCAGAGCCGAAAGCCCGTCGATGTTCGACGTGAACATCAAATGGTCGTCGACTCCATCGAATCGGACAGCAGGCAGACCGTTCACGGCATTTGCAACCACGGTCGGACGGCTGCTCGCGCTTGATTGAGTCGCATGCGCGTTATTGCCTGACTGATCTGCCCAACGAAAGCTGCTGCTGTCTACCGTCACGCCCCTATCTGATCGCAGCCAAAGCCGCAAGCCGGATTTGGGAATGTCTTGAGCGACTGCAGGCAGAATAATTCCCAGTAAGCACTGAACAATGAATAAGATGCGAACCAGTACATTTTGCCTAGTCTTGTTTCCGGGCCGCAGAGCCCGTGCGAACCCACGTCGAGCGGTCATTAATTTACCTCGTTAAATTTCTTGGGATAAGTCCGAAGATCGAAGAGTAAACGGAACCTGAGCAGGTGGACTATACAGTTCCCGTTCGCAACACCGGCGGTCGTTACTTACGACCTGTGACTGCGTGAACTACGTAACCGGAAGATGGTGTTACGTACGGCTTTAACGATACTACAACCGCTTCATTACCGCGCTCAAGCGTTCGCCTGATCATTTAACACGTGATTACTTAACACCAGTATGAGTGGAGATACTCATCCGACTTGCAAAGCGGCGACGAACAACCTCGTAAAGTTGCAGGATACGCAAACGGATGGCAAAGTGAGGAGCAACGGCTCCCGGCCGGAGGCGGGTTTCAGCAGGAAGCAGGTCAATTCTGAGCGGGGCTGGTTGCCGTTCGTAACAAACGTAAGCCGTTGAACGTTACGAGCAGTGTGGCGCCGGTATCGGCTGCAATGGCCATCCACAGGGTGGCCATCCCGGCCGCGGCAAGGACCAGAAAAGCGCCCTTCAGCGCGAGTGCGAAAGCGATATTTTCCTTCACTACCCGAAGCGTCCGGCGCGAATGGTGAACCAGGAAGGGCAAATGCTTGAGACCGTCCGACATGAGCACAACGTCTGCAGTCTCAAGAGCGACGTCAGTTCCGCGAGGCCCGAGCGCAATCCCTACTGAAGCCTCCGCTAGAGCTCCAGTGTCGTTGATGCCATCGCCCACCATCGACACCGTGCCGTACGATTTGCGGTAGCCAGCCACGTATCGGGCCTTGTCTTCCGGCAGCAGCTCGGCATGAACTTCCTCAATCCCGAGCGTTTGCCCGACTGCAGCAGCAACAGTAGAGCTGTCGCCCGTCAACATCACGAGTTTTTCCACACCCGCTGCCCGCAGCGATTTCAAGACAGAGGCTGCTTCCGGCCGCACTGAATCCTGAATCTCCACAAGAGCGACTAACTCTTTATCGGTTCCGCAGGCGATCATCGAGCCATTCGCTGCCCCCTCGAGATGCGCGAGGGACTCGTCCGTCAATTTCATCTCCCGCGCCAGGCGAGTGCTTCCAACCCAGAAGCGGCCGCCGTCAACAACGCCTTGCGCGCCCTTCCCGGGCAGCGCTTCGATGTTGGTGGCCGCCTCAGTCGTGATTCCATTGGCCTTCACGTACCTGGCGATCGCGCGGGCAAAGGGATGCTCACTTCTCTGCTCGATGCTGCCAAGGAGCCGGAGAACGGATTCAACGGAATACCCATTCAGCGGAATCACCCGGCGCACCTCGGGCTCGCCTTTCGTCAGCACACCGGTTTTGTCAAAAGCGACAGCCCGGATGCGCGCCGCCGCTTCCAGGTATGTTCCTCCCTTGATCAGCACGCCTTTGCGGGCAGCCGAAGTCAACGCGGCGGTGACAGTGACCGGCGTCGAGATCACGAGGGCGCAGGGACACGAAATGAGCAGGACCACCATGCTCTGATAAAACCAGGCTGTCCAGTTTCCGAGAAAGAGCGGAGGAATCGTTGCTACCAGAAACGCAAGGCAAATCATCGCCGGCGTATAGTAGCGGGCAAATTTCTCCACCCACTGCTCCATGCTCGCGCGGCGATGCTGTGCCTGCTCAACCATTCGCAGGATGCGCGCCAGAGTTGTGTCTGAAGGCTCGCGTGTCGCTTCGATTTCAAGCGAACCGGTCCCGTTGAGGCTACCTGCGTAGACCGGGTCTCCGGGCATCTTGAAAACGGGCACGGATTCGCCTGTGAGCGGTGCCTGATCGACGGCAGAGCTTCCCGCCCGTACTGCTCCATCGCACGGAATTCGCTCGCCCGGCCTCACCAGCACCACAGAACCCCGGCTTAACTGCTCGACCGGCACCCTGTGCTCGTGATCGCCATGCCGGACGACAGCCTCTTGCGGCGTGATGCGCAGCAGCGAGCGGATCGCCGTTCGTGCTCTCTGAAGGCTCCAGGCTTCGAGAAACGCCGCAATCGAGAACAGGAAGGCCACCGTCGCCCCCTCGGAGTACTCGCCCAGCACCATCGCTCCGCAGATTGAGACGATCAGCAGGACGTTCATATCGGCGCGACGATTGCGAACCGCGTTGAGGGCTTTGGGGAATGTCTGCCAGGCGCCGGCAAGAGTCGCAATCAGGAACAGGGCCTGCTGTAGCGCCGTTACAGGGGCTCCGGAATCCCCTTGAGTCAGGAAGGACAGAAGAAAATCACCGGAGCGGACGCCATGCTCCAAAATTCCGGCGAGCAAAGCAACGCCGCTCGTGGCCGCAAGAACGGTTCGCCCGTGCCGCAGCCACCAGCCTTGCTCTTTTTCCTTCTGCCGGTCCTGCCATGGCTCCGCGCGCAAACCCGTCTTTGCGATCGCTCGAATGATCACATCCGGACCGGTGCAAGAAGGATTGTACTCGGCGGTCAGTTTGCCCTGAACGACGTCGAAGGCAAGGGAACCAACTCCAGGCTGGCCTTCCAGCGCCCGGCGCAGAAGAGCAACTTCCTCCGCGCAATCCAAGCCATGAATTCGCAGGGCGATGCTTTGCGAGATCGCGTTCGTCTCCCCCAAGTCAGAGGATAAAAAGCTCTTGGCGCTCGTGTCCATCAGGCGCTCCGGTCGACTTGCCACAAAAGGACGATTATACTTCACCTGCACAAGTGTGCAAATGAACATGCCAGAAGACCGTGGAAACGATCTTGGCCTTGGGTGCAGACGACGACCATGCTAATTATGAACCGTAGTCCTCGGAGACCATCATGAGAGCGCCACTCGTAACGCTGCTTTTCTTCGCAGCTACTGTTCGAGCGGGAATCATCGCCTACGCCCCTCTGCCCATTCTCGAACGGCAGGCTTCGTCGATCATCGTTGCCGAGATCGAATCAGTGACCGCCACCCCGACTCGCAGCACGATTGTTGTTCGTGTGCTCCGGACCGTCAAAGGCGTCGAACGTCGCCCTGGTACGTTGGAAAACCTCTGGGTGGAGAGCGACCTTTTGGACGCTGCCGCCGCCAAAAGCTACGGCCCCCGGCTGTGGTTCCTGGGTCCCGATGGAGCTGTGATCTCGAGGATCGTCAATGTGCCGAGGATTGACGGTTTGTCCCTTCCGGCAGCTCCAGACCACCGCTATCAAGAGGCTGCGCGCGCTGCGGCCGCTCGCGGTCTCGGGCTCGAGCTGGCTGCGGCTGCCCGCAACAGGCCCCTGGACGGGCACGATGTTCGGCCGGTCATGCACTACTTACAATCGAGACCGGCCGGCGAGCGTGAGGAACTGGAGCGGCTTGGTTTCTCGCAGGTGAGCGCAGACTCCCTAAGGCTAGCCAAAATGCTGCGCAATGGCGCTGCAGCCGCCGTGGACGAGCTTGTCCGTGAACTCGGCGCTGGAGCGGCCGGCGACATCGTTCGGGATGCACTTTGCTCATACCGGAATCCGAACCCTGCAGGCATTACGGCGCTTTCGAAACTGCTTGACTCCACCACCAACACGGGGCTAGCCGTGTGCGCCCTTGTCGCGCTGAAAGAAATCCATACCAAGGAGACCGTTCCCATTCTTGCCAAGGCCTTGGATCGTCCGGATCAAAGCCAGCGTTACCTTGCCGTGTCGGGCCTGTATTTTGCCGCCAACGCCGGCAACGTCCCCATGGAGAAGCCGCTCGTGGTTGACGGCCGGGAGGTTCCGCGTCCTCCAAAGAAAAACCCTGGCGAGGGCGTAATTGGCGAACTGCCGCCCTTCGACGTGTACCGTCTGGAGGAAGCCAAACACCTCGCGTTTTGGAGAACCTGGGCGACCACAATCCCCTGACCTGACTGTAGCGGCTCGGGCCACCTACCATACTGCACTTGCACAAGTGTGCAAATGAAGATACGATGAAGTTGTGGAACCGGTCTCGAGCCCTGAGTGCACACCCGAAGAACATCACAAGCATACGCATCGCGCGCCTACGGTCAGTGCCCGGTCGCTGGAACAGGGCGCTCGCCTCTTTCGAGCCATCGGTGACGTATCACGTCTTAGGCTGGTTGCGCTGCTTGCTCAAGGTGAAGCTTGCGTCACGGAGCTCGCGGAAGCCGAGGGAGAGACTGTGTCCACCATCTCCCAACGCCTGAGGGTGTTGCGAAATGAAAATATCGTGGTGCGGCGCCGGCGAGGCAAGCATATCAACTACGCTCTGGCTGACCAGCACATCGCTGACCTGATATTCAACGCTCTGGCGCACGCCACTGAGGTCCCCGCTACCGCCTGGGGACCTTCGCTTCCACAAAGAGAGCAGGAGAAATAGTCTAATGAACCAGGAGCATACTACCCACCAGGGCCATGCCCACAAGCACGGCGTCGGCTGTGGGCACATTGCCATCCGGCATGAAGACCACCTCGACTACCTCCACGACGGGCATCTACATCATCCTCATGAGGATCACGTCGACGAGCACCGGTTTGCGGTCAACGAGAAAAACCCCAACCAGTGCACACCCGATCACAAATGCGGCGCGCACGGAGAGGATCACCAGCACGGCGCGAACTGCGGGCATCAGGCAGTGCCGCACGGAGATCACATCGACTATCTGGTAGACGGTCACTTGCATCATCCCGATGCCGGCCACTGCGACGATCACGGCCGTGTGGAAGTTGTCACGGCAACCCTCTAAACGAATCTGCTTGGACCCAAATCGAAGGCCGGGAGAGCGGGCGCGCTTCTAAAGCCAGCGCCCGACTCCCATCCGCAGAATGTTGCGCACCGACGCGCACTCCACCGCTCCTCTCCTCGATGCCGCACTCGCCAAGGCATACCTGCGTAGCCGGTAACGCGTGACGCCACTGACTAACTTCGGTATTAAGATAGATGCAATGCAGTCTTGAACCGAACGGAGGGGTAAGGCATGGCCGGCACAAGGACAATGGTGATCGCGTCCGCAGCTCTTGTAGTCGCGTTCACCCTCTGCGCCGCCATCGATCCGGCTCAAGATGAGAAGTTTATCGGCAAGCGCCGGAACTGGTGGGCCTTTCGTAAACCTGTCCGCCCTCCGGTTCCGCCAGTAAAGAGCGCCTGGACCCGCACGCCGATTGATCAGTTCATCCTTGCAGCCTTAACCGAAAAAAACCTCTCGCCGTCGCCGGAGCTTGATCGGCGCCGACTCATCCGCCGCCTGTATCTCGACGTTACGGGCCTGCCACCCACGCCCGAGGAAGTGAGGGCCTTTCTGGCCGACCGTTCCCCGGATGCCTACACCAAGCTGGTGGATCGTCTTCTTGCAAGCCCTCAATATGGCGAACGATGGGCGTTACGCTGGCTGGACGTGGTCCGCTACGCCGACACGAACGGTTTCGAGCTTGATGCGGAAAGGCGCCACGCGTGGCGCTACCGCGATTACGTGGTACGCGCATTCAATGAGGACAAGCCGTACGATCGGTTTCTCAAGGAGCAGATCGCCGGAGATGAGATCTGGCCAGGTAATACGGAAGCCCTCATCGCCACCGGATTTCATCGTGTCGGCCCCATCCACCTGGTAGGCGGAAATCAAGACGAGGAAATGAACCGTCAGGAAGTGCTGACGGAGATGACAGCCACCATCGGGTCTGCCGTCCTCGGCATTACCATCGGCTGTGCTCGCTGCCACAACCACAAGTTCGACCCGATCCTTCAGTCGGACTACTACCGGCTTCAGGCCTTCATGGCTGCTACCGAAGGGAAGGACATCGAGATCGCAACGGCCGACGAGAAGGCAGCTTACGAGGCAGCTTTGAAGGAATATAAAGCACGCCTCAAACCAATCAAGAACCGCATTGCAGAGATCGAGAAGCCGGTTCGGGAAAAGCTGACGAACCAGAAGAAGGCGCTCCTGGAGCCGCATCTGCGTGAAGCGCTGGATACGCCGGAAGAGAAGCGCAGCGAGGAACAGAAGAAGCTCGCCAAGATTGCGAAGGAACAGATTGGTCTGAGCTGGGATGAAGTAGTAAATGCTTTGAGCGAGGAAGACCGCAGGAAGCGCGCTGAGTTGCGGCGCCAGATGCACGCCATCGCTCTGACCGAACCCGAACCTCCCGCCACCGCCTATGCGGTTGTCAACATGGATCAGGCTCCGCCGACCCACATTCTCAAAGTGGGGGATCACAAGCAGAAGCTCGATGTCGTTGAACCGGGCTTTCCGCTTGTACTCTCCAACTACGGCGTAACGATTCCGAAGGGGCCGGTTGGCCGCCGCACTGCGCTGGCGAACTGGCTGACCTCTCCAGATCATCCGTTGACCGCACGCGTGATGGTCAACCGGATCTGGCAGCTTCGCATGGGTACCGGACTCGTCCCGACACCAAACGATTTCGGCATGCTCGGCACCGCGCCGACTCACCCGGCGCTCCTCGACTGGCTTGCGGTCGAGTTCATCGAGAGCGGTTGGAGCATCAAGACGATCGACCGCATGATTCTCCTTTCGAGCGTTTACCGGCAGTCAAGCGCGAACGACCCGGCGAAAGCAAAGATCGATCCGGACAACAAGCTCTACTGGCGGGCAAATCGCCGGAGGCTGGAAGCCGAGCATTTGCGGGACAGCATTCTTCGGACAGCGGGAACTTTGAATCTGAAGATGGGCGGCAAGCCGGTCCGTGTTCCCATCGAGCAGGAAGTCTATGACCTGATCTTTTCCGAAGATGAACCGGACAATCTGTGGCCGGTGACGCCCGATGCCAGCGAGCACACAAGGCGCAGCCTGTATCTCCTCAACAAGAGGACGGTCCGGCTTCCCCTCCTGGCCAATTTCGATCAGCCCGATACGATGTCGTCCTGCCCCGCGCGACCCGTCAGCACTCATGCGCTCCAGGCGTTGACCCTGTTCAACAGCGACTTCATGCAGGAACAGTCGGCGGCATTCGCAAACCGGTTGAAGCGTGCCTGCGGCGACAATCTCTCCTGCCAGGTGGAAACCGCCTATGAGATTGCCCTTGCGAGGCCGCCTCGTCCTGTCGAAGTCGCCATGGCCCGGAAATTCCTAAATGGGAAGGGAACGTTGGCTGATTTTTGTCTGGCCCTGCTGAATCGGAACGAGTTCGTCTATGTCCCATAACGGAAAGCGACAGCCTCATTTCCTGCCGGCCGCCAGCCGTCGCGATTTGCTTCGCCTCGCAGCCAACGGGTTTGGCGCGATCGCACTCGAAGCGCTGTTGCAAAAGACGGGTTACGGCGCTGGGGCGAAGGCTCGCGTAAATCCCCTTGCGCCGAAAGCTCCGCATTTCGAAGCCAAGGCGAACGCTGTGATCTTCCTCTTCATGGTCGGCGGCCCAAGCCACATCGACACCTTCGATCCCAAACCCACCCTGAAGAAGTACGAAGGGCAGCAGCTTCCGGAGAGTTTCGGCAAGGTGCCGAGCCAGTTCACGAACGGAGACACACCGATCCTCGCCTCGCCGTGGACGTTCTCCCGCCACGGGGAGTGCGGCATGGAGGTCTCGACCCTCTTCCCGCATCTGGCGAAGTGCGTGGACGACATCTGCTTTGTCCGCTCGTTCTACACCGAGAGCGTCGTTCATGCGCCTGCCATGTACCAGGTTCATTCGGGACGTATCTTCGCGGGTCATCCAAGTCTTGGATCCTGGGTCACCTACGGCCTGGGCAGCGAATCCGAGAACTTGCCGGCATATGTTGTCATGCCGCAGCCAGAGGGGACACCCGAGGGCGGAACACCGTGCTGGGGCGCCGGCTACCTGCCCGCTGTCTATCAGGGCACTCTCTTCCGCAGCGGATCGACACCGATCATGAACCTGCGTCCTCCGGCTCATATGTCACCGGAGCGCCAGCGCGCGACGCTCGATCTGCTGCAGGAGATGAATGAGCTGGATCTCGACGGCGACTCGGATACGGAACTCGCCGCCCGCATCGCCTCGTATGAGCTGGCTTTCCGGATGCAGAGCCATGCTCCCGAAGCCGTCGATCTCAGCAAGGAGAGCGAGGCGACGAAGAGGATGTACGGGCTCGACCGGAAAGAGACGGCCGAGTTCGGAACGCGATGCCTGCTAGCGAGACGTCTGGTTGAGCGTGGCGTTCGTTTTATTCAGCTCTACTCCGGCGGCGGTCCGGTGAGCGTGCAGTGGGACGCCCACAAGGACCTGGTCCAGAACCACGAAAAGATGGCGGGCATGACGGACCAGCCGATCGCCGCTCTTCTGACCGACCTGAAGCAGCGGGGCCTACTCGAATCGACGCTAGTTATCTGGGGCAGTGAGTTCGGCCGCCTCCCGACCTCGCAAAGCGGCAACGGCCGCGATCACAACCCTCACGGCTTCACCATGTGGTTCGCGGGCGGCGGAACGAAAGGGGGGCAGGTGATCGGCGCAACCGACGATTTCGGCCTGCGGGCGGTCGGAGAGCGCTATCACATGCGCGATTTCCACGCTACGATCCTTCACGCCCTGGGCCTCGATCAGCACAAACTGTGGGTTCTGCACAACGGACGCCACGAGAAGCTGACGGACTTCGGAGGAAAGGTTATTCATCAAGTCTTCGGCTAACGGACGGTTTCCCGCAGCCGCCGTATCTTCGGAGTTTTCGTTCCTTCCCACCGATACTCGAAATGCGCGCTCGGGCGAACATTGGAAACCAGCCGCGGGCGAAAGCAGACGATGCACGTTCCTCCGGCCCGGCGCACACTGCGGTAAAGAATGCCGTTTGAACCCGCTTCAAGAAGCCGTCGTCCCAAATCCTGCGACGCCTCGTAGCTGGTCGGGTGATGATACAGGGCGAACTCCTCACAATCTCTCCGGATGTCGTGGAATTCGGCTTGGAAGTCGGCGAGATACAGCCGGACCTGGACCCGCGTTTCGAAGACGCCCACCTCGGCTAGCTCCTGAGTGCGGCGGTAGATCACCTCTGCGTGGGCAGTCTCAAGATCAAGGCCCGCGTACCACGCGCCACGATCAGGTCCCGTGAACCGGCTGCCGTTCACCGAAGGGTGGCAGAAGGCAGCCATAATCACCGACGCCATCGGCCGCCCTACGACCCACTCCGACGGAGGCAGCCGGTAGAGAAGACCGAGTTCGGCCGAGATCCGGTCATTTGTCCAACTCTCGAGTTCGAACATCAGGTCAAGATCTTCCGGACTCGCCACCTGATCCAGCACTCCGACAGGAGGATAACGGCTCGGTATCAGGCGACAGGTATCGACGATGTCGATGCTGGTTGTGGGAATCAGCTCCAACTGCCGCGTCTCCCATCGAGCAGCCGCCGCACCTGGTAGAGGCCGTCGATACCGCCTTCCACCATCAGCCGCAACGCAGGCTTTCCGCCGAAGATCGGGTTGCTGTTCGGCAGGTTGACCCACTGGTCCGCGATGTCGGGATAGAGGATGTGAAGAGCTTTGTAGATGCCCAGTATCAGCGAGATACGGATGAGCGTGTCGTAGGGAAGGGTGCCGACTTGTCCGGCCTTGTACTTGTAGTAAGTGGACTCGGGCGGCCATCCCAGCAGACCGCGCTGATCCTCGACGCTGAGCCCCCAGGCGGAAGCGATGTTCAGGAAGGTGCGGATCGCAGGCGCGGACATCTCCCGCCGCACTTTCGGGTCCTTGCGCCGGTCTACGGCGATTGACTGCTGTGCCTTTTGAGGCTGGCGGCGCTGCTTCATGAAGCTCTCTATCTGGAGTATAAACTCCAGATCTGGAGAACTTCAATGACTTTGACGCACGTTCAGGTACCGGCTGAGATCGGGAAAGAGCAGTTCCTTGATTTCCGCCTTCTCCAGATCAGCCGTCGTGACGAGCGTTGCGCCGGAATCGAGCGTAGCCGGAGGCGTTTCTCCGTTCAGCTTCATCCCGATCGCTTTCGTTGCTTCGTAGCCCATTCGAAACGGGTTCTGCACGACGATGGCCTGAATCCACCCTGCCTTCATATCGGCGACAAGCTGATCGCTGGCGTCGAAGGCCACCAGCTTCACATTCCGGGCGTTTCGGCTTTTCAGAGCCTGCACTGCCCCGGCGGAACTGCTCTCGTTATCGGCGAAGAGCCCGGCAAGATCCGGGTGCGCTGTCAGAATATTCTCGGTAACTGCCCTCGCCTTGGCCCGGTCCGCCATGCCTAGCTGGAGCCCAACGACGTCAATCTGGGGGAACTTTGCGCGGATCTCATCCTGAAAGCCGTGCTCACGCTCCATCGTGGAGGCGCTCCCCGGCATGAAGCCGATGATTGCGACCTTGCCTTTGCCTCCGATCAACTCCCCCAGCTTGCGAGCCGCCATCCGGCCACCCTCCTCGTTGTTCGTGGCCACGTAGCTGACGCGCTCTTTGGTGTCAATGTCCGAGTCGAAGATGGAGACGGGTATGCCGGCCCGTGCCGCCCGCTCGACCACACCGACCAGCGCCTTGCGATCCACCGGCGCCAGGACGATGCCCGCCAGACGCCGGTTCACCATCGATTCCACGATTTCGATCTGACGGCTGGCGTCGACCTCAAGCGTCGGTGCGTTCCACTCCACCTCGAAGCCATACTCTTCTGCGGCTTTCAGAGCTCCCGCTCGGACGGTCTGCCAAAAAATATGGCTTGCTCCTTTCGGCACAACACCCACGACGCGCTTTTGATCGCGCTGGCAGGAACTGGAAAGGAAGAGCGTACAGAGGAGGAAAAGAGCAAACCAGGCCCGCATGGTAGGTTATTGTAGTATGCCGCTAGTAAAAGTCGCCTCGCGCGAGGCGCTGCCGCCGGGATCAATGATCGAGGTTGATGCCGAAGGGACTCCGATCGCTTTGTGCAATGTCGACGGAACCTTCTACGCCGTGCATGGCATTTGTCCCCACCGCGATGCTCCACTCGCCCAAGGAGCCCTGCATGGTCGAACGATCGTTTGTCCGTGGCATGCCTGGGAGTTTGACTGCGTAACGGGATGCAGTGATATCGACCCGGATCTGAAGCTCAAGACCTACGCGGTGACAGTCCAGGATAACGATATTTACGTCGACTTGCCCTGAGTGCCTGAACTACCCGAAGTCGAAACCATCGTTCGCTCGCTGGCCCCAAAGCTGAAGCGCCGGCGTATTCTCAGCGCGACATTCCACAGCCCGCTGGTGATGCGCCAGACTCCCCCGCCGCAGATCCATGGCGCCACGGTCCGGGATGTGCGCCGTCACGGCAAATTCATCGTGATTGAGACCGACCAGGGCTTCCTCAGCATTCATCTCGGTATGACCGGGAAGCTGCTGATGAACGGTAAGCCTGGACCGTACACACGCGCCGAGTTCCAGCTCGACAAGGGCTCGTTGCTGTATGACGATATCCGTCAGTTTGGCAGGATTGAATGGTCCCGCACGCTGCCCGAACGAATCGCGCGGCTAGGCCCGGATCCACTGAGCCTGACTGAAGACGAGTTTGTCCAGCGCCTGAAGAGCCGGCGGGGAAGCATCAAACCCCTGCTATTGAATCAAAAGTTCCTGCGCGGCCTCGGAAACATTTATACCGATGAGGCGCTCTTCCGCGCAGGCATTCATCCGCGAACGACAACGGATCGAATCAGCACTCCTCGGGCCCGTAAGTTGTACCGCGCGATTATCGACGTCCTCAATCTCGCAATTGATCACCGGGGCAGCTCGATCAGCGATTATGTGGACGGCGAAGGACGGAAGGGCAGCTTCCAGATGCTGCATCAAGTCTATGGAAGGGAAGGCGAACCGTGTCCGAAGTGCGGTACGCCGATTCGCCGGATCGTGATCGGGCAGCGCGGCACCCACTACTGCCCTCGCTGCCAGCGCTAACGCGGGTTGATCTGTGACACCTGTTCTGACGCCGTGAGCGGATTCGGTAAACCGTGCTCCGCATAGTAACCCGGACGCACACGTTCAACGATCTGCGCCACCGGACGCTCCAGGATGTTGAAGAACGGCCGCGGATACAGGCCGATCCAGAAGACACACGCCAGAAGGGGCGCGAACACCGCAATCTCACGCACGCTCAGATCAGGAAGTTTGGCGTTCTTCGGCGACACCTCTCCCAGCATGGTCCGCTGATAAAGCCACAGCAGATACGCCGCCCCAAGCGCGATACCGACAACGCACCAGAACGCCCAGTTGAACGACATCTGATAGGCGCCCTGAAGGATGGTGATCTCACCGACAAAGCCGTTGAGGGGCGGCATGCCCATCGAGCTCAAAGCTGTGATCAGGAAAATGATGGCGAAGACCGGCATCACTTTGAAAAGTCCGCCGTATTCGGCAATTTCCCGTGTGTGCCGCCGCTCATACGCGGCGCCAACCACGAGGAAGAGCATGCTGGTCGAGATGCCATGGTTGATCTGCTGCAGGATGGAACCTGCAACGCCGGCCGGGTTTAGCGCGAACATCCCGAGTGTGCAAAATCCAAGGTGGCTTACCGAGGAGTAGGCCACCAGCTTCTTCCAGTCCTTCTGCATCAGGCTGACGAGAGCGCCGTAGACAATGGCGATGATCGACAAGATCCCCATGATCTGGACGATCTGCGGGTCGCGTGCTGTTTCGGGCAGCAGCGGCAGCGAGAATCGGAGGAAGCCGTACGTACCCATCTTCAAAAGTACGCCGGCGAGGATGACGGATCCCGCGGTAGGCGCTTCCGTGTGAGCATCGGGAAGCCAGGTGTGCAGCGGAAACATCGGAACCTTGACCGCGAAGCCCAGGAAGAACGCCCAGAAAATCCACCACTGCACGGTTCCGGAAAGAGAGGTCTTCATCAGCTCCGCGACATCGAATGTGTAAACCCCAAACTGCTCATAGTGCTGGAAGTAGAGCGTCAGAATGCCGAGCAGCATCAACACGGAGCCGAGGAGGGTATAGATCATAAACTTGATCGCGGCATACATCCGCCGCGGTCCACCCCAGATCGCAATGATGAAATACATCGGCACGAGGACGAGTTCCCAGAACACGAAGAACAGCAGCAGATCGCGTGCCAGAAAGACGCCCATCATGCCTGCTTGCAGAAGGAGGAAGTAGGCGTAGTACTCCTTCAATCGGACCGTAATGGACGACCAGCTCGACAGAATCGCCAGAAAGCCCAGCAAACCTGTCAGCAGCACCAGAAGCAGGCTGAGACCGTCGACCCCCAGGTGGTAGCTCGCCCCGAGGCTCGGAATCCACGGAACCTTCTCTACAAACTGAAAGTCTTTGCCCGGATCGAACCCAGCCGCAAGGGGAAGACAGACCAGAAATCCGGCAAAAGCGGCAGTGTTCGCCCAAAGCTTGATCAGACGGGGTCTGGAAGAAGGCAGAAACAAGAGGACGAGCAGCCCCAGCAGCGGGGTAAATAAAACGACGGAAAGGATATAACTCATAAAACAGCCGGCAAAACGGAGGGGCCGCCGTCTTTCTATCTTAAAGGAGTATCCGGAGGCTCAACAACCGTTCTGCCGCACTGTTTGCTCACACCGCCCGACGGTCGCTGGGGCCGGTGATGCACCCGAAAAGCTTCCTGTCGTCGGCGGAGAAACGCTGAAGGGCAGGAGGCTTTTTGGGTGTTGGGGCCAATGCGCAATGGCCCCTTATGCCCCCTGTATGCCTCGGAAGTGTTACTTGTAATGTACGCTCTTGCCGCTCAGATCGGTGTGGCCCAAGTACCCAACATCGAGTCCGGTAGCTTGAAAGCGTACGGGATTCGTGGAGTTTCCGACTACCAGCATGCCAGGGATATTCCCGTCAGTTGCAGGCAGGGCCAGCAAGACCGAGGACGGAATATGAAACTGTCCAGCCGAAGCTTGCTCCCGGCAGACAAAGCTCGCGCCGACCAGATTCAGTCCTTCACCTGTGAAAGCAGTCCCGACGATCATCACTGTTCCATTCGGATCTCCGCCCGTCCAGGTGATGGTCTGTCCCTCTGACCGGGTTACAGTGCTGATGGAAGCTTGGTTGGCCCAGTTTAGTAACTGAGGGAGCTGAATCGTTGCGCGGAAGGGTCCTACAGCGGTTCCCCCGGGACCGTTATCAATCTCATAGGTTCCCGGGTCTAAGAACTCGGGTCGCCCGTCACCTCCCAGCACTTCGGTATAAGTGCCGACGGACCTGACGGGAATGTTCTTTACTCCCTTTGGACCGCGAACCAGAATAGCCGGACCGGCATCGAGCGGAGTTCCACTTACCGGATCCGTTATGCTCGAGTCCTGACCGCGGAACTGGTAAACGTAGCAGGACTCAAGGGACGTAGTCCCGGCATAGGCTTGAGACGCGATCAACTGGCTGACCGGCATGTCATGAAAGGTGCCGACTCCGCTTTCTGTAAACACGCGGGCTGGCGGAGCTCCTGGTATCTCGTACTTCAGATCGACGCGAGAGAGGATGACCGTAGCGATGCGCAAGCCTCCGTTCGCGGTAGCCGCTTCCAGTTCCGCCGCTGAGAAGCCCGAAGGATCCGAGCACACGCGGCCCTCGCGCGCGATTGCGATGGTTGTATAGTTGCTCAGAACATTGCCAGTCTTGACGACGACCGGCACGGAGCAACCGGAGATGCCTTCCGGAACGATAAAGCGAACTTGATCTATTCCGGCACAGCAGCCGGACCGTCCGGCATATACGACCTGCGCGCTCTTTCCACCGACAATGACCTCGGCGTCAAGCTGGTGACTGAGAAAGTCCTCCGGAGGCTCCTTGGTTTCGTCCCAGGATACCGGTCCGAGCCCCGTCCCCCAGATATCAAGCGCCTCACCCGGTTGAGCCGCCGCTACGAAAGTGACCGGCGTATTGGTTGCTGTATTGACCAGGACTCCGGGGCCACTACCCGCTTGGTTCAAAGCAAATATGCCAAAGGCGCTTCGAACCACCTTGAAACTGACGGGCGCACTGGTCTGTCCGTTTACAGTTACGGTCAGCGTAGCATCGCCAACCGGAGTGTTCGAAGGCAGAACCGCCACGACGCGGTCACTACGGACCATGACGACAATCGCGTCAACGGTCCTTCCTCCAGACGTAACCTTCACACTGGTTCCTGCCAGACCTTCCGAGGTGGGTAGGGGAAAACTGTTCGCCTGCTGAAGCCCGCAGGCCCAAGGCGTTCTCCGAAAATGATGAACATCGCGCCTTGCGCCACGCCGCTGTTTGGGAGACCGTTGAGCGCATAGCTCGCAACATTCAAAATGCCACCCTGTCCTACAACTGGCTGTGCAGAGAGATGGAGAGCGGAGAGCACCAAAGCGCACGATAGAAGCAGTATACGATTCACGCGTTTCTCTTTTCCCAGGATGTGTAACTCTTAGAGTATGTAACTGGCGAGCAAAGCAGCAGGACTAAATGCCTAAATCGACCCAAATCAGCGACTGATCGCCTTGTCCTTTCGACATTACCACTGAATTCCCATCCGCTCCAAACATCACGCGGCTGGCGATCTCACCTTCAGCGGCTACAGGCAACCAGAGCCCGTTGGCACGGTCCAGTATGTGGACTTGTTTTCCGGCCGAATCCCAGAACGTAGCCAGGACATCGCCATTGGCACGGAACGCAGCGGCATTCCCGATGATTTCGCGCTTCTTACCGGCCTCCGGCTCCCCGTTTCTGTTACGCGCCTCCGGCCAGGAGAAGCCCAACGTCCGATCAGATTCCCGGCCGAGTCAACCTCGATCCACTCCCTGGCGCTCTTGCTGAGGATGCCGATCCGGTCCGGAAGCGTCATCAGCACAGCTCTCCCGCCAGGCCCATGGGCCGGATCTCCGGGACCATGTGCCGGGTTGACCGCATTTGCAAACGAAGAACGTGGGAGCAACTCGCGAATCAGTTTGCCTTGCCGGTCATACTGCTGCAATGTGCCCCGCTCCGGTTGGATGAGTCCCGATTCATCGTAGTGTGCGCCCAAAGCCCACACGGAGCCGTCGGGGCCAAAACAAAGCGCCTCGGGAGAGAAGGGCGACGTCCGCACGGCCAGCCGCGTCATACCGGACGGGTGAGATCCACGCGATAAAAGGAGCCCGAACCCCGGAGTTCGTATAGGCCGCCCCGGCCACAGCGACTTCGCCATCCGCTGCGCCCGCTATGTCGAAGATCGCGACTTGCCACGCGTCGGGAAACCAGACGCGCGTTTCAAGGACGAGTTTGCCCGTTCTGTCCCAGGCCCGGACGTTCGGTCCCGCTTCCTGCCTGGTTCGAGAAATTACAAACTGGAGTAAGTAATTCCCGGTCCACTTCGGCATTACGAAGCCCTGCTGAAACGCTCCGGGAAAGCGTGCCTCCGTCCCTGAGGGAGTTAGAACCCGCTCCTCGCAAGCTGCTGGAACTGTCCAACAGCCGGCCAAGACCATCGCACAGAAGATATGCGCCAGTCTCATACTTGCCCCTATATGTCAGAAAGAGTGCCGACGGTAGCTGGGCAGCGCACTAAATAGCGATTGGTAACTTCCTTACGTTGCTTGGTCGCAGCACACCGACTAACTGTGCTTCGGGCGTATTCATTCATCTTTATGACGCCCGATAGCAGCTTTTCGTGGAGATCGGGTTCACTCTTTTGGTGTAATACCGAGCGATTTCATCTTCCTGTACAGGTTGCTGCGCTCGAGCCCGAGAAGTTCGGCTGCACGCGATACGTTGCCGTTCGTCTCCTCGAGTTTCCGAAGGATATACTCCCGCTCGGCTGCTTCACGGACTTCCTGCAAGCTGCCGAAGCGATCGACTGGAAGGTCGAAGACGGCTCGCCGGCCGGGATTTAGCGGAATATGTCGCGCATCAATCCGGACCTGCGGATTCATGATGACGATGCGCTCCATTAGATTCCTCAGCTCCCGGACGTTGCCCGGCCAGTTGTAGTCACACAGGACCCGATATGCTTCCGGTGTCAGCTCCTTCGCCTTTCTTCCATAAGCATGCGCAAACTCCCGGAGAAAGTGATCCGCCAGCAAAGGAATGTCCTCGACCCGCTCGCGCAGCGGCGGCACATGGAAGGGAATGACGTTCAATCTGTAGAAGAGGTCCTCCCGGAAGTTGCCTCGCTCGATCTCCTCTTCGAGATTCTTGTTGGTAGCCGCGATGACCCGGACGTCCACCTGCACCCAAGAGTCGGCGCCTACGGGTTCGAACCGCTGCTCCTCCAGCGCACGCAGCACCTTCGCCTGCGTCTTCAGGCTCATGTCCCCGACTTCGTCGAGAAACAGAGTCCCTCCGTCGGCCTTCTGAAACTTGCCGATCTTATCCTCGGTCGCTCCCGTAAAGCTGCCCTTCCTATGGCCGAACAGCTCGCTTTCAATCAAGTCTTCAGGTATTGCGGCACAATTCACCTCGACGAACGGATCTTGGGCCCGCGGACTGTAAGCGTGAATGGCATGGGCCACCAACTCTTTTCCGGTGCCGCTCTCACCAAAGATCAGAACTCGTCCGTTGGTGCCCGCCATCAGCCGTAGCTGCTGGCGGAGAGCTTTCATCGGCACGCTTTCGCCGATGATCCGCGGCGTGCCGCGCCCTTCCTCCTTCAACCGCTGGAGTTCGAGCTCCATGCGGCGCTGCTGAATGGCGTTCTTGACAACGACGGATACCTTCTCAATCGTTGGCGGCTTTTCCAGAAAGTCGAAGGCTCCCAGCTTCGTCGCCTTCACGGCGGTCTCGATATTGCCGTGCCCGGAGATCATTACAACAACCGGCTGTTCAACGAAGGGAAGTTCCTGGATCCGCGCAAGCGTCTCCAAACCATCCATTCCCGGCAGCCAGATATCGAGCAGAACGACTTCAAAATTCCGGCGCCGCAGCTCCTCGATGCAGGCCTCTCCGCTCTCTACCGCGTGGACTTCGTAGCCCTCATCGCACAATACGCCTGACAGGGATTGCCGGATCCCCGGTTCATCATCGACGACAAGGATTCTCGACGTTTTCACGCTCCGATCTCCGTAGCGGACCGTGGCGCCGTCTCACTCGCCGGCAGCGCCGCCACCTCCACAATAAAACGGGCTCCCGAAGGCTGGTTGTCCTCTACTCGAATGTTCGCTTTGTGCTCAGCCAAAATATGGTTGACGATTGCCAGGCCAAGGCCGGTCCCGCGATTCTTTGTTGAGAAGTAGGGAAGAAAGAGCTTTTCCCGATCCTCTGCAGACACTCCGGCTCCCGTGTCTGCGACCGTAATCTCCACCGTTTCCGGAGAGGTTGCCTGGGTTCCGACGTACAGCCTCTTTACCAGCGAATGCTGCATGGCCTCCGCCGCGTTGTCCACAAGATTGACCACCACCCTCTTGAACTGCTCTTTATCAATAAATACCTTAGGCAAATCAGGCGCGAGCACTTTTGTAATTTCGATACCATCCAGCCGCCCGGCAAATACGGCCAAAGCGGACTCCACAACCTCATTGACGTCAGCGGGCGCCGGCTGCGCCGCCGGGAATCGTGCGTACTGAGAGAACTCGTTAACCAGAGCTTTCAAACTCTCCACCTCAGCTCCGATCGTTACACAGCACTCCTTAACGATGCGGCTGACGTCCTCTGGCGCTTTGATGCGATCAATCTGCCGCGCGATTCGCTCGGAGCAAAGGGCGATTGGCGTGAGCGGATTCTTGATCTCATGAGCCACCCGCCGCGCCACTTCGTGCCATGCCGTCGCCTTTTGGGCGTGAAGAAGCTCGGTCGTATCCTCGAGGACTAGGACGAAACCGGACGCGGGCTCGGCCTCGAGCGCAGACACTGTCACGGACAGATGCAGCGTCCCACCCTTGTTGTTCGAAAGCTCCAGCTGGCGCGACGCCAGCCCTGTGCGGCGCGCCCTTTTCATGAGGTATCGAATCTCGGCGGCGTCATCCGCCGTGAAAAGGTCGCTTAGATTCGTCGCGGCAGCGACACGGTCTTCGGGAAAGATCCGGCGCAGCGCCCGATTCACCCGCTGAATGTTTCCATCGGAATCAATCGAGATCACGCCCGTCGGGATGCTTTCCAGGATAGCCTCGGTAAACCGCCTTCGCCGCTCCAGTTCCAGGCTGTTCGCGTTCAGCTCCTCCGTCATTTCATTGAATGCGCGGACCAGCAAGGCGAGCTCATCAATCGCCTGCACCTTGACGCGATAGGCGAGGTTGCCGCGCCGGACCTCGCGTGCCGCGTCGAGCAACGCTGAGATCGGTACGCTGATCTGACGTGCAAGAAACAGGGACAGCCATGTAGCGACGAACAGAATGAAGAGCGTGATCAACGCCAACAGCTGAAGATAGAAGGCTCTCGTACTCTTCTTGTCCAAAGCCAGCTGCCCGTACTCGTGAACTCTGCGGTCAATGGCTTGCTGGCGGGCGGCAAGGTCCACCGGAAGCGTGGTCCGGACGATCAGCTCTCCCGTGACGTGTTTGGTAAGGATGGCCTTCCCTTCAAACTCGGCCGGGTCGGAAGCGCCTGCCGGGTCCCCGCAGATCGGCCAAAGCGTATTGTTTGCCGTCTTGATCCAGGCGCGAGTGACCCGGTTCTCCCGGCAAAGCCGATCGAAGGTATTCAAGTCCCGCCCCCCGGTCGTCAGGTACGACTCCGTCTCCGGGAGAAGCGCAAGCCAGTGAGCGATCGCCGTCGCGCGGGCACGTGCATCGGCCTTCAGTGCTTCCGCTGTCTCCCGCAGGTTCACATTGATGCCCTCCGCGGGCATGCTGAACCATTTGTCCAGGTTGTAATTCAGGACTTCGATGCTCCACAGGACAAGGAAGAACATCGGCAGAAAGCTGAGAGCCAGCGCGCCCACAACGAGCTTGGTGCGGATCTTCGAGCCTTCTTTCTTGCTCTGCCGCTCGATGTAGAGCTTCACGAAGGTCCGGAACAGCATGAAGCCCAGCGTTACTGTAAGCAGGAAAACAAGTGTGGAGATCGCCCAGAACAGGTAACGCTGTTCGGCAGTGGTGGGCCCGAATTCTCCGAGTGTGAATGAGCCTTGCCAGACCACAAGGGTCAGCAACACTACAAAAAGTACGACCCCGGCACCAAACACTTTCTTGTTTCGCATGGCTGCTCCGGCTTCTTTTTAGGATAGCGGCTCTGCAAAATCACCGGATCCTGGCGCAGGTGAGTCGCTATTTGCCGAGAATATTCCCCGTTAAACTGGTAGTATTCCCAGGTTTCCCCACCTGAAATCTCCTAGTACTCTGATTAAAAGCCTTCAGTGAGGGATTTACTGGCTATCGCTGAGCGGAACGTGCTAGTAGTGCCTCTACAAGCGATAACGCTATGAGCATGGATACCTTGGAAGTTGGCGGTCCTCCGCAAACGCATGTAGACCACATCGTGCTTCTCGGCGGCCGGGAGGACTATCAGTGCCTGTTGGCCATCCTGCAGAACAAGCCATACCGGCTCACCTGGAAGTGCAATCAGGAAGAGGTTGCGGAGCTTTGCTACCGCGAAGAGGTTGCTGTCCTCGTTCTTTGCGAGGAAGCAATCATCGGGATGAGCTGGCATGAATTCGCAAGGCGACTCCGGACCCGCGCGTTTCCGCCTCTGGTCCTCGTCTCCCGGCCATTTGTTGACGGCCACTATTGGGCGAAAGTGCTTCTGAATGGGGGGTTTGACGTACTGGAACGCCCTTTCACAAGCCACCGTTCGGTCTGGCTAATTGAACGGGCGTGTCTCAGATGGAATCGCGAGCGGGAAAAGGAGGTTGCGAGAAAGAAGCAGCTCTCCCGAATGACGCCCGCGGAACCCGCTGGCATCGACAACTTCCGCTAGATGGTCAAACCGTTGGATCCCTGCGTCCTAAATTCGTACTGCTGAATCTCGATGGCGGCACGGCCCTCTTCGGCCCGGACCACTCTCCCTCGGGCGACGAGCTTGAGGGCGCACTTATTATTCAGTTGGGCGGGCCAACTGATCGCCATCTCGATGCGCTTTCCCGGCAGGAGCAGGCGCTCCGTCGTGAAAAGAACACCGCCACTGCTCATGTTGACTGTAACGCCGCTTCCAGTCTCTTCCCCGTTTTTCTTGTTCAGGATCTTGTAACGAATCTCCCGCTGAATCGGGAATCGATCCGAGGATCTCCTTTCCTGTTGCTCTAGTGGTGCTTTCGGCGGCTGATCTGCGAACATTGAACTTCCTCCCTCTACGTTCCCAGGATGCACTGTGCAAAGTCCCGCCACAATAGAATTCCAGTTGGATTTTGACAGTACGTTCGTACTAGGCGGCAGGGTCCAGCCGCTTTTGCGGGCGGCGTTTGCTCAATCTGTTCCGCTATCATTGCACGTATGCGTACCTCCCGCGTTTGCTCTCTCATTCTTTTCGGAGCTCTTTGTTTTCCAGGGCTTGGAGCCCAGAAGCAAGTGATCTATCCGAAAGGCTCCAAACCCGGAGGACCTTTCAGCCCTGGAATTCTGGTGGACGGGACCCTCTACGTTTCCGGGCAGGTTGGCCGCGACGCCTCGGGCAAGCTGCCTGAGGAGTTCGAAGCCGAAGTGAAGCAAACCCTCGAGAACATCGGTGCAATTCTGCGCGAAGCCAAGATGGGATTCGAAGACGTCGTCTCCGTGCAGGTTTACCTTACCGACATGGATCTGTTCCAACGGATGAATGCCGTCTATATGACGTATTTTAAAGAACCGCGTCCGGCTCGCACGACGGTAGGGGTCAGTAGACTGGCTGGACCGGCGCGGATCGAGATCACCGTGACTGCCCGGAAGTAGGTCCTCGCCGGAGTTTCCGAATTTCGTCCAACCGCTCGCGGATCCGCTTCTCGATGCCGCGCTCGGTCGGCTCGTAGAAGCGGCGCCCGGCGAGCGACTCCGGGAGGCATTGCATGCTGGGAATTGCCTCCTCGTAGTCGTGAGCGTGCTGGTAGCCCTCACCATACCCCCACTCCCTCATCGCGCGTGTGGGCGCGTTCCGGAGATGCATCGGGACTGGTTCCGCAACCCCCTTTCGAACTTCCGCCAAAGCGGAATTCAGGGCACGGTATGCCGCGTCGGATTTCGGCGCGACCGACAGATAAATGGCAGCTTGGGCGAGCGCCTGGTCCCCTTCGGGTATGCCGAGGAAGTGCACAGTTTGCATGCAGGCAATAGCCTGCTCGACCGCCCTCGGATCAGCAAGCCCAATATCCTCAATCGCCATCCTTACCAGACGCCGCGCCAGATACATCCGGTCCTCACCGGCCTCCAGCATTCTGGCAAGCCAGTACAGCGCTGCGTCAGGATCGCTCGAGCGAACCGACTTATGCAGCGCTGAGATGAGATTATAGTGCTCTTCGCCGCCCTTGTCATAAAGGAGCAGCTTGCGCTGCATCGCATCCTCGACGGCCTGCCGCGAGAGCTCGCCTCCCTCCGAAGCCGCGGCTGCAAGCTCCAGGATGTTGTAGGCAGTGCGAGCGTCGCCGTTTGCATACACTGCGATCTGTTCGAGTAGGCTGCGATCGGCCTTCAGTTCCAGATGGCCAAGACCGCGACGTTTGTCCTTCAGCGCCCGTTCGAGCAGAGTGATGATCTCCGGAACCGTGAGCGAACGCAGGGCGTAGACCTTGGCTCTGGACAGCAACGCGGAGATCACTTCAAAAGACGGATTTTCGGTAGTGGCGCCGACAAGGATGATGTCGCCCCGCTCCACGTACGGCAGGAACGCATCCTGCTGGGCCTTATTGAACCGGTGAATTTCGTCCACGAAGAGAACGGTTCGGCGGCCAGCGCGGCGGTTCCGCTCGGCATCCGCCATCACGGCTTTGATCTCCTTGATGCCGCTCAGGACTGCGCTAAACGGCACAAAATCGGCTCGGGTCAGCCGTGCAATCAACCGAGCCAGCGTCGTCTTGCCGACTCCGGGCGGCCCCCAAAGGATGATCGAGGTCAACTGGTCGCGTTCGATCTGAGTGCGAAGCGGCTTTCCAGGCCCGAGGATGTGCTCCTGGCCGACATACTCGTCGAGACTCTCCGGACGCATACGCTCGGCCAGGGGGCGGCCGCGGTCCACGGATTCATCGAGAGGCGGAGTGAGTTCGAACAGACTCATGCTTCCGTTCCTCTCTGGCGGCGCGCCTCGTAAAGGAGGATCCCAGCTGCCATGGCTGCGTTTAAGGATTCCACGCCTGAGGTCGGAATTCGCAAGCCGCGAGCGGATCGCCGCCACACCTCGCTCACACCACGGCCCTCGCTTCCGATGACGAAGGCACAAGGAGCTTTCAGGTCTGCGCCGGAAAGTACTATGTCACCGTGCGGCATCGCCGCGTACGCCTCGACGCCCCGCTGTTCCAGCGTTTTCTGAGCGAGGGAAGAATCGACACCGGATACGAGAGGAAGCCGAAAGGAGGATCCCGCCGAGGCGCGGAGCGCTTTGGGATTCCAGGGACTGACCGTACCCTTGAGCAGGACAACACCGGTGGCGCCGAAGGCCTCCGCCGCCCGGATGATGGCGCCTCCGTTGCCCGGATCCTGAACTCCATCGAGCAGCACCACGAGCGGCCGCAGGCGAAAGAGATCCTGCATCGTCCAGGAAGGAGGGCGGACGAGAGTAATCACGCCCTGTGAGTTCTCGGTGGCTGCGATCTGCCCGAAGACCTCGTCCGCGACGACTACCAGACGCAGGCTGCGGGACGGAGGAAGATGCCTCGTTACGGCAGCCTGGGCCGACTCCGAAGCAAGGACGGCCTTGATTTCGCACCCGCTTCGGATCGCCTCGTCAAGCAGGTGGAAAGTCTCGGCGATCGCGTAACCGTCCTCTGTCAAGCCGCCTTTCGCAACGGCCCGCCTCACATCTTTCAATAGCGGATTTCGGGCGCTGGTTATGACCTGCGTCGTTTGGCCAGGCACTGCCATCGAACAAACAGTAGCACATGGCCATGCAGCTCCATGTCTTCAGACCCGGGCGATCGATCTGCGGCGTTCGAGGTGACTCATGGCATGGCCTCCAACCGGACGGATCTCCCGTTCCCGACCCGGTACTTCCCGGCCGGCCCCGCGAGTCATGATCGCAGCCGTTCCCGCGGCTGCCATCGCCAGAGCGCCGACAAAACCGGGGTGCGTGATCATCCACGTATAAACGCTGAACGGCCTCGATTCCTTTAGATTGCCCTTCACCCGGTCCATTCCTTCCATGGGCGCGAAGAGATTGTCCACCGTCGGAGGCTTAGGCCGGTCTGTGAGCTGCTTCTCGAAAGCGAATGTCTCTAGCAGCCTGTCCATCATGGCCGGTGACAGATTCTCTCCGGCAATGAGAGCCGAAGCAGCCGCGCCTATCGGCAGTTCCCTGACGGGGTGCTCGGCAGCGTAAAGAATCGCCTTGGAAACGGTTTCAGGAGGATAGATTGGGGGAGCACCTTGGGGCTGCACTCCCAGCTTCGTCCGGGCGTGCTCGAAGAGTGGAGTGTTGATCGACGCCGGTATAATTTCCGTCACGCTGACAGGAACGCCCTCATGTTCCAGCTCCATCCGCAGTGCCTCACACATTGCCTTGACACCATGCTTTGAGGCTGCATATGCCGCCTGGTAAGGCAAAGCCCGGCGAGATTCTACCGATGATACGCAGATGAGCGCCCCTCCCTGCCTCTTCAGATGCGGCAGCGCAACCATCGCTCCAAGGGCCTGCCCGTTCAGGTTGACATCGACGACTCTCCGCCACTCGTCGATCGTCGTGTCCTCGAACCGGGCATACAGAGAAACACCCGCGAGCTGCACCCAGGTGTCGATCCTGCCGAACTCCCGCACGCAAAGTTGCGCAACGTTTCGAACCTGCTCCTCATTTGTCGTGTCGCAGGTGGCTGCGATCGCCCGTCCGCCCTGCAGCCGGATCTCATTGATCAGCGACTGCAAGCCGCTTTCGCTTCGCGCCGCGGCCACCACGCACGCTCCCTTTCGGGCAAAACGGAGAGCCGTATCGCGGCCGATTCCGCTCGAAGCGCCCATTATGACAACAGCCTGCTCGTGAATGGGTTTTAAATGCATGGATGTTACCCTCTCACGAAGACGCCCTCGGGCGGAGAACCATTTCGTCGGAACCTCTGCGGTTTCCGCCCAACGTAAGCTACTCTAAGTTGTACGAATGAAGCGGTTCCTTTGGGTGGTCGGGCTGCTGGCGCTGTCACTCGTCGGCTACCTCACCTACATCGCGGCACAGATTGAGAAACAGTCGTTCGTCGATGAAGCACGTGCGGCCGACGTGATTGTCATCATGGGTGCCGCTGAATACCATGGAAGGCCCTCTCCAGTGTTTCGGGCGCGCCTCGACCACGGGCTGGACCTCTACCACCGGAAATTAGCCAGCCGCATTCTGACGACCGGCGGGGCGGGCGGCGATCCCTTGTTCACCGAGGGAGAGGTGGGCCGGGCTTACCTCATTACGAAAGGGGTTCCTTCGGAAGACATCATCGTCGAAAAAGAAGCGGAGAGCACGGTACACAGTGTCGCGGCTGTCGGCGAGATCATGCGCCGGATGGGCCTGAATTCGCTGATTCTTGTCAGCGACGGCTACCACATATTTCGAGCCAAGAAGATGCTGGAGTTCCGAGGGCTGACCGTCTACGGCTCACCGCGTCCCTCCAGGCCGCGAAGCGACTTCGGCAGATGGAAACTCTACTTCCGGCAGGCCGTTGCCTACCTGCTGTGGTCGATCGGCATCACCATCTGAGATCGTTCAGGCCGCTCTGAGAAAGCTCCGCAAATCCGTCTCGTTTACCGCAGGCTCTCCCGGCGCCACATTGTTAAGACGCCCCTCGCGCATCCACTTTTCGAGCCGGTCCACCAGGCTGAACAGATGGTCGAAGGAGTCGACGATGAAGAGCAAGGGCTGGTAGTGGTGAATCTCGAACGCCTGGTTGATCACCCACTCCAATTGAATCGGGTAACGCTGCACGTCAGGCGATTCGATGGAGTGGCCGATCTCTCCGTATGAGCTCAAGAGTCCGCTGCCATACACCTTCAGCCCTGCCCCGGATCGCATTAATCCAAATTCCACCGTGAACCAGAAGAATCGAGCCATCGCCTTCACGATGCTTGTGAGCACGCGCAGCTGCTCGGCCTCGGGTTTGATCTCGGCCGCCATTTCTACGGCCGTGTGGGCGCAATCCCCAAATCGGACAAGCGTATCAGCGAAAGCACAGTCGGTATGCATCGGGACGTGACCGGCAATGTCATGAAAGATGTCGGGCTCGGGAAGATAGTCCAGCTTGTCGGACCGGCGGATGGTGATGGTCGTCGGAAACTCGCGATTGCGCAGGCAATCAAAGAAGAGAAACGCCGGGATATAACCGCTGACCGCTTTCGCACGAAAACCTGTGAGCGGGGAAAGAAAGCGGTTTACATCCTCGAGCTTTGGCACGCGCTCCGCGTCAAGGCATAGTGAGTCGATGCCTTCCAGAAAGCGAGGGTTTGCAAACTGCCGCCAGCGAGGCAGCATTCGCGAATAAAGGCGCCGCCACGCTTCATGATTCTCTTCCGAGTAGAGCTCGTACGGCTGGTGAATGTAGAGTTGGCCCTTCGTCTTGGCCTCCTCGACAAAGGGCGCTTCGGTCGTGGTGAGGCCTGGCGTGGCGGATACGGCGTGCCGTTGGTTTGGATCCGAACTGGGCCGTTTCATCGCACTCCTCCCGGAATCGGAGCCTTCTCTCTACCCTCATTATGCACCTGAAATCAATTGCCACACCACAAATTTGTGGTGTTGATAAATCGAAGCAAACACGCACATAATGAGTTTGGAACCTCTGGGGACCGGCGGTTCGAGTCTTTCCGCGTCAGAAAGGACAGGAAACGATGCACCCGCTAAAGAAAGGCAGACATGCCCGTCAGGCGCATGTAGGAATTCCCGAGGGTACGTATGAAGAGGAGCACGGCCGGAAAGGCTTTTATGGCAGGACCGCGCACCTCTATCATGCCCATCCTCCCACCGGTTGGATTCGCTTCGAAGGCAAGCTTCGCCCCCACTGCTTTGACCTCAACAAGCTTCGCCCCTCCGATCTCGAATCTCCTCTAGGCATGCCCGTTGCATTTCTCGGCAACGACGACATCAAGATTTATGTCTCACGGCGTGCGGAACCGATGCCCTTTTATTACCGGAATGCCGACGGAGATGAACTGCTCTTTGTGCATCGCGGGAAAGGGATGATCGAAACCGATTTCGGGCCTCTCTCCTTTGAGCCGGGTGATTACATTGTGCTGCCTCGTGCAGTCACCTACCGGCTCATCCCGGAAACGCGTGACAATTTTTTCCTGATCGTCCAATCCAAGGGTGAGTTTGATCCGCCGGAGAAGGGCTTGATCGGGCAGCATGCCCTGTACGATCCAGCGGTCATCGTCACTCCCGAACCCTCACCGCATCTTAACGACAACCGTGAGTGGGAAGTCCGTATCAAGGCCGAGGATGAGCTTTCTACCGTCGTCTATCCGTGGAATCCGATTGATGTGGTCGGCTGGAAAGGCGACCTCACCGTCTGGAAGCTCAACATGCGCGATATCCGTCCGGTGATGAGTCATCGGGCCCATCTGCCGCCGAGCGCTCACACTACGTTCGTCACCAATGGCGCCGTCATCTGCAGCTTCCTCCCGAGGCCGCTCGAAGAGGACCCGGACGCACTGCGTGTTCCCTTTTTCCACCGGAATACGGACTACGACGAATTCCTCTTCTATCACGACGGCGACTTTTTCAGTAAAGACAACATCAAACCGGGTATGGCCACTCTTCATCCCCGCGGGATTCACCACGGGCCGCACCCGAAAGCGCTCGCCAATCAGCATCGCAAGACGCGAACCGACGAGTACGCAGTCATGCTCGATGGCCTGAATCCGATCCACGTGCTTCCTGCCGGGGAAGAGGTGGAGTGGAAGGATTACTGGATGAGCTGGATGCCATCTGCAGCTGCGGAGATCAAGTGATTATCAACCCTGCGGAGCACGATTCTTCTAACATTTACAAGCTGATGATCGGCGTGATTGTGCCGCGCCCGATCGCGTTCGTCTCCACCGTCAGTCCCGACGGTGTCCGCAATCTCGCCCCCTTCAGCTTCTTCACCGCCGTCAGCGCCAATCCTCCGGTTGTCTGCTTTAGCCCGATGGTGCGAGGCAGTGACGGGAAGAGGAAGGATACGCTTCACAATATCGAAGCCACGGGTGAGTTTGTTGTGAACGTGGTATCGGAGGAATTTGCGGAGCAAATGAACATTTGCTCCGCGGAGTTTCCTCCGGAGATCGACGAATTTCTCGAATCAGGCCTGACGCCAGTTCCGAGCGATCTGATCCGCCCGCCGCGCGTGGCGGAGTCTCACGTTCAGATGGAATGCCGCCTTCTGCAGGTGGTTCACGTGAGCGATAAACCGCTGGGAGGCAGCATTGTCCTTGGCGAGGTTTTGCGCTTCCACATTGACGACGCTCTTGTGAGCGACTACAAAGTGGATCCTGACAAACTGCGCCCGATCGGCCGAATGGCCGGGTCGACGTACGTTCGCACAACCGACCGCTTTGAGATGCAGAGGCCTGTTGTGCGCAGCAAGGAGGCGACGCGGCAATGAGCGAGTGGGTCTGGAAACCCTCCGAACAATACGTGGAGTCCACGAACGTGTGGCGCTTCCTCCGCAAGCTCGGTTTCTCAGACCGCGAAGAATTCCTCCGCTATTCCCGGGAAAACCTTGAGCAGTTCTGGGACGCCATGGTGAAGGAAACTGGGATCGCATGGTTTGCGCCATATGAGCAGGTGCTCGACCAATCCCGGGGCGTGGAATGGGCGCAGTGGTTTCTGGGCGGCAAACTGAATATCGCCCACAACTGCCTGGACCGCCATGTCTCGAAGCCGAATCCTGCGATTATCTGGGAGGGAGAGAACGGCGAAACCCGGACAGTATCGTTCGCGGACCTGCAGAAGGAAACCAACCGGCTGGCGAACGCGCTACGGGCAATCGGGCTGCAGAAAGGCGACCGCATCGCCCTGTGCATGCCCATGGTTCCGGAGGTGGTGTCCATTCTGTACGCTGCGTTCAAGCTCGGCGTGATCGCCGTGCCGATTTTCGCCGGCTTTGGCACGCATGCGATCGCGACGAGGCTGCAGGACTCGGGCGCACGCGTCGTCTTCACGGCGGATTCCATCGAGCGCCGCGGCAAGCTGCTGCCGCTCAAGCAGAAGGTGGATGAGTCAATCAAGGGCTCGTCCGCGGAACGTGTCGTCGTACTTCGCTATCGCGGTCCTTCCGTCCTGCTGCCGGCCCGCGATACCACGTACAGCGATCTGATCGCGGGGCAGCCTGACGAGTTTGAGACGGCGCCTCTCGAATCCGAAGATCGCGCGCTGATCCTATACACTTCCGGGACAACGGGCAAGCCCAAAGGTACTGTGCACACCCATGCGGGGGCGATCGCTCAGATGTCAAAGGAGATTTGGCTGGCCTTTGATCATCAACCGAACGACCGGTTTTTCTGGCTCTCCGATATCGGGTGGATGATGGGGCCGTGGACGATCATTGGGAATCATACGTTCGGCGGAACGATTTTTCTCTATGACGGCGCTCCTGACTTTCCGGAGCCGGATCGTTTGTGGCATCTCGTTGAGCGTCATAGGATCACCACTCTCGGCGTGTCCCCTACGGCCATCCGGATGCTGATGCGGAAGGGCGGAGAACTGGCGAAGGGCTACGCCATGGAATCGTTACGCCTGCTCGGATCGACCGGCGAACCCTGGGACGATACCTCGTGGCTCTGGTACTTTGAGACCGTTGGCAAGCGCCGCTGCCCCGTCATCAATATTTCCGGCGGCACGGAAATCGTCGGCTGTTTCCTCTTTCCTCTGCCGATACAGCCGCTGAAGCCGAGCACGCTCGGCGGGCCGGCTCCGGGAATGGCCGTTGAGGTTGTGGACGAGTCCGGACGGCCCGTCCGCGGGCAGATGGGCTATTTGGTGTGTACGCGGCCCGCGCCTTCGATGACCCGGGGCGTGTGGAACGATCCGCAGCGCTATCTCGACACCTACTGGTCCCGCTGGCCGGGCGTCTGGTATCACGGCGACTGGGCAAGCGTCGACTCGGACGGGTGTTGGTACCTGCACGGCCGGGCCGATGAATCGATGAACATCGCCGGGCGGAAGGTGGGTCCGGCTGAGGTCGAGGATGCATTGATGCAACACCCCGCAGTCGCTGAGGCCGCTGTCATCGGCGTACCGGACGAACTGCGAGGCGAGTGCATTGTCGCCTTTGTTGTTCTTCGCGCGGAGGCGTCGGCAGCGTCGTTGACGGAACATCTCGTTCAAGCGCTCGGACCTACATTCCGGCCCAAGGAAATTTATGCCGTGAAAGAACTGCCGAAGACGCAGAGCGGCAAGGTCGTCCGCAGGCTGATCCGTCAGCGCTATCTGAACGAGCCGCTTGGCGATACTTCCACTGTCGAAAACCCGTCCGCTCTCGATGCCTTTTCGCGCCACGCCGCACCCGCCCTCTAATCTCGTTCAGGAAGAACCGGCTGCCAGAAGGATCTCAGAAGGATCTGTGACGTTCATCGTCCGATTCGTGGGGCTTGGCAACGACAAGGGGAAAATAGAAGACAGGAGATTGACGATGACGATGTCCATCAGCCGCAATCATCCATTGAGGACTTTGTTTGCGGAACTCGTGGAACGTCACTTGATTGTAGGCACTGGTTTCGCAGATCTGGAGGCGGCGCGCTACATTGCGAATCTGCTCGTCGACTTCACCCATATCGACAACCTCTATCGGATTCGAGACGCAAAAGGGAGACGGCTCGAAGAAGTAGGGGAGATGCTGATCGAATCGAATCCCTTGCTTGGCGGCCGATCGTTCATTTACGAACGCGAGGTACGGAAACACGTGGGTGATCTGACATTGTTCCTGTCCGGGCTCTTTCCCGAGTATGTGGCCCGTCTTCCCCGCGCCCGCGGCCGTTTGGATTCACTGATCGACTACATGAAGGCAGGCAAAGAATCGTACACAATCGTAGCTTCGTTCGATCAGGCGGAGTTCCGCCACGAAGCCCCGCTTTTCCGCCGCCTCGCCGACCGGTTTGAACTTTGCGTCTATGGTTTGAATCTGGTGAAGCAGGAATTGGCGGCCAGGCAAGCCGGCTACTACCACGGCTGGAAGACCGTACTGTTGGAGGGCGGGTAGACGTAATGATAGCGGGAGCTTAATCCTTTGACGCTCCTATAGTACGGAACAACGCGGCTGATTCTTCGCCAGATCCGCCTCCCAGGCCTCAATGGCAGCCTGCAGCTTTTTCACAAGGCCGGGATGACGATAGCCGAGATCTCTTCGCTCACCGGGGTCCTCGGCCAGGTTGAAAAGAAGGTCGATCGAGCCGTCCCGCACGTACTTCCAGTACCCCTGGCGGACCGCCTTTTGCTTTCGGTCTTCGCGGTTGATCCGCCAGAACAAGGTGCGCTCCACCGGCCGCTGCCTGCCCTCGAGGATTGGAAGAAGGTTCATGCCATCCAAGGCCGGATCCTGAGGCAGGGCGACATTCGCGGCAGCAAGAATCGTGGCGGCAAAATCCATCGACATGCAGGCTTGCTCGTTCGTCTGGCCGGCCTTCAGGCGGGCTGGCCAGCGTACGATGCCGGGTGAGCGGATGCCTCCTTCCCACAATGTCCCCTTGTGGTGAAAGAAGGGTGAGTTATCGGACAGGCGCTCGCCCCCGTTGTCATTCGTGAAGATCACAAGCGTATTCCGGGTGAGATTGTGACGGTCCAGGGCGGCAAGAACCCGTCCGATCGCGCTGTCCATGCTCTCCAGCATCTTTCCGTACTCGGCCCGTGTCCCGTCGAACCATGTCTGGCGGTTGCGGACGGTATCGGGGCGGCCAGGCACCTGAAAGGGCCAGTGCACGGCATTGAACGGCACATACAGGAAGAACGGGTCCTTTCCCGCATGCCGGTCCACAAACTGCTCTGCGCGGTCGGCGATCAGTTCGGTAAGATACCCGGGCTTTTCGACAGGCGTTGTCCCTTCCCACAAGTCCTTCGTATCTTCGACCCGCCGGTGCGAATACATGTCCACATTGCCGCCCAGGATTCCGAAGAACTCATCAAAGCCGTGCGCATTCGGCCCAAACTCCGGCTTCCAGCCGAGATGCCACTTCCCGAACATGCCGGTTTTGTATCCGGTCTTCTTGAGCCGCGTTGCAATGGTGATGTGCTCGGGATCCAGCCCGCACTCGCGATGCGCCGGCATCAGAGCCCATTCGAGGCCGAAGCGCTGCTGGTAGCGTCCGGTCATTAACGCGGCCCGGGTGGGGGTACAGACGGGACCGTTGGAGTAACAGTGCGTCAGCCGGACACCTTCCCGCGCCAGTCGGTCAATATGAGGTGTGCGGATGTCCTTGGCGCCGAAGCAGCCAATGTCGGCATACCCCATATCGTCCGACAGGATAAGCACGATATTCGGCCGGGCGTTCTGTGCTGCCGAAGAAAACAAAGGCGCCGCCGTAGCGGCGGCGCCAAGCGTCGAGAGGAATCGTCGACGGTTCATCGTTAGGATTTTACCGAACGATCTTCAACGCAAACTGAATGATTCGCGGCTGATTTCCCTGAGCAGAAACAACGCCGAACTGTGGATTGCCAAAGCTGATGTTTGGCGGACCAAATCGCGGCGTGTTCGTCAGGTTGAAGAACTCTGCACGGAACTGCAGCCTCATCTTCTCAGTGATCGAGGCGTTCTTCATCAGCGACAGGTCAATTTGCGCTGTCCCGTCCGCCCGGCTTCCGCCGAACGTGCGCGGCGCGTTTCCGAATCGATAAGGCGCTGCGGCCGTGAACACCGACGTATCGAACCACTTGTCGGGCGTCGGATTATCAAGCCGCGGCGACTTACCGTTCCAGTCCGGCCGCTGGCCACCTCCTTGCGAGAAGGTGTTATTCGTTGCAGCTGTGATGCCCAGCGGGCCGCCGCTGAAGGCGGAGGCAATGACGCCAAGATCCCAGCCGCCAAAGATTTGCGAAACGAGGTCCCGTCCAGATCGCAGGAAGGGAAGCTCATAGACGGTGTTCAGGACGAGACGGTGCGTCTGGTCCAGGGACGATACCGCCCAGTCTGCCGCCAGATTGTTCCAGTTCTGGATGGCTCCACCGCCCAGAGGTTCTCCCGAAAACTGTCCGGTAGCGAGATCCATCAGCTTCGAATAGGTGTACGAGCCGAGCACCGTAAAGCCTTTGGAGAACCGCTTCTCCACTTTGGCCTGAAGAGAATGGTACTGCGACGTGGCCCACGTTGCTGCCGACGAAGTGACTGTATCGAAGTGGGGGAAAGGACGCAGCAGCTGAGCGAGCGCCACAGTGGGCCTTGACAGCGGTCCGATATCGATCTGCCCGTAAAAGGGATTAGGAACCTGCCGCCGCAGCTCATCTCCCAGTGCGAGAGCTGAATCCGGAAGCTGATTCAGGAGGCGGTCCTGCTGAAACTTCAGGCCTCTGCTGGCCGCATAGCCGACGTCCAACAGCAGCGAGCCGGGCAGCTCCCGCTGCACGTTCAGATTCCACTGGATCGTGTACGGCACGACAACGCCGCGATCGAGGAAGGAGATGTTCTGACCCAGGAGCGTCGCCGAGCCCAGGCTGCTTCCCGTAGGCTGGTTCAGACCATCGGGATAAGGGTTGCGGAGATAGTTCAGTGGCGTGACGCCATCCAGGCTTGTCACCAGTGTGGTTGCTGCCTGAAAGCCGCTGATACCGTATGCGTTCGGAGCCCCGCCGATGCCCGTGGTCGCCGCGTAGAACAATCCGGCTCCGCCGCGGACTACGGTTTGCGGAGTCACCTTGTAAGCAAAGCCGATACGCGGTGCAAAGTTGTTCCAGTCCGTCTGCGCCTGATTGCGCGGCACACCGTTGACTCCCACGAAAGCAAGAGCACCGCGGAGGTTCAGACCTTCGGCTTGGAGAGGAGGCCGCGCGTTGAAGTCAAAATTGGTGAGCTGATTGAATCTCTCCGTCCGTGCCGGCTCCACGTCCCAGCGCAGTCCGAGATTCAACGTCAACCGCGGCGTAACCTTCCAATCGTCTTGCAGGTAGAGAGCATAGTAGGTGTTCTGCAGCGCCAGAGCCGGGGAAGGAGTAATCGATCCACCGGCAATGCCGAGCAGGAACGTGGCGAGGCCGTATCCTGCCGTTGCGCTGGAAGCCGCAGGGTTCGGTCCTTGGGTGAAATTCGGCCCGAACGAGAACTGAATGGCCTGGTCGTTCGTCTGTCGCGTGTTGAAGCGGAGAATGCGAGCCTCGAAGCCAGCCTTCAGGGTGTGCCGTGTCAGCATCTTTGTGATCGCGGCGTGCCCCGTGAAGGTGTCCATCCCGAACGAAATGACGTCCGTAGCGCCCAGAGCTCCTCCGACGACAACGTTCGGGACGGATCCCGTAACGGAAAGTCCATTGACAAGGATCGCCGGAAACGCGGCCGGATCACCGATCTGCTGCTTCAGAGCCGCAGGGAAGCCGAGGGTCGTAATGTCAAAACCATCGCTGAAAGGACGGCGCCTGTTGGCAAGCCTTGCCCAAGACGCGCGAAACGTTCCGAGAGTCGAAGGCGAGAAGACGTGCGTATCTTCGATGACCGTATTGTACCGGGTAAACACCTGCGGGCCGGCGCTCGGAGAAGCGATGAACTCCTTGCCATAAGCGGGTGCGCGATTCCAGGGGGAATCGTCGTAGCTGAACCGGCCGAAGATACGATTGTTATCGTTGAAGGAGTGGTCAAGCCGGGCGCTCCACGTATTCTTCTCGATCCTGTTCGAGTCCGTCCTCGAGAAGTTGTTGACACCCGTGAACCCGGATCCTGCGCTGGTCGGAGCAGGCCAGTAGCGGGCAATGTTCCGTGCTACAGGATCCATGCGATCGACCGGAATGCGATTGCCGGGGAACGGCTGCCGGATGAAACCGCTGCCCGAAGGATTCGGAGCCGTCGTCAGCGGATCGTAGATCGTAATGAGCTGATTATTCGCATTGCGCGTGTTCGAAAAATCTCCCGCAAGCTCTTCGGGTCGGGGGACAGTTCCTGTGAAGGTGACTCCCTGAACAAAGCGCACTAGCTCGGTGCTCGCGAAAAAGAAGGTGCGATTGCGGCCGTCATAAAGATTGGGCAGGACGACAGGGCCACCGACTGTGCCGCCAAACTGATTGAAGCGGAACGGCGCCTTCGACCTGCCTCCCCTGTTCGCGAAGAAGTCGTTGGCGTTGAGCTTGTCGTTCCGCAGAAACTCGTAGAGCGTGAAGTGCAGATCGTTGGTGCCGCTCTTCGTCACCACGTTGAAGACGCCGCCAGCGGCGCGTCCATACTCGGCGCTGAACGCATTCGTTTCCACTTTAAATTCCTGCACCGAGTCCACGTTGGCAAACACCACCGGCTGATTCTGCGCCGGCGCCGTGTTCGGTGCGCCGTCGAGCAGGTACTCATTCTGATTGCCCCGTGCTCCGTTAATCGAGGCGGACGCTGTGGAAATCTGATCGACGGGAAGATCATTGGCTCCCGCAGAAATACGAACACCCGGGACGAGGCCGGCCAGGGCATAAGGATTGCGTCCAAGCAGTGGCAGATTCGAAACTTGAGCCCCCTGCACTACTTGACCGAGCGTGCTCGACTCCGATTCCAGCAGAACCGCTTCCGCCGCCACCTCCACGGACTCGCTAACGGATCCGACTTGTAATGTCAGATCGACACGCGCGACCTGATTCACGGCGAGAGTGAGGCCGGTTTGCCGCAACGTAGTGAAGCCAGACTTTTCTGCAGTAATTGTGTAGGTACCAGGCAGAAGTTGAGGTAGATTGTAATACCCCGAGTCATTCGACTCAGTGGAACTCGCTACGCCAGTGGCGTCATTCCTGGCCTCAATCCTGACGCCGGGAACAACGGCGCCCGAAGCGTCCGTCACTCTGCCAGTGACAGAAGCCGTTTGGCCGAGCGCAGTAGCAGCCACGATGAGGCACAAAAGCGCAAGTAAGAGGAATTTTCGCATTAGGTTCTTTTGTGTTGGCGGTTATTGATGAGAACTGCTATGTCACATAGTATGTTGGATGGATCGCAGAATCAAGGGTTAATAGGCATAGAGTTGATGCCCTATACCGAAACTTCGCGGGCAGTATCCTTCTGGTTAGCAGTATCTTCGTGTCAAACTAAAAGTGGGACGGAATGCGGCTCGGATATCCGTGCATCAACACGAGCCTGCCCACCGGGAGCATTAAGACTTTCCGGCTGAAGTCCTACTCGTCCGAACGATTAGCGGCAACCGTTGAGGCGAATCTTACCGGACTGACCGATATACTCGAATTCAATCTTGCACACGGCCTACTCTTCTTTCGCATCTCCTCCCAGATCATTCCGTTTGCTTCACACCCGATCTCGCGCTACCCCTGGCAGGAGTGGTTCCGCAGCCGCTTTAATGAGATTGGTAGATTCATACGGGCGCACGGAATGCGGATGTCCATGCATCCGGATCAATTCACAGTCCTGAATTCGCTGGACGAACAAGTCGTTGAGGCGAGCATCAAGGAACTGGAATACCACGCAGAACTACTGGGCCTTCTAGGCCTCGACGACAGCCACAAGGTGCAGATCCACGTGGGCGGGGTATACGGTGACAAGGAGAAGAGCATGGAGCGTTTTGTGGCGCGCTACGAACACCTCAGCGACGCGGTTCGTAAGCGCTTGGTCATTGAAAATGACGACCGATTATTCTCCCTGGAGGACTGCCTGCGCATCCACGAGAAGACCGGCCTCCCCATTGTCCTGGATGTGCATCATCACCGCCTGCTCCCATCCGGCGGTTTCGACCAGCGCGACGCGATTCGTGCCGCATCCGCCAGTTGGGCTCCCGGCGACGGTCCGCTGATCATCGACTACAGCAGCCAGCAGCCCGGGAAACGGCTGGGCACCCACATCGAATCGATTGACCTCGCGGATTTTGAAACGTTCCTCCAGGACAGCGAAGGCCTCGACTTTGACCTGATGCTGGAGATCAAGGACAAGGAACATAGCGCGCTCAAGGCGTTGCAAGCCCTTCGCTCAGCAGCTCGACTCTAATGACCAACGGTAGTCAGCCCCGTCAATTCAGTATCGAGCACATGAATGTGATTTTTGGCATCCCTCGAGCGCAATCCGGCGTTAGAATATCCCTTGTCCCCAATCATGCCTGAAGCCACGCCCGTTCTCGTACCACAACCGTATTCGCAGAATCCGGAGGTGTCAACGGCGAGCCTGGTAAAGCATCTGGCGCACGAGTTACGTCAACCCCTTAGTACGATCGAATCAATCGCCTATTACCTCGGAATGATTCTTCCGAAAACCGAGTGCAAGGCCCGTGAGCAGGTCGAGAAGCTCCAGCAGCTCGTGGAGCAAGCCAATTTAGCCGTTTCCGATGCCATCCATTCGCTGCAGCTTTGTCCACGCCGGATCAGCGATGTGAACTTGAATGAGGCCATTTGCCGGATTTGTACGGAAATGACGCTTGACCAGGGCAAGGAGCCTCAAATGAATCTCGCCGAGCGGCTGCCTTTCATACGGACGGACGCAGCTCAGACGGATCACCTGATCCGGAGCCTGCTTGCCCTTGCAATGCGTGTTGGCGTTGCAGGATCGCCTGTGTCGATTCGCACGGCTGCCGATGACGGGTGGGTGCTGCTGGAGATCTGCTGCATAACCAGAGAAATGCCGAAGGAAGAATGGTGTTCGACGGCTGATCCTTTCAGCCCGCATCTCTGCTCGGCCTGGGGGCTGACCATCATGAGTGCGCAGCGGATCGCGCAGGAGCACGGAGGACGCGTCGAAGTTCAATCTGGTGAGAAGCTTGTGATTCGAGTTATTCTCCCCGGGTCCCGGAGCTCGTCAGCTTCCGCCTGACATAGTCGGAGAGGAATTGCGAGGTATAGCTGGGCGGTTCCACCCAAAAATGCGGCTTCTCGGGCAATTCTAAGTTCGGCGAGCCCGCACCCCGCTTGATCCAGACCACTGCGTGGGCTGCCGGCAGAAACCGGCGAGCGGAAGGCTTGATACCCAACCCGTTTGGCCCGACTAGCAGAGGGTCCGCTACTAGCAGGTATAAATCCGGATGAAGGTGCTCGAGGATGCTGTTCGACTCGATCAGAACATTTGTGGCTGATCCGATGATTTGAGACAGCCGCGGCATGAACGAGGCAAGCATTTCCGCCGAGGAATGCAGGCAGAACGAACGCTCCGCGCCAGCAGCCAGGTACCGGCCACTGTCAGTCGCTGTTGGGGATGTCTCTTCCTGGAGAGAATCGCCGCCATGCGGAGGATGATGAGTGATCTTGATGGCGGTCCATCGAGCCTCGGGGATACTACGGATGAGGCCGGCTGCAACGGCGGTTTTCCCGCTCTTACGCGATGCCCCACCCACCACGACGATCACTGCTGGCGTTCCTCGAGTTTTCTCAGCCGCTCCTTCAGGTCTGCCACTTCGCGCCGCAGTGCGGGAAGACGCGCCAGGTTCGCGAGCTGCTCCAGATGTTCCTTCAATGGTCTTGCCGGTGTTCCCCAGAGCACTTCGCCGCCCCGCACGATCTTTGAACTGAGGACACCGCTGCCCGATCCGAGGACAGCCTTCGATCCCACCCGCGCTTTGTCGCCGATTCCCACTTGCCCGCCGATGACCGCGTAATCCTCGATAACAACTCCCCCTGAGAATCCGGTTTGCGCCGCCACAACAACGTGCCGGCCGATCCGGCAGTTGTGGCCTACGTGCACCATGTTGTCCAATTTGGTTCCATCGGCGATCCAAGTGACGCCCAGCGCGGCCCGGTCTACGCAGGCATTGGCACCGATTTCCACATCGTTGCCAATCGCCACCCTTCCAACCTGCGGGAATTTCTCATAATGGTCGCCTACGAAGGCAAAGCCGAACCCATCCGCGCCGATGACGCAGCCGGAGTGCAGGATCACCCGATCCCCGATCTCCACGTCGTCATAGACGGTCACATTGGCGTAAAGACGGCACTGAACCCCCAGGGTCACGCGCTTGCCTAGCACGCATCCAGCGCCGATTACGGTGCCGGCGCCGATCTTGCTTCCTTCCCCGATCACCACGTGCGGCCCGATTGCGATTCCCTCTCCGAGACTGACGCCTTCACTGATGATCGCCGTAGGATGAATACCCGGCGACGCCGGCTGCGGCGGGTGAAGCCTGCCCACTGCTCTCGCAAAGGCGGCCCGAGGATCCGGAACGCGAATCAACGTACGTCCTTGCGAGTTGGGGTAATCGAGAGGTGTGATCAGGCAGCCGGCTGCGGAAGATTCCGCCTGCCTGGCTGCCTTCCGGTTCCCGACAAAGCTGAGCTGTCCATCTCCAGCCGATTCGAGCGGCGCAGCACTTGAAATCTCCTTGTCTCCATCGCCTTCGAATGTCGCGCCGAGCCATTCGGCCAGTTCTCGCACCCGCAAGTGGTTGTTCTCCCAGGGAGAGTGTCCTCAGTTTGTATGATACAAGCTTATGCCCATCGATCCTTCTGCTATCGTGGCGCCTACGGCCCGTGTGCATCCGGATGCTGTCATCGGACCCCAGTGTGTGATTGGCGAGTACTGTGTGATTGAGCAGGATGTAGTGCTGGGCGCCTACTGCCGCCTCGAACCCTATGTCTACATCAAGCGTTGGACGACTTTGGGTGAACGCAACGAGATCTCTGCCGGAACGGTCCTGGGTACGGATCCGCTCGACAAGGTGTTCACCGGTGAACGAAGCTACCTGCGGATCGGAAACGGCAATCGGATCCGGGAGCATTACACGATCTCACGCGGAACCAAGCCCGAAAGCGTGACTGAGATCGGGAACGACAACTACATCATGACTTCCGGCCACATCGCCCACAACGCCCGCATTGGCAACAACACAGTGATCGCAAGCTGCGCCCTCATAGCCGGATATGTGGAAGTCGAGGATCAGGCGTTTATTTCCGGAGGCGTGGTGGTCCATCAGTTCTCGAAGATCGGACGGCTTGCCATGATCGGAGGGAACACCCGCGTCAACAGCGATGTGCCTCCGTTTTTCCTGTACTCCGATTTCAATGTAGCCCCCAAAGGCCTCAACATCGTCGGATTGAAGCGAGCTGGCTTCACGCAAGAGCAGATCTCGGCGCTGAAGACCGCCTACAGGCTGCTCTATCGCAGTGGCCTGAAGCTGGAGGAAGCGCTTCGGCGCATCGAGGCCGAAATTCCGACCGAGGAGACCCGCCACCTCGTAGCATTTATTCGATCGAGCGAACGCGGCATCTGTAGACCGGCCAAAGCTGATAGACTTGATACTCTCCTATGAAGCGTTTGCTTCTTGCACTCCTTTTGTGCCTTCGCCTCGCTGCCGAACCGGCGCCTCTAACCCTTAAGGAGGCTGTCGAACGCGCGCTCAAGAGCTACCCGGCCATGCAAGTCTCCCTGGAGCAACTGAAAGCCGCGGCGGCCGCTATTAACCTTTCACGTACGTCATATTTGCCGCGCGTAGATCTGCTGGGGCAGTGGAATCGGGCGACCCGAAACAATGTGTTCGGGCTGCTCCTTCCGCAGAGCGTAATTCCGGCCATATCGGGGCCTCCTCGCGCAGAGAATGATCTGACCAGCGTCTGGGGTTCGGCGGCCGGCATTCTCGTCACGTGGGAGCCTTTCGACTTCGGGCTCCGCGAGGCGAACGTTCAGATTGAAGAGCGAGGCCGGGAACGGGCCAGTGCCAGTCTGGAACGGACGCGGTTCGAAGTCGCAACCATGGCAGCCGACGCGTTCCTGACAATTCTTGCAGCCGAGCAAACCGTAGTGGCGGCAAAAGCTGGAGTGGAACGGGCGAAAGTGCTTTCCACGGTTGTGGATGCGCTCGTTAAGAGCGAGTTGCGGCCCGGCGCCGATGCAGCCAGATCGAGGGCAGAGCTGGCGGTCGCCCAGACGCAATTGATCCAGGCGCAACAGGCTGTCAAAGTGGCTCGCACTTCCCTTGCTCAGTTCCTGGGTGTAAGCAGTAGCGAGATCGTGGTTGAGCCCGGATCGCTGCTGGAGACGATACCGGAAAGCAGCCAGATTGACCCCGTCGAACACCCGCTCATGCGCGAGCAGTCGGCTGCCATTGAAGAGGCCCGCGCTCGACAGAAGGCACTGGAAAGGGCTTATTATCCGCGATTGTTCTTGCAAGGAGCAACGTACGGCCGCGGCACGGCAGCCAATCCGAACGGTACAGTGGAAGGTGGCGCCGCGGGCCTTGGCCCGAATATCTTCAACTATGGAGTGGGACTGACTGTCACCTTCCCCGTGTTCGATCTTCCTGCAATCCGTGCCCGCCGCGAGATCGAATCCCACCGTGAGCGTATGGAATCCGCGCGATATGAGCAGTTGCGCCGGGAGCTGAAAGCACGGAAAGAGCGGGCGCTGGCGGAGTTCGACAGCGCGCAGCAAGTGGCGGAGGTGATGCCGCATCAGCTCGAAGCCGCCCGGGCGGCGGAGCAGCAGGCCACTGCGCGCTACCGCGCCGGCCTTGGCACAATTGCGGAGGTAGCGGAGGCCCAGCGTCTCCTTACGCAGGCTGAGATTGACAATTCGCTGGCACGTTTGAACGTGTGGCGCGCAATGCTGAACGTTGCTGCCGCAGAAGGGGACCTGGAGCCATTCCTCGCCCAGGGGAGTAGGTAGCTATGTGGCTCGTACGCCTCGCGTTAAGGCGCCCGATCACCATCCTCGTGGCGGTTCTCGCCGTCGCAATGTCGGCTTACCTGGCTATCCAGCGGATGCAAGCCGATATCTTCCCGGATCTGGGAGCTCCGGCGATCTTTGTCGCGCAGCCTTACGGCGGCATGGATCCCTCCCAAATGGAAGGCTTCCTGACGTACTACTACGAGTATCACTTTCTCTACGTCACGGGCATCGAGCACGTTGAGTCGAAAAGTATTCAGGGCGCGGCCCTGATGAAGCTGGTCTTCCATCCTGGCACCGACATGAGCCAGGCCATGGCGCAGGTTGTAGCGAACGTGAATCGTGCGAGAGCCTTCATGCCGCCCGGCGCGGTTCCGCCCTTCGTTGTCCGCTACGACGCAGGCAGTGTTCCAGTCGGCCAGCTCGTCTTTTCGAGCCCCATCCGTTCTCCTGGCGAGATGCAGGATCTCGCCTTGAATCGCGTGCGCCCGCTGTTTGCAACTCTTCCCGGTGTCTCCGCGCCGCCGCCGTTTGGAGGAAACCAGCGCACGATCGTCGTCAGGCTGAATCCGGAGCGGATTCGCGCCTACGGGATATCGCCGGAAGAGGCGATTGCCGCAGTGAACCGTGCCAGTACGGTGATGCCTTCCGGCAATGTGCGGACCGGAGACCTTACAAGGATTGCGTCAACAAATTCCGTAATTGGCGGGAATCTCGATGAGCTCCTTGACGCCCCAGTGCGCACGGGCACAGTTCCGCCCATCTACCTCCGCGACATCGCCACGATTGAAAGCGGAACGGATATCGTCACCGGATACGCCCACGTCAACGGGAAGCGTACGGTCTATATTCCGGTGACCAAGCGAGCCGACGCCTCTACGCTATCCGTCATCCGCAGAGTCCGGGCCGCGCTGCCGGAGATGCGGAAAGTTGTACCAGAGGACGTCACAATCGACTTACAGTTTGACCAGTCGCGCTACGTCGCCAACGCCATTCGCGGCCTGGTTCACGAAGGTCTCCTGGGTGCAATCCTCACCGGGTTGACGGTTTTGTTGTTCCTCAGAGACTGGCGGAGCGCCCTCATTGTCATCACCACCATCCCCTGTTCGCTGCTGTCGGCGGTGGTATGGCTCTGGGCCTCCGGACAAACCATCAACATCATGACGCTCGGAGGGCTGGCGCTTGCTGTTGGAGTGCTGGTCGACGAAGCAACGGTCGAGATCGAAAACATCCATTCGCACATGGTGGGCGGCCTGGGGCGCGCACGGGCGGTCCTCGAGGCCTGCGCGAAGACCGCGCTCCCGCGTCTGCTCGCAATGCTGTGCACCCTGGCGGTCTTTGTGCCGTCGTTCTTCATGAGCGGCGTTGGAAGGCAGCTGTTCGTGCCTCTGTCTCTGGCCGTCGGCTTCGCGATGATCTCTTCCTACGCCCTGTCGAGCACGCTGGTGCCAATCATGTCTGTGTGGCTCATGCGTGAAAGCAGCGTTGCCGAGGAGAAGGCAGGCGTCGTCGGGTTCCTGCAAAACGTTTATCGCCGATACCTGGGAGCCGTCCTCCGCATCCGCTACGTGGTTGTCGGCGGATATCTGCTTGGGGCTTTCGGCTTGCTCGCTCTCCTGCTCCCGAAGCTGGGAACAGAAATCTTCCCATCGGTCGATTCCGGACAGTTTCAGATACGCCTGCGTGCTCCCACCGGCACACGGATCGAGCGAACCGAGCTGATCGCACTGCGCGCACTTGACGTCATCAAGCGGGAGGTAGGGCCGGAGCATGTCGAAATCTCTACCGGTTTCATCGGCGTGCAGCCCGCCAGTTATCCCGTCAATACAATCTATCTCTGGACCAGCGGACCGCATGAAGCGGTACTGACGGTCGCGCTGAAACCGGGCGCCACACTTCGCGGCGAGGAGTTGAAGGAGCGGCTCAGAGCGAGCCTGCGCAAGGAGCTTCCTGACACCGCTATCTCGTTTGAGGCCGGAGACATCATCAGCCAGGTGATGAGCTTCGGATCTCCGACACCCATCGAAGTTGCTGTCCAGGGACCGAACCTGGCGGCCAATCGCGAGTACGCGGAGAAGGTGCGCCTGGAGCTTGCCAAGCTGGAGACGTTGCGCGACCTCCAGTACGCCCAACCTCTGGATTATCCGACCGTCGACGTCAAAGTCGACCGCGAACGGGCGGGGCAGTTCGGGCTCACAGTGGCCAGCGTTGCCAAGAGCCTAGTTGCGGCCACCTCCTCCAGCCGCTTCATCGATCCGAACTACTGGCGCGATCCGAACAGCGGCAACGCGTTCCAGATTCAGGTGGAGATCCCGCAGCAGAACATGGCCTCGCTCGATGACATTCGCGAGATCCCTGTTTCTGCCGGTTCGCCGCGGCCCCAGCTCGGGGATGTGGCCGATGTGAAGTACGGGACCGCCATGGGACTCGTAGAGCGATACAACATGCAGCGTGTCGTTAGCCTGACGGCGAACGTCCACAACCTGCCATTAGGGCAGGCCGCTGCTCAGGTTCGCGAAGCCCTGCGCCGCGTAGGGGAACCTCCGCGCGGTGTCACCGTTAATCTGCGCGGTCAGGTTCCCGCTCTCGAACAGACCATCTCGGGGTTACAGGTGGGTCTGGCGCTCTCAATTGGTTTCATCTTTCTGTTGCTCACGGCGAACTTTCAGTCGTTCCGGCTTGCAGCCACCGTGGTTTCCACCATTCCGGCCGTACTGTGCGGCGTAGTGGCGGCATTGCTGCTGACCAGGACAACCCTGAATGTTCAATCCTTCATGGGGGCGATCATGGCGACAGGCATTGCCGTCGCCAACTCGATCCTGCTTGTCACCTTTGCCGAGCGGGCGCGCATGAGCGGTCAGGACTCGGTATCTGCGGCGCTCACTGGAGCTAGCGGCAGATTGCGCCCCATCCTCATGACAGCAGCGGCGATGATCGCCGGCATGGTTCCAATCGCCTTCAGCATTTCTGAAGGCTCTGAGCAATCCGCGCCGTTAGGCAGAGCGGTGATTGGAGGATTGATTCTGGCCACCTTCGCCACCTTGATGGTGCTGCCGTCTGTCTACGCGGTGATGCAGCGTGGCCGGCGCGCTGTTTCCCCCTCTTTAGATCCGGATGATCCAACGAGCCGATACTATGAGACGAATTAGTCTGATTGCGACTCTTTCCGTAGCTGCCGCCTTTGGCCAAAGCATCGAGTTAGTAGAGGTGGTCGCCAAAACGGTCGATCAGACAGTCCGGCTTCCCGGAGAGCTGCTGCCTTATCAAAGCGTCGACCTGCGTGCGCGCGTCGCGGGCTTTGTCGAGCGCGTCGAGGTGGATCGCGGCAGCGTGGTTAAGAAGGGGCAGCTGCTTGCAGTCCTCAGCGCTCCCGAAATGAACGCTCAGATCGCGGAAGCGGAGGCGAAGGTCCGGGCCGCCGAGTCGCGGAGGGCGGAACTGCAGGCAAAGGCAGTTGCCGCAGAGAGTACATTCCAGCGGCTAAAGGCCGCTGCGGCGACGCCCGGAGCCATCGCCGGAAACGAGCTGGTCGTTGCGGAAAAGGCCCTAGAGGCTGACCGTGCGGCAGTCACGGCCGCGGAGAGTTCCGTGAAGGCGGCTCAGGCATCGCTCGAGGCGCTGCGCGAATTGGCGGGTTATCTGCGTGTCACTGCGCCGTTCGATGGCGTGATCACGGAACGCCTGACGCACCCCGGAGCTCTGGTTGGTCCGACAACAGGTCCCCTCCTTCGCCTGGAGCAGAATACACGCCTGCGCCTGGTGGTTCCCGTCCCCGAAACCGACATTGGCATTCTGCCGATCGGCAGCCGCATATCCTTCTCTCTCCCCGCTTACAAAGGGGAACTTTTCTACGGGACTGTCGCACGCGCCTCGCACTCTCTCAATCCGGAGACTCGCGCGATGGCGGTCGAGCTTGACGTTGAGAATTCGCGTGGACGTCTGGCGCCGGGCATGTATCCCGAAGTGCTTTGGCCCGTGCGAAAGGGCAGAGCTTCGCTTCTAGTTCCCCCAACCGCCATCGTCACCACAACCGAGCGGACGTTTGTCATTCGCGACAACGGCGGGAAAGCAGAGTGGGTCAATGTTTCGCGCGGCGCTCCTGCGGGTGAACTGGTTCAGGTTCTCGGACCGCTAAAACCGGGAGATCGCATCGTAAGGCGCGGATCGGACGAGATTCGAGAGGGTACACTCCTCACTAGATAACTGGCCCTGTCCGCTACGATTCTTTGCCGACCTCACCCGCACCTTTGGATGGTTTGCAGCGGTAAACTTCCGGCTCCCTGCCGTACTGCTGCTGATAAGCGCGGCTGATGGACTCGGCGAACTCATCGTAACGGCCGTGCTCCATCAAGGCCACAATACAGCCTCCGAAGCCGCCGCCTGTCATCCTTGCGCCCAAAACACCAGGAATCGCCAGGGCGGCATCCACCAGAAAGTCGAGCTCCGGACAGCTCACCTCATAGTCATGCTGGAGACTCCGGTGCGAAGCGACGAGAAGCCTTCCCATTTCTTCGATGTCGCCACGTTCGCAGGCAGCGACGAAAGCCTCGACCCGCTCATTTTCTGATGTAACGTGCCGAGCCCGGCGGAAGACTGCGTCCGGGATCGTAGGCTCAAGGGCATCCAGCTCACGGCTTGCGATCTCGCGAAGGCTCCTCACGTTCGGATAGCGGCGCTGGATCTTTTCCACGGCATCCCCGCATTCCCTGACGCGGTCACGGTAGGCCGATTGGCCAAGCTCGTGCTTCACCATGGAGTTCACAGCAGCGATCTCGATGCCGTCGGGCAGCCTCACCGGGCGGTGTTCGAGCGTCAGGCAGTCGATCAGAATGGCCGCGTTCTCCTGTCCGAAGACCGAGACGTACTGATCCATCACACCGCAGGGCATTCCCGCGAAGTTGTTTTCCGCGCGCCTTGCGATACGAGCCAGCTCCAACGGTGGTATGGAACGATCGCGGAGGAGCGCGAGCGCCGCCGATACCTCAAGCGCAGCCGATGAGCTCAATCCCGCTCCCAACGGCACATCGCTCTGAATCAGCAAGTCCACCGGCTGCAAAGGGTGGCCCATGCGGTGAATCTCAACCGCAACCCCAAGCACGTAATCGCTCCAGTCCCGGGACGGCTTCTGCCTGGGAACATCGGCTATCGGCCAGGCCCTGCTTTCCTGGTTGTTCTCAGAGCGGATCCGCAGCCTGCCGGCGTCGTTCGGCGCCGATACAACAAAGCAGGCGTATTCCAAAGCGATGGGCAGCACCAGGCCGGAGTTATAGTCTGTATGCTCTCCAATGAGATTTACCCGGCCTGGGGCGCGAAACACGCGAATGCCGTCGGTCGAACCGTAAACCTCTTTGTGACGCTCGACTAAACGTGCCGCTTGGACAGCCAAAGCAGGAACCCTCCAAAGAGCAGCATCAGCACGCCGCTGTACAGGTTCACATTCGCCGTTGTCAGCGCGGCGCGCGTCTCTGGCGAGAATACGCCCATCGAAACCAGAATCAGGCCCAGCAGGGCGAAGAAAATGCCCGAAGGTATGCGCAGATCAAACATCGAGTTACCAGAAGAGCAGGTTCAGCAGCACTCCGGCAAGGGCTACGGCTATGCCGAGTTGCGCGGGGCGCTTGTACCAGACTTCGTGCCTGTCGTGCGGGATTTCGGTGAGCCCGTAGACCAAGCCCTTTAGCTCAGACGCGGGTTTCGGCTTTGTTACGAGGCTGACGGCGATCGTAACCACGAAACAGGCCGTCCAGGCAAAGATCGCGATCCAGAAGTTCTGCGCCATCGTCGACGGGAACTCGTGCCACACCCCCAAATACCCGCCCTTGCCTTCGGCCAGCGTCAAGCCGTGGGTCAGGGCCGCGGCTGCCGTCCCAGCCAGCAGTCCGGTGAATGCGCCATGCCCTGTACTCCGCCTCCAGAACATGCCGAGCAGAAAGGTGGCGAACAGCGGAGCATTGACGAAACCGAATACCAGCTGCAGCAGATCCATAATGTTGTTGTAGAGCTGGGCCAGGTAAGCCGTTGCAATCGAGAGAGCGATGCCAAAGACGGTCGTCACGCGGCCGACCATCAGATAGTGGGAGTCCGGCGCATTCTTCCGTATGTAACTCTGATAGATATCGTAAGTCCAGACCGTGTTAAATGCGGTCACGTTACCCGCCATTCCCGACATGAATGACGCCATCAGTGCCGTCAAGCCCACGCCGAGCATGCCCGACGGATAAAACTGCGTCATCAGCGTCGTCAGAGCTTGATCGTAGTCGTACCCGTCGCCCTTCCGGGGCAGGCTATAGCCGAAATTCGAGTTCATCAGGGCCACCGCCGCAAGGCCGGGGAGGATCACGATGAACGGCATCAGCATCTTCGGCAGTGCAGCCATCACCGGAGTGCGCCGCGCAGCGGACATGGAATCAGCAGCCATCGCCCGCTGTACGACGAGGAAATCCGTGCACCAGTATCCGAATGACAGCACGAAGCCAAGTCCGGCCACCAAGCCAAAGACTTCAACGCCCATTGGGTTCTGCGAGGCATCGCCCAGGTAGCGCCACGAGTGCGTCATCACATCGGGAAGACGCGCGGCCAGCCCGTCCCATCCACCCGCCGAGGAGACAGCCAGGTACGCCAGCGGGGCAAAGCCCAGCACAATGAGGAAGAACTGAAGAGCTTCGTTGTAGATCGCGCTCGTCAGCCCGCCAAGAAACGTATACACCAGCACGATGAAGGCAGACAGCAGCACGGACGCCGTAAAGCTCCATCCCAGGACAAGCTGAAACAGCAGGCCAAGGGCGTACATCGAAATGCCGGAAGAAAAGACGGTCATCGCCGCGAACGTGATCGCGTTCAGACCCCGGGTTTTCTCATCGAACCGCAGCTTCAGGTATTCGGGCACGGAGCGCGCGCGGCTACCGTAGTAGAACGGCATCATGAAAACACCGACAAAGATCATGGCCGGCACAGCGCCAACCCAGTAGAAATGCGCCGTCATGATGCCGTACTTCGCCCCGGACGCCGCCATGCCAATCACTTCCTGAGCTCCGAGGTTGGCGGCAAGGAAGGCGAGCGACGTAATCCACATCGGAACCGAGCGTCCTGATGTCAGGAAGTCTTCGCTGGTAGACACCCTGCTCTTCAGGAACCAGCCGATTCCGAGGACAAATACAAAGTACAGAGCTAGGATAAGGTAATCGACGACGCCGAGATTCACAGAGGACCTCGCGTCAATCTTATCCCATCCTTATCACCCGATAGGAACGGAAAGACCGCGGGGCCGATTTTTCCGGCCCCGAAAGCGGCGTTAGCCGTGGCTCCGGCGATATCCCCTGCGAAGCATGAGGGACATGAGGAGGCCAACGCCGAACATGGTCCCGATCGCAGTCATGGGACGGTGTGAAACCTGCTTGCGCCAATCGGCCAGATCTCGAACGCGCCTTTCCAGGTTGCTGAGATTCGCCCCAAGCTCTTCGCGCTTCGCGTCGATGTGATTCCTTATCTGTTCTGCTGTCTCGCCCACTCCAGGTTCTCCTTTACGCTGTCGATGGTCTGTTCCCCAGGGTGAATGCGCCTCCAACGCTCTCGGCCCGAAGACAGAAGAATAGCGGCGGCAAGAAACAGCGCGACCCCGACCAGCAATGAGGACAGCCACAAGGGGAGTACGAGCGCAAGCGCAAACACAACACAGAAGAATACGAACTCAAGAGCAAAAAGCGCAAAGACGGCCCCTCCCGTCATTAGCGCTGCCGCTTTGGAAGCTCGTGAGCCTTCTTCCCGTAACTCGGTCTTCGCAAGCCGCACTTCGTATCGGATGATCTCCTGAATGTTGGCGACAACATCCTTGAGGATCGCCGTGATGGATCTCTCATCCGTACTGTATACGTCGGTATTTTGAACCCGGTCGTCCATAAGAAGCCTCCCTCAGTACCGGCGGCCACGAAAAGCGCGGCCAACCAAAAAACCAGCAACTAGCGCACCGACAAGAACCTGAGCCGGATGACGGCGAACCGCATCTCTTACGTCGTTGGCCATCGCCCCGGCATCGTGTTCGCGCAGGTAGCCGGCTGTGCTGTGCAGGCGGTCGGCAGCGCGATTGGCAAACTCCGTTGTCTTTTCACCTCCCGGAATCCGAGGGCCGGTGGTCCGCAACTTTTCAGCGGCCCGGTCGAGCACGCTTGCAGCACGGTTGCGCTGTACGTTCACGCGCTCCGCGGCCTCTCGCGACATCTGCGCGGCTTTTTCGCGCAGCCGGTCCGTTGCCCGCTGCCGCGGAGCACCTTCCGCTTCATGGGCGGACGAGCCCGATCCGGTTGTTCCCGTAGCTCCAGGCTCCCGAAAAGTGCGATCTTCATAGTCCATAAGGTGTCCACTCCCTCCTCACGGAGAAACCGCTACAACCGTTGGACGCCCGGGGGGAATACGCAATTTCGGTTCATCCTGTTTATCAGAGTTTTGGCGTCGTACAGCAGTGCTTCGTCGTAAATTTCACACCCTATGCGGTAAATTTCACAGGCTCACTAAGACACCTGCGACTTGACCGTTGTTACCAACTTGCATTAGCCTGCGAAAAGACACTGAATTCGAACCATGAATTCAGTGGTGCTCGCTCGGACGGCAAAAAATCCGCCGGATATCAGACGCCGGCGACAAGTCCCACCACGCCTGAAGAAAACATATCGTTCCGAGCCGGAGGTTTCGTGGTTTTACTCCTGTTTGGGCCGCCAGGCAGCGGCAAAGGTACTCAGTCAGCCCTGATCCATAACTGGTTGCGCATTCCTTGTATATCTACCGGTGAAATGTTACGGGCTGAATGTGAGCGAAGAACAGCCCTGGGTTGTCAAGCCCATTCGGTCCTCAAACGCGGTGGACTGGTTGATGACGACCTTGTGAACAGGATGCTGGCCGAACGCATACAGCAGGCCGATTGTTCCAATGGCTTTTTACTGGACGGATATCCGCGAACAGTAGCACAGGCTGTTTTCTTTGAAGATTTGCTCCGCTCTTACGGGCTGCCTTCGCCGGTTGTCCTTCATCTTGACGCGCCCCACTCGGTGCTAATCCAACGTCTGACATCCCGCCGGCAGTGCCCAACCTGCGGGCGTATCTACGGCGCTAACAACCAGGGACGGTGCAGCGAGGATAACACGGTACTGGTGGAGCGAAGCGATGATGGACCGGAAGTTGTAGCTCACCGCCTCCGCATTTACGAGGAACAGACGCGTCCTGTCGTAAGCTTCTACCGCACAGCCGATTATCATCGCCTTGATGCTACTAGAACGCCCCTGGAGATCTTCGCCGAAGTCGAAACAATCCTGGAACCTTCGCTCGTCAAAGTAAGCCGCAACAGACGCTAAGCGAGCTCGAATCACCCTATTTCAAGCATGTAACTAACCGTTACGCTGAAGCCGACACTTGTAGGCGAACGCGTGTATATGTTACTGCTTATGAGGCAATACTAAAGTGCCCACTTGCTTACCGAGGTGGATTAATCGTTCAGCTTAAGATTGTACGAGGCGGCTCGACTTGAGGTGTTTTCAAACTTGCGATCTTACAGCTCCCGAGCCACCATTCCGCCGCATTCGGTAAGGAAATTGCGACACTTCAGGCAGAAAGACGTGATCTAACAACGGACGTTCGAACAGGACACGACGTGAGCGTTACACTTTAGGCCGTTCGGATGTCTAACAGTCTGGTACATCATGTCTGTAATTTCGAAAGGTGGTTATCGTGGCGGTATTGAAAAGTCGAAGCCGGCTGGTAACGTTCAGGCTTTCAACCGATGAATACGAAGACCTGAAGCGAGTCTGCATCGAAGAAGGAGCGCGCAGCATTTCCGATTTTGCGCGCGCCGCTGTTTTGTACCGGGTGCAGACAAGGAGCTCTAGCAAGGCGTCGCTCGGCGACGATCTGGCGACGTTGAGCGCGCGCCTGGAGGAACTGGATCACGCTCTGAAGGACCTCAGCGGGCGGATTCAGCGAGTGCTGGGCTCTGCACGCGAAGAAGCGAAGGAAGCCAAAGAAGCCAAGGAGCAGTCGGAACCCGAGTTCAGGACGACTGAGGTGACGCGCTGAGAGTCTCGCTTAGCCGGCGCCGGGGACAGCACCTGGGCAAGGAAGCGGTTTGCCGGGCTTTCGAAGGCGGAGTCACGCGCGATTTTGACGCGCTTCAGGGGCGACCTGAGCAAGCGTGGCCTGCGTTGTTTACGCACAACTGTTTCTAACGTCTTCATTCCTGTGGCCCGCAGGCCGCGCAGGAGAGAAACTCCGGAAGCGATGCGTCGGGAGTTTCGCTCGCGAACACGCTGGAGAGCGTTCCTGTGCCGGCGGCCCTCGCTGCTTTCAGGCCGCCGAGTGCTGCAATGGCACGCCCACGGGCCTTCGTGCCGGGACCTCAATTTTCCTCTGCCCGCTCTTCGAAACCCGCCGCTCTGTTCATTTTCTTGAGATTTGTCAGGAAGCTGTGTAACAGGAAGTGCAGCTTTGGTATGGAAGGCTGTTTGCAGCGGGGAACTGCAGGAGGACCAGATGCCATCACCTGCAGGTCCAGGCACCAACCAGTTTCGATGTAATGCGTGTGGCCGGTACTTCAACACAGAAGGCGAGCTCAGGGAGCATGATCTGGAATGCCGCACAGCAAAGCAATCGACGGAGACGGGACGTGAAAACCTGAAGCGGGAAGACTCGACCCCGCACCTCCCCAATGACCAGGAATCCGATCAGGTACCTTTCCAGCATGGTCCCTCACGGGGCGGCCGGCGTTAGGATACCGCTTGAGGATGAGAGCGGCAATCGAACATGCAGCCGCGGCAGCCTCGTCATTGAGAACTCGTGGTAGAAGTGGAGTACGGCCACAGGGATCTGTGGTCGTTGCTGTTGAGGGATGCTCCCGGCCCTTGGTGTCCTGACAAGGCCGCCGCAGCGGACTCCGGGCGGAGGAAGCTGATGCTGGGAAAATCGGCCAAACCGCCCTAGAATGGCGGGAGACGGTGCTGCTCGCCTGCTGTGCTTCCGGGGCTTGCGTCCGTTGCCGGTGAAGGTGATTTTCGAGGAGGAATGATGGCTAGAGCTGATATTGAGACGCTGGAACTCCACGAGAAAGCCGTTGAGCTTCGCGAGGATGACTTTACATCCTTCCCTGAACTCTTCGCAGCCGTCGATGATGACGACGACGAGGATGACGACGATGACATAGACGACTTTGACGACGACGAGGATGAGGACGAAGAGTACGAGGAGGATGAGGAAGACCTCGACGAAATCGAGGACGAAGAGGACGAATACGAAGACGACGAAGATGACCTCCTCGACGAGGAAGAGGAGGAGGAATAGCAGGCCTCCCGGGGCTTCAGCAGGGCTGAAGCCCTTTCTCTCCTTTCCTCCGCACCCGGCCTTGAATCCCGCGATGAGGCAGGCTTTCGGCCCGCGCCTATTTCTCCCTATCGCGCGTGACCCCGCGCTTGCTGTCCCGCCCAATTGGCCCAATGCGGAACGAGTGACAGGCAAAGAAGCTGAGGATCTTTTGCTAGGCGGGCATTGTACAGGAACCGCTCGGCTTGGTCGTAATTTCCCAGTCCTGCATGAACCATTGCCAGCGGGAGATCTCTGTCTGGCAGCCTATCGGCCTCACGGGCGAGGTCCGCGAGGATCGCAGCAGTTCGATCCCTGTTATTGGACAAACCCGCGGCATATCCCAGGCATCCAAGCAAAAATGGCGAATTGCCCGCGAGTTGACAAGCCTGCTCGAGCATCTCCAGAGCTTCCGCAGAGTGTCCTCGCCGAAGCTGATTGGCGGACAAGGCAAGATATGCAATGGTGAGAGCCGGGTCGAAACGAATCAAGCCTCGAAACACCTTTTCGGCCCCCGCCTCATCTCCGGCCATCTGCTTCATGACACCGCACAGGAACTCACAGAGCACCGAATTGAGGTCTAATCGCTCCAGGACCTGCAATTCCGCCAGCGCTTCTTCCACCTCCCCTTTGGTCAGGTGCTGCACGCCGAGCCAACCGAGCGCGGGCGCGAAATTCTCATCGGCTTGCAGAGCAACCTCGAACCTGCGTTCAGCGCGTTCCCAGTCCCCTTCGAGAATCCAATGGACCAGGCCCATCGCAACATTTGCTTCTGGCGAGGATTCATCCAGGGAGAGAGCACGGCGGGCGGCCTTCGGCGCATCCGCTCTTGCCTGCGAGACAAAGCTTCCTCCGGCGAGAGCAAGCAAAGCCCAAGCTTGCGCGAGGCCGGCATGTGCGGGAAGATGATCTGCCTCGGCAAGGATGGCATCGTGGAAATAGGAAACCGCGCGGATCAGCGACTCGGTATTGAGGCGTTCGAGGCACTGCCATCCCCTGCGGGTCAGAATGACGGCGTCAGCGACGGGCTCTGCGGAGAGGTCATCACCGCCGAAACACACAGCCTCCAGTTCGAGACGCTCGACCAGAAGCCTTGCCAGTTCCTGCTGCGCCCGAAACGGATCCCTAGTATCCATCTCGAAGCTGCCCGACCATATGTACAGACCCTCCCATACATCGGCCACCTGCACAGTGACACGAATCTTTTCGGAACTCAAAGTTCGCATGGATCCGGTCACAATGAGATCGGCATTGACCTCGCGGCCCACCTTGCGCGGATTTTGCTCCCGGGTCCCATAACGGGCGCTTGACGTTCGCGCCACCACTCGGAATCCGGGCAGCCTCGAGAGGGCGGAAATAATCTCTTCCATGGCTCCGTCACTGAACCAGGAGCCGGGCTGGCGGGGTCCTACGAGCGTGAAAGGAAGAACTGCGATGGCGCGCCACGGCCGCCACGAACGGGTGCGAGGCTTTCGCAAAAGCTGGTGGCCATAGATCTCGTGGCGCAGATGAAAGTAGGGTACATAGCTGCCTTTGCGGAACTCAATTACCAGATCGTCGGTGGCGCCGTCCGTCTCATAGTAAAGTTCCAGTTTCAGACGCAGCCGGCGCGCTTCCACTCTGACAATCGAATCAAGGCGGGGGTCGAACGATTCAGGGCGGTCGAATACTTCAATACCGATCGGATATTCCTTCAGGTCGGCTTCGTGCCCCTGAAGCGCCTTCTTCACGGTATAGCGAAGGAACCGGCAAAGCCGGTCCGACCGCATAAAGACAGGACTGCAGAGGATCTTTTCGAGCTGCGCCAGGATGCGCTCTGGAGCAATTCTGCGTGCTGAATTTTGCCCCAGCCCGCCATCTGATGCTTCGGCCATCTTCCCCCTCAGTGTGAACAGCAGGAACTCGGTACTGCGAGCTGCGATGACTTGAGGAATCGATTCGAGCTAACTGCTGGGGGCGGCCCAACCGCCACGGTGTTAGAGAGATAAGGACCGGCCGGATCTGGCTCTCACGCACTCCTTTTTCCAGCCGGTCCAAAAAACTTACCTCTGCCCCTAGTACCCTCGGCGCGCTCCTCTACCACGACTGAAGCCTCCGCCGTGCCGGTTTCCGCCCTCAGGCAGGGGCCGGGCTTCGTTCACAACCAGGGTTCGCCCCAGGAACTCCTTGCCGTTGCAAGCCTGAATGGCGTATTCGGCTTCACTATCGCTGCCGATTTCGATGAAGCCGAAGCCACGAGGCTCGCCTGATGTTCGATCCCGGATGAGATTAATGTTCTCAACGTTGACACCCGACTTTGTCAACCAGTCTTGCAAATCCGCTTCGCTCGCCTGGTAGGGAAGGTTGCCCACAAAGAGTTTCTTCAAGGAAATACACTCCTTTTGTCACTTCTAAGTTAACTGTTATCTAAGAGCAAGTATTACTCTTTGCTCCCTAACCACCTTAGTTGCGCACTCTTGCGGGCACAAGTGACTTCACGTCATCTCACGGCAAGTTACCTGAACGCCCTACGTGACACAGAAGCGCAACTGTCGCCGCCGCCAAGGTGTAAACGGGTGTCGTACATTCCCGCTCACGCCGTTGACTGTGGCCTTGCCGCTCGCACACTTTAACGGTAAGATACTTGCCCATGCGGAACCGGTTGGCTACGCTTGCCCAGAAGGCTTGTAATACACGCAACTGAAAGCGTTACAAGCAAGTCGGAGGAGATCCGTCGGTTGAGATGTAACCCTTAATGGAGTTTCGCCATGGATTTCTTTAGCCCAGTCTCAGTTGTCTTCCTGTTAGCGCTTGCGGTCGGGTTCCTGTTCCCCGCGGCAAGAGCTCTCTATCGCTTCTATCATTGGAGGCGCTCGCTCGAGCGGATGGAACGCACGGAATGGACTCGATTAGTGCGCATGTTGCGTACTTCGGGCGAAGAGTCGCTCTAGCCTGTCAGACCATCACTTTGTGACAGAAGTTACTAGACGGTATAGAACCGGCGTAACACTTATGAAAGATGCAGGACTGTTGGGAGGTGGGAGGGTCTGGCACTAACTTCGTCTCTCGTTGCCCCCGCCGTTCCGAACAGCTCTCCGTTACCTTCCCTAGGCGCACTGATCGATCCCTGGCTCCAGCCCGACCGTTCCGGGGAATGATCTCATTTTGAAACGAAAACGGATTTTTTGAAACGCATCCCTCAGGCGCCACGCGACTGCTAGCCGTATATCTCCGCCCTGAACTCCCGATCCTTCCTCCGTTTCCGTGTTTCGCCCCGAATTCCATTGCCTGCAACGGCCTTTCACTTTTGTTTGACCTGTTCCAAGAATGCGTGGTATTCCTGTCCAGTGTCCACAATTTCAAAATCCTTCAGCGGTGTCTATGCGGCTGTTCTGACCCCCCGCACCACCGATGCGCGCATTGACGCCCATAGCCTCGAACGAAATATTTGCTTTGCCCTGGACAAAGGAATGGACGGGGTTGTCCTTGGCGGCGCAACCGGCGAGTATGCAGCTCTGCTTCCAGAAGAATTTGATCAAGCGGCTGCAATCGGCGCGGAAGCCGTTAAACAGCGTGGCAAGCTGTTGATGGGGATCGGTGCTGCCTCGTACCGGGAAGCCGTCCGCCGGGGCAAGACCGCGTTCAGGGTCGGGGCTGCCGCTGTTCTGCTGCCTGCGCCTCACTTCTTCGCCTACTCTCAGGATGATGTGGAGTGCTTCGTAAAGGACGTTGTTTCAGACCTCGATGGTCCGGTTTTGCTCTATAACCTGCCCCAGTTCACGAATCCGTTCGTGCCGTCGCTAGCTGCCCGGCTCATCTCGGAATGCCCGAACGTCGTGGGCGTGAAGGATTCGAGCGGCTCTCTCGACATGTTCCGGTTTTTCCAGGCCAATGGTACAGATGGAGCCCGAATCGTAGGCAACGACGGGGTTTTCCTGGAAATGATAAGAGAAGATCTGTGCCATGGAACGATTTCCGGCGTCGCCGGAGTGCTTCCCGAATTGACCCACTATCTCTGGACCAACCGTAAGGCCTTGAGCACGCCCGCCTACGACTGCGTCGGCGACCTTCTCGGAGAACTACTCAAGCAGCTCGAGAGTTTTCCAGTCCCTTGGGGGCTGAAGCAGATTGCTGAACATCGAGGTCTCGCACCAGCCGAGTTCCTCCAACCTCAATCTGAGTTTCGCCAGCAGCAGGCCCGGGCATTTCGGCTCTGGCTGGAAGATTGGTGGCAGAGAGCGGAGCAGGCCATCGCGGGGAAGGTTGCGCCGTGAAGCAGGAAGCACGATCCCCACACTACAAATGGTCGCTGGTCGGGATGCTATGGCTGATCACGCTCTTCAACTATGCGGACCGGCAGGCGATCTTCTCCGTGTTTCCGCTGCTGGAGAAGGAGATGGGCCTGACTCCGGTCCAACTTGGCCTCGTCGGAGCTTCCTTTGCATGGGTTTATGGTTTGTCGGGGCTCTTCGCCGGCAGTATTGTTGATCGTGTTCAGCGTAAGTCGGCGATCCTCTGGGGTCTCCAGGCGTGGAGCCTCATCTGCGCCGCTACTGCCTCCGCTCGCAACTTCACTCACCTGCTGATCTTCCGCGCCGCAGAAGGTCTGGGTGAGACCTTCTATTTCCCTGCGTCGATGTCGCTGATCAGCGATTACCACGCAAAAGATACCCGCTCGCGAGCCATGGGGCTCCATCAGACCGCAGTCTATGTTGGCACAATCGGAGGTGGCTATTTTGCCGGTCTGATCGCCCAGCGCCATGGCTGGCGGTGGTCTTTTGTGGTGTTCGGCGTATTGGGAATGCTTCTCGGCCTGGTCCTCCGGCGGCATCTGCATGAAGCGCCGCGAGGGGCGATGGACGGAGGCAAGGTGTCTCATGCCGTAGCATTGCGAACGGTGCTGGCATCCGCGTGGTCGATCCGGTCGTTCCGCCTGCTGCTCGCGGGCTTTGTCTGTTCGAACTTTGTCGCCGCGGTCATGCTCTCCTGGATGCCGAAGTTTCTCTACGACCGATTCCAGCTCAGCCTGGCCATGGCAGGACTGACCGCGACTATCTTCTTACAGATTGCGAGTCTGATCGGAGCAGCGATTGGCGGATGGATGGCGGATCGCCTGCGCCAGCGGATGGCCGGGGGCCGAATGATTGTTCAAGGCTTTGGTGTGCTCGCGGGTGCGCCCTTCGTGCTTTGGTGCGGCCAGACTTTGGATATCACCTCGGTGATTCTGGCGCTTACAGGCTGGGGACTGTTCAAAGGAATCTATGACGCGAATATTTTCGCATCAGTTTATGACGTAGTGCAGGTAGAGGCGCGCGGCACCTCTGCCGGCCTGATGAATACCGTAGGATGGCTGGCCGGGGGCGGCACAGCGCCGGTAGTCATCGGATTCATTGCTCAGTCGCATGGCCTCGGATTAGCCATTTCGCTGACCGGTATTGTATATCTGTTGGCCGCGGCATGCCTCCTGACCGCCGGAACCGTCTACGCAAAGCGGGACGTGCTGGAAGTCCGGGCGCGGGCTAATGAGGCAAACGGAGGAACGATATGAAGAATGCGGAAGGGAATACAGGAAGCGCGCTGGCCGCGCGGGCGCAGCGAGTCGAATCCCGAGCGCTCGCGAAGGGTCTTGCGCTGCTCGAAATCCTCGCGACTGGGGAACCGCGAGCGCTGCGCCACCTCGCTGCTGCGATCAAGCTCGGCAAGCCATCCACGCTGCGGCTGCTTCGGACGCTCGAAGCTACAGGCTTTGTGGTTCGTAACGCCGAAGGTAACTATTTAATCAGCCGTCCCTGGGCTCAACCAGAAAGCAAGGACCGCATACGCCGCCTGATGGCGGCAGCCACTCCGGAGATGACGTCTTTGAATGCGGATCTGGCGGAAACAGTCAGTCTGGCAGCGCTAATGGACGACCACATCCGCGTCGTGGACACTCTGGAGAGTCCGAAACAGATTCGCATGTCGAATTATCGAAACCGGATACTCCCGCCGTACGCGTCTTCGCTGGGCAAGGCCATCGCGGCGTTCCAATCGCCGGAACAGCTGCAAGTACTGCTGCACGTCTACGGAATCTACGCGACCACGGAAAAAACCATTACGGACCCCGTGGCAATTCGCGAGGAATTGGAACGCGTGCGCCAGCGCGGGTGGGCCAGCGAGTACGAAGAGAGCGTCCAGGGAGGTTGCTGCTTCGGCGTTCCGATTCGCTGCGATGGAGAGCCAGTTGGCGCCGCGATCAGCGTCTCTCTGCCGATCAGCCGCCTTACGCCAGCCCTGGAGCAGCGGATTCCCGCAATGCTCCTCGAAGCGGCATGCCGTATCGCCAGCCGCGTGCAGGCTGCGGAGTAAGGGAATCCGAAAGTGACGAGGGCCGTTTCCGCTCTGTTTTTTACCGTCTCTCTGATTGCCGGAGCCAGTCCGCCGCACCGGATTGAACAGCGCAAAGGGGCGAAGTGGCCGACACTCAATCACTATCGAATTCGCATGCAAAGCACAGTCCAGCGATCCTATCCCGTCTGGCTGGACACGGCCCTTCCGCCAGACTTTAATCCAGACTCTGTGCGCATCCTGAAAGAGGGCGCCGAGGAAGTTCTTCCTGCCAAAGTCCGGTGGGAGACGCCGAACGCGCGCATTAGCTGGCTCTCCTCCGGGCCCGGGACATACTACGTCTACTTCGATACGGGCAGGAACGGGGAAACAGAGAGACTGACGGAGCCGGCGATGGTGGGAGCTGGCGAGCGAATGACTTACGGACAGCGCGGCGTCCGAGGCAAGCTTGCCGTGGGCCTTTGGGCTCATCCCGCTCCAATCGACTTCAACGGCGACGGCAATATGGATCTGCTCGTTGGCTGTCCGGATCGCCCCTCCAATGGAATTTACCTGTTCCGCAATCTCGGCACTAACGCGCAACCGCTGTACGACCGAGCCGAGTGGCTCGGCCCCGGCAAGAAGGACATCGTGACTGCGGACTTTAACGGTGACGGAGCCATCGATCTCGTCTATAGCGGCGGCTATTACAGCGATGTCGCGCGCAACAGGCTCAGCCGCCCGGTCACCGTGCAGCTCCCGAGGACTTACCATGTTGGCCGGGACGACCTTTGGTTTCCTGTCGACTGGGATGGAGACGGCCGCATCGACGTTCTCAACGGTGTGAGCGACTGGCGGGACTATGGCTGGGATGATGCGTTCAACGAACGCGGGGAATGGATACGCGGACCGCTGCACGGCTACGTCTACTGGTTCCGCAATATCGGTTCGAATGAAGCGCCGAAATATGAAGCGCCCCGGAAACTGGAAGCGGGCGGGCGCGTGCTCGATCAGTATGGCAGCCCGGTCCCGAATCCAGTTGACTGGACAGGCAGCGGGCGGCTCGACCTGATTGCATCGAACTTTATCGACACGATTACGCTCTTTCGGAACATCGGGACCCGGACACAGCCAAAGCTAAGCGCAGGCGAACTGCTCCAGGTCGACGGCAGGACGCTCCGGATGGATTTGTGCATGATCCAGCCGCGCGTGGTGAAGTGGCATGCGGATCATCGCCCTTCACTCATAATCGGAGAAGAGGACGGTACCGTTTCCCTGCTCGAAAATCTCGAGCCCGCCGGGCGCGAACCCCGCTTTGCTCCGCCAAAGTACCTCCAGCAGGTCGATCCGTACATGAAGAGCGGCGCGCTCTCCCGGCCCGTCGCCTTCGATTGGAACGGCGATGGGAAATTGGACATCATCAGCGGAAACTCCGCTGGCTATCTGCAGTACTTCGAGAATGTCGGGACGAAGGAGAATCCGCAGTTCGAGGACAGGGGGTATCTGCAGGCTGGCGGGAAAGTGATCCGTCACGTTGCCGGCCCGAACGGGTCCGTCCAAGGGCCCGCCGAAGAGAAGTGGGGGTACACGAACCTGTCGATCGCAGATTGGGATCTTGACGGCCGCCCCGACATCCTTGTGAACGACATCTGGGGAGCGGTGGTCTGGTACCGCAATATCGGAACGAGACAGAATCCGGAACTGGCGCCCGCGCAGCCGGTGGAAGTGGAATGGAAGTCCGAGAATCCCAAGCCTGACTGGGTTTGGTGGAAACCCAAAGGGAAGCAACTGGTGACCCAATGGCGCACGACGCCGAAGGTGGTGGATTGGAACCGCGACGGGCTGCCCGATCTCGTGATGCTGAATCACCAGGGCTACCTCTCCCTTTACCGGCGCACCCGGTGCGGCTCGAAACTCTGCCTGCAGCCTCCCGAGCGAATATTCCTGCTTCCCAACGGCCGGTTTCTGAACCTGGCGGCCGGGAGGGCCGGAGCAAGCGGCCGCCGCAAAATTGAAATCGTCGACTGGGACGGAGACGGCGATCTGGACCTGCTGTCCGATTCAAATGACGGGCCCATCTGGTACGAGAACACCGGCACTCAGGAGCACCCGGTCATGACGCCGCGAGGCACGATCATTCAGGCCAAACTTGCAGGCCATAACCCGACGCCGAACGCCGCGGACTGGAACGGCGACGGGAAGCTGGATCTGATCGTCGGAGCCGAGGACGGGTTCTTCTACTATTTCGAACGCTCCTACATCGAAGCCAGCAGCGGGAAACGCGAATGAATGGAAAGGATCAGGACACCTTTCGGGAAACCACCCGAAGGCGGCGGTAATCCATCCACCAGACGCCGTCTCGATAGAGACGGGGCCGAAGCAGTTCGACCACCCGGCTGAGGGCTTGTTGATCGGAGCCGAAAATACCGGACGCGAACACGCGCAACCAGTCCTCCGCTCCGTCCTCCCCTTCCACCTTTGTCGGACGGTCGAAGAGAACCGCGAAGGTGACCTCCAGACCGTGCCGCTCCAGAAGCGCGCCATACTCCGGGATTGAGGGGAAGTACCAGGGGTTGTCGAAGTTTGGAACCACAAGGCGAATGGCCTCAAGTACCGACTGAATATTGCCTTTCCCGCCCAGTTCGGCCACAAAGCGCCCGCCGGGTTTGAGAGCATCCGCGATGCGGGCGGCAGCTTGATCGGGCGGCAATATCCAATGGAGAGCTGCATTCGAGAAGACGGCGTCGACGAGCTCGGGAAGCGAAAAGCGCCTGACATCCTCAAGCATGAACCGTAGTTTGGGATAGTTGATCCTGGCCTGCGCAATCATCTCTGGCGAGGAATCGAGCCCGATGACTTCGGCGCCCGATTCGGCGATTTTCTGGCTGAGATGGCCGGCGCCGCAGCCAAGGTCCAGAATCCGCTCACCAGGCTGTGGCGCAAGCAGCTCCAGCAAACCAACGCCGTGCTTCCACACATAGTCATGCCGCGACTCGTACGATCGAACGTCCCACGTCTTTTGAGGCACAGTCACTCCTATCGGTAGGCCGGAATTCCGGTAACCCGTTCGCCGATCACGAGCGTGTGTATGTGGTCAGTGCCCTCGTAGGTCTTCACCGTTTCCAGATTGCACATATGCCGCATGATCGGGTACTCGTCCATGATCCCATTTGCGCCAAGAAGGTCGCGGCTGAGCCGTGCGCATTCGAGCGCCATTGCCACATTGTTACGCTTGAGCATCGAGATATGCGCGGGCTCCAGTTTTCCCTGGTCCTTGAGCCTTCCCGCATGCAGCGCCAGCAGCTGCGCCTTGGTGATCTCGGTGATCATCCACGCGAGCTTTTCCTGAACCAGTTGGTGGCTGGCAATTGGGCGGTCGTCAAACTGCTTTCGAGCAAGTGTATACTGCCGTGCCGTCTCATAGCAGTCCATCGCGGCGCCAATGACGCCCCAGCCAATGCCGTAACGTGCCTGGGAGAGGCAGCTTAGCGGTCCTTTAAGTCCTTTGATACCGGGCAGCACCGCGTCATCGGGAACGCGGCAGTCGGAAAAGGACAGGCTCGACGTTACGGATGCCCGCATCGACATTTTGCCGTGCAGATCGGACGTTGTATACCCGGGCGTGCCCTTCTCGACCAGAAATCCGCGAATTCCCTCGTCCGTGCGCGCCCATACGACAGCGACGTCAGCCATCGATCCGTTGGTAATCCAGGTCTTCTCGCCGTTCAGCACCCAATACTTGCCGTCTCGTCTGGCACTCGTCAGCATTCCGCCCGGATTGGATCCAAACTGGGGTTCCGTCAGCCCGAAGCAGCCGATCGCTTCGCCGGATTGAAGCCGCGGAAGCCAATATTCTTTCTGCGCCTCGCTTCCGTATTGCAGGATCGGATACATCACGAGGGAGCCCTGAACGGAAACAAAGCTGCGGATCCCTGAATCGGCACGCTCGAGCTCCTGCATGATGAGCCCGTACTCGACGTTGCTCATGCCTGCGCAGCCGTAGCCCTCGAGATTCGCTCCGAGAAATCCCATCTCTGCAAGGGGCTTGATGAGTTCGGTGGGGAACCGGCCGTCCCGATAGGAGTCGCGCACCACCGGCAGCACCTTCTCGTCGACAAACTGACGGGCGCTTCGGAGCACCAGCATCTCCTGCTCGTTGAGCAGGGAATTGATGTGCATGTAGTCAACGCCGGGGAACATACTTTCATCGTATCGCCGCCCCGTGAGAGATTTCCGTTCACGTCGCCACTACCGAAATAGCTGCAAGCGGATATGGCATGCGTCTTCTCTGCGTTTGGCTGTGCGGCCTCCTCTGCCTCTGGGCGCAGTCACCACTCGACCAGGCCTACGATCATCTGAGGGCGAATCGCTACGAGGCAGCGATTGAAGGCTTTTTGAAGGCCCTCGAAGAGGAAGCCCGCCCGGTCATACACAAAGAGCTCGCTTACACCTACCTCAAGATCGGTGAGACGGAGTCGGCCCGGGACCATCTGGAAAAGGCGGTTCAACTCGCGCCGGACGACCTGCACACGGCTCTCGAATACGCCTTTCTTTGCTACGAGACGAAAAAGCGGGCAGAAGCCAGGCGCATCTTTGACCGGGTTCGGAAAGAAGCAGAAGGCGAGCTTCGAGCTACGGCGGACCGGGCGTTCCAGAACGTCGACCGTCCGTTGGCGGAAGGGATTGCCCGCTGGAGCAAGGCTGTCGAGCTGGAGCCGGGCAATTTCAGCGCGCACCGCGAACTCGCCGAACTGGCAGAGGAGCGCGGCGACCTGCCGCTGGCCGAGCGCCACTACGCGGAAGCCTGGCGGCTGCGGCCCGAGAAGCGGAGCCTGCTTGTCGACCTCGGGCGCGTTCGCCTCGCGCTTGGCAAACGTGAGGAAGGCCTCGCTGCCCTGCTCGCTGCTTCGCGAGGCCCCGAGTCGCACAGTGCGGAAGCGGCCCAGGCATTGCTCCCCGCTGACTACCCCTTCGTCTACCAGTTCCGGAACGCCATTGCACTGGATCCCTCAAACATCGGCCTTCGCCGAGAGCTGGCGTACCTTCACCTGGCGATGAACCAGCGCGAGGCCGCCGAGGAGGAGTTCGAACAGATCTTGAAACTGGCTCCAGACGATCTCTGGTCAGCCGCTCAGCTTGGTTTCCTCCGGCTTGCCAGATCGGACCGGGAAAACGCGATGCCTCTCCTCCAGCGAGTTCTGGAAGGGCCGGATGAGGAGCTGGCCGACCGGGTCCGCAAAATGCTCCAGCTGCCGCAAGCCCTGAACCGTCGCCCCGACGTTCCCAGGAAGCAGGTAGCCGAGGAAGCGCGTGACCTGGCAAAGCGCAGTCTCGAGGCTGGATATCTCAAGGACGCGGTGAAATACCTGACCATAGCCCACGAGACCGATCCGCTCGATTTCGACGTCATGCTGAAGCTCGGATGGACCCACAACATCCTGAAAGAGGATAGAAAGGCGCTGCGCTGGTTCAGCCTTGCTGCAAAGAGCCCGGAGCCAGCCATCGCGCAAGAGGCGATCCGGGCGTATAACAATCTCTCCCCCGAATTTGCGCGGGTTCGCTCCACCGTCTGGCTGTTCCCGATGTTCTCCAGCCGCTGGCACAACGTTTTCTCCTACAGCCAGGCCAAGACGGAACTCCGCATCGGCAATTTACCCGTACGGCCCTATTTCTCGACTCGATTCATCGGTGACGTGCGGGGAAGAATCACCAGCCCGAACCAGACCCAGGCGGTAGCTCCGCAGTATCTGTCGGAAAGCTCCATCATCTTTGCACTGGGCCTGAACACTGTTCCCAGACATGGCGTTACGCTTTGGGGGGAAGCGGGAGCAGCCGTCAGCTACCTGGGAAGGCGGCCTGACACCGGCCTGGTGAAGCCGGACTACCGTGCCGGCCTTTCGTTCGCTAAGGGCTTCGGGCAATTGCTCGGCTCAAGCAGAGGCGGGCCCTTTTTTGAAACGAATGAAGATGCCGTCTACATCAGCCGCTTCCAGAACAACCTGCTTTTGTATTCACAGAATCGGGCTGGCTGGACTTTGCCGGATTACGGCGGCTTACAGTTGCAACTCTATTGGAATCAGAACCTGACTGGCGATCGTAACCAGCAATATTGGGCGAACTTCATGGAGATGGGGCCGGGGTTCAAGCTGCGTCTGGAACCAATTTCTTCCTCGATGTTTCTGACTGCCAACCTGCTGTGGGGCCGGCACACGATCAACGAGGGCAATCCGCGGGGAAGGCATTTTACAGACTTGCGGGTGGGGATCTGGTATGCGCGCACTCGTTAGTGTGCTGCTCGTCGCGTTCCCGCTCGCCGCGCAGACGTTTACGTTTCACGTCGCGGGCGACGAGCCCGGTCCGTGGCCCGAGATTCTATCCTCGGTCGGCTTTGTCGCCGGGGTCAGCGGCAGCGCGGGCATTTTCGTCTTTCCAGCAGGCGCGGATGTCGACGCTCAGCTATGGCTTGCGCGAGCCGAACAGGGCGCTTTCCTGATCCTCGAAGGCGATTCGACCATAGCTCGCGCACTCGGCATCCAGCGCCAGGACCGGCAGATACCCACGCGTGGCGTCGTCGATATACATAATCCGCGAATGCCGATTGCCTGGGAGCGCGTTGTCGACACGCCGGTGTTTTCCCTGCCCGAATCCGCTCAACTGTTTTGCTTCGAGCGTTGGAAGAAGACGCCTCTGGTGGCGGGCTTCCGGCGCGGAGCGGGAGGTATTCTTTGGACAGCCATCTCACCCGGATCGAAAGGATACGAGAGGTTTCCCTACCTGCTGCACGCTCTGCGCGATCTCGGGGCTGATGCTCCGGTCCGGTCGTCGCGTCTGTGGGCGTTCTACGATCCCTCTTACCGTTCCCGAGCAGATCTCGATTGGATGGCGCGCCGCTGGCGGAAGACCGGCATTGCCGGCCTCCATGTCGCCGCCTGGCATTTCTTCGAGCCGGACCAGGAGCGCGACGCCCGGCTTCGTCAACTGATCGACGCCTGCCACCGCAACGCGATTTCCGTTTACGCCTGGCTTGAGTTACCGCACGTGAGTGATCAGTTCTGGGAGAAGCACCCCGAGTGGCGTGAGAAAACAGCGCTCGGCCAGGACGCCCACCTCGACTGGCGCCGCCTCATGAACCTTGCCAACCCGGACTGCCGTGCTGCGGTGGCTGCTGGCATTCGCGAGCTCATCAGCCGGTTCGATTGGGACGGGATCAACCTGGCCGAACTCTACTTTGAGTCGCTCCACGGCCACACCAACGCCGCCCGGTTCACTCCGATGAATGAAGACGTGCGGCGGGAGTTCCAGGGGTCGCACGGCTTCGATCCGCTGACACTGTTTCAATCCCCCGCCGACCCGAAAAAGCTACGGCTCTTCCTGGACTGGCGAGCGAATCTTGCAGCCCGGCTCCAGCGAGAGTGGCTCTCAGAGCTGGAAGCCCTGCGCAAGCAGAAGCGCCATCTGGATCTGGTGTTGACCCACGTCGACGACCGGTTCGACAGGTCGATGCGCGATAGTATCGGTGCGGACGCAGCCGCGCTTCTGCCTCACGTCGAGGCTAGCCGAGCGACCTTCCTGATTGAGGATCCCGCTACGGTCTGGCACCTCGGCCCCGAACGCTACACAGAAATCCGGCGACGCTACGAACCGCTCACGACTGCGCCCGGCCGGCTGGCCATCGACATTAATATCGTGGAGCGCTACCAGGACGTCTACCCGACCAAGCAACAAACCGGGACGGAACTCTTCCAACTGGTTCGCCGTGCCTCCGCCGCCTTCCCCCGAGTCGCTTTGTACTTCGAAGCCTCGATCCTGCCTGTTGACGTCCCCTTCCTCCCCTCGGCCGCCGCTGCCTTTCGACGGCTGGAGCGGGTTCGGGAGAAACTGGTGGTGGATTCGCCCCACGGCATCGGAGTTCGCTGGGCTACGCCAGCACTGGTAAACGGGCGTCTTTGGCCGGTCTGGGATGGCGAGACCGTATGGGCGCCGCCGGGACCCGCCGTGATTGAGCCAGCCGAAACGATGCCGCCCATCCGGATTCTGGATTGCAACGCGGAACTCAAGGGCGCGAGTGTTCTAAAGCAAGGCGCTGAGTTCTTCTACGAAAGTCAAGGGAGAGCTTTTGTTGTGGTAGACACCCCCATCCGGGAGATCGAACTGGACGGTGAGGTTGCCCATCCGACGGTTATGGAACACCCTGGCGGTTACACCCTCGTCCTTCCGCCAGGGCAGCACGTCGTTACACTTCGGGCTGGTTCGGATCTGCCTTAGCGGTCGTACAGACGGACCTCTTCGCCGCTCCGTAAGCCGGCAAGGACCGCGATGTGAGTATTATTCCGGATACCCGTCTCAACCTCGCGCCGCTCGAAACCTTCGCCTTTCCTCACCAGGACGTACTTCTTGCCGTCCTCTTCGCGGATTGCATTGAGAGGGGCGATTACCGCATCGTTCACTTCACTGATAATGATCTCAGCAGACGCGGACAGATCGGGGATCAAGCGAGGATCTTGTCCTTCGATTTGGATGCGGACGGGAACGGTCCGGACGAAGTATTGCTCCCGCCGGCTGCCTGAGACAGCCAGAGCACCGATGCTGTAGACCTTTCCCTTGAGTTCCAACCCCGGGAAAGCATCCAGGAACACTCTGGCTTCCTGTCCAATCCGAAGCAGCGAGCTCTCAGCCTGATTCACGGTCGCTTCCACCTGCATGCTCTTGGGATCGACGATTTTCATCAGCGGCTGCCCGGGTCCGATCTGGTCACCTTCATCGATCTGAACGAGCTCTCCCGAGCGGACAATAGTACTCCTTACGGCGAGACCCGGCATTGGGGATCGAATGGTGAACTTCTCGAAGTCATAGACGTGCCGGTTCAGGTGCCGTACGTGGCGCTCACGCGTGAGGTCAAGGATCCGCAACTCCGCCGCCTGAGCCTTCTGCTTCTCCGCAACGTCGGCTTGCAGCTGCTTGTAGCGCGCTTCCGCCTCTTCGACCATCAGTTTGAGAAGCTCTTGGTCAATCGAAGCGCGGATTTCGGCAGCGCTATAGTCCAGTTTCGCTTTATCCAGTTCCGACTTCGCCACGCGGAGCGATTGCCGGAGGTTCTCCATCTCGAGTTCCTGCTCCGCCTTCCTTTTGCGTATGTCAAGCTCTGACTCGACAACAGTGGCCTTCACGTCGTCAATGTGGTCTTTCAGCGTCGTGGCGTCCAGCATCGCCACAACTTCCTTCGGCTGGACCCAGGCCCCGGCGGCAGCCAGCTTCTCGATGATCATCGGACGATTTGCCTCGGGTCCGCGGGATCTGGGACCCGTGATGTTGGCGAAATTGCGAGCGGCCGTCTGTCCCCCCACACGCAGCGTTGTCGCCAACGGACCCGTGGTGACTTTCGCGGTGCGGATGGCGGCCACCGGCGAGACCTTCGGTCCACTGGCCGGAGATAACAGCTTGTAGGCTGCAATCCCGATGACTGACAGAACCACCAGACCCAGGATCCACTTGCCGCGACTCGACTCCGGCCGCGGGGAAAGAGGGGCCTGCGCTGGCTGTTTGGGAGCCTCAATGGGGGAGGGAACAGGATTCGTGATCGCCGACATGATACTCGCTCGTCAGAAAGTTAACCCGCAACGGATCGCTGGCTGAGCTCGCCGCCTACAACGATTTTAGACGGACCGACGCTAGTAAAGGCGAGAATGTTCTCCTTAAGGTTACTGAAACTGAACACAGCCCTTGTCCTTCTGAGGTTTTTGCCGGCTGCGCTTCACCGCAACCCTAGCCAACCGGCCCAACGGCTCGCCTTTATGACGTATCTTATTACACAAAAGGCATTTCCAGGCACGCAATAACTTACGCGGCGGATGAGTCCGGGGCTGCCTCCCCTGGCAGGTTCCGTGGTTCGGGGGCAACCCCTTTTTGGAGGCGGAAGAGACTACTGTGCGTAACTGGTGCGCAACGAGCCACTTGCTCCGTTCGCCGAATGCACCAGCTGAGCCAGTTCCTGCGACAGCGTGTCGACGAATTTCAGCAATGAGACCAGCCGGAACCGTGACGGGGCTAACTCAATGGTAAGGTGCCCGTAGGTAATGCCTCCGGCCACGATATTCCGGGAGAAGATGGATCGGGGCGCGTTCGAGCCCTTCTTTACCCTCGCTTCCTGTTGAAATTCCTCAACCCGTCCGTTGGACGGATTCCGCAACGTAATGCACAAGCTCACAGCTCCCGTAATTTCAAGAGCCAGTGTCCCAGCCCGCTGCAAGACCTCGGCCAAGGAGCTCCCGGAGGCAGTGAGCTTCTTGATTTTCGACGCCAGCGCCGCCAGCGTCCGATCTGGATCACCGCTTTGGGCAAGCTCCAGGTGATCTATGGAAACACGAGTGGATCGCACCCTGATCTCCTTATGAATTCCAGACTTGAATTGGCAGATAGAGGGATTGGGTTTAGGCCGCCGCTTGGGACCAACAACAAAAGAGGCAGAGACCGGAGAGAAGATTGTGAAGTCCCTGCTTGTACTGCATACGAATTTGAGAATACGGAACGATCTGAAGGCTTGTCAAATGAAATAGCCGGCGGAGAGGGCCCCGCCGGCCGAATTTGTCGCCTATTAAAAGATCAGCTTCAAGGCAAACTGAATCGTCCGGGACCACTGCGATTCTGCAGTGACAGCTCCAAAGGCGCTGGACGTCGGCTCGGTATTCGGAGGCGAGAACTGAGCGTGATTGAAAGCGTTGATGAACTCAGTCCGGAACTGCAGTCTTAAGTTCTCCCGGAGTTGTGTGTTCTTGAACACCGAGAGGTCCCAGTTGTTGATGCCGTCTCCACGGATGCCGCTGAATCGAAGCGGCATGGTTCGCACGTTCGCCCCTAGCTGACGTGCTGGAAGGCGTTCGAACGCGTCCACGTTGAACCACCGGTCCACCGTACGCTCGCTCGCTGGAAGCGGGACGTCCTTGAGGTCGCCGCGGAGAATTGCATTGCCGAACCCCAAGGCCGGGCCACTTTGGTACTGGTAGATCGCCTGCACCTGCCAGCCGCCGAAGGCTGTGGCAGCCGCTCCGGAACTGAGGTACCGCTTTCCCCGGCCGACCGGCAGTTCCCACAAGCCGGTGACAACGACGCGGTGAGTGCGATCCTGATCGGAAATCGCGCGTGCCGGCTGGGTGTCGAACTGGTTCAAGTAACTTGTGGCCTCCATGAACTTGGACCAGGTCCAGGACAGGTTTACGGTGTAGTCGCGTGAGAAACGCTTTTCGACCCTCGTCTGCATCGAGTGGTACCACGAGTATCCGTTGTTGTCCCACATCAGGATCGACGTAAAGTGCGGGAACGGACGCAAGAGCTGAGACCGGGCGACGTTCGCGCCGGACAGATTGGTGCGCGGAAGAAGGGGGTAGAACGGATTCGGAACGTTCGTGCTCAGGAAGTCGATCGCCGCCTGGTCGCGCTCCGGCGATGTGCTGTAGTACTCACGCGGTACAGCGTTCAATTGCCGCTCTGTTCGCAGATTCGTGCCGCGATTTCCAACGTAGCCGACCTCGACAACCACATCCGACCCAATCTGCCGCTGCACGCTCAACTGCCAGCGTTGGACATACGGATTAAACAGCGACTGGTTGAAGAACCGGATGTCCTGGCCCACGAACGTGCTAAGCCCGCCCGCGGCGCCCAAACCGCGATCGATTCCTTGCGGAAACGGGTTGTCGAGGCGGGCAATAAACGTTTGCCCATTATCGGCGGACGGTACGAGAGTGGTCGCCCGGCTGAAACCAGATTGAATCACCTGCTGCCTTGACGTTCCGATCAGCTCGTTGAAGATCCCGTATCCGCCTCGAACGACAGTTTTATCGGTAACCTGATATGCGAAGCCGAAGCGCGGCATGAAGTTGTTCTTGTCGCTCTTCCATAGCTCGCGAGGGTTACCGGCGAAGGTCAGGCCTCCCAGGACTTTGAAATTTTCGGGGGCGATTTGCGGGATGGGATTGAGAGCATAATTTGCTCGCGCCGCGTCTTGAATCGGGTTCGGAGTGGTAGCATCGAACCCCTGCACGGAACGGTTATACCGCTCAGTCGGCGCAGTCTCCAGTTCATACCTCAGGCCGAGCGAGAGCGTCAGTTTACGGTTGACGCGCCAGTCGTCCTGGATGAACAGGGCGTGGCCGAGATTCTGCATCGCGTACGAGTCATTTCGGTCGATGAGACCCGCTGTCGGAAGGCCGAGGAGAAAGCTCGCCAGGGATTGACCGAGCGGTGCTGCAGGAGAGTTGTCGAGCGGACCCCGCGTCCAGTCCGTCCCAAAATCGATCCGTCCCGAGGACTGCCCGAGCGAGCGCGAATTCTCACGCCACACCCTCAAAGCATATCCATAGCGAAGGCTATGCGCGCCGACCAGATGCGTAACGTTGAAAGCCCCTTCGTGAGTGTCCGTTCCGCGGAAGCTCTTCGTGTGACTTCCGAGTTCCCCGTAACCCGCGACCCGAATATTCGGGAGCTTGAGCCCATCCGAGGCGGCCTCTCGAATCGCGCTCACGAAACTGCTCTGAAAACCCAGAGTCGTCAGATCCATGTCCTGATGGACCGGCGTGTTGCCCTCGAGGAAGCGAGTGTACCCGTAGCGAGTGTTCAAGACAATCGCCGAATTCAGAACGTAGACATCATCGAAAACGATTCCGCGATTGCGGCGCTGGAAATTGGAGCCGACTGCTCCGTTGAAGCGGACATCGTATAGCTGCTCCCGATCATTGAGATCGCCGCGCACAAAGATGCGGTGGTTATCCGAAAAGTTGTGGTCTACGCGAAACAGGTGGCTGCCGAACTCGTCCGACTCAGGCCCCGGAGTTGTCCAGTTGTTATTGCCGTCGATCGTACCGGCCTGGTTTGGCTGATCCCAAAACTGCGCGATCCTGCTTGCCACGGGATCGATACGGCTGGCCGGGATGATGTTGTTCGGGAACGGCTGTCGGCTGAACCGCCCGTTCGGCGCCGGGGTAATGGTCGCCGGGTCATAGATCTGATACTGTGGACCGATTGCCAGCAGGGATGAGAAATCTCCCTGCCTCTGAGCGGGAAGCGGAACGGCGGTGGTGTAGGTGCCTCGGGGGTCAGCGCTGTGAATCCCCTCGTAGACATACGTCCAAAACGTTCTGTTTCTCCCGTCGTAGACCTTCGGCAGGTACATGGGTCCCGTCCCGCTGACGCCCCAGCGATTCAGTCGAATCACCGGCTTTTCAAGCCCGGCGCGGTTGGAAAAGAAGCGGTTGGCATTCAGGACAGGATTTTGCAGGAAGTGGTAAGCGGTGCCGTGAAGCTGGTTGGTGCCAGACTTTATGCTCACGTTGATCGAAGCCCCAGTGGCAAAGCCCTGGCCTGCATCAAAGTTTGCCGTGGTGATGCGGAACTCCTGAACGACATCGGCAGGCGGTATATAGGCAACGGCCGTCCGCTGATTATTCGGGGCCCCATCCATGGTGAACTCCGTGTTCCCCGTCCGCGTTCCGTCAGTAGCAATCGACGACGGCGAGCCGACATCGAAAGGACGCGACCACCCGCCTGTTGAAAGATTCATGACGCCTGGCGCCAGCTGTGCCAGCATGATCGGATTGCCGTCCTTGAGAGGCAATTCGGCAATACGCTTCGACTCGATGATGTGCCCCATTGACGCACTCGCGGTCTCAAGCAGCGTCGCGGACGCGGTCACGTTGACCGTTTCGCTCACGGCGCCGAGCTCTAATTGCACGTTCACCGGAATTCTCTCGCTGACACGCAGTTCAATATTGGTACGCTCCACGCGCTTGAAGCCCGGATGCTCGACCCGAACGGTGTAGATACCCGGCAGGAGGAACGGTACGAGATACTCGCCGTTGTCGTTGCTGACAGCGGTGCCCGCGACACCAGAATTGACATTGATGACGCGGATGGTTGCACCCGGTACCCGAGCACCCGCACTGTCTGTGATCGTGCCCAGAATCTGCCCTCGGGTATCTTGACCGTAGACGGACAGGGCCAACGTCAAAAGAGCAATCAATAACCTGACCATTAAGCTTTCCCCCAAACCTCAGCAGGGGAATCTATCACACTGTCAGCGCTCTATCAATTGCTAAATGACATGTTGCCGTTTGAATGTGGTGATCGAACGTTCTTGGAGTGGCAAGTAACGAGAATCTGTTGCGGAGGATCAGTGGCTGCGATGGTGCCCGGGGTGGGACTCGAACCCACACACCCCTTTCGGAGTAAAGGATTTTAAGTCCTTTGCGTCTGCCGGTTTCGCCACCCGGGCTTCTCCCTCATTATAGAGGACGGGCCACTTCGAACCCGGCTGGTGTGTCGGTCACGCCTCGCCGAGCGCCTGCAGCTTGATGAGCTGGATCTGCCCCGCGTGATAAACGGCATGACATGTAATGCCGAGCACGAGGTTAAAGACGTCCTTCTCCGGGAGTGCCGAAACCACTTTCCCTTCCGCAATATCCGCGACGAGGGCAGACAGCTCCTGATACTCGCTGTCGAGCAGGACGAGGATTTGGGGCCAGCTCAGGCCGCCCGTTCCGAGCAATTGAAACCAGTCGTCTCCTTCGAGAGGGAACGGATCAACGGGCTCGGTGATCAGGCGCTCGCGCACCGAGTGCACCTGGTAGGCATGGTGAACTACGATCTCGGCAATGTTGTGACGATCGGGGGATGATCGCCAGAAAGCGAGGTCGGTCGAGACGTCGGAGATTGCGGTCTTCAGATCGGGTCCGTGCCAGGCTCCGGGCCCATATCCCTCGGCGAGGATCCGCGTCAGGATGGCGGAATCTACTTCCTCAGGAGTCGCTGCCCCGGCGTAGTCATCCGCGCTCATCGTAACCTCCTCTCCTGAACCAGCTGAATGTCAGCTACGAATCAAGATGCTGTGCGGGGCAACTGCATTTCAGTCCCAGGGCGTTACGTCTTCCGGTCAGACATTGGCCGCATCTGCTACGGTGAGCCGGCCGCCGGGCAGCCGCTTGCGAAGTCGCAGGTTCCCGTGACTTAAGGCAGCTCCGGTGCGACTTCTTCCGGTTTGGTCACGCCGGGAGGAAGCTCCATGATGCGGATGTTCCGGAAGTGAATCTCAGCGCCTTCGGATTCCAGGCAGAGGTACCCCTTCTTCTGCGTGGACCGGCTGATGCCATTGACGAACTTACCATTGACAGCGAGCTTGATCACGCCATCCACCGCCACCACGTCGTAAGTGTTCCATTGACCGCGACCGAGACAGCGGTTTTCGATCGACATGCTTCTTTGTCCGCGGGGGTTGTCTGGAACCGTCTTGACGCCGCCCACGCCGAAGAGCTCGCCGTGTACATAGGCGAGGGGTGGCATCACGCCGTCCTTCATGTGCAGCTTTGGCCAGTCGAGTTCGAGCATCTGAACTTCCACGCCGTCTGGCAGCCGGGTCTTCGGGTCGGGCCGGGCGCTGCTCCAGACAAAGACGCCGGAATTTCCGCCGGGTTCGATGTGCATCCACTCGATGTGGAGGATGAAGTTCTCGTACTGCTTTTCGCTTCGCATGACGCCGATTGGTTTCCCGCGGCAAATCAACACGCCATCACGCACATACCATGTGTCTTTATCTGTGTTTACGTTGACCCAGCCGGTCAAATCTTTGCCGTTGAACAAACTGCGGAATTCAGGTACGCTCGTATGCGTCTGGCCGCTGCCCGCTGCTGCAAGGCAGAATCCCAGCGTCAGCACCGCAAGTGATCGTCTCATCTTTGCCTCCCTGCTTCAAAGATGATCGTATCTCAGTGCAGCACAATTGCGCGGGCGTGAGGCTCAAATGGGCCGTTACGTGCAGGAATCTCAATTGAACGTGGCGAGCCGAACGGGCACTCCGAGAGGGTGAAGCGGGCCTCCGCCGGTCTGTAGAAACAGAAACCGCCAGATTCACTGCAGGGAGATGGAGCACCTAGTGAGAAGGGTTTGCATACAGCAAGAAGGGCCAGGAGACTGGCGTGATCCCAGCCTCCTCTGCAGGACTCACCGCAATGCGTAATTCAGAGCAAGGCCCGGTTCGTATCCTCCTTGTTGAGGACAACGCTGGTGATGTCTTCCTGCTAAGAGAAGCCCTCGCACGCTCCGACCTGTCGCATGAGCTGACGGTCCTGGAAGACGGAGCCGTGGCAATAGATTTCCTGCGTCAACGCGGCAAATACGTCGGCAAGGAGCTTCCCGATTTGGTTCTGCTTGACCTGAATCTCCCGCGAGTGGATGGCGCCGTAGTCCTGAGCCTGTTTCACGAGATTCCATCGCTGCAAAAGATTCCCGTTGTCATCCTTAGCTCATCTCAATCGCCGCGGGATGCAATGCTTGGCGCCACTCTCCCTCGATCCATGTATCTTCACAAGCCTTCAGACCTGGATGAATTCCTGGATCTCGGTATGGTCATAAAACGCTTCTGGCAGAAGGTGCATCAGCAGTAGGGAGCGTTGTCGCGCTCCCGAGGGCACAGTTACTGCTGATGTGCTTCCAAAAACCAGAGCAGCTTGTCGACTGCGCGCGAGATCTCAGTGAAGAGATCGGCGGTATCGGCGTCATTGAGCTTCGCGGCGTAGTCGATGGACTCACGAACAGTACGTCCAAATGCGGCCAAAGCCGAGGAGAGGGCTTCGACGTGGCCGCTTCCCGTGGTGAGATCGAGCGGATACTCAGGCAAAGTGGAGGCGCGGCCAACAGCCTGAATGGTCCCCTCCGCGATGCCCCCTAACTGCACAACTCTTTCCGCCAGATCGTCGGAAAACGCCGCAATTTCACCTGCGGCCTTATCAAAAAGTTCGTGAAGGCTGAAGAAATTCGGCCCCCTCACGTTCCAGTGCGCCTGCTTTGCCTGCGCGGCGAGATCAATGCTTTGGGCCAGGACGGCGTTGAGGCGCTGGACAAGATTCTGGCGAACCTCATAGGGCAAATCGTTCTTTGTTGTCTGAAGCTTTGCTGCTGTTGGCATTTGTTTTCTCCTCGTACTCGTATATTTTGATGCAGCATTCCCTGCCAAGGGCGCAAGTTCAATGGAGGACCGAATTTCAGACTCAAAAACGAAAAACGCCCGTTTCCGGAGCGGAACCGGGAACGGGCGTTTTTTTGCTTCAGATGCGCACTTGACGCTTCAACTGACTTGCTGCGTCCGATAGCGGTTTATGATTTCCATCATCTGGTCCTTGATGTGCAGCTTCAGCTTCTTCAGACGCTGTTCTTCGAGCTCGTCTTCGGGCGTCACATGCGGCAGACTCTCGATTGCCTGTATCTGCCGTTCATACTCGGAATGTTTTGCAGCCAGCTCACGAAATTCCTGGTTGGTTGCCATCAAGTGCGCCTTCAGCTCTTCGTGGGTATTTAAATCCATAGGGCGGTTCTCCTTGGTGAAGGTTGCCACGCCGAGTCGGTTGATGCGGATAGCAGGCTCGGTGGGTATTGTTTGTTTTTCATTGTGAGGACGACCGGTCACCGAGGCCAGCCGTCACCCAAACATTATCACTTCTGTAACCTCATGACAACCGCAGCCTCGCGCGGGTGATCATAATAGCCAGGGCGGCGTCCTACTTCGCTAAAACCAAGCGATCGATACAGATTCTGCGCTGACTTGTTGGATTCCCGCACCTCGAGAAAGAAGTCGCCGGAGTGCTCTCCGAGCTCTCTCTGCATCAGCGCCCGGGCTACGCCTTTGCGGCGATGTTCCGGAGCAACGGCGAGATTCAGAATCTCCCGTTCACCCGGCGCAGTTTGACGGGAAACCACAAAACCCGCCACTTCGCCGTTTCGCACTGCGACCGTGCAGTCATATGCAAGGAAACGGTCTGCTGCCCACTGGGATGACTCCGGACTCTGCTTTTGAATGCGTACGATGCTTTCCAGATCGGCGGGCGTACCCGCTCGAAGCCACACTCTGCCGGGATTCAAGAGCTCGTCGTACAGGTCGTTCTGCCGTCTGCCAAGCGCACGCCAATCGTACTCCGCAACCGCTTTGCGGCGCCCATTGTTCGCGATGGTGCCCCGGAGCTCTTCGTCCTCCAACAACTGTGCGACTCCGTCGATGAATGCCTGTGCCGTGTCCGCGATCCAGACGCTTTTGCCATGCTCGAGCCCTAAACCCGCACAGCCCGACGAAGTGGAAACGATTGCTCTCCCCATCGCCATCGCTTCCAGAACCTTCAGATTGGTCCCGGCCGAAACCGTCGTCGGCACCACAACAACATTCGCTTCCGCATAGAGCGGGCGGACATCCGGCACGAACCCCAACAGGCGCAGGTTGGACAGTTCGGGCAGCGTAAGGCTCCCCGTGTGCTCCCCCCAATAGAGCAAAGGGTCCGGCCCGGCAACCACGGTGAATTGCAGGTCGGGAAAACGCTCGGCGAGAGATGGCAGTATCTGCTCCGTGAAGAATCGGAATGCCAGGATGTTCGGGAAATGACGGAAAGATCCGACGAACAGGAGATTCCGCCCGGGAGTTTCCGGCTGGGGCTGGAACCGGTCAAGGTCCACTCCGTTAGGAATGACAACGGTATTTCCCGTAGCAAGCAAGCCGGCATCCTTTGTTGACATAACGACCACCCTGCGGAACTTCCTGACGGCCTCCGATTCGAAGCGCTTCCAGCGCCACAGATCCCACCAGGAGCGAAGCGACCTCTCCTTCTCGTGGATCTGCGTGTACAAATCGAAGGTGACGTCGTGCTCGACGAGGATGTCTCCGTCGTAGCTTGCCAGCGCGGTGTATTCGACTTGCCGGAGCGGGATCGCGAAGTCCCTGCAGATCTTTTCCCACTTCCTCCGCATCTCCGGGGAATTGAATTCGTTGACCTCCGGCGGGTGAAGGCTGCTCCATCGAGGCTCCCGGTATCGAGGCTGCTGCACGACGGTGACCTTGCAACACAGCTCGCAGAGCGGACTGAGGTCCTCTAGACGCTGAAGATCGTGAAAGGCGAACAGAAAGATGTCGTATTCACGAGCAGCTTCACGCAGAAGGTTGAACATCCGGACCGCGCCGCCGTGTGAGAGCGGCCACGGCAAGTAGGGCGTAAGAATCGCGATGCGAGGGCGTGTTTTCGATAAAGGACGGCCTTCGAATTCGTGCGACAGTGATGGAGCGCTGCTTCGATCCCGCTTCCATGGGAAGAGCCAGTACGGACGCAGGAAAATGCGATCCAAGGGCACGCCTCTCAGAAACAGGAGCGAGGCGATCCAGTTGCGGAGGCGGAGATGATGCCGCTCCAGCCGGGCATTGTAGGCGAGGATCCGGCGGGGAGCGAAAAGCATCGCGGCCAAACGGAGCGGTCGGAAGTTCGGAGTGCCGTCAAACAGTACCGGCGCAATGCCCACACGGTAATGGCGTAGGCGGCGGCGCAACTGGCCGTACAGGCGCCACGTCGAACCCCGTTCAAGCACGATATCTGCCAGGCTAAGAGCTTCCGTCCCGACTGCAATTGTCAGGTGGCGGCGGTCCGGAATCAGCCTTCGTACCTCCGCTGCCATCGCAGCCGCGCGCGACGGTTTTCCGGAAAGGAACGTGACCACGACGGCCTCCGGATCCTTGCCGAGAATACGGAACAGGATGCTCTTGATCGATTTTCGAAAAGTCACGCCTTACGCGCTGCTCCCCTAAGGGTGGCCCATGAGACCAAAGGCAGTATCGCTACTAACATACACACTGGCGGAAATCCGTGCCGGTCGATGATGGCGCCTGCGATGGGTGAAAAAAGCGCCTGCATCAGACCGTATGCGGAGGTAAGCGTGGACACGGCGAAAGCGGCACGCGCGGAGCCAAACAGGTCGAGTGGCATCGCGTAGATGTTCACGCTCGCGGCAACGCAGGAAAAATAACTGAAGCAGATCAGGGCGGTCGCCAGAGCCGGCGAAGGCATGAAGGGGATCGCAGCGGTCGATAGCAGCGCCACAGCGCTCAGCAAGATCACCCGCATCCGCGCCGCGAGCACGTCGACGCCTCTTCGTATCCACCACAACGCCAGCGCCCCGCCCGAAAGCCCGCCAAGACTTGCCGTGAGATTCGGGATCCAGACAAGCTGCCGGTTCGCCTGCGCTTCCGGCATCTGGAAGACGTTGACAAAGTAGATGGTGGTCCAGTTCGTCCACAGGCTGTAGATTGTCATCAGCAGCATGTTGGCGAGGACCAGACGCCAAAGACGGCCGTCGCGAACGAGGTCGCGCACCGGGATGGACGGAGGAGGCTGAGGCTCCTTGAACACAGGAACCCGGCGTGCCGTGAGCAGCCACAGAGGAATCCAGAGGAAGCCGAGAGCGCCAGTAAGAAAGAACGCGGATCGCCACCCGTAGCGCACCGACGCCCAGCTCGCGATAAGCGGAGCCGACACGGCGCCGATCGTGAGTCCGATCTGGCTTGTCGCCGAGCCGAGCGCCCGCTCCTCCGAGGGCAGATAGACCGCCGTCACTTTGGCCGCTCCCGGTATGCCGCCCGCTTCCGAGAGGCCTAATCCTGCGCGGCAGGCGATAAGCCCCCGGAGACCTGTCGCAAGGCCGGTGGCGATCCCGGCGAAAGACCACAGCGCAATCGTAATGCTCGATCCCAAATTCAAGCCGACGCGGTCAATAAACAGTCCGGCCAGCGGAGCGCCGACGGCGTACGTGAGAGAGAAAGCCGTGATGATAAAGCCGTACTCCGTGTCCGAGAGCTGAAACTCACCCTTGATCGTAGGAGCAAGGGCAGCCAGGATCTGGCGGTCCAGCATGTTCAGGGACGAGGAGAGAACAAAGACGATGACGGCGATCCACCGTGCGGGAATCCCAATCATCGAAGAAGACCACTGACCTGAGACGGCTCGAACTTCATAGCCGCCATTCTACTGGAATTCGATGATCGTCACTTCGCCGATTGGCTTTTTGGGAACGTACTCCAGCTTGACCCGCTTGGCAGGACGCTGCGGACCGCAAGGGAGCTCGGTGGGGCCGCCCATGACCACAACCTGATTCATTTTCGGAATCAGCAGTTGAACAACCTTGCCTTCCGCATTTTGGAGAGTCAGCCTGGCCTGCGCGCCCCGGCAGTCGACGCGCTGGAGCGTGCCCTCAAGTTTTGACGTCTCCGGGCCGTCCCACCACTGGACGATTTCCCCCTTGGGCATGGACTTCCCTTCATTTGCCTTCGCCTCGGCGGCTCTCACTCGCGCCTCCAGTTCGTCCTTGAGCTTCTGAAGCTCGCGTGCTTCCTCTTCGGCCGCGCGGCGGCGCTCCGCCTCTTCGTGCTCGCGGCGCTTGACGTCAATATCCATCCGCGCCTGACGAATCGCCGCCCGTTCGTTCTCATCGACCGAAGCTCGCTCAGCAGCAAGCCATGCCTTCCCCGCCTCCGCAAACTGATTCAAAGGAAGAAGGGACTCCGCGTAGGCGCGCCACAAAGCGGCGTCGCGGCGGGCGAGCGAAGCGGCTTGCTTCAGCAGTCCCGCCTTACGGTTCGGGTTCGGTTCCCGCTCCGCCATCAGCCGGTAGGGATCCGGCCAGCGGGGGTTCAGTTTAGCAGCAGTTTCGAGCAATTCCTTCGCGCGGGCACTGTCCTCCGTAAGCAGAGCCAGTTCCAATCGGGCGCGCGCGCTGCGCTTCTCCTCGCTCAGCGATGCCTGCAATTCCTGCCGCGCCGTGGTCTTCTCGCCTACTCTCAATGCGAGCAGCCCCAGGCATTCGTGAGCCTCCGGGCTGGCCTGGTTCCTGTTCAAAATCGCTTTGCAGGCTTGCGCAGCTTCCTGGCCCTTGGATGAATCCGCCAGCAGGAGATCTGCGAGGCGAACCGCGGCTTCCTCGTCATCCACTTTTCGAGGACGAAATTGACGTTCGGGATCGAGAGGACGGCCGGAAAACGGAGCTGTCTGAAAATTTCCCGCAGCGAGGTATGCGTCCACCTCTTTATCCATTTCCTCCGGCGTCTTCTCAAAAGCGTTCTTGTAGGCGGGCTCCGGATCCAGCCCTCGCTGGAGATTGGAAAGCAGGACTCTCACCTTTCCGCTGTAATCCGGCAGCGTGGCCATCATGTGCAAACGGGCCCATTCACGGTTCCGTTCAGCAGGCGGCAGAGGAGCGCCGATCGTGACCCGCGTGGCGCGCACCTCGATGGTTGACAGCAAATCCGCCAGCCCCTGCTCGATGCCGTCCGGCATTCGCGCCTCGGCAGCCGATTCGATGATCCAGCGCGTCACTGCCCGGTTCAGTTCCCGAGGAAGAGGCTGTCGGGCCACAGCGGCAGCTACAAGTTCGTCCCTGGCCAAAGCCAGAGGCGGTCCGGCGTAGCGAGCGGCATCCTTGCTGTTCCGAAAAAGAACGATCCGGATCGGCCAGACGGAAGTGGCGTCAGGCTTGCCAAGCAGAGTCCCGACCGTATGTCGCAACTGCTCGAGGTGGGCAAGCACTTCCCGCGCCTCACGGTCTCCCGCATCGGTGACAACGTTGAAGGGACCGGAGCGAAACTCAGTCCAGCCTGCGTGCAGCAGAACCGGAAGGCCCAAAAGGAGGATCAGCCGGCGCATGGCATGGCACCTCACTGTCCGTATCGTAACCCGCAGGCGCGCGCCCACGCATTCCTGGCAAGCCTGATTTTGCGTTCCCGCAGCACGAATGCGCTATGTTCCTCGAAGCGATCCGTATGCTCCATCCGCATGCCGAGTACTGCTATACGGCATGGAACCAGCCACGTGGGCCCCTACGCGCCGCCCGGCGATCTTTTTCATTGAGTTCACCCGGTATCGTCTGCTATACTGAAACAGGATGTTACTATCCCTTCCGCG
>CALGAR010000004.1 GCA_937959285.1 uncultured Bryobacterales bacterium
CGACACCCCGGTCGTGTTCGCCTCGAACATGGGCGCGGCGCAGCACCCGCAGTGGTACCGCAACCTGCTGGCCGATCCGCACGTCACCGTCGAGCTGCCGGACGAGACCTACCAGGGCAGGGCCCGCACCGCTGTCGGCGAGGAGCGGGCTCGGCTGTGGGCGATGGCGGTCGAGCAGTACCCCTTCCTGCCCGACCACCAGCAGAAGGCGGGGGAGCGGGAGATCCCGCTCGTCGTCCTCGAGCGGGCCGGCTAGGCCGCCCGGCCCAGCGCCTCCCGCAGCGACACCCGCGCCCCGGTCCGCAGCACCGAGTTGCGGTACACCCGCCCGGCCAGCCGCACCACCACGACGATCGCCACCAGTGCCAGCAGCGCGGCGATCCCCACTTCCCACAGCTCCGCGGTGCCGAGCGCGTAGCGGGCCGGCATCACGGTCTGGGAGAAGAACGGGATGTAGGACAGCACCGTCGCCAGCGGGTTGCGCGGGTCGCCTGGCAGCAGGTTCACGGTGAGGATGAACGGGATGAGCAGCAGGAAGATCATCGGTGCGACCACCGAGTTGAGCTCCTCCTGACGGGACACCGTGGACCCGATCGCGGCGTAGAGCGAGGCGAACAGGAAGAACCCGAGCAGGTACCAGACGAGCACCATCGCGAACATGCCCAGCGCGGCGCCGGGCAGCGTGAGCAGGCCGAACGAGATCCCGGCGATCGCCGCGATCCCGCCGAGCACCACCAGGTTGAGCAGCCCGACCGCGCCCAGCCCGATGATCTTGCCGGCGAGCAGCTCCCACGGTTTGATCGTGGCCAGCAGCAGCTCCACCACGCGGCTCTGCTTCTCCTCGACGACGCCGGTGGCTTCGACGGCTTCGGCCGACGGGCTCTCTTCCGGTTCGGACGGCCCGGCCGCCTCAGCCTCTCCTTCGACCCGGTTCAGCACCTCGGTCACCAGCCGGTCCTCTTCCTCCTCTTCGGTGCGGTCGGTAACCGGCTCGCTGGTTTCGATTTCCTCGGCCGCCGCCTGGACGGACTCGGCTTCCAGGTCCTCGGTGATAACCTCACCGGTCGATTCAGGCGCAGCCGCGGCGGCCGATTCCGTCGTTTCGCCGGCCTCTACCGCCTCCTGCGGCCCCGCTTCCTGTGGCTCGGATCCCTGTGGTTCAGCTTCCTGCGGCTTGGCTTCCTGCGGCTCCGCACGACGGTACTTGGCAAGAGATTCCCCAGGCAATACCAGGAAATCCTCTTCTACCGCGGCCTCTTCAGCCCCGGTTTCCGCATCGCCCTCGGCCTGCTCCGGACCAGCTGCATACTTCGACTCCGGGAAGCCCCGGCTTCTGCCGCGTCTCCGTCGCGACCGGCGGCCGCGGCGTTCTCGTCCCTCTCCTTCTTCAGCCTTCTCCGCACCCTGAGCAGGCGTCGAAGGAGCGGCGGTTGGCGCTGCTTTCTCGGCTGTAGCGTAAGCTACAGTTTGCGCGGCAGCGAGCCTTTCCGGAGTAGGGCCGGGCTGACCGGCGAATGCATTCTCGCGCTCCGGTCGCTCGGCTGTAGCCTTGGTTCGCTCGTCCGTCTGTTTGCCGCGGATTTCGACAGCGGTCAACTGGTCGTATTCGTCGTGCTCCTCGAAAAAGTCGGACACATAAAGGAATGTGTCACGCTCTAATCCGAGGTCGACGAAGGCGGACTGCATCCCGGGCAGCACTCGCGTCACTCGGCCTTTATGAATACTGCCGGCCAGGGAGTACTCATTCGCTCGCTGAAAATAAATCTCTACTAGCTGATCGTCCTCCAGCACCGCCACCTTGGTTTCGTGACGGTTTGCGGAAATGACTAACTCTTTTCCCATGAAAAATCTCCCAAAAAGAAGCGGAGAAACGGGAAACCGACTCGGAACGAGTCTGGCGGGGAGTTCTTAGCTGCGTTTTGGCTGCTGGGGCTGCGCGCTACGGCTGGCAGCCCCTTGAAAAAACCTTCAGGCCTGCCACTCAAGACGGAGTCTAACTCTAGAGAACGTCTCGTGTGCCGGCCAACAGCAGGCCGCCGGGATCCGGGGCCAATGCCGCTCCCGCATCGACCGACAAATGCCTGCCCTAACGCCGCTCACAAAAACCTTGCCCCTCTACCTCTCGAATCCTGACGAAATCACGATCTGCCGCTCAATTCACAAAACGACGAAGCCGGACACTGTTTACCAGTCCCAGCATCAGAAAAAACGTAATCGTATTCGAGCCGCCAGCGCTCATCAGGGGTAGCGGAATGCCGGTTACGGGCATTCGCCCGACCACCATGCCGACATTCACGAACATGTGAAACAACAGGAGCGCGGCAACGCCCATACAGATATATACACCGGCTCGATCCGAAGCCATTTGGGCATTTTGCACGATCTGCATAATCAACAGAAAGTACAGGCCCAAAGCTACGATCACGCCGACAAACCCGTGCTCTTCTCCGAATGCGGAGAAGATAAAATCAGTGTGCGGCACCGGCAGGAACCGAAGCTGCGTTTGCGTGCCGCGTGTCACGCCTTTACCCCACATCCCGCCCGCTCCGACAGCGATTCGGGACTGGATCACCTGATACCCGGAGCCTCTCGGATCCTGGTCTGGGTTCATGAACGAGATCAGGCGAGCCTTTTGGTAATCCTTGAGGAAATGCCATCCAACGGGCATTACCAAGGCGAACAGGACCAGGATTGCCACCGCATGCTTCCACTGCAACCCGGCAAGGAAGACGCCGACGACCAGAATCGGGGTGTAAGTCAGCGAGGTTCCCAAGTCCGGCTGCTTCATAACGAGAAGCATCGGCAACCCGACCAACCCACACAACTTCAGCAAGTCGCGGAGTTCCAGGCGGTCCGTCTTCAGCTCCGTTAAGTACCGGGCTACCAGTAATACTATCACCACCTTAATGAACTCGGACACCTGGAGCCGGAAGCCGGCAAACAGCGGGATCCACCGGCGTGAACCGAAAACCGTTGTGCCGACCGCAAACGTCACAAGCAGCAGGGCCAGCGAGATCCCGTACATGATCGGCACGTGGTCCATCAGCGTGTAATAGTCCATCTTGCTGATCAACCACATGAGCACGACGCCCGCTCCGACATACAGGATCTGCTTCCACCATGCATCCTGCCAGACAGTGTCCAGAGTGGCGCTATAAATCTGCAGGATTCCTAGCGCCGAGATAGCCAGGGCGACTACGATGAGGGACCAATCCAAATCTCGAATGGAACGGTACGTCGCCATGCTACCGATTTATGGCAGTTGTCGCCAGCAACTGCTTTCCTTCCGCCTTTCGTGCCTTCTTATCAAAATAGGCCTTGATAATGTCGCGTACGATCGGAGCTGCCCAGCTGCCGTGCTCGCCCCCTTCATACAAGGCGACAACAACAATTTCGGGCTCACGCGGAGCAAAACCGACAAACCAGGCGTTATCTTTCATCGTCTGTCCCAGTTTGCTTCCTTTGAGGACGGTATTGGAGGCCAGCTGAGCAGTTCCCGTCTTCCCGCTGAAGTCGATGCCCGGCAGCCGCGAGGCGGCAGCTGTTCCGCCTTCATTCACGACGCCCCACAATCCGTTCACGATTTTCGCAGCGCTTTCCAAATTGATATCCACTCGCCGCGCTGGCGCCGACGGCCCGCGATCCTTTACCAGATGGGGTCTGATCCAAACGCCTCCCGTCGCAATCCCTCCGATTGCGTAGGCGAGCTGAAGGGGCGTCACCGTGAGTGCACCCTGGCCGATAGACACGGAAATCGTCTCGCCCGCGAACCACTTTTCCCGGAACGTCCGGAGCTTCCACTGACTTGAAGGGACCAGCCCCTCGGCCTCATGCGGCAGATCAATGCCGGTCTTCTTCCCGAGGCCAACCATCTCTGAATAGCGTGCGATCGTGTCGATTCCCAGTCTGTTCCCCAGCGTGTAGAAGAAGACGTCGCACGACTGGACGAGCGCTCGGTGCAAATCCACCCGGCCGTGTCCCGATTTCTTGTGACACTTGAAGTAGCGCCCGTAGAAGGTCGCGCCGCCGGAGCAGCTGGCAGTGAAGCTGTCGTCGAGAATCCCGGATTCAAGGCCGGCGAGAGCCATAATGGGTTTGAAAGTGGACCCCGGCGCAAACTGAGCCTGGATCGTCCGGTTGAGCAGCGGGCGCTCCGGGTTCTCCATGATCTCCCGCCAATCTTCCGACCGAATGCGCCCGGCGAACCGATTGGGATCGAAAGTCGGCCTGCTCACCATCGCAAGCACTTCCCCATTCCGGGGATCGAGCGCGATGACACCGCCCCGCTTGCCCTCCATCGCGAGCTCCGCAACCGCCTGCAAATCGAGATCGATGGTCAACTGCAGATTCTTCCCGGGCACTGCATCTTTGATCGCAAGGACTTCACGCTGCATGCCCCTGTTGTCGACCACAACCTGGCGCTGCCCGTCGATGCCCATCAGCACGTCGTTGTATTGGCGCTCGATGCCGGTTTTCCCGATGATATCTCCCGGGTTGAAGCGGACGAATTCCGTCGTGTTCAGCTCCGCCTCGCTCACTTCTCCGACATAGCCAATCAGATGCGCTGCGAAACCATTCTTCGGGTAGAGCCTGCGCTGCGCCACGATCAGTTCCATTTCGGGGAACGTCTCGCTGTCTCGATGCGCTTCCACAAAGGCGAGGTCCGCGGGTGTCAATTGCTCCTTGATGACGATCGGTTCATAGCGGGGGCGGTTCCGAAAGCGCTTTAACCGGTCGACGAGCTCGGCATAGTCCAGGTTGAGCCCCTCCGCGATCGGCTTCAGGTGCTCCTCACGCAGATTCTCGCGCGAAAGGATCAGACTGAATGTTGGCTGGTTGTCAACAATGATGCGACCTTCGCGATCGAGAATCTTGCCGCGAGGTGCGAGAATCGGGACGGCCTTGATCCGGTTTCTTTCCGCCCGCTGGTTGTAAACGTCCTCGTTCTGGACCTGCAACTCCCAGAAGCCCGTAATCAGGAACAGGAAGACGCCCACAGTAAGGTATTGAAAGATGGCGATTTTCGTCGAGGCGAACTTCGTGTCGTCCCGCAGTGAATCGATTGGGGAAGAGGGAGTCGAAACCTTTAGCGGAAACAACTTCACGGGAGCCGCGGGTATTAACCCGTCTCCTTCAGTTTATCTAAAACGGCAAACAGCGGCAGGGCGACGATGGCGTTGAGGAGGCCGAACAGCAAAGTCTGTGCAAAGTCGAAGCCCATCGCCTGAGCAAGCAGCGCCCGGACCATCACCCAGTAGAAAAGCTGATGGAAGACAAAAAAGAAAAAGCTGAGAAAGAAGCGCAGCGCAAGATTATCGACATCAAATCGCAGACTGACGGAGGCGGCGAAGTATCCAACCAGAGTCTTGACGATGCCGAACATCCCAAGCGGTTGATGGGATAAGGCGTCCTGGACGAGACCGATGCCCGCTCCAATGAAGCTTCCGCTGACCGGCCGCCTTCTCATAAGCGAAAAGTAGACAGTCACCAGAAGCGGCAGCTCGAGGTAAGAGAGGGACTCGACAAAGTTGGGAACGTAGACCTGAAACAGGATCGAACCGAGCGGGATCAGGATCAGGACAGCTGGCCGGAAGCGGGAAGAGCGGCTCTTTCTTGGCACATCGATAAGAAGCCTTTCACCAAACTCAGTCATCGAGGTCGAGGAGATGCCTCCGGTTTTCGTTCGGCAGGCGAGGGCGTCAGCGGGGGCGCGGGGCGCCGCACTGGAGCCGGCTGCGTTGACGTTCCGGTACGGCCGTCAGTGGCGGGAGTGCCGGGGGGTGCGGAAAGGTTTGATCCGGTCCGAGGCGGTGCGGCCGTCTGCGGGCCGGAACCCTGCGGCGGGACCGGCGCCGTCTGAGCGGGCGGCCGTACGTTGAACTCGGGCGGGCGAGTCCCGTGCTTTCCATAAACATGCCCTTGTGCCTCTCCAATTCTTTGGTACCGCTGCAACAGTTCGTCCGCGTCCGTTCTGAGCGGGGATCCGTTTTCGCCCGGCTGACCGGAGCCATCCGATTCTCCTCCCTCAGGAGGGGGGGGCGGAAGAAGGTAGATTTCGCCCTCCGACGGCGCGGGGGCTTGCGGGATCGCCTGGTGGACGCCCTCCAGCACAATCAAAACCTCTTCGAGACTGCTCTGGAGGCCGCTCGGTGCTACGACAATCTCCTTCAGGGTCTTGCCTTCCCGGACTGAGCGCACCTGCCCCGCCGGGAGACCCTTCGGAAAGACACGGTCGTCCCCCGACGTGTAGAACCACTCGCCGACCTCTACCTTCTCCTCGTTTTGGACATGATCGACAATGCAGGTGTTCCGTCCCGGGCCGCCCTTCAGGGTCCCCCGGACCCTGCCCTTTTGCGAAACGACGCCGGCGGCAAAGCTCGGATCGGTGACCAGAAGAACTTGCGACGCAGTGGGATAGGAATTGATGACCCGGCCGACAATACCGTCCGGGGTGATGACAGCCATCCCTTTCTTGACTCCGCTGCCGGAGCCGCGGTCGAGAAAAACAACTTTGGAGTCGGTGCCGGTCCCGGACATGATGACTCGGGCAGGCAGGGTCTTGGAGGGCGTGCGGGAACGGAATTCGGCCAACGACTGCGTACGCTCAATCGTTTCCAGTTCGGCCTTCAAATAATGATTGCTCAGCTTAAGCTGTCCAATCTCGGCTTTCAGGCGACGGTTCTCTTCCTGGGCCTGTTTCAGAAGGAAATAATCCCGGAAAAAACCAACTGTCGTCTCGCGGACCGCCTCGAGCGCGCTCGCAACAGGTGTCAGAGCGGTCACTGCCCAGACGCGAATCAGGGGCAGATCGTCGGCGGTCTTCACCTGGTATGCGAGCAGGACCAGCTGCGCGACGACCAGGATCAGTAAAACAGTCAGATTTCGAAAACGGCTGAGAAGGATTTCCATCCGAAGCCCCAGAACGTATCGGCCGCGCCTCGTGCGGCCTGCAGTCGAATCCTTATTCCAGGGCCACCTTCCGGAGCAGCTTGAAATCGGTAAGCATCTTTCCGGTTCCCAGTACAACGGAAGCCAGCGGGTCCTCTGCAATTGAGACCGGGAGACCCGTTTCTTCGCGGATGCGCTTGTCCAGATTCTTCAGCAGCGCTCCGCCACCGGTTAAGACGATGCCGCGGTCGCTGATGTCGGCGCTCAGTTCGGGCGGGGTACGCTCGAGTGCAACCCGGATGGCGTTTACGATCGTGGCTACACATTCCGAAAGCGCCTCCCGGATTTCCTTGTCATCGATTGTGATCGTCTTCGGCACACCCTCGATCAGGTTCCGGCCCTTAATCTCCATCGTCATCGGCTTATCCAGCGGGTAAGCCGATCCCAACTGAATCTTGATCTGTTCTGCTGTGCGTTCTCCAATCAGCAGGTTGTACTTCCGCTTGAGGTACTGCATCATCGCATCGTCCATTTCGTTGCCTGCGACACGCACAGATCGCGAATAGACGATGCCGGAAAGGGAGATGACGGCGACGTCTGTCGTTCCTCCGCCGATGTCGACGATCATATTCCCCGATGGCTCGGTGATCGGAAGACCGGCCCCAATCGCCGCCACCATCGCCTGCTCCACCAGGTGGACTTCGCTCGCCTTTGCACGATAGGCGGAGTCGATTACGGCCCGTTTTTCTACCTGGGTAATTTCACTGGGGACGCCAATCACAATCCGCGGATGCACCAGCATCTTGCGGCCGTGGGCCTTCTGAATAAAATAGTTGAGCATGCGCTCCGTCACCTTGAAATCGGCGATCACGCCGTCTTTCATCGGACGGATGGCAACGATATTCCCCGGAGTACGTCCCAGCATCTCCTTGGCCTCTTTGCCGACCGCTTCCACCTCGCCAGTGTTCTTATTAATGGCGACAATGGACGGTTCATTTACGACGATACCCTTACCTTTGGCGAATACCAAGGTATTGGCTGTGCCAAGGTCAATAGCCAAGTCTGAGGAAAATAAGCTAAAAAGAGACCGAAGGTTCATCGCCGACTACTAACAACTCCTGTCACTAGTGAGGGTGCAGAGTTAGGCCTTGTTTCCGAAAACATCGGAGGAGGACCCTCTTAACTGGGACGCATGGGAGTGCAGCAACCCCTTCAAAGCGTACCACAGTCGCTCTGAGAGCAGCAAAGAATCCGACGGGATTAACGATTTGTTATCAATAAGCTGGGCAGCTATGACATCATAGAGTTGTTGCCGTGAGCATTTCCCGTCGGAGCCTTCTCGCCGCAGCCGCGGTCCCCGTCCTCAGCTGCCGGAAACAGCGCAGCTTCTCCGCTTACGCTTTCGTGGCGAACAAGCGCGGGCGCGCGGTTGCCGTCGTCGATCTCGGAGCGCTGGCCGTAGTCAAACATATCCCCCTGCCTGCGGAGCCGTCGCAGATTCTCACTCACCCGTCTCTTCGTTCGGTATTCACCCTGACGCCCTCTACCGGCTCGATTCATGAGATTGATGCGGACACGCTCACGGTGCGCCGGACGGTCGCTGTGCACGATGAAATTCTGGCGGCGCACCTTGCGCTCGAGCCATCCAGTGGAGAATCTGCGATCTGGGGCTTGACGGCGAGGAATCCGCGCCTGATCCGGGTGTCGCTCGATTCCTTTCGGCGCGAAGCGGAAATCCGGCTGCCCGAGACTCCCGTGGCCTTCGACGTCTCTCCCTGGGAACCCGTCGCGGCGGTGAGTTTCGGCGCAAGCGGCCGGGCGGGAATCGTCGACTTGGCGGAACGGAAAGTGAGGAGTATCTCCCACATCGGGGAGGACGCCGGCCGGATCCGGTTCCGTTCCGACGGCCGGCATATCCTTGCTGCGAACCCGGCGGAGCGGCGGCTGTGCATACTGGATACGAAGACAGGCCAGACAGTCACACAGCTCCTGCTGGCGCTTCGGCCGGAAAACTTCTGCTTCAGCCGGGACGGCGGACAGCTCTTCCTCACCGGGGAAGGCATGGACGCCGTCGTCATCGTCTACCCATACCGGACAGAGGTCGCGCAAACGCGCCTGGCCGGCCGCGCTCCAGGCGCTATGGCCACTTCGGCGGCTCCAGCGTATCTGTTTGTCGCGAATCCGCGGTCCGGAGATGTGACGATTATCGACATCGAAACCCAGCGGGTGGTGGCGGTTACGGCGGTGGGCGCGCAGCCTTCTTTTATTGCAATCACTCCGAACAGCGAATACGCCCTGGTGCTGAATCACGAATCGGGGGATATGGCGGTGATTCGTGTCGGCGCGATCACGCCAAACAGGAGGCGGTTCGCTCCCTTGTTGACCATGATCCCGGTCGGATCGGGACCGGTTGAAGCTGTCGTGCGGGCAATCTGAAGGGCGCCGGGCGCGGGCTGCCCGGCGCGATCCGATTCCAGAATGCTGTCAGGCGCGTACGATGCGCTCTTTCTTCTGGTCCCAGAGCATGTAGGCGCGCTTTCTATAGCTGAGCACGCCCATCTCGGCGGCGACGACTCCGTAGTAGCCCAGGGTGGCGTCGCACTTCAGCGGTTCGTTCCGCCGAATCGCGTTTTGAAGGTTGCGGTGGTGCAGCTCTACCGATTCCGCGCCCGTCTTCTTGAATTCCACTTCCTTCACGCTGTCCGCAAAGAGCTGTTGTGGCCGGATGACGAAACCGGTGCGCGTGAACTGCAGCGTGGCTTTGTGACCGCGAAGCAGATGGTCGACGGGCGTGTCGTTCGCCATCGAGGAAATCAGTTGAACGGTGGGTCCGCCTGGGTAATCGAGCAGGACATTGAAGGTGTCGGGCACTTCGGCGGCGCTCTCCGTAAACTGGAACTTGCCACCCGTTGCCACGCCCTTTTCGGGGAAAGTCAGGTTCAGGGCCTTGATGATTCGCGTGACGCGATGCACGAACAAATCGCTGGCGATCCCGCCTGAGTAGTCCCAGAACCAGCGCCAGCGGAAGTACCTGTTGGGGTCAAACGGGCGCTTTGGCGCCGAACCAAGCCAGGCTTTCCAATCGAGATTCTCGCCGGGGCGGGCATCCGGGTCGATCGGATAGGCCCAGTAGTCGTCCTTGTGGTTCCGCGAGTAGTCGATCTGTGCCAGGACCACCTTCCCGAGCGTGCCGTCTTTCACGTACTCGTAGGCTTTCTCGTAGGAGTCGTCGGACATTCCCTGGACGCCGACCTGAAGCTTCAGCTGCCCGTCGCGCACCTTTGCGGCAAGCTTTTTCGCCTGCTCGGAGTGCTGTGTCATCGGCTTCTCGACGTAGACGTGCTTGCCGGCGTCAAGCGCATCGACTGCCATCTGGTAGTGCCAGTGCTCGGGAGTTGCAATCAAGACGTAATCGATGTCCTTGTTTTCAAGAAGCGTGCGGTAATCCTTGTAAATCTTCCCGCCAGTCAGCTCCGCAGCCTGCTGAGCCCTCTTATCGTAAACGTCGCAGACGGCGATGATCTCGATATTATCTGTTTCGCGGTTCTTGACCAGCATTCGCATATGCACGCCAGCCATACCACCGCATCCGATAACGCCAATCCGAATCCGATCATTGGATCCAAGGACTTGGGAGTAGGAACGCGCAGTTGCCGCAACGACCCCGGCAGCGCCGAGGAATTGCCTTCGGGAGAATGAGTCCATGCGTAGATTGTAAAGCAGCCCGAATTGCCTGACGGCGTGCCGGACTGGAGTTGTTACCGTGCGGTTCCTTCGAGCCAGCGGCGCGCGAACGCTTCAGCGTCGCTATTGAGATCGAGCATCTCGTTCCGCTGCTCGACGCCGTTGACGAAGTATACGGCCTGGACTCCATCGGCGGTGGGGCGTAATTCGAGCCGCTTCTCCTTGGCGTCCAGGCGGAGGGTCGAATCAAGCCACGTGAATTGCACCAAGGTGCGCATGCCGTGTCCAATCTTCCGGCATGAGGTAAGCAACTGCTCGGTGAAAGGGCCCTTCTTCAGAGCGTCGATGTACGGGATTCGTTTCAGCGCTTCCAGGCGCGCGGCTTCGCGCGCATCCTGCTCGCGCCGCTGCTTCTCCGGATCTCTCTCATCGCGCGATTCTAACGCCTTCAAGTTGTTTTCGAGTTCATCCAGAAAGCCCATTCCTCCAGGATAGACGCTCGAGTGGTGGTCAGGCGAATGTGGCGGAGCGCCATCCGCCCGTGGATCATATTGGAAAGTCCCGTTTGAGTGCTCCGGTCACTCGGAAAGGAAAGACAGTGAAGAAAATCGCTGTTATCGCTCTCCTTGCCACACTCCTCGCCCCGGTTTGCGCGGCTGACTCCTTCGACCCGATCCGGGCCTCCATTCGAAAGCAACTGGTGGATCAGGCCGTGCCCTCCCTGGCAGTTGCTGTCGTCAAGGATGGAAAGATTGTGTGGGAAGAGGGTTTCGGCTGGGCAAACCGCGAGAAGCGGGTCGCCGCGACACCTCACACCATGTATTCACTCGCCTCGATTTCGAAACCCATTACAGCGACCGGCCTGATGCTGCTCGTCAAGAACGGCAAGCTGGATCTCGACCGGCCTGTCAACGACTACTTAGGCCGCGCGAAGCTGCGGGCCCGAGTGGGTGACGCCGCCGATGCTACGGTCCGCCGTGTGGCCAACCACTCCTCCGGACTGCCTCTCCACTACCAGTTTTTCTATTCGGATGAGCCGTACCGCAGACCGCCCATGGAGGAAACCATCTCTCGGTACGGGAATCTTGTGACCATTCCCGGAGAGAAGTATCAGTACTCAAACCTGGGCTACGGCATCCTCGACTACATCATCTCCCGGCTCTCAGGCCGCTCGTTTGAGGAATATTTGCGCGTCGAAGTGTTCCAGCCTCTGGGGATGACACGAACATCGGTGGGTATCGATCCCGGGCTGGAGCCTTACGCCGCTGAGCGTTATGGAGTCGATGGCTTGCCGATCCCTTTCTATGACTTCGACCATCCCGGCGGGTCTGCAATCTATTCGAGCGCTCATGATCTCGCTCTCTTTGCCTTGTTCCATCTCAAGGCGCACCTGCCGGAGCAGAAGGCGATTCTCAGCGATGAAATGATCGATGCCATGCATGAGTTTACTGTGAAAACGGGTAAGAATTCGGGGTATGGCATCGGTTTTGCGATCGAGGATTTGCCGGGCGGAGGCCGCATCGTATCCCATACGGGCGGTATGGGCGGTGTCGCAACGACAATGCGCCTTGTTACTTCAGAACGCCTGGGAATCGTTGTTCTTTGCAATGCCTCTACGTCGCTGCCGCACCGGATCGCGGACGAGATCCTGCAGCTCATGCTGCCGCGCTTGAAGCTTCCGGCTCGTGGGAGCAGTCCGAAGTTGGAGTCTTTTTCACCTCCTCCGGAACTCGTCGGGACCTGGAAGGGCGCGCTGCACACCTACAAGGAAGAGCTGCCCTTTACGTTACGAATCCTTGAGTCTGGAGACATTCACGCACAATTGGCGGATCAGCTAAAGACATTGCTGAACTCGGTGCAGTTTGAGGACGGCTATCTGACAGGACGCATGAACGGCGACATTGGTACCGAGGACGCCAACCGCCGTCCCTACGTGCTGTCTCTCTCGCTCAAACTGCGAGGCGACATCCTCAACGGCGCTGCCTCGGCGATCAGCCTTCCGGGGAAGCGAGTGGGAAACGCCTTAACGCAATGGGTGGAACTGAAGAAGGAGCCGTGACGCTACGGCTTGCTCAAGCGCAGGACCTTCCCGCCATTCTCAGGCGTGAACCGTCCGTTGTCGATCGCGACGACGCCATTAACGATGACGTACGGTAGTCCGCGAGGGAACGAGAGCGGCTGCGTGAAGCGAGCAGTATCCTGCACTGCGTCGGGGTCGAACAGCACCAGATCCGCCGCCATACCTGGTGCAATCCGCCCCCGGTCATGGAGCCGTAGACGGTTTGCCGGGAGCGAGGACATCTTGCGAATGGCAGCTTCGAGCGTGATCGCCTTATCCTCGCGCACGTACTTCGCCAGCACTCGCGGAAAGGAACCGAAGGCGCGCGGGTGAGCGCCGGTTGCCGTGCGTATATCCAGCGGCTCGGCATCGGTACAAAGGCTTACCCATTCGGCGCGGAGAGCGGCGTGCTTCTGTTCTTCATTCATGGATTTCGGGTTCACGCTCGCGCCTGCCACGACGAGATCGAAGAAAGCGGTCCATTCGTCCACGCCGCGGAGCTTTGCAATTTCCGCGATCGATTTGCCCTCAAACCTCTTCTCCGCAGTCTGCGCCACCAGCACGTTGTCCCAATTGCGTCCGACGTGGCGATACCAGTTCTCCCAGTCTGACGTCTCTTCGACCTCCTTGCGCAGCGAGGCGCGAACGGCGGGATCGTTCAGAGTTTTCAGAAATTGAGCGCTGCCTTTGGCGTAGTGCCGCGGATGCAGAAAGCTGCCCAGCCCGATTCCGTTGCGGATGTACGGGTAGATGTCGGCAGTGACGTCCAACCCCCTGGTTCGGGCGCTTTGTATCCGATCGATTGCTTTTTCAATTAGCGGCCAGTTCTCCTCGCCGGCAGCCTTCAAATGAAAGATGTGAACAGGAACGCCGGCCTGCTCGCCGATGGTGATCGATTCGTCAATCGCCTCAATCAACCGGTTGCTCTCATTCCGCATGTGGGTGAGATAAATCCCGCCATACTGGCCGGCAACTTTCGCCAGTTCCACCAGCTCTCGTGTGGTCGCGTACGTTCCAGGCGGGTAGATGAGGGCGGTCGACAGGCCCACTGCTCCGTCGCGCATCGCCTGGGCAACGAGCGCCTTCATCTGCTCCATCTCGGCCGCGTTCGGTTGGCGGTCCTCGTCGCCGAGAACGTAGCGGCGGATCTGGGCAGCTCCAACGTTATGCACGACATTCAGCGGGACGCCGCGCTGCTCGAGCAGCGCGAAGTACTCGCCAAAGGTGCGCCATCGAATGCGTCCCAAGGCTTTGGGCCAGGTTCGCTCGTTCTGCGGCGCTACGGAGCTGCCTTCGCCCGCCAGCATCGTCGTGATGCCCTGCCGCAGCTTGCTTTCGGCGGTCCCACGGTTCTCGAGAAGGGGAATGCTCGTGGCGCCCATCATGTCGATAAAGCCCGGCGATACGATCAGCCCTGCCGCGTCGATCCTGCGTTGAGCGCTCCGGGAGGCGAGCGTTCCGATCTCTGCGATTCGCCCGGCACGGATCCCGATATCGGATCGATACCAGGGGTTGCCCGTCCCGTCGACGATGCTGCCGTTGGTGATGATGAGGTCAAAATCCTGCGCTACAGCAAGGTGGAGGAACAGAGTGAACAGACCGGCAATCCGGAGAGGCATCGCTTTCCTTCCAGTTCTGGTGGATCGGCGGGAAACAGCACGCGCCGGAGTTCAAATTGTACGCCGAATTTTTCAGGCATCATATGGGTTGATGGGGGTGGCAAAGCAATGAGGCTTGGCCGAATCGTTCTTCTGGCAGCCGGACTCGCTGCGGCTGCATCGGGCCAGAACACCAGGGCGCTCGAGGATTATATTCAACGCGAAATGCGGGAACACCAACTGCCCGCTGTCTCGATCTCCCTGGTGGAAGGCGAGCAGATTATCTGGTCCAAGGGCTTTGGTTTTGCCGACCCCGAGAAAAAGATCCCCGCGACAGCGGACACGGTCCATCGCATCGGCTCCGTATCGAAGCTCTTCACCGACCTCGCCGTCATGCAGATGGTGGAGCGGGGCGAGCTCGAACTCGACGCGCCGGTGCAGCGCTATATTCCCGAATTCCGGCCAAAGAATCCGTTCGGAAGGCCCATCACGCTGCGGCATCTGATGTCGCACCGGGCGGGACTCGTGAGGGAACCTCCGGTTGGTCATTATTTCGATGCCAAAACGCCCTCCTTGGCCGAGACCGTTCTCAGTCTGAATGAAACGGAACTGATCTATGAACCGGGCACTCAGACGAAATATTCGAATGCCGGCATCGCGGTCGTCGGCTACGTCGTAGAGCGCGTTGCGAAGGAGCCTTTCGCCAGGTATCTGAAGAGGGCGGTCATTACTCCGATCGGACTTCGGGATAGCGCCTTTGAACCGGAGCCTGCTCTCGTGTCGCGGCTGGCGAAGGCGGAGATGTGGGCCCGCCACCGTCCGCCGTTTCCTGCTCCGACGTTCGAACTCGGCATGGCGCCCGCCGGAAGCATGTACTCCACCGTCAATGACCTTGGCCGCTTCCTGATTGCCCTCTTCCAACCGAAGAGTCTGGTGCAGCCCGCGACGCTCGAGCAGATGTGGACACCACAGTTTGCTCCAGCCGGCCAGAAGACCGGCTTCGGAATCGGGTTTGCCATCGGATCATTTGAGGGCCGGCGGCGCATCGGGCACGGCGGGGCAATTTACGGTTTTGCTACCGAGCTAGCCGGCCTGCCGGACGAAAAGCTTGGGGTTGCCGTCGTGGCCACGAAGGACGCGACGAATGATTCGACGAGGCGGATTGCAAACGAAGCGTTGCGGATTTTGCTGGCCGCCCAAAAGCCGCAGCCGGCGCCCGAACGGTGGTCGAATCTGATCGGAGAGTACGGATGGGACTTTAACATCCTATATGTCTACGAAAAGGCCGGTAAGCTGACGACGCTCATTGAATGGTTCTTTGAATACCCGCTCGAAGAGTTGGGACCGAACCGGTTCCGATATCCGAAGGGAGGTCTGTACGACAGCGAACCGGTGACCTTCACGCCGGAAGGCGTGCGCGTTGGGGGAGTGCTGTTTCCGAAACGGCCTGCGCCGGCGCAGCCCGGCGCAACGTTTCGAATCACGCCGAAAAGGCCTGTCGACGAGTTGCGCCTGGAGGTGGCCGGCTTGCAGCCGCCTGTTGAGAAGGGCCAATTCCGCCAGCCGGAGCTCGTCGAGCTAACGCGGCTCGACCCTGGCATCAAGCTGGATATCCGGTATGCCTCGGCCAACAATTTCCTGGGTGCGGCCCTCTACACGCAGGCGAGAGCCTTCCTGCAGCGGCCGGCTGCCGAAGCCCTTGTGCGCGCTCATCAGTGGTTGAAATCGAAGGGTTATGGATTGATGGTCTTCGATGGTTATCGTCCGTGGTCGGTGACAAAGATGTTCTGGGAGGCGACTCCCGAACCGCTGCGCATCTTCGTTGCGAATCCGGATCAAGGTTCACGCCACAACCGCGGTTGCGCCGTCGATCTTACCCTTTACGACTTGAAGACTGGCCGTCCGGTGGAGATGCCGGGCGGGTATGACGAAATGTCTGAACGCTCGTACCCGGAGTATCCCGGCGGTACATCCCTTCAGCGCTGGCATCGGGACTTACTCCGCCAAGCCATGGAAGATCAAGGGTTTACGGTCTACGAGTATGAATGGTGGCATTTCGATTACCGGGATTGGCGGCAATATCCGATCCTTAACGTTCCATTTGAGAAGCTGTAGCGGACGTTAACGATCCTACACCGCCGGCTCGCTGCGTAACGGAAGGTGCGGGAGCAATCGTCTTCCCACGCATGATGAACACAGTTCGTAGACAACTTCTCACCGCTGTCCTGCTGCTAGGCGTGGCAGCGATCGCTTTCGGCGCAGACGTAAATGGGAAGTGGGTAGGCGAAACTCAGGGAAGGGGAGGCCAAACCCAGACTCTGACCATCACTTTGCGGGCGGAAGGAAGCACCTTGACGGGAACGGTCGCGACGCCGCGCGGCGAAACCCCGATCTCGGATGGCAAGATCGATGGCGACACGATTTCCTTCACCCAAACGATCGAGTTCAACGGAAATACGCTCAAGTTTTTGTATACGGGCAAGGTCAGCGGCGATCAAATTCAATTCAAGCGGCAACGTGAAGGCGGCCAGGGCCGGGTGCAGGAATTCACGGCGAAGCGGCTGGCTTCCTGACTGGCGCCCCTGTTGCCGGACGTCAGTTGTTTGTCTTGGGGTGTGCCACGAACCGGTAGCCGACGCCTCGAACTGTGATTAAGTGCCGGGGGCGTGTGGGATCGTCTTCAAGGTACCGCCGCAACCGGACGATAAAGTTGTCAATCGCCCGGGTGTCTGTATCTTCCTGAAGATTCCACACGTCCTCCAGCATGGTCTTCCGGGATACCGTCTTACCTTCGTGGCAGATCAGATAGCGTAGGAGATTGGCTTCCATCAGGGTAAGGGGAAAAACCCGGTCACGGACGCGAAGCTCCAGGAGATCGAAATTCACGGATTTGTCGCCGAAGGTGTACGTATCCTTTGGTGCCTGCTGAGCGGGGGCCTGCCCGGCAGCCGAAAGCAGCCACTCCCGCCTGCGAAGGAGGCTCTTAATGCGAGCAATCAAAATCGGAAGTTCAAAAGGCTTTGTCAGATAGTCGTCGGCGCCCGCGGCGAAACCGCGGAGGATGTCTTCCGGACGGCCGCGAGCGGTGAGCATCAACGTGGGGATGAATTGTCCGGCCTGACGCAATTCCGAGATTACGGTGAAGCCGTCCTTCCCAGGCAGCATGACGTCCAGGACGACGACGTCGAACGCTTTAGGTTCTGTATTCAGTTGCTCGAGCGCTGCTTCTCCGCTCTCCACGACCTGAACCTGGTAGCCCTCTGCTTCGAGATTGAAACGGAGGCCCTCCGCCAAATGCAATTCGTCTTCAACTACTAGTATCCGGCTCATTCTGCAATTGGAAGCTGCAGCACGAATGTGCTTCCGCGTCCCAGCCCCTCACTTTCCGCCCAGACCCTTCCGCCATGACGCTTGGCCACGGATCGTACGATGAACAGTCCTAATCCAGTCCCTTTCACCCGTGAACCGGTAGGTCCGGAAACTCGGTAAAACCGTTTGAAAATCCTTTTGAGCTCTGATTTCGGAATGCCCACGCCTTGGTCGGAAACGCGGAGTTCCAAGTACTTTTCGCCCTGTTTCTGCACCGATACGGCGACTTTGACGACGGGTCCCGAATATTTCACGGCGTTGTCGATCAAGTTCGAGACAGCGGCGCGAACCTCCTCCAGATCACCTCGAATATCGATTCGGGGGCCCGGGTTGTAGGTAATGGCTTCCGGCGGAATTTGGTGCAAGGTACGGGCGCGATTCAAGCAGTCCTGGAGCACTTCCTGGAAATGGATTTTGGTGAAGTGGAGTTTCCGTGAGGAGGGGCCGACGCGCCCGGTGCGAAGCACCTGCTCGATTGTTGCCAGAAGACGGTCGCTGTCTTCCAGCATAATGCGATAGAAATCCTTACGCTTCTCTTCATCGACATTCCTGGTTTGGAGAGTCTGAAGGTAAAGCCGTATCGAAGCGACCGGAGTCTTCAATTCGTGGGTGACGGCGTTGATGAAGGCGTCATGCTGCTCGTTCCTGCGGATCTCGCGGACCAGGAAGATCGTATTCAGAATGATGCCCGCGATGATGATCGCGAGTAGCAGAACGCCTAAAAACAATAAGATACCGGTGCGCCAGGCGAGCAGAACCCAGCCGATGTAAAGCAAAAGGATGATGGAAATCAGACAGGCACCGAGCGCAATGAAAAACGCAATCGACTTTTGCCGTCCAACCACCACCATGACTTCAGCTTATGCCGAGCCAGGCACGTGACGCATCCGGCTTTTGATCAGGCAGCTTCGCGTTTCGCCAGTTGGCTATCCAGCTTTGCGACCTGAATCGACCTCGCGATGCCCAGGGCCTTCAGGACTTTGAGGGTAATCCACGAGAGGTCAAACTCGTACCATGCAAGACCATGCCGCGCCGAAGTGGGATGCGCGTGGTGGTTGTTGTGCCAGCCCTCGCCGAATGTAATCAGGGCCACCCACCAGTTGTTGCGGGAATCGTCACGGGTGGCAAAACGGCGTGAACCCCACATGTGCGTAGCCGAGTTGACCAGCCAGGTGGCATGCAGACCCACTACGACGCGAAGGCAGATGCCCCAAAGCACCATCGATATGCCGCCAATTGCAAGCAGCAGGAGTCCAAGCACGACGAGCGGGACCCAGTGCCAGTTGTTGAGCCAGACGTAAAACTTGTGTTTGGCCAGATCCGGGGCGTATTTGGACATCAACCGGGTGTTGTTGTGGTTGGCCTCGCCGAAGATGATCCAGCCGATGTGGGCCCAAAAGGCGCCGTCGCGGGGAGAATGCGGATCCCCGGGCTGATCCGACTTCTGGTGATGAATACGATGAGTAGCGGCCCAGAAAATAGGCCCACCCTCGAGTGTCAACGATCCGCAGAGAGCAAAGAAGTACTCAACCAGCCGCGGAACCTTGTAAGACCGGTGTGTGTGGAGCCGGTGGTATCCCAGACTGATTCCCAGGCCGGTCGCCATCCAAAACAGGAAAGCTGCAACTGCGAAGTCGCGCCAGTTGAACATGAAGAGCGCGGCAATTGCGCCAAGATGAAAAAGAACGAGAACGACCGTGGTCAACCAGTTTACTTTTTGGCGGCGGTCAATGCTGATGACTTCTGTGTTGATGACTTCTGTGCTCACTGATTCTCCCAAGACAAGGACTCCTACTTTTCCAAGCTACCAGGACAGACCGTACTGTTTTGTAAGAGTTATGTAATTTCCAAACCACTTGGCGGGGAATGATTCGGACGTGAGTAGTACGGACGGCAGCGCCAGTAATAAGGGGAGGGAGAGAGGGGGGAGGGGCGGCCCGGAATGGCCGCCCGGAGACGGCTACTTAGCCTTCAATTCTTCGATCAGCTTCCAAATCTTGGAATCTTTGGCTACGGGCTCAACAAAGATGATGTGATCCCGGTTCAGCACCATATGATCCGGCTCGTGCAGCTCCTTGCCACGCCGGATGAGCACAGGCCGCATCTGCTTCGTCTTCTGGTCCATCGCGCTTTGGACATAGAAGACCTCGCGGAGGATGGGGGCGTTGGATTCGAAGTTTTCGAGTTTCCCGAAATAGACCGAGCCGTTGTCCAGAAGGACGGCCTGATACGGGGAGTCGAACCTCACCGCATCGTTGGTCTTGGTCGCCCTGGCTTCCGTCTGACCGCAACTGCTCAGAATGAGCGTAGCGGCGAGGAGCAGGATCCCGCCGCCACACTGAATCGAACGAAGTAGCATCATTTTACGAATCGCTTGCGCATGCAACCAAGCGCCAGCAGACCGGCGCCCACCAGGATCATCGCCGCGGGCTCCGGCACAGGGCTTTGGGTGATGGTCAGGCTGTACCCGTTGTCGAAGTTCTCGGTGTACTGGAAGAACGGATTCAGTCCTGTAATATTCACCGTGCCAGTGAAGACGGAGGTGCCGCCGAGCAGGACCTGAACCAAATCGAACGTGTCGTTCACCTGGGGAAGGAAGCCGTTGATAAAGTTCACGATCAGGAGCCCGTTGAAGATTGCATCTCCGAGGATTCTGAGCTGCGAGTAGTCACCAATTGTGGGGCCGGCGATGTCGAGAACGATCGCTCCGTTAGAGGTGAGCAGGTAGTTTCCGTTCACGGTCATGGGGGCTCCAAGCCCGGGATGCATCACGCCACGGTTCGTGACGGGCCCAGTAATGGTGCCGCCCGCTCCATCCACCACACCATTGCTCTCGATCCTGAGATGGGAGGTCTCTACCTCGCCGTCATCCTCGACTGTAAGGTGTCCCTGACCGTTGAGGCCAACCGTGATGCCTTGGGTGGTCTGCCACTTCGAACCTGTGCCCGAAACCAGCACTGTTCCACTGCTGCCCGATAATCCCCCGACAGCACCGCTATCGCTGGTGACCAGGCCACCGTTCAGTACATTCAGGGTACCGTTGCCAGCCTGGCCAACAACAAGAAGGTTGGTCACGTCGAACCGGGACTCCTGCCCTGTTACTTCCACGGTGCCCGACACACCGGGGAACGAACCGATGAAGGCTGTGTCTGCGCTCACCCGTCCGCGGTCTGAGACGGTTATCGTGCCAGTGCCGCCCTCGCCAACGAGAAGCCGATTTCCGAAGGCAAGTTCGGAACCGGCATTGGTAACTGTGACCGTTCCAGTACCTCCGGCGGTTGCGATCGTTCCGTCGAGGGCATTCAGAACGCCTCCGTTCTGAATTATCACGGTGCCTGTTCCGGAGCTGCCCACCTCGAGCAGTCCTCCGATATTGAGTGCAGAGCCAGTGCCTTCAATCGTGATGGTTCCATTAGCCGACGGGGACTGCCCGACGAGCACGTCATAATAGACGTTCACTTGTCCCTTATCCGTAATTTGCAGAGTGCCGGTGCCGCTTTGCCCCACGCTGAGAATCCCGGCATAAACGTCCCACTGCGAATTCAAGCCTGAGAGCGAATCGGAGCCTGAGACCGTAACAGTGCCCGTCGAGTCGGGGCCCTTGGGCAAGAAGCTCCAGAGATCACCACCGATCGCCGCCCCTGCGCTGGCTACATACCCGCCGTCCAGGATGTTCAACGCACCATTGCCGTTGAAGCCGATATCCAGAAACTGGTAGCCCAGCCACTGCGCGTTAGCGCCAACAGTGAGGGTGCCGGAATTACCGGCCTCGAGGCCGAGGATCGTCGCTTCCGCCAGTACGGTCCCGTTGACAAGGTTCAAGGTGGCAGCACCGGCAGAGCCATCAGATTGCAGGTTCATGCCAAGGAGGACAGACGCGTCAGATCCATTGCCCGTGCTGGTGAGCGTGTAAGTATTGCCTCCAAGGTCGAACTCATGCGTTGCATGCTGAATCTGCAACTGAAGATTGTTGACGTCGGCGTTGAACGTGATAGCAATGGGCTCGCTTGCCCCGAAGTCGGATTTCCAACCAAAGAGAGCTACGTCAGCGTCACTTGGAACGACGCCGCCTGACCAGTTCACCCCCTCGTGGAAGTCGCCCCCGCTTGTGTTCTCCCAGGTGATGGTTGCACCGTTGGTGACGAGTCCTGTGCCCAGTGCCGCAATGGTAAGGGAGAGAGACAATCGGATTATGCGCTTGATGCCGCCTCTGCCTGCGTGATGTTTCACTCCGAATCCTCCACTGTTTTATGTGGCTGCCGACAGGGTTCCATGATACAACCCCTACCCCCATGAGGCAAGAAGTAGTCAGCTTTTCATCGCAATAGAACTATTAGTAGAAATACTGGTACTCAGTCGGAGTAAGTAACCTACCGTGAGTCATCTGAGGTGTTCCGCTTGGAACGATGTGTGCCCGGATGAAAAACGAAACGGCGGCTAGGGTACTTGCAGGAGCTCCGTCCCAACGTGCGGTGAAGGCTACCGAATCTGGCCTTCGACGAACGGAACTTCGAAAACCTTTTCGTGCATTACGGGGCCGTGGCCGAAGTAACCCGCTTCTCCAAATAGTTCGCCGTGGTCGGCAGTAATAGTGATCCAGGTGTTCTTCGGTACTACGTCAAACAGCTCCTCAACGACGGTGTCGAGATACTGCACGGCTTTGATCTGTCGCTGCCGGAGCTCTTCCATTTTTTGCTCGTCGAAGAACTTCTCCTCGGAGGTGGTCAGTTTCCCGCCTACAACCGCATCGTCAAGATGTTTGAAGACGCCATGGACACCGCTGATGCGCGGCCACTGATCGGGCGGTTCATCGGGTAATGCATACGGATAGTGGGTCTCTCCCACATTCAGGAGGTAGAAGGACGGCTGCTCCTCGGAAAACGTCATTTCCCGGATCATGGCCCGCATGTCGTTGTGTTTCGGCATGAGCTTGAAGGTGTCGAATCCCTGGTTCAAGACAGTCCTGGGATTCAGGACCGGCAGAGACACCATCGCATGCGTCTTGTATCCGAGGTTCTCCTTGAGAAACGAAGGCAGGTAAAGCTTGGGAATTAGGGACTTAAACTCGATCTGATCCTGGCCGAGCCTGTCGGCGAATTTCAGAAAGTCCTTCTTGTAATATTCGGACGCGTAGACGTTCGTTGGGCTGCTGTGCGGCATCAGGCCCATCAAAAAGTTGTAGTGCGAGGGCGCTGTCCATGACGCGTAAGACCAACGCTTTTCTACATCGCCCAACTTCGCAATGGTTTTGGGCTTGGCGCTGATGAAGGAATCAAATCTGCAGCTGTCGAAGATAACCAGGATGAAATTGTTGCCTTTTCTGGCTTTCTCGCTCATGGAGCCTCACAGTATAACCAATTGAGCGTAGGTGCGCAATGAATTTACAGCGTTTGTTCGGTTAGTTTCCGAATTGCTTTCTAAGTCTGCTATGTGCACAAAGACCTTGACAGACCCCTTCCCTGTTTCTATAAACTGGTCTTTCCCGGCTGGCAGGCTGACGGGTGGTTCGGAGGCGGTCCCTGAAGTCAGTTCCCCGATGGATTCGCTAGAGTCAGAAGATAGAGTAATCTGGTCCATCACTCCCTTGTGACTGCCCGACCTTTAAGGATCTCTCCCGGGAATCAGATCCAGGAGTCTTCTGAGAGTGCGGGTTACCTCGTCAATTGTCTCCCGTTAGTTCAACGAGTTCGAAAGTAGGCTCTTTTACGTCGCAGGTTTGGTGGTCCTGAGTCGTTCTTTAGTGCGATGGTTCGATGATGCTCACGTTAGGGAGGAGAGGCTCACCAGATGACCTTCGAGATCATTGCTTCAACGCCAATTGGCTATCCGGATGCTCGCGTAGCGAAAGCAGCCGCAGCCGGCGGTTTCGTGGGAGCTGTTGCCTTAGAGCAGGCAGGTCCGGACGTCATAAGTGAGGTCCTGTCGTCTCTCATTTCCACCCGGAGCGAGTTCACGGTCTCGATTGAGGGCTTGGGCAAATCAGAATGGGCTTTGTTGAAGCCGGCTGTCGGGCGCGGCTTGGTGAGAGTCATCCTGTCCGATCCGAGCCGGTCGACGCTGAAAAAAGATCTGGCTCTCCTCCGTGAACACAACGTTGCATCACTAACAGTTGCCACGACGCTCGCCGAGGCGGTGCGGGCGGAGAAGGCAGGCGCAGGGGCGATTATCGCGACGGGCGGACTGAGCGTCCTCGCGCAAATTGCGGGTGCTGTTTCGGTTCCAGTTTATGCTCGCGGCGGGATCGGTCTTCATTCCGCCTCGGCCTGCTTGGCAGCAGGTGCTGCAGGCGTCGTGCTGGATTGGCAGCTGGCGCTTTGTGAAGAGTCAGCGCTGCCTAAGGAAGTAAAAGAGCAGATCTTAGCTCCGGGCGGCGTGCAGTCCCATCCATTTGGGCCCGACGCCTCGCTTGCTCCCGATCTTGCCGAACGGTTTCGAACCGTCAAGGGTGTCTGCCAGGCAATTCGGAGGGAGGCCCTGCGGCAGCTTCGGGTTTCCACACGGCGGTTGCTGCTGTCCGAAGGGGCGCCTTTCACCAGGCTGCACGGCACGAAATATCCGGTTTTTGTCTCAGCTAAGCCTGATGAAGCGCGAGCAGTGGCGGAGCGTGGTGTTGTACCGCTCTTAACGGTGGAGCCCGCCGAGGCCGAACCTCCTCTCTCTGCAGCGAGAGAAGGGCTTGGGGACTTACCTTGGGCTGTTCGTCTTACCGAGCCCGCGAGTGAAGATGCTCGCCGTGCACAAGCTGAGGCAGTAAGAAAGAGTGCTCCTTCTTTTGCGATCGTTCCAGTCGAAGCGCGGCAGCTTATCAGCGACTTAGAGAACGCCGGCGTCCGTACGTTTGTCACGGTTTCTTCCGGGCATGGAATTCAGGAAGCTTTGGCTTCCGGTGTTCGTCGTTTTTTTATCGAATCGAGAAATGAAACGGTCAGCAATGCGGATTCAACGCTGTGGGACGAAGCAATCCGTCGGGTACTCGAACACCTGCGGAGTGGAGGGCGCCCGGACCAGTTTGAGCTCGTATTCGCCGGCATTGACGGCCCCGCGACTGCCGCATTCCTCTCTGCCGCAGCCGCTCCCCTTTCTGAACGGGAATTTAGCATTGGAGTGCTTTTAAGACCGGGAGTTGAGGTAGAGGCTATCAGCGATGCCCCCCGGATCCTTCAAGACCGGCTCACTAAGATCACATCTGAAGCCGTCGCTGCCTCGGGAACTAATATCCGTTCCAACGATATTGCGATTATCGGAATGGCCGCCTTCTTACCGAAGGCAGGAGATGTCGCGGCCTATTGGCAGAACATTTGGAACAAAAAATACGCAATAGAAGAGGTGAGCCCCGAACGGTGGAACCTCGAACTGTACTTCGATGCGGACCGCCGGGCGCGGGACATGGTTTACTCGCGCTGGGGAGGCTTCCTCGACGATATCGTCTTTGATCCGCTGAAGTTTGGGATGCCACCCAACACAGTGCCGTCGATCGAGCCGCTTCAGCTTGTGACGCTTGAGCTCGTGCGACGCGGACTGGAAGACGCGGGCTACGCTGACCGGCGTTTCGATCGGGAACGGACTGCCTGTGTTGTTGGCACAGGCGGCGGTGTTGGCGAGTTAGGTCTTGGCTACGGTTTCCGCTCGATGGTGCCCCACTATCTTGAGCACGCTGGCGGAACGAAGGCGGATGCGGTTGAGCTGATCAACCGGATTGGCAAGGATCTGCCGGAGTGGACTGAGGACTCCTTTGCCGGACTTCTGCTGAATGTGGTCGCCGGGCGCGTAGCGAACCGCTTCGACTTTGGGGGCGCCAACTATATCGTTGACGCTGCCTGCGCAACGTCGCTCGCCGCGGTGCGGCTATCGGTAACCGAGCTGGAGACGGGCTGCGCGGATATGGTGGTCACCGCCGCCGCCGATGCGATGCAGTCCCCGTTTGCCTACCTCTGCTTCAGCAAGACTCAGGCTCTTTCACCGACAGGAACGCCGCGGACCTTTGACGAGAACGCGGACGGCATCGTGATTAGCGAAGGCTACGCCGTCGCAATCCTGAAGCGCCTCGAAGACGCCATCCTCGACGGGGACAAGATTTATGCCGTCATCAAGGGCGTTGGGGCATCCAGCGACGGAAGGGACAAAGGACTTACCGCGCCTCGACCCATTGGACAGATTCGGGCTTTAGATCGCGCGTATCAGAAAGCGGGATTTGATCCTGCGACGGTTGGCTTGATTGAGGCTCACGGGACCGGTACCGTCGTTGGGGACCGTACCGAGGTTGAGTCGGTAACAACCTTCTTCAAGAGGTCGGGGGCGCAACGGCACAGCATCGCTTTGGGGTCGGTGAAGAGCATGATCGGCCACACCAAGTGCACGGCGGGAATGGCCGGATTGGTGAAGGCGGCGATGGCGCTTCGCCACAAAGTGCTGCCTCCAACGATTAACGTCACGACTCCTAACTCGAAGGCGAACTTTCCGGAAAGCCCGCTGTATCTGAACACCGAGACCCGGCCCTGGTTCCGGAGACTCGACGGTCAGCCCCGGCGCGCCGGCGTGAGCGCATTCGGTTTCGGCGGCACTAACTTCCACACGGTGCTCGAGGAATACGTTCCCATCGAGGGAGGCGCTGAGGAAGAGTCTCCTCTCCGCGACTGGCCGGCTGAGCTGTTTTTGTGGCGCGCCGATTCGGCCGGTCAGATTCTCGAAAGCATCCAGCAGATTGAATCTGCGCTCGCCGAGGGCGCTCAGCCGCTGCTCTGCGATTTGGCCGCTGCCGTTTACTGGGAACAGGGAAGGGGGAATGGCCTCCTGTGCCTGGCCGTTGTTGCGACGTCGCTCGAAGACCTGCAGGAGAAACTGAAAGCGGCGAAGACGGCGGTGGAGGCAGGGAAGGATCTCAAGGATCCCAAGGGAATCTACTACACGACCGCTTGCAAGGCGGAAGGGAAGATCGCGTTCGCGTTCCCGGGTCAGGGATCGCAGAGCGTGAACATGATGATTGACATTGCCCTGGCCTTCCCAACGGCACGGGCGACCTTCGAAGAGGCCGATGCAGCGCTTGGCCTGCGGCTCGGCAAGCAGCTTACGCAGTTTATCTACCCGACGCCGCGGTTCTCTGAAGAGGAGAGGAAGGCCGATGAAGCGGCGCTGCGCCAGACCAACGTGGCGCAGCCGGCGTTGGGGGCCGCGGACATCGCGATGTACCGCCTCCTCGTCAACCTCGGAATCTATCCCGACCTCGCTTGCGGGCACAGCTACGGCGAGCTCGTCGCTCTCTACGCTGCCGGGGTGTTCTCCTTTGAAGATCTCATCCGCCTGTCGGAACTGCGCGGCCGCGGCATCATCCAAGCGGCTCAGGGCAGGGAACTGGGGACCATGGCGGCTGTCGAGGCAAGCGAGGCGGAGGTGGAGCCGGTTCTCGCCGGAATCGAAGATGTCTGGATTGCGAATCTGAATTCTCCGAAGCAGACCGTCATTTCCGGTACGCAGCAGGGCGTCCAGGAGGCACTGGCCCGGCTGAAAGCGAAAGGCATCGCCGGCAAATCGATTGCGGTTTCATGCGCGTTCCACTCAAAGCTTGTAGCCGGCGCACAGGAGCCGCTTCGGCAGGGGCTCGCGGCCTGTGATTTGAAGGCACCCCGGTTTCCGGTTTTCTCAAACACAACGGCGAAGCCTCACAGCGATGATCCGGAGGAGATCCGCCGCGTGATGGCCGAGCACTTGGCGCGTCCGGTGCGCTTCACGGATGAGATCCTCGCGATGCATGATGCGGGCGCGCGGATCTTTATCGAAGTAGGACCGGGGAAAGCGCTCACGGGTTTGATCTCGGGGATCTTGAAGGATCGGCCCCATACCGCCATCCATATGGATCAGCCGGGGCGTCCTGGGCTGGTTCAATTTGTGCACGCCATGGCGCAGCTTGCCTCGGCGGGAGTGTCCTTTTACGCGTACCGGCTCTTCGAGGGCCGAGTAACCAGAACTTTGCATTTGTCGAGGCTGGTAGCGGAAACGAAGCCAGCTCCGTTGTCACCAACTACTTGGATCATCAAAGACGGTAAAGCTGTTCCACTATCTCAAGCGATGAAAAAGGACGAACCCAAACCATCGACCGGCGGGCTTGTTCAGAAGGATCAGAGCCAGCGTCTGCTGGTCAATCCCGATCCTGTGGCAGCTCCGCCAGCGTCCGTGTCCGCACCCGCAAGGACGGAAGCGGCCGCCGCTCCCACACCGCCTGCGCCCGCTTTCGCTGGCGCACCGGTTGCTGCTCCGCCGCCAGCGGTTCCGCCCGCCCCCGCGGCGAACGGCTACCCTCAACCTGCTGTGCCGGCTTCGACAGCACCGGCTGCCCCGTCACACCAGTCTCTCGTTACGCGCACCGTGGAGGTATTGCCGGATCTGTTCCCTGATCAGCGCCCGCAAGGCAGCGGCGCAGATATGGCGATGTACGGACACCACCGGCTGATGAGCCGTTTTCTTGAAACGCATCGTCACGTGATGCTGGCGTATCTGCAGCCAGGGATCCGATTCGCTTCTTCCTCGGTTGAAACACATACGCAGCCGGTATTCAGCGGCCGGACGCAGCCCATCCAGACCGTGGCGCAACCTTCGCTTCCGGTCCCGCCGCCGGCTCCGGCACCGGTCTACGCGGCAGCACCGCCTCCTCCATCAGTGCCTGTGGCCGCGCCGCCTGTTCCCGTAGCGACACCAGCGGTTTCCGTACCGCCAACTGCTCCCGTTGCCGCGCCACCACCTCCGGTTGCAATGGCTGCGGCCGCCGCGGCTTCGGCAGGCGTCGCTCCCGTTGGACCGGCAGCGGTTGCTGTGCCGCCCGCTCCGGCAGTTCCTGCGGCTGCGCCCGCCGCCGCCCCTGCCCCCGCCCACCCCGCTGGAGCAGGCCC
>CALGAR010000005.1 GCA_937959285.1 uncultured Bryobacterales bacterium
AACGCATTGAAACAGGCATTCCGTAGTGCGATGGCGGGTTATCCACAGGCCTGAGTTATCCACATTCCGATTTCATGTTAAACACCTCTTTTTTTTAAATAGCCTATGGCTCTATAAATCCACTTTCATGGTGATGGATGTGCCGTGCCTCTTAATCGGCAAAAATCCGAATCGCCGGATTCCTGTGGCCAACATTAATGAAACGGCGCCCATCCAGTTCCTTCTCATCTCATCCAACATCGCTCTCAAATGTTTGCCAGTTTTGTTTTCTTGATAAGCTTTCGATTTAATGGAGTAACAGCGCCATTGAAGATAAATAGGTCAGCATTTTCGGTTATTCCCCGCTAAAGGTAAAGTATGTCATCAGTATCATAACAATGTTTAAAGAGTGAGTGTAGCCCAAACCAGGGAGGATATGAATAGTCGGATTCTCAGAGCTGAATATGGACAATTTCAAAAAACTGCTGACCACCATGTTGGATCAGAAGCTGTTCGAATTAAGAATTAATTGCATCGACTTTCATTTGCAGACTCAGGTTTTCATTCGTCAACACTTTTAGCATTGGAACAAATAAACTTACATTTACTAAAGCGGCTAACACGAAGAAGGTCTGTATTCCTGTTGACGCTCACGTAAATTGTCGGCGCGTTTCTCAACGACATTGACGTGAGTGTTTGCATGCCAGCCACGCCACCTGAGTGAGAAAGGAATCGCCAATCATCGTAATGGCGGACAAAGGGGACACCGGGGATTACCCCGCTGTCCCGCGTTGACGCTCCAGATCAGCCAGCACGCGGCCAATATGAGCCTCTTCAATCACTTCGTGCCCCTTCGCCTCGGCCTCGTATAACGCCTGACCACAAATCAGATTGATCATCCGGGGTAGTCCCTGACTGGCCGCATGCACCATATTCGCAGCGCTCTCGGAAAATACCGGGCGATCCATCCCGGCTACGTTCAGGTGATGGCGGATATACGCCGCCGTTTCTTCCCTGGTCATCCCGGATAAATGGTACTGCATCCCCACCCGTTGGGCAATCGCCTCATACTTCTTCAGCCGCAGCTTCTTACGGAGTTCCGGCTGTCCCGCCAGAATGATCGGAAAGAGCGAGCGGGCATCCATCTGGTGGCTCATCACAAAGCGCAGCTCAAGCAGCATGGCATCACTCATTTCATGGGCCTCGTCAATCACCACAACGAGCGAGCGTTCCCCTTGGGCTTGCCGCCGCAGCAGCACTTCTTCCCATAACCGTTTCGCCCGGGCGACGGAAAACGGCGGAACTTCATCAACGGCCTGAAGCACAGCCGCATAGAAATCGCGCGGCTTCAGTTCCGAGGTGCAGATGTAAATCGGCAACGTCGTCATCGGATCCAGGCTTCGGAACAAGCGGCGCAATAGCACCGATTTCCCGCTGCCCACTTCGCCGCTCAGCACCCCGAGCTGCCGGTTCAGGGCAGCCAGCTGAAGGCGAGCAAACGCCTCCTGATGCCCCCGGAATTCATAGCAGGCCGCCGCATCCAACTCCCGGCTAAACGGACGCATCGTCTGGCTCATTTCCGCCCACCTGCTATCGTGTCCGCATAGCGAAGTTCCTCTTGTTTCCACGCTTCTTTACGCTTTTCCTGCGCCAGATCCAGAAACGACAACTGGCCATCGGCCTCTTCCACCCATACCGGTTCTTCGTTCCCGTTGGCTCGCTTGTGGCGCTTTCGTTTCAGTTCAAACGGACGAGCATCGGCGTAACGCTTGTCTTGAAACCAGACCTGGATGGGAAGGGAAAGATCGAACGGGTCATAGCGAAGGCGCACTTTGCGGCCCGCCAGATTGCCGTCCACTTCATACGTGTTGCCCGACAGGCGCACGCATCCGGCCCGATCGACGACACGTTCTTCCTCCCACAGGAAGATGTCGTTCAACTCCAGCAGCGAACAGCGCTTGCGTTCCCTGGAACTGGCGCCAAACCTCTCCCGCGGCGTTTGTTTCGTGCTGCCATGCACCCGGTCGTGGTAATAGCCATCCAGCCACGCCCAGAGCGCGTCATTGAGTTCCTCCAGCGTCATCAGCTTTCCTTGCTCGATGTGCGCGTACACTTCCGGCCGAAAACTCGTATCGACAAACTGGAAGAATCTCTCAATTTTGCCGCGTCCCATCGGCCGGAATGGGCGACTATGGACAAGGCGGATCCCCAGCTTGCCGCAGATCCGTTGTAAGTGATGGGCAGAGAAAGCGGCTCCGTTGTCGCAATAAAAGGTCTCCGGAATGCCGTGGCGCAAGATCGCCTTCTTCAAGCTGTCCTCCAGCCGGGGCAGTTGCTCGTCCCAATAAAACTGGGCCCACACGATGTAGCGGCTGTAGTCGTCCAAAATGGCAAGCAGAATGACCTTTTTCCGTTTCTTTGGCTGGTGGGGATCGGGCAAATACACGAAATGTTTGAAATCCGCCTGTAGAAGAACAAGGATGTCCTCCGCTTCGAAGCGGCGAAGCCCTTTCGGTTCCGCGTCCCGGATCAAATCGCGGCGGGAGAGTCCCGCCTGGCGTAAATGCCGGGCCAACGTACTCGGGGCCACCGTTCCGGGCGGTGCGAGTTTGCCCTCCTCGAGCAAAAACACGATTTGTTCCACACTGCGCTGCGGACGTTCCCGTCGGAGCGCTTTGGCGGCCTCGAGGATGTCCGGATCCAGGCGCGTTCGTCCTTGCGACGGGCGTCCCTTCGGTTTGAGCGCCTCCCAGCCGCCTTTGCGGTAGGCCGCCAGATACCGCTCGAGCGTCCGGATGCTTACCGTTTTCCGCATGCTGCCCGGAAAATCGTAGGTGCGGCTCGCCGCCTCCTCCAGCCACGCCCGCAGTTCTCCCGGTAACAGCGGCGTTTGGCGGCTGACGATCGGCGCGATCAGCGCATAGCGGGCAGCCGCCACCTGTTCTTGCATCGTCCTGTCCATGGATATGACCTCCTGCACAACATTTCGGGGCCACTGGTCCCCATGCTCCATTGTGCAAAAGGCGGCGGTATTCCTCTACGGACAGGTTTTGTGGGACGATAGACCCTCCGCCGTCAAGATGCCTGGCCGGGTGAACGCCACGAGCAGTGGAAACAAGGCGCCGGGTTCCGGCACACCAAGGGAAGACCACCACACAAAGAGCGCCCGCCAATCGGAAAGCCGCTCTCGTGGTAAAGCGGCCGATGGCGAGTGATGCAATCCCCAGCGCCACAGTCGCGCTTCCATCGCCGATCGCCGCTCGGTCCACCGCTGAATCCATCGGCCGATGGTTTTCTCCGACCACGCTCCGCCCGGCAGCGTTTGGGTCTGAGAGACGATTTGCGCCTGGGACTGATTATTCGCATGCTGACAGACCACCGTTTCCTTGACGTCCGTGGCGGCTTGATGGTGCGCTTCGATAAAGCTGGGCAACAGGCTCATGGTATGTCGGCATAATGGGCAAAGAAAGCGATAGATTGGCACTTGCAGCGCTTCGGTTACGGTGAACACCCAGCGGGTAAACTTGCCATGCCGATGAAGCATGACGCAAGACTTACAGTGAGGACAATAGCGAGGGCGGTTCTCCTCCGGCACGCCATGAGCACATAACAAAAGATACATCTTTACAGAGATGGTCCAATGCATTACGATGAAATTGGCGATAGCCACTGATGGAATAGGAAGACGAGGCGTCCAAACCTTAGTGTCTTCCTATTCGCCTATTCAGGGCTACGCGCTCCTCCGATGATGATTGTCGTTCCAACGCTATGTTTTCTACGCCAACCACCTAATTTCCCTTCCCGTCAGTGAACATAAGAAATCGCCACTCTACTTCCGTCAAAGAAAGTGAGCGGCGACAGAGTAGACTGATCACAGCGACCAGGTGCACCACAGATTGTTGCTCCCAACCGGGAAGCACGCAAGATAGAATAACCGGGACACGGTTGTTGCACCAGCCTCTAAATCCAACAGCCGTAGAAAGGATGAGCACTCGTGCGAGTGGTGTACAAACATTGCTGCGGACTTGACGTGCACAAGAAGAACGTTACGGCATGCATTCTTACACCGAAAGGCAAAGAGATTCGGACTTTCGGTACCATGAGCGATGACCTGATGCAGATGGCCGACTGGATCAAAAGTCGTCGTTGCACTCATGTGGCAATGGAAAGCACCGGCGTCTACTGGAAACCGATTTACAATTTGTTGGAGCTGGAAGACCTTCAAGTCATGGTCGTGAATGCCCAACACATCAAGGCCGTACCGGGACGAAAAACGGATGTGAAAGATGCCGAATGGATTGCGAATCTATTACGGCACGGTCTTCTGCAAGGCAGCTTTATTCCAAATCGGGAACAACGAGAACTTCGTGAATTGGTCCGCTATCGCCGAAGCCTAATCGACGAACGCTCCCGCGAAGTCAGCCGGATTCAAAAAGTGCTGGAAGGAGCGAACATCAAGCTCTCCTCTGTGGCAACCGATACACTTGGCGTATCGGGTCGCGCGATGATCGAAGCCATGATCCAAGGGATCGAGGATCCCAAGGAGTTATCCGAGTTAGCCAAGAAACGTTTAAAGAACAAGAAAGACGACCTTCAACGCGCGTTACAAGGGCAGATTGGGCCGCACCAGAAGCTGATGCTCGAAGCGCAACTGAAACATATTGATTTCCTTGACGAGCAAATTTCCAAATTGGATGAAGAAGTGAAGGTTCGTATGCTCCCTTTTGAGAAGGACCTGGAGCGTTTGGATACAATCCCCGGCGTCGGTCGACGAAATGCGGAACAAATTCTGGCGGAAATTGGAACCGACGTAAAGAACCAATTCCCCTCCGCTGCTCATTTGTGTTCGTGGGCAGGGATGGCTCCAGGGAACAACGAGAGCGCCGGAAAACGTAAATCCGGACGAACACGAAAAGGGAACAAGAAACTTCGACACGCTTTAGTCGAAGCGGCACGATCCGCCGCGAGAACCAAAAAC
>CALGAR010000006.1 GCA_937959285.1 uncultured Bryobacterales bacterium
CAGTCAGGATCGCGATATCCTCGAGCATGGCCTTCCGGCGATCACCGAAGCCCGGAGCCTTCACGGCGCAGCAGTTGAGCGTGCCGCGGAGCTTGTTCACGACCAGGGTTGCCAGAGCCTCGCCTTCCACTTCCTCGGCGATGATCAACAGCGGACGGCCGGACCGCGCGATCTGCTCGAGGAGCGGCAGAAGATCCTTCATGTTGCTGATCTTCTTCTCGTGAATGAGGATGTAGGGCTCTTCGAGAACCGCCTCCATCCGCTCCGGATCGGTGACAAAGTAGGGCGAGAGATAGCCGCGGTCAAACTGCATGCCCTCGACGGTCTGCAGCTCGGTGGCCATCGTCTTGGACTCTTCGACCGTGATGACGCCGTCCTTGCCAACCTTCTGCATCGCCTCGGCGATAATCTTGCCGATGGTGGAGTCGCCGTTTGCGGAGATCGTGCCGACCTGCGCGATCATGTCGCCAGAAACCGGCTTTGAGAACTTCTTCACTTCCTCGACCACCACTTCGACGGCCTTCTCGATACCGCGTTTGAGGGCCATCGGGTTGGCGCCCGCCGCGACGCTCTTCACGCCTTCGCGGAAGATGCACTGCGCCAGGATCGTAGCCGTTGTTGTGCCGTCACCCGCAACGTCGGAGGTCTTCGAAGCAACTTCGCGGACCATCTGGGCTCCCATGTTTTCCAGAGGGTCCTTCAGTTCGATTTCCTTCGCCACCGTCACGCCGTCCTTGGTGATGGTGGGCCCACCAAACTTCTTCTCGAGGACCACATTCCGGCCCTTGGGGCCGAGCGTCACCTTTACGGCGTCGGCGAGTTGATTCACGCCCCGCAGAATCGCCTGCCGGGAATTCTCGCTATATACAATCTGCTTTGCAGCCATTGAATTCCTTCCTCCTGACTACTTCTTCGTGCTGGATGCGTCGCCGTTCACCAGCACACCAAGGACTTCGTCCTCGCGCATAATCAGATACTCGATGCCATTCAATTTGATATCGCTGCCGGAATACTTCCCGAAAAGGACGCGATCCCCGACCTTTACATCGAGCGGGACCAGCTTTCCGTCCTCGAGACGCTTACCGTTGCCAACAGCGACTACTTCGCCCTGTTGAGGCTTCTCTTTTGCGGTATCCGGGACGATAATGCCGCCCTGGATCGTCTCAGCCTCTTCGATTCTCCGTACGACGATACGGTCGTAGAGCGGACGAATATCCATATTTTCGAACCTCCAGTTGGAAACTCTGTTCTAGAGTTGCGGATGGATACGAGCTCACCAATCGAGCTCCGAGGTCTATTATTAGCACACTGCTTCGAGGAGTGACAACACGTGTCCCTAAGTATCTGATGAAAAGCCAGATATTAGACGCGACATTCTAATGTCGCTGTTTGGTTACGGTCTTGTCAACACAGTGTAAGAGGCGGGAACCCGGGCTTCTGATATCCTGAAATCACTGTCCATGCGGCGAATTCCGGGTCTCTTGCTGTTTGCTATTGCCGTCCTTGTTCTGGGTGTCGCCGCTTCTTACTACATTCAAAAGAGGCAGTGGCTCAGCCAGGCGCCGCCGCGTCCAGCCAGCCTCCCCGATAATATGTCATCGTCCGCCGCTCATTGGACATGGTCTGAGTCGTCGAACGGGCGGACGACGGTAGAGATCCGGGCAAAATCGTTCCAGGAAATCAAGGATCCGCAGCGCTTTGAACTCGAGGACGTCGAGCTCCGAATCTACAAGGAGACGACCGACCACTACGACCTCGTCAGAAGCGCCCACGCGACCTTCCGGGTGGCGGACGCGACTCTCTACTCGGCCGGCGACGTCGCCATCACCATAGGCGCCCGCTCCGGCGGCGCAGAAGCCGGAGGGCTTGTCGCCATTCACTCCGCCGGTGTTACCTTCAACGTACAGACTGCCACGGCAACGACGGAAAAGCCGACTTCCTTCACGTTTGCCCGTGGAGAGGGCCGGTCCGCGGGCGCCTCCTACGACTCCACGAGCGGGGAACTCCACCTTAAAAGCGATGTGCAAGTGAAGTGGCATGCCGCTACGCCCGGGTCGCCCCCGATGATCGTTGAAGCGGGGCAGATGATTTACAAGGAGTCGAGTTCACAGGTCCTTCTATTTCCCTGGTCGAGGCTGACGAGAGGTACGCTGGTCATGGACGCCGGCGAGGCGGTGGTCACCCTCGGCGAAGGCGCCATCGATGTGGTTGACGCGAGGGACGCAAGAGGAGTGGAGCGCCTTCCGCAGAAGGAGATCGAGTTTGCCGCCAGGCAACTGCGGCTGGAATTCGACGAGAAGACGAGGATCAAGAAGATTCTCGGGGAGCAGGATGCAAAGCTGGTCTCCGCCACTGACACGAGCCAAACAACCGTCCATTCCAACCGTCTTGACCTTCAATTTGACCCGTCTCTCGGTGACTCGGTTCTGGTAAACGTCACATCCGTTGGGAAAAGCGTGATCGAATCGCGCCCGCGGAAACGAGGGGACGCTCCTCTGCCGGAGACACGGATTCTACGCAGCGAAGTCGTAGTCCTCAAGATGAAAAATCAGGGGAGGGAGATTGATACCGTCGAGACACACAGTCCGGCGCAGATTGAGTTCCTCCCCAATCGCCCCGGCCAAAGAAAGCGCGAGATGCAGGCGGAGCGCCTTTGGGTGACATACGGGGCTGAAAATCGCGTGGAGAGCATGCGCGCCGTGCAAGTGAAGACGCGCACGGAGCCGGAAAGGCAGGGCGGTCCGCCAGCGCTGACCGCAAGCCAGGACATGACGGCCAGCTTCGACCCCCGGACGGGTCTCCTGGCAGCCATGGAACAATGGGGAAATTTCACTTATGAGGAAGGGTCCCGGAGGGCCAAGGCCGATCGCGCGACGCTCGATGCGGCCAAGGATGTGATCACGCTATTGCATTCGGCGAGAGTCTGGGATGACGGCGGAGCGGTCACCGCGGACCGCATTATCCTCGAGCAGGCGACCGGCGACTTTCTGGCTGAGGGCAACGTGGCATCCGTGCGGAACCCGGAGAAAAACGCCGGTCCGGGAGTGCTGTCGGGCGACGATCCCGTGCAGGCGACGGCTGCGCGAATGAAGTCGTCGGATAACCATCAGCACATACGGTACGAAGGCGAGGCCGTCATGTGGCAAGGGGGAAGCCGGATTCAGGCAGACCGGATCGAGATTGACCGGAAGAATCGAACGCTGGTTGGGGTTGGTAACGTTATCAGCCGTTTTCCCGATCAATCGAAACCCGGCGAGCCGGCGCATTCGTCGTCTGTATTCACGATTGTGAAGGCCCCACAAATGGTATACCGGGATACGGAGAGGCTGGCGCACTACAGCGGTGGTTCTATACTGGTGCGTCCTGGACTGGAAGTCACTGCGAAAGCCATTCGAGCGTGGATGAGCGAAGAGGACCCGCGAAAAGACCAATCGGGGAAAAGGGCGGGAGATTCGGCCGGCGGTCGCGTTGATAAAGTCTTCGCCGATGGCGATGTTGTGATCGTGCAGAGAACGGCCGGGAGAACGAGGCGCGGCACCGGCGAACATTCCGAATACTATGTGCCGCAGGAAAAGATTGTGCTGACCGGCGGCAACCCGCTCCTGGTTGATAGCGTGAAGGGACAAACGCAAGGGCAGATACTTACCTGGTACGCTCGCGAGGACCGTTTGCTTGTGGATAACACGGGAAGCGGCCCTGCCGTGTCGCTGCTGAAAAAGAAATAGCCTCGCTTATGAGAGTACTGAAAACCTCGGAGATAACGAAGACTTACCGCGGCCGCAAAGTGGTGAGCGGTGTGTCCGTCTCTGTAGAACAAGGCGAAGTTGTGGGCCTCCTGGGGCCGAATGGGGCGGGGAAGACGACATCGTTTTACATGATCGTGGGGCTCATCAGCCCCGATTCCGGCTGCATCATGCTGGATGACGAAGACATCACCTCTCTTGCCATGTACCAGCGTGCGCGGAAGGGAATCAGCTATCTGCCCCAGGAGCCATCCGTCTTTCGCAAGCTGACCGTAGAGGAGAATCTCTTGGCTATCCTCGAGACGCTCCCGCTGAGCGCCCGCGAGCGCCGGGAGAGGATGACGCGGCTCGTGGAACAGCTCGGGCTTGAGAAGGTGCAGCAGAGCCAGGGATACATGCTTTCGGGTGGCGAGCGCCGGAGAGTCGAAATCGCGCGGTCGCTTGTGATCGAACCGAATTTCCTGCTGCTCGACGAGCCATTTTCGGGAATCGATCCAATTCAGGTGCTCGAGATTCAAAGAATTATTTTCGATCTAAAACGATCGGGAATCGGAATTCTTATCACGGATCATAATGTCCGTGAGACTCTTGCTGTCACCGACCGCGCCTACATCATCAATAACGGGAGCATCTTTCGCGCCGGAAGTCCCGAGGCTTTGGCCCGGGACCCGGAAGTCCGCAGGATCTACCTGGGAGAAAACTTCAATCCGCCCGAGCGCGCCGCCGAGGCGCGATCCTGGCGGGACTGACCCTCGCGCGAGCAGCGGTAGCGCTGACAGAATCGATACGAAACGGATTGGAAGGGATACGAAACGGATTGGAAGGCGCTTACATCTGTGCAAAGCTTGTAAATCGGGCCTTTTCGGTCTAAGCAAACAAGCCAGTCTGGTAGAATGGCCCTAGGATGAGTTTGCTTTCGCCGAGACTGCAGTTAAAAGTCGCGCAGAAGCAGATCCTGACACCTGGGCTTGTCCAGATGGTCACAGTCCTTCAACTGAACCGTCTGGAGCTCCGTGAGATGATCGCTCAGGAGATTGCCGGGAACCCCGTATTGGAAGAATCTCTGGATGGCGCAGAAGAACTTACGCCTGAGGAGATTCAAGCCCTGCTTGAAGCGGAACGGGTTCCGGAACCGGCCGATCAGACCATTCTGGAGGCGACCGCTGAACCGGTCGAAATCGACTTGGAATCCGCGGGCGACCAGGATTTCGAAGCCGGTTTCCACGCTCCGGGAGACGTTGCCGAAACAATCGGCGATGCGGTGGAAATCCCCGAAATTAAGGAAAACACGGACCCGTTTGACGAAATTGATTTCGGGTCTTTTTTCGACGATTATTTGGACCCGGGTTTCAAGAGCCCGTCCTCGGAATCGGTTGAGAAACCATCTTTCGAGACGTTCCTGTCGGCGCCTGTAACCCTTGCGGACCACCTTCAGTCTCAGCTCAGCCTGATCCTTCTTCCGGATTCGGTTCGGGATGCGGCTTTGTCGATCATTGGGAATCTCGATGAGAACGGGTTCCTGACAGCTACTCCCGAAGAGATCGCCACTTCGGGCGGGCACACGATCGAAGACGTGCACGCGGGGTTGAAGGCTGTTCAGTCGCTCGAACCGGCAGGCGTTGCGGCGCGCGATTTGCGCGAATGCCTGCTCCTGCAGCTCGCGAGCCGGAACGGTGAGGGCGGTGTGGCCTGGCAGATCGTTTCCGACCACCTGCGGCTGCTCGAAACGCGTCAGTGGAAAGAGCTGGCGAAGGTGCTGCGGAGGCCCATCGAGCATATTCACATTGCCGTCGATGTCATCCGCCATCTCGACCCGCGTCCCGGGCTGCGCTACTCAGCCGAGAATGCCCGCGTCATCGAGCCGGATGTTTACATCTTCAAGGAAGGGGATGAGTACATCATCCAGTTGAACGATGAGGACATCCCGCAACTGCGCTTGAACTCCCAATACCGGCGAATGCTTGACCGTGATCAGGAGCCGAGCAAGGAAGTCCGCAATTACGTGAAGGAGCGATATGCGTCGGCGCTGCAGTTGATGAAGAACATTGAGCAGCGCAAGCAGACGATCCTTAAGGTTTGCCAGGCAATCGTACGGCGTCAAACCGAGTTTCTGGATTCCGGCATCGATCACCTGAAACCGATGATGATCAAGGAAGTCGCAGAGGAGATCGGCGTTCATCCTTCGACCGTCAGCCGGGCGGTCGCGGGTAAGTACGCGCACACGCCGCAGGGAGTGTTCGAGCTCCGCTACTTCTTCTCGGAAGCGGTTCAGGGACCTTCGGGCAGCGCTACCCCTCTCTTGATTCTGAAACGGAAAGTTAAGAAGATGATCGATGAGGAGGACAAAACCCGCCCGCTGACAGACGAGCAGATTACGGCACGGCTTCAGGGCGAGGGGATTCAGGTAACCCGGCGGACCGTTGCAAAATACCGCGAGGACATGAAAATTCCTTCCACCCATGAGCGCCGCGTCCGCATCTGATCTCAGATCAGCGTGACGGCTTGATCCGTCAAGTCCTCTGGGAACGAGGCGCGCAATGAAAGTCACCTACACAGGGAAGACCGACAAGCTGCTCCCGGAACAGGAGAAGAAGCTTGAGGCGAAATTCTCCAAACTCGGGAAGCTGTTTGACCGAAGAGGTGAAAAGGAAGCCCGGGTCATCATTAAATCCGAGAGGCATCTGTACCACGCGGAAATTACCGCAAACTGGTACGACAATCCAATTGTCTGTAACGCCTCCGACCCGGACCTTTTCGGCGCGATTTCTCAGGCGGTTGACAAGCTGGAGAAGCAGATCGTCAAGCTAAGGTCCAAGTGGAGGGACACCAAGCGGACGGCCGCCAAGGGTAAGGCGGCTAAGCTCGCCCCGGAAACGGCGCCTGAGGAAGAAGAGGCTACCGAGGCGCCTGCGGAGCCTGCACGGCCTCAGATCTTCCGCGTGAACAACCGCCGCAAGCCCATGACCATCGAAGAGGCGGTTCTCGAAATGGAGAAACGGGACTACCTGGTGTATCGGGACGCTGAGACCGACCGTCTCTCTGTGCTTCTCCGGCGGCGCGACGGTAACTTCGACCTCGTACAAGCATAAGAAATGGCAAAGAAGGCCGGGGTGTCTGCGGGCCGGGGCGACGATCCGGCTTCGCCGGTTGTGCGTCGCAAGAAAGGCGACGCGGCGAGCCAGCCGGAGGAGCGGGCCGAGAAAAACTCGCCGGAACTGGTCATCATCACGGGATTGAGCGGTTCCGGCAAGGCAACCGTTCTGAAGAGCTTCGAAGATCTCGGCTATTATTCCGTCGACAATCTGCCCATTGACCTGATTCCCAAGTTCGCGGAACTGACTCATTCCTCCCCGAATATCCGCCGCGCGGCGCTTGTCGTGGATATCCGGGAGGGGGAACGCCTGAAGCTATTCCCGGAGATTTACCAGAAGATCCGGGAAATTGCGAAGACTCAGCTTCTATTTCTCGAAGCGGAGGACGAAGCCTTGGTCCGCCGCTTTAGCGAGACGCGCCGCCCGCACCCGCTCGGCAACCAGCGCAGCGTACTGAAAAGCGTGAGAACGGAGCGGGACCAGCTCCGGCCGATCCGCAACCTCGCCGACCATATCATCAACACTTCAAAGTTCAATGTCCACGAACTGCGTGAGCTGATTGCGGAGAAGTTCGGGGGAGACCGCGAAGAGACCCAGATTATGGTCTACGTTGGCAGCTTCGGCTTCCGGCACGGGATCCCTGCCGACAGCGACCTGGTTTTCGACGTTCGCTTCCTTCCCAATCCGAACTATATTCCTCAATTCAAAAATCTGACCGGAAAGCACCCCAGCGTTGCGCGTTACATCCGCTCTTTCCCGCAGACCGTCGAATTTATTGACCGAATCGCGACGCTGCTGATCTACCTTCTGCCCCATTACGTTCACGAGGGGAAGAGCTACCTGACAATTTCGTTCGGCTGCACCGGCGGCCGCCACCGCTCCAACGGCGAGCTG
>CALGAR010000007.1 GCA_937959285.1 uncultured Bryobacterales bacterium
GCACGCCTGCTGGAGGAGACCCTGGAAATGAAGCGCCAGCTCGAGACGCGGAAGCTGGTGGAACGCGCAAAAGGCATCCTGCAATACCGCCATAATCTCACAGAAGAAGAAGCGTACCTCCGGTTGCGCAATGAAAGCCGGCGCCTCCGCCGGCCGATGCGCGATCTGGCTGAAGCGATCATCCTAGCTGAGGATCTCAGCAGGAAGACCGAGGTTCGCGAAAGCACGAGTACGGATGCGGATTAACGGGCAACGATAAAGGGGCGGAAACTCCCGTCCCTTCCCTTCCGATTTCCTCTGGTTCCGCTGAAGAGATTGTCAGAAGATGAAGCTGAGCCCGCCACGAACCGCCCGCGGGGAGTGAATCAGCCGGACCGTCCGGCCGCTGGCGGTAGTCACCGGCAAATAGCCATCAGCCAGAAGATTCCTGAGATCCGCGGTCGCTTCCAGACGTCCGGGCAGCCCGGTGTGGGGAATCGGCTGCCGGATATTCACGTTAAAACCGGTCTGCGGAATGATGGACTGCGTGATGTAGGTGTGCACCGGCGTGAGAGCGCTGCCGTCCGTCCACTGGTAGCTTGTGGTGATGCGAGTGCCTGTTATAGGCAGCAGTGTCGACACCCGGGTGTTCACCCAGTGACGCTGCACGCTTCGCAATTGCTGGCGTAACTGCGCGGCGTCTCCGATCGGCGGTCCGTCACTATCAATTCTCAGCGCTCCTCCCGTCCCGTACGCGATGCTCACAGTGACCCTGTCGCCGACTGCCTGCGTCACGCTGGCCATGAGTCCCCGGCTCCGGAAGGTGCCGATGTTGAAAATGGAACTGTTCGAGGAGATATCCGGAAGCAGGTCGCTTGCGGCGAACACGCCGGCTGGCGTCGCCATCGTGAGAGCCGCATCCGTAATCGTCTCCTGGTAGGCGCCCACGCTGTAGGTGCGCTCCCCGACCACCTTCTTGTAGCCGATCTCGAAGTTGTCTGCCCGCTGGACCCGTGCCCTGCCGTCTTTGAGCGAAACCCGCGGGAAAAGCGCAAGCGCAGCCAGGTCGTGCTGCAAATCCGACTCCAGGGAGCTATCCGCGCGAAGCAACTGCAAGGGAGGCGCGCCGCCGTTGTACCCCACCTGTACCGTTCCAAGGTCTCCCAGGCTGTAAGTCGCACGCGCAAAGGGACTGAAGAAGTTCAGCTTCTCGATGTACGTCACGGATTCCAGCGAGAAGCCGTACTCCAGCGTCAGGTCGTCCGTTACCTGATTCCGGTCATGGACCGCCACGGCAACGCTCCGGAGAATCGGGCGGTCCTGGCCCGGCAGCATCAGCGCGGTTCCCGTGCGGGCGGGCAGGAAGACCTGGCGCATGGTCAACTGTACTTCCGGGCTGATTCCGGATGGATCGGTCCGGCTGTAGCGGGTGCTGAATGCGGTAGCGGGAGCGCCGCTTTGCATGCCATATCCGAGGTTGCCGACGAATTGAAGCTGATTCGCTCCGAAGACCGAGGTCGCCAGCGCAAACGCCGTTCCGAGATCGGTTTCCTGGCCGAACGAAGAAGATCCGGCCTGATCGCCCGCTGAGACCTTGACGACGCCGCGTGTCGCCGAAAATACCTGAGACTCGGACTTGGCGGTCCGTTCATTGGGGTTAGGCAGGTCGATGCCGTTTGGGCGGTACCGAAGAACAGACCGGGTTGCGTTGGAGCTTCGCAAGACCCATTTCCAGTCGTCGCTAAGGAGTGAGCCTTGCCCAGGGGCAGAGTATACGAGTTCGATGGAGCTGAGAACGCTTGTCAGATTGATCGCCAGGAAGCTTCTCATGCCCGGCTGAACCTGGATGTTGTCCTTGACGGCGGGGACGAAGCTGGCGAGACTGACGCGCAGCGAGTAGGTGTCGGGTGGGAGGGAGTCGAAACCGAAGGCGCCTTTTTCGTTCGTGAGCGTGCGGCCGATCAGCTTGTCGTACCGGTTATACAACAGCACGGTCGCGCCCATCTGGGCGACTCCGGCCGAGTTACTGACAAACCCAACGAGGCTGCCCGTCAGGTCCATTGAGCCGGCGAAGCCCGAACCCGTACTCCAGATACAGCCGGCGAGGAGTCCGAGTCCTAGTTTCCATGCCTTCGCCATCATCACTTGCGAAGCCTCTCAAAAACTTGTCAGCCTCTCGACAGGAACCAATCGAGGCGGCGGATCCTCGACCTCCGGGCCCTTTGCTAGGGCCCGGAATAGCCGAAATTCTATGTTACCGTAAATGTGGCGGCCTGATTGAGTTCCTGGTTCGTCTTCTTGTCCACCACCTTCATCTTCAGCGTGTACTGCCCCGGTTCCAGGTTCTGCAACGGAAGCAGCTTTTCGATGGTCACCTGAGTTGCGGACGCGCCTTCGATAGTGGCTGCGTCTTCCGTGAACTTAAAGATCGACTCGTTGTTGCCGTTCTTCAGCACCTCATACTCGATGGTGGCAGACGGCTTTTGGGTCTTCTCGTCGGGGGTGAAATTGTAGAGCTGGAGGTAGATGCCCATCTTTTCATCCCGGCGGAATGTTTCGCTCAGCCTGGGACGCACTTTCGACGTTCCGATCACAAACTGGCCGGTTCCGATATTCCTCGTCGGAACCTTTTCGATCACGTCGGCCAGGATCAAGGAACTCGCTCCAAGCTTCTCCTCGTCGTAGCGCGGAACGTTCAGCGCCATCTCATAGTTGTTCATGTTGCCGCCCACGATGTCCTTGGCAACGATGTTCAGGCGGTACATGCCGGGCGCGAGCGGAATCGTCTTGTTGAATACCGACACGCCCTTCACGGCCTCCTGCAGATGCTCCGTGGGAACATCGACCGTGACGACCTCTTCAAACACATGCACCGGACGACGCGACATTGACGTAATCCGCGCATACACGTTGACGACGGCCTGCGATACGGGACCTTGCTGCTTGAATTGCAGGTCCTTCCGATTGAACTGGACCGTCAGGCTAGCCATGGAGGTCGAGCTCGTCATCCTCAGGAAGTCGGCGCGAACCTGCATCGGCAGCAGGTTGTAAATGATGCGGGAGTTTACCTGCGCTTCGAGGTCCTTGAACTTTACAGCAGGCGCCTTCTGGAGGTTCGCATACTGTTGCAGGCGTTCGAACTGGTTCATTCGCGCGGGCAGGGGCATCGTACCAGTGCCAAGCCTGGTGCCGTCGGTTCGATTGAACCGGTCGGCCTTGCTGGCAAGCCCCATTTGTTCCATCAGCGTCAGACCGGCTCCTGGCACCATCAGCAAAGCGTCCTTCTCTGACGGGTCCATCGTCATCCGGTACTCGCCGGTCATTGTCGGATCGACAAATTCGATGATGACGTCCGTCCCAATTCCTTCGATCCAGCGATAGCGCCACTTTTCAAACGGGAACGTCGACGTCGTTCCGCCACCCTCTTCAATCGGCCGCTCGTAGGTTCCGCCGGAGGGGTGGGACTCAATTTCGTCAGGCGGGCCGAAGGTAATGTAGATCCGGCCGCGATCTGTCTTCCAGCCCGGGATGCCTGACGCGAATCGCTCGTTCGCGTAAGCGATCCGGCGGTAATGTTCCTCTTTATACTCGTTCTCTACGGTATCCGGAGTGGGATCACGGCGAAGCCAGAACTGCTCGATGAACTGCTCCCGCTCCTCGTCGGTTGAAAGCCGCTTCCAGGCGCTCCGTTCCTCGTCGGTGATGATGTAGGCAACATCCTCGTTCAGCCACTTGCGGTAAGGCGTCTCTAACTCCTTCCGCAGTTTTTCTTCGCGCTTCCGCCGTTCCTTTTCGGACAGCGGCTTCGCAATTGTCTCGCGTGGCCCTTCGGCGCCCTTTTTCTTGTCGGCCGCCCAGCTCAGGTCACTCGACAAGAACAGAGCGGAGACTGAGCAAAACACTACAAACCGTTTCGCCTTCATGGTTTTCACCGAATCCAGGACATACATCGAGCTATTCCGATTGTAGGTCTGGCCGTAGGGGGCGTCAAGGCACACTCGCTGTGCCACAAACTGTTAGACCCTTTGGCCATAGCCTCATTTCACCCCAGAAAATCCTGCCAGTATAACGATGCCGGGGCCGATGCGGTTACATCGAAGTGAGGAATGGGGATACAGATTCGCCGGATTCGTGCATAATAAAGTAGAAGAGCGGGAGGCCTTCTTGTATCATTACGACCCGGTAGCCGCGCTTGACGAGTTGAAAGAGGAAGCCATGCTGCCGAATCCAGTGCTCGTGCGCGACATGATCATCCGCTCCCGACTCTCGCCCGGCGAGGCGCTCCAGCTCAACCGCCAGTTCCAGAGATACCTCCAAGCCTTCGGAGACGCACAGTCGATTGCTCGATCCTTGTTAGAGGCGCTTGCCGGGGCTGCTCCTAAGTCCTAGAAAATGCGTCTGCCTGCCGGCAACTGCCCAGGATGGCAGACCGGACAGCAGCGTTGCTTACGGTCGCTAAGGTTGCCCGTCGCGTAAGATCCGCTTGCTGCGGCGGACCGGCAATGGCTCGTTTGTTTCGAAGGGAATCCAGATCGTCTCGCCAATCATGATCCCTTCACGGTATTGTCAAACATTTTTTACCAGAAATGTCGTAGGGCTGGCTATATAAAGGAAAATTCGCAGTTTGTGAGGAAACACTTCGAAATGGCCAAAAAACGCAACGCTGACAAGGAACCTGTTGTGAAATCGGAGAATGCGGCGGCGCCTGTCGCTGCAAAGATGGCCGCGCCGGCAAAGACCGCAAGAACGGCAGCGGCGGCCACCCACAAGGCTCCCGCAAAGCGGACAGCAAAGTCCTCGGCTAAGATTGCCGATCAAACCGACGTAAACACTTTGCAATCTGTACCCGTGGCCGGAGCCGCACCTGCACCTGCTCCGGAGCCCGCTCCGGCAAACCCGGACGTCATGCCGGAGGCGAGTGCGACCAATACAAGGGAGTCCATGACAAATCTGGCTGCCGCCGTCACGTTTGATTTGGAAGCGGAGCGTGAAGAAATCGCAAAACTTGCATACTCCTACTGGGAGATGCGAGGGGGCGTGCACGGCTACGCATTGGAGGACTGGCTGCGCGCCGAAGCAGAGATTCGGGCGAGGAAGCTCCGAGGTATCCAGGTACCCGGCTGAGGCGCTCCGGACGCCGTTCAACGATACTTGCGGAGAACGGCGAGGACTCGGCCCTGAATCTGCAAGGCCGACAAGGGAACCAGGATCGGCTCCATGGCAGCGTTCGCAGGCTGGAGCCGTGCCATGCCATCGGGCTCGCGATAGAAGCGCTTGAGCGTGGCTTCCGTGCCATTGATCAGCGCCACGACGATATCTCCGTCACGCGGCTCTGTGATCCGCTCCACGAGAACGTAATCGCCGCTGCAGATGTGATCGTCAATCATGGAGTCGCCGCGCACTTCCAGGGCGTAAGTGTCGGCGTGTCCGGCAAAGTCGGAGAGGACCAGCTTGTCCTGACCGGGGATCGCTTCCACCGGAGATCCTGCCGCAATCCGGCCTGCCAGCGGAAACTCCAGAGCCTGCTCGCTGCGCCGTTGCTGCAGCTCCTGCTGGTAGCGAGGTGTCAACTCCACGCTGCGGCTCTGATTGTAGCCCCGGCGGAGATAGTTCTTCGCCTCCAGCGTGGAAATGTGCTTGTGCACAGTCGCGAGCGACGCCAGTCGAAGACCGGCCGCAACCTCTTCATAGCTCGGACTATAGCCGTGCTCTTCCACAAAAGAGGCGATGAAATCGAGGACTTCCTTCTGTCTCTTGGTTAGTGCCACAATCGTCCCTCGGGTCAATTGTGGGCGAATAAAAAGGGAAAGTCAACCGTTAACGTTTCAGTTCCGTCCGCAAAGCTCCGGAGTGCGGCACATGCCCGACGGGCACCCGCCTTCGAACGAAGCGGACTGGTTCCCATGGCTGGAATGAGCGGCAAATGTTGAAAGCTCTCGATTGAGGTGTGACTCACCACAGGAGGGACATGCAAGCGTGGCTGTGTCCGACGTTCCCCTTATTAACTTCTCGAACTTCATCCCGCAGTCCTCACAACGGTATTCGTAGATAGGCATAACGTCTTACCTCCCACTTGCAATCCACACTGTAATTTTATCAATCAGTGAACGCACCTCGGAAGAAGGCCCGCGGAAGTTGTTCACGAGGATTGAGAAGATAACTGGCGCGCCGTTCTTCCCTTCGGCGTAGCCGGATAACCCAGCAACGTGGCTTAGGGTGCCGGTTTTGGCGCGTACCGTCACATTGGCTGCTTCTTCCACAAACCTCTTCTCTAAAGTGCCGTCGACTCCGCCGATGGGAAGGAGCGAGCGCCACGCTTCCGCGTGCTGCGACATTGCCATCTTTGTTAGTAATGTCGTGACGGCCCTTGGGGTCACGATCGTCAGCCGGGAGAGTCCGGAGCCGTCCTCGAAGCGGCAGTCATCGGGGCTGACGCCCAGTTCCTGCAGAAACTGCTTCATCTCCTCCAGTCCGGCCTGCGCGCTTCCGATCCCCCGCCGCACCCGAGCCGTCTCCCGCAAAGCCAGCTCCGCGTGACGGTTCTGGCTGAC
>CALGAR010000008.1 GCA_937959285.1 uncultured Bryobacterales bacterium
GCGCTGTCACTGCTCGGTCTCGCGCGCGCCTTTGAGAGTATGAGTGACGTCGCTGCGGCTCGCAGGTCCTATAGCGAATTGCGGCAGATCTGGAGCAGGGCGGACAAAGAGATCCTGAAGGCGTTGGATGAAAGCCTGGAGCGCTTGCAGAGCACGCCCGGCGGCCGCCCGAGCGTGCCCTGAAGCACTCTCCACCGCAGCGGCGTCTCTCTTAGATCAACGCGAATTGCACTCGCCAGGACTTGATTTGCGCCATCTGACGAGCTAATCTAAGAATTCTTGGTATAAGCTAAGAATTCTAGGTATGGGACGCAAGCCGAAGAAGAACGATTCCTTGCCCGGTTCCCTCGACATGCTCATTCTGCGTGCGCTGTCGCTTCGCGACCTCCATGGATATGGCATTGTCCAGTTCATCCAACAATCGTCCGGCAATGAACTTCTGATCGAGGAGGGCTCGCTGTATCCCGCGCTCCAGCGATTGGAGCTCAACGGCTGGATCCAGGGGGCCTGGGGTGTGACCCCGAACAACCGGCGGGCAAGGATCTACAAAATCACTGCGGCCGGACGCAAACAGTTGGAGGTCGAAACCCGCAAATACGCGAAACTCACACTGGCGATCGAGCGTGTGATGGGAATGGCGTGACGGGCATGTTGCTGCGACGGCTGAGGTACTGGATGGAGAGCGCCAAACGCAGCGAGGCGCTGCGTGAGGAAATGGAACTCCACCTGGCGGAGAAAGCTGCGGAACTCGAAGCAGAGGGGATGACGCCGGAGCGTGCCCGGTCCGAAGCGCGCCGGCGATTCGGCAACGTCGGACTGAAGTACGAAGAGTCACGGGAGATTTGGATGACACGGTTCTGGTCGGAACTTGCTCAGGATGTCCGCTACGGCTGCCGCACGATGGCCTCCAATAAGGCCTTCAGTGCTCTCGCAATCTTATCGCTTGCGCTCGGTATTGGGGCCAATACTGCGATCTACAGCCTGATGGAGTCGATTCTTTTCCGCTCGCTGCCGGTGGCCGATCCCGAATCGCTCGTGGTTTTGAACTGGCGCAGCCATCCGCCCCAGAACGCCAACAAGGAATGGGTCCACGTCGTACACAGGATACAAGGCCGTTTCTGGCTTGGCGACAAAGGCACCCTGGTTACCGGGATCTTTCCCTACGCCGCATTCGAGACGCTGCGAGAAGAGAAGAACGTCTTTTCCACGCTCTTCGGGTATTTCGACGGGAAGAAGCGCGCCCTGACCGTTCATGGACAGGCCACAGTAGCCAGCGTGGAGTTCGTCACGGGCGAGTATTTCCGCAGTCTGGGAGTGCTGCCCGTCGCGGGACGGCTGATCAACTCCGAGGACGACCGCCCAGGCGCGGAACCGGTTGCCGTTCTCAGCTTCTCAGCAAGCCAAAATCGCTTTGGCGGACCGTCGAATGCGATCGGGCAGTCGATTCTCGTCGATAGCATTCCCTTCACCGTGGTCGGCGTCGCGCCGCCGGAGTTCTTCGGAGTCGACCCTGCCGTTTCGCCCGATCTCTATCTTCCGCTGCACACGAATCTGCTTGTGGACGGCGCCGAAGCGGCCGAGATGTATGGCGACGAAAACTTCTACTGGCTCGAAGTGATGGGCCGTCTGAGTCCTGGCGTCACGATCGAGCAGGCGCAGGCAGCGCTCGCTCCTCGTTTCCACCAGTGGGTTGCCACAACCGCGAAAACCGAGGGTGAGCGGGCCAACCTGCCCGCGTTGATTCTGAATCCCGGCGCCGGCGGTCTGGGTAGTTTGCGCCGCCAGTATTCCAAACCTCTGTACGTGCTCCTGGCGATGGTGGCATTGATCCTGGCGGTAACGTGCGTAAACATCGCCAATCTGCTGCTCGCGAGAGCAGCCTCGCGGCGGCGCGAAATCGCAGTACGGCTCAGCCTGGGAGCAGGACGGTTCCGTATTGTGCGGCAGCTGCTTACCGAAAGTGTGACGCTGGCGCTGCTGGGCGGTGCGTTGGGAGTCATCTTTGCGATCTGGGGCGTGCAGTCGCTGACGTTCCTGTTTTCCGGCGGACAGGAGAACTTTACGCTGCGCGCGGAATTGAACTGGAACGTGCTGGCCGTGACGGCGGCGCTCTCCGTGGTGAGCGGCCTGTTATTTGGCCTCGCTCCGGCGATTCAGGTGACGCGTCCGGACGTCATGCCTGCGCTGAAGTATGGCCGCGTGAGCGGATCGCGCAGCCGCCTTCAGCCCGTTCTGGTGGTCGCTCAAATCGCGATGTCTTTTGTCATTCTGGTCGCCGCAGGTCTGTTTGTCCGGACGCTCAACAAGCTGCAATCCGTTCAACTGGGATATGGCCGAGAGAACATCCTTCTGTTTTCGTTGAATGCGCGCCAGGCCGGGCATCGAGCGCCGGAGCTCGCCACGTTTTACGCGGACTTGCGTAAGCGCTTCGAAACGATCCCGGGGGTGAGCAGCGTGACGTTTTCACACGCCTCGATCCTCACAGCCGGCCATGCCGGAGCGACCTACAGGGGGACGATGAAGATCGGCGCTGTTACGATCGAGGGCGCTGGCGTCATGGCCGTCGGGCCGCGGTTTCTGACGACCATGCAAATTCCCATCCTGGCCGGGCGTGAGATTGAAGACCGCGACCAGTCCGAGTCGCCGCCGGTTGCCGTGATCAGTGAGAGACTGGCGCGGACTTACTTCGGAAATGAGAACCCGATAGGACGGCGCATCGCTCTGGTGGACATCAACCGCGACGTCGAAATTATCGGCGTCTCGGGGAACGTGCGGTATGGCGGCCTGAAAAACGACGGGTATCCGATGACCGTGTTCCTGGCGGCCAGTCAGTTTCCTCCGGACCAGGTGACCTACGCGCTGCGTGCCGTGGGTGATCCGTTGAGCTACATCAGGAGCGTGAACGAAATCGTGAGGGAGGCGGATTCGCGTATCCCTGTCACGAACGTGGTCACGCAAGCTGCGGAGATCGATCGGACGATCAGGCGCGAAACGGTCTTCGCGAAACTGTCCACAGGGTTTGCGGTTCTCGCACTCCTGATCGCGTGCGTGGGGCTTTACGGAATCACGTCGTACAACGTCGCACGGCAGGCCGGCGAGATTGGAATTCGTATGGCTCTGGGCGCGCAGCGCGGAGCCGTCGTGCGGATGGTTTTGCGGCGCGTTCTGATACTGGCTGCGGCCGGGCTGGCCATCAGTGTGCCAGCGGCGTTAATCGCATCGCAGCTTGTCAAATCACTTCTGTTCGAGACCCAGCCCAACGATCCGGGAACGCTGGCGCTGGCCGGCGTTATCCTAGTAAGCGCCGCGATTCTTGCAGGCTATGTGCCTGCAAGACGAGCGTCCCGGATTGATCCCGTGGCGGCGTTGCGGAACGAGTGAAACATGCTCCCTGAACAGATTCTTCAGTACTACCAGGAAGTCGCGGAGGAAGGTCGGCTTGCAGCGGGGCCGTCGCAGTTGGAGTTTTTGCGTACACAGGAGATTGTGCTTCGATACGTGCCGCCTCCCCCAGCCACCGTTCTCGATGTCGGAGGAGCGGCCGGTGCTTACGCCCTCTGGCTCGCGGAGAAGGGCTATCACGTGTACCTCATCGACGCTGTGCCTCGACTCGTGGAGGAGGCCCGGCGTCGCAGCGCCACGGCACCGAATCCCATCCGTACCTGTGAAGTGGGAGATGCACGAGATTTGAGGTTCCCCGACGGCTTCGCCGACGCGGTGTTGCTGTTAGGGCCGCTGTACCACCTCACAGAGGCGGCTGACCGCTTGTGCGCGCTCCGGGAGGCGTACCGCGTGCTCCGGCCAGGTGGCGTGATGTTTGCTGCAGCGATTTCCCGATACGCGTCCGCGCTGGATGGTCTTGCACGGGATCTTTTCGCTGACCCTAGTTATTACGGGATCGTGCAGCGAGATCTGGAGCAGGGGCAACACCGAAACGATACGGGCAAGTGGGATTACTTCACCACGGCGTATTTCCACCGCCCGGAGGAGTTGGAGGCTGAAGTCGTGTCGGCGGGCTTCAACTGCCGGGCGGTGTTTGGACTCGAAGGCCCTGGTTGCCTCCTGCCCGATTTCGACGAACGCTGGGCCGATGCCAGGAAACGGGAGGATCTGCTCCGCGTTGCGCGCGCACTGGAGAAGGAAGCCTCCATTATCGGACTCAGTGCGCACTTGCTGGCAGTGGGCATCAGGGAATGAGCCGTTCCTCTGATTGCTTCCGGGCTCGCTGAAAAACCCGGAAGAGGCTCTTATCTGCGGAAGCCCGGAGGGACTGTAACTTTTCGCACCCACTGGGAGTTATCTTCGCGAGAACTCACAAACTGCGACTGCTCCGGTTGCACGTCGCCTCGCGAATCGACGGCGCGTGACACGACAGTGTGCACTCCCGGCGTCGGATCAGACCAATCATAGCTCCAGAGCGACCATGCCTCGGGTTCGCTTTTTCGTACAAAGACGGCCGCTTGCCACGGCCCATCGTCGATGCGTACTTCGACACGCTCGATTGGCCTTGAACCTCCCCACGCTGCCCCGAACAATCTGCCGTTGGCCTCTACTCGGGCGGTCACGGATTTCAACCGGTTTCTGCTGATCGAAGTCTCAAGGACAAGATCGCCCGATTCCCGCCGGATCGAATGATAATTGCGCGCCATGTGGCGGCCTTCGTAGCGGCGGTCGAGCACGAGAATGCGGTTCAGCCACTTCACCTGCGCCATCCCGTACCAGCCGGGAACGATCAAGCGCACAGGATAGCCATGCTCTGGCGGAAGCGGTTTACCATTCAGTTGCAGGGCCAAAAGCGGACCGTCGGCTAATGCGTCCTGGATAAACATACTGCGCCCGTGCGGCACCGCATACTCACGATCTCCAGCAGGCCACTTTCTTTCCCGCTCGAGATCCGCGCCGAAGAACACCACTTCGCGAGCCTCGGGAAGGATTCCGCATTCGCGCAGCAGAGGTCCGAGTGCCGGGCCGGTCCAGACGCCATTGCTCACCAGACCGTTCATGATCCGCGGATGGCCCGTATTGCCTGCACACTCAATCGTCGCGGCGACCTGTTTCGCCGGTAAGCTTGCGAGATCCGAGTAGCGGAACGAGCGCGGGCGAGCCACGCATCCATCGATCTGCAGGCGCCACGAAGCGAGATGAATTCCGACGACTGATCTGGTCTGGTGAAATGTAAAGAATTCTTCCGCCGGCGTCTCCCACGTTGTGAGCTTACGCAAGTCGAAAGACTTCACGCGCGGCCTTTCCGGCTGGACCTCAGTGCGGAAGCCAGGGTCGTAGTCGGAGAAGTGAATTCCCTGAGCCGCGGACGCAGTGAACGCGGCGCTCAAGCCCCACAGAATCTCTCTCCGGGTGAAACTCATAGAAGCTACTCAAGCTAGAATCTTCATGATCGTGCTTCGATTGGTGATTCTCACTTGCCTGACGATCTGCTGCGGCTTCAGCGCTCCGCAGACCGGTCTGGGGCGGATCCATTTTCCAACGTCGCAAACAGGCGAGGCGCAGCAGCTGTTCCTCAACGGGGTCTTGCTCCTGCACAGTTTCCAGTACGTCGAAGCCCGCGAGCATTTCCAGACTGCGCAGAAGGCAGCTCCCGACTTCGCACTCGCGTACTGGGGTGAGGCGATGACCTACAACGAGCCATTATGGTTTGCTCAGGATACCATGTCGGCGCGAGCCGTCCTTGCTCGCGCACCAAAGGGCAAGCCGCTGAGCCAGCGGGAAGCGGACTACATGGAGGCGGTCCGGGTCCTGTACGGTGAAGGCAGCAAAGAGGAGCGTGACTTTCGATACGCCGAGGCAATGCGCCGCATGTACGAGCGATATCCCGACGATCACGAGGCCGCTGCATTCTACGCCCTCGCCCTGCTGGGTACCGCGCACCGCGGCCGTGACTTTCGCATCTACATGAAGGCTGCCGCCATCGTGGAGGACATTCTGGCGCAGAATCCCGAGCATCCGGGGGCGCTGCACTATGCAATCCACTGCTACGACGATCCGGTGCATGCACCGCTTGGGCTGCGAGCGGCTCGAGTGTACGCAAAGGTTGCTCCGGAATCGTCGCACGCTCTGCACATGCCGTCTCATATTTTCTTTGCGATGGGCATGTGGGACGATGCGGCGCGCTCGAACGAGGATGCGTTTCGAGCCTCCGAGCGCAGTGCGCAGCGAACGCGGCAGCTGATGGAAGCCGGGGGCTATCATGCTCTCTGGTGGCTGCAGTACGCGTACCTGCAGCAGGGCCGGTTTGCCGATGCGCGGAAGACGCTGCAAACCATGGAACGCCTGGCTTCCGGAGACCCAAGGCCCCTTGCACGTTTCCACCTCCTACAAATGCGCGTGATGTTTGCGATTGAAACCGGCGAGGCCTACGACTCCTCGTCTGATCTGGAAGCGATTGACGCCCCAGCCGTCGCTGCACATCACTTCGCGCGAGGGATGAGCAGCCTTCATCGCGGTGACCAGCAGGAGGCCGAACGCGCACTGCAGGCAATACGAAGTTTGGGCCCCGGCGCCAGCACCGGAACCCATCATCATCAGAACGCGCACATCTACCCTGGCGATGCTCAGGTCATCTCAATCATGGAGAACGAGCTCGCGGCAATGCTGGCAATGGCGAACGGCAAGAGTAAGGAAGCGATCGCTCTTCTGAAATCCGCGGTTGCAACGGAAGACAAGACCCCCTACGAATTCGGCCCGCCGTCTCCGCCCAAACCGGCCCATGAACTGCTGGGCGAGATGCTTCTCTCTCTCGGACAGCCGCGCCTCGCTCGTGTGCAATTCGAACTGGCGCTCTTACGTGCTCCAAAGCGAGCGCTGTCACTGCTCGGTCTCGCGCGCGCCTTTGAGAGTATGAGTGACGTCGCTGCGGCTCGCAGGTCCTATAGCGA
>CALGAR010000009.1 GCA_937959285.1 uncultured Bryobacterales bacterium
GCGCCCGCCGCCGCCCCTGCCCCCGCCGCTGCTTCGCCAGCGCCGGCCAAGTCCACCTCTCTCACGAAGGAGGAAATTACCTCGAAGCTCCTGGCGCTTGTCAGTGGGCGGACGGGATATCCTCCCGAGATGCTAAACCTGGACCTCGATCTCGAAGCCGATCTTGGTATCGACTCGATCAAGCGCGTCGAGATCTTCGGCGCCCTCCAAAGCGAGTCGCTGCTGCCGGCTTCGGCGGTGGAAGGTGAGATTGAGAATCTGTCGAAGCTGAAAACGCTGCGGGCAATCATTGATTGGATTGCTGATAAAGCCGCCGAGCTTGGCATGACCGCTTCCGCTCCAGCGGGGTCCTCAGCTTCAGCTGCGTCTGCAGCCTCAGCCGAGGCAGCTCCGGCGGCGCAGACGACGGCAGGTTCCGGAGGACGGCCGTCGAAGCAGGAGATTACGGATAAACTGCTGGCTCTGGTCAGCCAGCGTACTGGCTATCCGCCCGAGATGCTGAACCTGGATCTCGATCTCGAGGCTGATTTGGGAGTGGACTCAATCAAGCGTGTCGAGATCTTTGGGGCGCTGCAAACAGAATCGATCCTGCCGGCTTCGGCTGTGGAAGGGGAAATTGAGAACCTTTCGAAGCTGAAGTCGTTGCGTCAAATCATCGATTGGATTGACCAGAAAGCGGCAGAAGTGTACGGAGGGGCTCCCGTAAGCGTGGGCCCTAATACGGCGCCGGTGGCTGCGGCTCCACCGGCGCCTGCTCCGATTGCCGCTAACAATGGGATTCCATCGCACCTTGCGGAGCCGCCAATCACCCGGCTTCTGGTCCAGGTGACGGATGCACCTCCGGCCGCGGATAGCGGCCGCCGTCCCGGCTTCGTGCTGCTGACCGAAGATGGCCGTGGAGTGGCAGCACGGCTGGCGGGGAAGCTGGAAGAACTAGGGATCAAGCATCGGGTCGTCCGCCACGACCCGGAGGCTGGTATCGATCTCCGGAATGCGCAATCGGTCTCCGCGCTGGCGCAGTCTCTGCGGAGCGAGTGCGGTGCTGTCACCCACTTGATTCATCTCTTGCCTCTCGCTGACGTCACTCCAGAAGAGCGGGCAGAGTTCACTTCGCGATTTGATCGGGATCTGAAGTCGCTCTATCTGATTACTCGCGAGCTTGAGGCGGATCTGAAGAAGGGGGGCGTGCTTGCAGCAACTCGTCTCGGCGGCACGTTCGCCTTTGGCGGAGACAGCGCAGCGGACTTCTTCCCCGGCTCTGGCGCAATCTCGGGCTATGTGAAGACACTGGCCCGGGAATGGCCGGATAGCGTCGCCAGGACTATAGACTTCGAACTCGATGCCTCCGTCGATCAAATAGCCGAGCTTCTGCTGGCGGAATTGTTCTGCTGCGACGGCCACACGGAGATCGGATACCGCGATGGAGGCCGGAAGACGCTCATCTCCGTCCCGGCGCCGCTCGACGGAACGGTTTCCGACATCAAACTAAGCCGCGATTCCGTTGTGCTGATTACCGGCGGTGCCCGCGGCATTACAGCGGACATTGCCATCGAACTGGCTCGGACGTTCCAGCCCCGGCTGGTCCTCGTAGGCCGGTCGCCTCTGCCGCCTGAGCAGGAGTCGCCTTTGACGGCGGGAATTACAAACGACCGCGAATTGAAGGCGGCAATTATGGACCGCATGCAGACAGGCGGGCAGCGGCCGACGTTGGCGCTCGTAGAGGGAGAGTTTAAGAAGCTCAAAAGGGAACGCGAGATTCGCGAGAACTTTGCCGCACTGGCGAAAGCCGGATCCTCGGTTGAGTATTGTTCGGTGGATGTATGCGACCCAGAGGCGTTCGGCGCTCTGATTGATCAAATCTATCAGCGCTACGGGCGAATCGACGGAGTGATCCACGGAGCCGGCGTGATCGAAGACAAGCTGGTGAAGGACAAGACACCGGAGTCGTTCGACCGCGTCGTGAGCCCGAAAGTGTCAGGCGCGCTGACGCTGTTGCGGAAGCTGCGGCCAGAAGGGCTGCAGTTCATGGTCTTCTTCTCTTCCGTTTCCGCCCGATACGGAAACCGGGGCCAGTGCGACTACTCGGCGGCGAACGAAGTCCTCAACAAGCTTGCTGTGTATCTGAATGCTCGCTGGCCGGGCAGGATCACTTCCTTAAACTGGGGGCCTTGGAAGACGGAAGGCGGCATGGTGTCGGCAGCTCTTGCGGACCGTTTCGCGAAAGCGGGCGTCGAGCTGATTTCAGTCGAGGCGGGCTGCAAGGCTTTCCTGCGAGAGATTATCTACGGCAAGCCAAACGACGTCGAGGTTGTCTTTGGAGGGCCGCTTTCGATAGAAACTCAGAATCCGAGCCTGAGCGCGGCCAGCAAAGCGAAACCCGTCCATCCGCTGCTCGCGGAAGCCGACATCCGCGATGCCGGCGACAAGGTGCACATTCGGTTGGAGACGCATCCGCAGAAGGAAATCTTTCTTCTCGATCACCTGCTCGACGACACGCCTGTGCTGCCGATGGCGATGGTCCTGGAGCTGTTTACAGAGGTGACGGCGGCGTCTGCTCCTGAAGGCGTGGTCACTGCGATCCGCAACTTGAGTGTGATGAAGGGCGTGACGTACCCCGACACGAACACGGGCCGGAAGCTTGTGGTGGAGGCGGCGCGCACGGCCAATGGCGTCGACCTTCTGCTGAAGTCCGAGGACACGGGTCAGTTGCACTACCGGGCACAGGGCGAGATCGGCGGTCAGGCTCCTGCCGAGAGTGCGCCGCTCCAACTCGTCGCTCCTCGACCCCTTCCGCTCACGGTGCGGGAGGCGTATGATCAGTGGCTGTTCCATGGGCCGTTATTTGCCGGTCTGATGGAAGTCGAGGCGCTCGGGGAGAACGGCATCATTGTTCAATTGAAACCTTCTGCGCCACAGGCTCTTTTGAAGAACAAGCCGGCCGGTTCCTGGATGGCGGATCCGGTGATTGTCGATAGCGCGCTGCAGGCGATGATTCTTTGGGCGCGGACGTATCTCGATCAGACTCCGCTTCCCTCACGTCTGAGCTGCTACCACCGGTTGAATTCCCTATCGGCTTCCGGACCGGTGCGGGGTGAGATTGAGATTATTCATCAGCGTGGAAACCCCACGCTGCGGGCGAATCTTCGGTTCTTTGATGGAGCGCGCCGGCTTCTTGGATTTATGGAGGGCATGGAGGTCACCTGCAGCCGTGCCCTCAATCGCCTGGCGGCGAAGGCTAAGTCTGCTGCAACAGGGGCGTAATGAATAATAACGGAAACGGGGTCCCAATCCCGGTGCGAGGAGACGTCGCGATCATCGGCGTGTCCTGTACCTATCCGGGTGCGCGGAATGCCCTGCAATTCTGGCAGAACATCATTAACAAGGTCAGCGCGATTGCGGATGTGACGCCTGATCGCTGGGATCCGGAGATTTTCTACGATCCGGACCCGGCAAAGCCCGATCGCATCTACTGCAAGAAGGGCGGCTACATGCCCGGCGTCTTCTACTTCAATCCGCTGAAGTTCGGCGTGCCGCCCAACAGCATCAACGGCGCCGAACCCGATCACTTTCTCGTGCTTCGGGCGGTGTATGAAGCCCTGGATGATGCCGGTTACATCGGAAAGCCGCTGAACGGCGACAGGGTCAGCGTGCTGATGGGCAAGGGCAACTATATGGGGCCCGGGCTGACCTGGCTGATGCATCGAAGCGTCGTGAGCGAGATGGTGCTCACGATCGTCCGGCGGCTGCGCCCTGATCTGACAGAAGAGCAAGTCCTCCGCGTGAAAGACGCCATCCGTTCGCAGCTGCCAAAATTGGGGCCAGAGAATGCAGGCGGTCTGATCCCCAACATCAGCACCGGGCGCGTCGCTAACCGCTTCGACTTCATGGGGCGGAATTTCACCGTCGACGGCGCTTGCGCTTCCTCCCTACTGGCAACCGAAATCGGCGTGCAGAACCTGCTGACCGGTAAGGACGACATGGTGCTGGTGGGCGGCGTCCATCTGTTCGCGCACATTCCGTTCCTTTCCGTCTTTGACGCCATGCGCGCCATGTCCATCTCGTCGGTCATTCGTCCGTTTGATGAGAATGCGGACGGGACGATGTCGGGGGAAGGCGTCGGAGTGCTTGTGCTGAAGCGCCTTGCGGATGCGGAGCGGGACGGAGACCGCATTTATGCAGTGATCAAGGGTGTGGGCAGTGCAAGCGACGGGCGGGCCAAGGGAATTACGGCGCCTCGCGTGGAAGGGGAAGAGGCGGCCCTGCGCAGAGCCTACGAATCGAGCGGCGTCGCTCCGGAAACCGTCGGATTGATCGAGGGGCACGGGACAGGCACGCCGGTTGGAGATACGACGGAACTGGAGGCATTGCGGCGCGTCTTTGGGCCATCCGATAACGGTCCCACGTGCGCCATCGGCTCTGTTAAGTCGATGATCGGCCACGCCATGCCGGCGGCAGGAGCGGCGGGCATGATCAAGGCCGCGTTGTCGCTGTATCACAAGGTTCTGCCTCCAACTCTGAACGTCGTCAAACCGCATCCGATTCTGCGGGAACCGCATAGCCGGTTCTATGTAAATACGGAGACGCGGCCATGGATTCACCCGGTCACGGGCGAGCCTCGCCGCGCCGGCGTGAATGCCTTCGGCTTTGGCGGCATCAACGCGCACGTGGTCATGGAGGAGTACCGCAAAGCCGACGAATCGCAGCAGACCACGCATCTCCGCGACTGGGACTGTGAGGTCGTTGTGATCGAAGGCCAGGACCGCAAGGATCTGATGGCCGCCCTCGACCGGCTTCGCGGGTACGCTGCTCAGGTGCAAGGCGTTGCACTGCGCGATGTCGCTTACACGCTCAATACTGCGCTGACGGATGCTCCCGAACGCGTCGCAATTGTCGCCTCCTCATTAGAAGAGCTGGTTCAAAAGATCGACCGTGTAAAGCAGCGGTTGAGCGATCCAAACTGCAAGCAGATTCGCGAACGAGCTGGACTCTACTGCTTCACCGATGCGGAAGTGAAGAAAGGCAAGGTCGCCTGGATGTTCCCGGGCGAAGGTTCCCAGTATCTGAACATGCTGGCCGACCTTTGCATTCACTTCCCGGTAGTGAGGGAATGCTTCGACGTAGCCGACAGTGCCGTGAAAGATCCCAAGCGCGTGCCGCCCAGCGCTGTCGTGTTTCCGCCGCCAGCATTTTCAGAAGAGGAGGAAGCTGCTGCGGAAGCGCGGCTCTGGTCGATTGAACGCGCCACAGAGACCGTCCTGACGGCGGACGGAGCCATCTACCGGCTGTTGCAGAAGCTGGGGATAAAGGTCGACATGATGACGGGGCACAGTGCCGGCGAATGGATCGCCATGGCGGCCTCGGGCATCCTCGATGTCGACGAGTTCGTCAACAGTCTGGACCGTTTGGCGGAGATGTACGAGAGGCTGGCTGAGAACTCCGAAATCCCGCGGATGGCGATGCTGGCCGTTGGCGCGGGACGCGAGCGCGTGCAGGAGTTAGTCAGCCAGATCAAACGCGAAGTTCATATCGCGAACGATAACTGCCCGCATCAGGTGGTTGTGGTTGTAGAGCCGCAGTACGCCGACGAGGTGTCCTCGCATTTGCTGAAGAGCGGTGTCTTCGTCGAAAAGCTGCCCTACGATCGTGGCTACCACACGCCGGCCTTTACCTATATCTGCGATCCCCTGCGCGAGTTCTTCTCCTCGTTGCGAATCGAGGCGCCCAAAGTGGATCTCTACTCCTGTACGACCGCGGATTTGTATCCGAAGGACAAGGCGCAGATTCTCGACATCGTAGCGAACACGTTTGCGCGCCCGCTGCTCTACCGGCAAACCATCGAGAAGATGTACGAGGCCGGAGCCCGCATTTTCATCGAAGTCGGACCTCGCGGGAATCTCACAGCTTTCGTTGATGACATTCTGCGCGGCAAGCCGCACCTCTCGATCCCCATTGATCAGTTCCGGCGTCCCGGACTCACGTCGCTCAATCATGCGGTGGGGATGATGGCTGCCTGCCATCTGGCAGTGAATTTCGATGTGCTTTATAGCCGTCGAGCCCCGCGCAAGCTTTCGCTCGACGTAAAAGCGGACAGCGTCCTTCCAGAAGAGAAGCAACCGGGTGTTGTGCCTGTCTCGATCTGCTATGCGGTGCTGGTGCCACCGCCTGCAGATCTGCTGGAGCCTCCGCCGCAGGCGCGGCCCCAGGTTGAGAAGCCCGCAGAGCGGCCCGTCGAAGTGAAGCAGGCTCGATCGACATCCGTGCAGACGCCGGAACCAAAGCCTGCGCCTATGCCTCCGGCTGTCCAGACGGCGCCTGCTGTCTCTGCTGCTAGTGTTCTAGCTCAGCCTTCTGCTCCGCCTCCGCCTGTGGCTGTTGCGCCACTGGCGCCCGCAGTTACCGCGACGACTCCGGTGATGCAATATGCTGCACCGGCAGCGGATTACTATGCAGGGCCCAGTTATGCAATGGCGCCGCCTGCTTCTGTGATCGAAGACCATTTTTCGTTGATGGAGGAGTTCCTGCAGACGCAGGAGGAGCTCATGATGCGGATGATCGGACCCGGAGTCATGCCGTCTCCTGTTCCGGCTCCTGCAGGCTACGGACCTCCATCTGAAGCTTATGCTGGAATTCCAGCGGCTCCCGTGGTGTCTGCCCCCGTGGCGTCTCCGCCCGTGCCTCCGGCAGCGCCCGGTTTCGCAAGCGCCGGACCGGCTGCTTCCATACAAGTTCCGCCTCCTGTACCTTCGCCTTCGGCCGCTACTCAAGTTGCAGCTCCTCAGACAGCGCCAGCTGGCGGCCATGAGCGCAGATCTCTGATCCGCGAACGGGTTGTTGTCGAGGAGACTCCGGGCAAGTCGATGACGATCCGCTGCACGGTCGATCTCGATGAGCACCGGTACCTGGAAGATCACTGCCTGTACTTCGAAGCGTCGGAGCGCGGCAAGCAGGGCAACCGCATCTTATGGATGCCCATGACGGGCAGTATCGAGATGCTGGCGGAGGCAGCGAGTCTGCTCCAGCCCGGGCTCCTCGTCACGGGCGTGAAGAACGTTCAGGCCCTCCGGCCCGTGACTGTTGAAAAGGGCATTGCGCCGGCAACCGTTGTGATCTCGCTCAGGAGGCTCGACGACAAGCAGGTGCGGGCCTCCATGCGATCGCATCGAGCTGATGGCAAGCCGGGAGATCTGCTGACCGAGGCGGTTGTCGTCTTCGACTCCAAGTTTCCTGAGCCTCCGCTTGTCGAGCCCTTGACTCTCGTCAACCGGAGGCCGGCGATCTGCTCCGGTTCTGATATCTACACGACACACCGCATGTTTCATGGGCCCAGTTTTCAGGGCATAGTGGGTGTCGATGGGGTCGGTGAGAACGGGCTCGTTGCCCGGCTGAAGATCCTTCCCACACAGAATCTGCTAAAATCCGATCCCGATCCGAAGTTTCATATCGACCCTTACCTGCTGGATGCAGCGGGGCAATTGGTTGGCTACTGGCCGATTGAATATCTATCGGAAGGCTTCGTCCTTCTTCCCATCCGGCTCAACGAGCTGGTCCGGTTCGGCGAGAATCCGCCGCCTGGAACTGAATTGACCTGTCAGATGGTGGTCCGCAGTATTTCGCATCGCCAGCTTCGCGCGGACTTCGATGTGATCAAACGGGACGGTACCCTCTGGCTGCGAATTACGGGATGGGAAGACTGGCGCTTCCATTGGGAACAGCGCTTCTACGACTTCTGGCGCTTCCCAAATGTGTACCCGAACGGGCGTCATATCGACTTCCCCGAGCTGGACCAGCTCGGGATGGAGTGCCGCATGCTCGATCCGATGGCCGAGGTCGAGAAAACCGGACTCTCCGAGACGGTTTGGACTCGCATGATCCTGGAGCGGAACGAGCTGGCGAGCTATCTTACTCTGCCCGACGACGAAAACCGCCTGAGCTGGCTCTTTTCAAGAGCAATCGCAAAGGATGCGGTACGGATGTGGGTAAAGCGCTGTTATAATCGCCAACTCTACCCGGCGGATGTGGAGCTTGCCGAAGCGGAAGGTGGTAAGCTTCGCGTAGCTGGTTTCTGGGTGCCTGAAGTTGGCAAGGCGCCATTCGTAGCGGCGTGTTACCGGGAGCTGGTGGCAGTTGCCGTTGCAGGCGCCTCAGAGGCGACGATCGGCATGGCAAGGGTCGTACCGGGTACTCCGTTGTCCGAAAGCGGCCTTCAACCAAACGAACAGGCTGGCGTTCAGGCAACTGGAGCCCCGGACGAATGGATTGCACGCGCCGTCGCCGCCAAACAGGCTGCCGCCCGATGGCTGCAGCCGGAAATGGGTGAAGGGGAAGCGGCCGCGTTCTTAACAGTTACAGACATTGACGTTAAGAGCGGGCGCTTGCTAGTGGTCGACCAACGTACAAGTGGCGACAGGACGCTGGTTGTACGAACAGTTCGCGATGGCGACTGGATCATTGCTGTTGTATTGGAGTGAGGACTTCAAGTGGAACTACTAACAAGAGATAAGGTTCGACAGGACCTGATCGAACTGCTGAAGGATGCTCGAGAGGATTGGGACCACTCGATCAACGTTACCGACGAAACCGGGATTTTCAACGATCTCGGCTTCGAGTCGATCGATGCCGTGGGCTTGAGCTCTTCCCTGGAAGCGCACTTCGACCAATCGCTTCCTTTCCCCGAGTTCATGACGAAGGTCAAGGAGCAGAACCTGAAGGACATCACGGTTGGTCATCTTCTTGACTTTCTGATGGCGAATCTTCGCCAGTCGGCGGAAAGGGCCGCCGCATGAGTAAAGTCGTACTTTTCGGTCTCGACGGCGCCACTTACACCGTCCTCGACGATCTCGTCGCGCGGGGCATGATGCCGACGCTCGCCGAATTCATGCGGACGGGCGTCCGCGCGAAGATGCTTTCGGTGAAGCCGCCGCTCACGCCGCCGGCCTGGTCTACCTTAGTGACCGGCCGCACGCCCGGCCATCACGGCGTTACCGGCTTCTTCCAGTACGACGCGCCGGATTCGCTTTCCATCCAGTTGATCTCGTCGCGGCAGCTGGTGGCGGAGACGATCTGGTCAATGGTCAACCGGCAGGGCAAGCGCGCCGGAAGCCTCAACTTCGTCGCCCATCAGCCGGCTCCCAAGATCGACGGCTGGGTGATTCCCGGCTGGGTATCCTGGCGATGGATCCGGCGGTTGAGCCATCCGTCGACGCTCATCGACAAGCTGAAGGCCGAACTTCCCGGCTTTGATGTCAAATCGCTTGCGATCGACTTCGAGGAAGAGCGCAAGGCGATCGTCGGTGCGCCGATCGACGACTATAAGGACTGGGTCGGCCTGCACATCAATCGTGAAACCCAGTGGTTTAACGTGATGAAGCACCAGATGCTTCACGATCCGGTGGACCTGGTGGGCGTGGTGTATGACGGGGTCGACAAGCTCCAGCATCTTCTGTGGCCGTACCTCGACCCGGCACTGACTCCGGCTGAACCGGACGCGGAATTCCTGCGAATTCGCAGCCTTTGCTGGGATTACTTCCGGAACATCGACAATCTGCTCAAGCAGACGATGGAGCTGGCTGGTCCGAACACCACCATCTTTATCTGCTCAGACCACGGATTTACCGGCAGCTGGGAGATTCTGTTTATCAACAACTGGCTGGAAGAGCGCGGCTATCTCACCTGGAAGGAAGGAACCGAAGCTGTACAGGACGACAACCAGGAGCTGGAGCCAAGTTTCTACCGTCTGTCGGCATTCGATCTGACCAGGACGAAAGCCTATGCGCTGACGGCAAGCAGCAACGGTATCTACATTTCCGTCAAAGGCCGTAAGGATGAGAACGGAATTCCTCCTGAGGAATATGAGTCATTCCGGAGGAAGCTGATCGACGAACTCCTGAACGAGTGCGTTGATCCAGAAACTGGCGAGAAGCTGATCACGAACGTCTGGACGCGCGAGGAGATTTTCGATGGACCAATGCGGGACATTGCTCCCGACCTTACCCTTGCTTTGCGCGACTATGGCTTCGTTTCGGTCCGCCGCAACCGCCGTATGTTAGCAAAGCGGCCGCAGATTCTTGGTACCCATCACCCTGAGGGTGTGCTGATTGCGCGAGGACCGGGCATCCGGCAGGGCGCTGTTATCGACGACGTCCACCTGGTGGATGTCGCGCCGACGGCCCTGTATTCGATGGGATTGTCCATTCCCGCCGATTTGCAGGGACGCGTTCTCAATGAAATCTATACGCCGGAATTTCTGGAGGCTCACAAGCTTCGTCGCGGCGAAGAGACGAAGGCCGTCGCAGCTGCAGCCGGAGCGGACGCGCCGGGCGACGAAGAAGCTGAGATTCTGGAGAAGCTCAAGGCTCTCGGGTATATCGAATAAGCATGCCAAAGGCACCGGTCAACGGCATCGAGATTCACTATCAGACTCGTGGCGAGGGGCCCGACGTAATTCTGATGCACGGAATCACATCGTCCCTCGCCATGTGGTACAACGAGTTCATTCCGGCGCTGAGCAAGGAGTACCGCGTAACAGCGTACGATCTGCGCGGCCACGGCCTCAGCACGATCACACGTCACGGTTACAGCTCTTACGACATGTCAAGGGATCTGGCCGCGCTCATGGATTACCTTGGCATCGAGAAAGCGTCGTTTGTCGGCCATAGCTTCGGCGGAGCGATCGCCATGCACTTCGCTCTCGATTTTCCTGACCGGACCACCGGTGTCGTCATGCTCGACTCCGGTCTTGCCTGCCTGCGGTACTTGCGCATCATCCATGAGTGGGTCGGGTGGCAGAACCGACCCGCGGACATGATGAAAGACGGGCTCACCCTCGAGCAGTTTCTGGAGCTGGATAGCAAGCAGGACGTTACCGACATTATCAAGCGAGGGCTCAGCGTTCCCCGCCGCGCCGGATTCAGGAAGGGACAGGATGGAATGACGCCGCGTGCGCGGAAACTCGTCGAGGAGACGAGGATGGGCTACGAGTTTCGGGATGTCGCCGGGATGACCGAAGACCGGCTCAGCTCTATCAAAGCTCCGGTCCTCGCGCTCTACGGCGAAACGTCTCCGTACAAGAAGATGGCTACTCATCTTAGCCAGTTGTTAGAGAAATGCCGCCACGATGTATTGCCGGGTGTCGGTCATTTCTACGCAATCCATCGCCCGCGATTGATTCTGGAGCGAATCCAGGCTTTCCTGAAAGATCCGGAAGGTTTTGTCGCCGAAGGACGGACCGCAAGCGCCAGCGCCGGTTCGGAGGCCTAGATTTTAGGGACTTCCGAATCAGCCCTTTGCCATCTCAGATCCTGCAAGGGATGCCGGGGAAGTTACGCTCGCCCGGCATGGAAGAGCATTCAATCTGATCAGTGACTTAGTTACTATACCAGTACTATCAGGCATGATAATATGCGTTGCTTCCTATTGCTTCGGGACGCCGGCATGTTAGACTTTGTTGCAACACCTTAGTGGCCCGCAAAGTCGCGCGAAAGTTGAGGAGGTACGAGTTGCTGTCGGTTTCCACAAACATTGTTTCCAGGGGAGGGATCCCCAAGCGGGGCATTTCCGGGGGAAGGCTGCTCACCACCTGTCTGGTTGCCCTGTTCGCGGCACTGGCTGCCGCGGCACAAAATTACGAGCCAATTCCTCCAGCGCAAACGCCCGGCACCCCGGTTTCAACGGCCTCGCTGTCTGGTTTTGTTCGAGCCAAAGCGAGCCCCGACGAGTGCTTCCTTGCGCTTGGTGAGAACGTTCAGTATGACTTCATTGGCCCTGGTTGTGAGCAACGGGGTAAGATTCCCAAGGTAAATCAAGGATATGTTTGGGGAGCTGTGGTGGTTGGACGCGAGATTTGGTTTGGGTCCACCCCGAACGGCCAGTGCATTACTCACGGAGGCGTCGTTTCCGATCCTTCGACACTAACCCCTTACATGACGGATTCGTGGGCTTGCGAGTTTGGAAGCAGCCCATATGTGCCAACGCCGTTGCCGGCGCAAATCGGCGACTTCAGGCCTCCGCGAATCTACGTGTACAACATTGACACGAAGACCATTCAGGACATCACGCCGAAGGGACCGACACCGCCGCTCTATCTTGATCAATTGCTGATGGCAACACGCGGCGTCCGCGCTGCAATGACCGTGGGCGATTACGTCATCTTCGGTGGCCCGGCTCTTGCGGCCGACGGACGCATCAACTGGTTTGCCTTTAATAAGAACACAAAGCAGTTTGTGGCGAAGTTCCAGCAAACCGGATATGCCAACCTCCGGCGATTTGTGAACTACGAAGGCGTGCAGTATACGGCCGTTCAAAAGAGCGGCGGAGCAGGCGGAGCGGTTCTTCGCGTATCTTTCAATCCAGTTTTCACCCCGCCGCCGGCCCAGATGCCTGGCGCTCCTCCGCCGAACATCCCTGTTTGTCTTACCTGCTTCGTGTTTCAAAAGGTCGGCGACACGGATGGCCAAGGCGCCTACATTGCCGCGCATAATGGCCGCCTGTTCGTATCTACGTGGCCGAACCCCGGGCTTGCCGGCTTGTGGATGAGTCCGCCGATTCCGGCTGGTGGCCTGACGGCTGCTCATGCCGACGGGTGGACAAAGGTGTGGCAGGCATCTGATTATGAGCCGGACCGGGCCATTGCTGCTGTCTATGCGGGCGGGGCACTGTACTCCTTCGGCGGCTATCTGTACTGGGGCACAATGCATGTGCCGTGGTCTTGGGTTGGTGGCATCACCCGTTTTTATGGTCTTCCGACAACGCAGGAAGAAGCACAGGCCTTGATCACGAATTCCTTCCGTGGCATCGCAATCTTCCGCGGGCGGAACTTTGAGACTGGGAATCCGGATATCGAGCTCCTCTACGGCGAAGCGCAATTGCCGGTGTTCCATCCAGCCAGCGGGGGCAACCCGTCAAAATGGGTGAGGACTCCAAACAACATGCCTGACGGTAAGAAGTTGCCGAAGTTTGGGCCAACCGGTTTCGGCAACCCTTACAACAACTACACCTGGCAGATGACTGTTTGGAATAACAAGCTGTGGGTCGGGACGATGGACTGGAGTTACATGGCTGCAAAAGGCGCGCAGCTCGGTCAAACCATGAAACTGAACGGGTTTACTGTGACCCTTCCGCAGCTGGACGGCTCCCGCTTTGGCGCTGACCTGTACTCGTTCGCCAGCGTTTCTTCCCCGGCCGTGGCGGAATCCATCACCGGTGTGGGTAACTACACGAACTACGGTGTGCGGAATATTCTTCCGGTCAGTTCTACGATGATGTTCATCGGAACAGCCAATCCGATGAACCTTCTCACGAACAAGACGGACGATGTGCCCGAAGGCGGCTGGGAGTTGATCGAGCTCAATGCGGCTCCGACGCTTCCGCCACGACGGTTCTAAAGTCCGTTACCGTATCGGAGAAGTGAAGGAGTTGCTGGGAACCGGGGAAGCACACCTTTGGTGCTTCCGGCCCCAAAAGCTAAACGACGGCCGGCTCTTACGAGCCGGCCTTTCTTTTCTGAGCGCCGATGAGCGCGCACGCCTGGATCGATTCCTGGTCCCGGAGCCCCGTCACGTCTTTCTCTGCACCCGCCTTCTCGTTCGTTCGGTCCTTTCTTTGTACGCGGATGTCGAACCGTGGGAATGGATTTTTCAGACGAATCAGTACGGCCGGCCTGAGATTGCTTCGCCTACGGAATATCGCCCCCTCCGCTTCAATCTTTCGAACAAGAAGGGACTCATCGTGTGTCTGGTTGCGTGGGATGGCGACCTCGGAGTCGACGTTGAAGATACATCGCAACCCCCCCGCCGCCTTCTCGAGATTGCTGACCGCTTCTTCTCCCCTCGCGAAGCTGCTGCCTTGCGTGCTTTACCGTCCAAGGAAGAGCAGCGGTCCCGCTTCTACCATTACTGGACTCTGAAGGAATCCTACATAAAGGCGCGGGGCGTCGGGCTTGCCCTCGGGTTGTCCGGTTTCTCGTTTCTGTTCGAGCGGGGACGGATTCGCATTACCTACGAACCCGGCTTCGTCGATTCGCAGGAATGGGACTTTCAATTGTTACAGGTTGACGACCGGCACGTAATCGGTGTAACGCTAGAACGTCACAAACTGTCAAACAAGCAACTTCTTCTGCGCAACGCCGAAGAAGCGGTTTTTCACGAGTTGCGCCGGGCCGGTGGCATTAGTTCTGCTGGCGCCCTTTGATTCCTGACGGAGGATGGAATGAACGAACGAATTGGGGGTGGTCTTTGAGAAGGTTGACGGTTGTAGGTCTGCTGGTCGTGGTGGTGGCAACGTTCGCGCAAGAGCGCTTTCCGCGCCTGCGGCAGCGAAGACAAGCGCGAATGCAAGCCACGGGCGCAGTCGAACTTCGCCCAGCCACGCAGTGCGGAGGCGAGCTCAACCTGGGGTACAGCATCCTGACGTTTTCGAGCGGGCTCCGCGCCGCAGTTTGGTATCCGACGACTCAGGCGGAATCCAAGCTGACTTACGCCAACAATCTCACCACTGGAGCGGCCCAGAACGCCCCGGTCGCCAACTGCTCGACGTATCCGCTCGTCGTCTTCTCTCATGGATTTGGCGGGTGCGGAACGCAATCCGTGTTCTTTACCGAGGAACTGGCGCGTCATGGCTACATCGTCGTCGCGCCGGATCACGCCGATGCGAAGTGCAAGGTGGACGAGCCCCGGAGCGGACGAGGTTTCGGCCGCGCAGATGAGCCCTTCCGGCAGCCGGAGAAGTGGACGGACAAGACCTACGCGGACCGGGCACGGGATATCCGGCTCGTCATCGATGAAATGACCACCAACAGGGAGTTCGGACTGCGAATTGACAAATTCAGGATCGGCGGAGTGGGTCACTCGCTCGGCGGCTACACGATGCTGGGCCTCGCTGGTGGATGGGAAAGCTGGAGAGACAACCGCATTCGCGCGATCCTGCTGTTCTCCCCCTACGTCGCTCCATTTCACGCACAGAATCGCCTGAAAGCCGTCCGCATTCCGGTGATGTATCAAGGCGGGCAGCGCGATCTGGGCATCACGCCGCAGTTGCGACGTCAAGGTGGCGTGTACGACGAGTCGAACAGGCCAAAATATTACATCGAACTGCCTCGCGCCGGACATTTTGCCTGGACCGTTCGTTCCTGTGGAGGAACCGGAAGCGTGAGCCGCTGCGCCGAAACAAACACACTCGTCCGCACGATCAACGAGTATGGAATTTCGTTCCTGGACGAGTATCTGAAGGGACAGCGGAAGACGCTGGCTCGGGAAGCAGGCCAGGGGCAGAACGTAGTGGACTACCGCAGCGCTCCCTAAAGAATTAACACGCCCCGAAGCGTAATTCGGGCGTTAATTCCACAGTCCGCCGCGACTCAGCAACTAAGTGCGGGTTACTAGCAAGGGGATTGAAGTTGATGCGAATCGCGATACCGATCGTTTCTGCTCTTCTTGCCGTATACCTGCCTGCCGCTGCGGCTGAAACGGATCAGCCGGCAGCAGCTCCCCTTGAGGCCTCCAAGCAGCCATCCGCGTGCAGCGTTGCCTTGGGCGCCGGTTATCGTGTCATGAACTTTGGCGGGACGGAGACCCACGTCTGGTATCCTACGACCTCGCCGGAATCCTCCCATGTCTACTTCGTCAACAAGAATGGCGTTGCCGTTTCCGGCGCGGTTGCCGAGTACGGAGCATTGGCGAACTGCGACCGGTTCCCGCTGGTTGTCTTCTCACACGGATACTGCGCAACTGGACGCCAGGCTGTGTTTCTGACAGAGGAACTGGCACGGCGCGGATACGTTGTTGCTGCCCCGAATCACAACGATCCGGACTGTGGTTCGAGTGACGAGGAGCCTCAGGAACCTCCGCTCGCGGCCTACACAGAATGGACCGACCAGACCTATACGAAGCGCAGAGACGATGTGCGGCGAGTTCTCGACGGAATGCTGGCTGACCCGCAGTTCGCTAGCATCATCGATCCCGAGAAGATTGGCGGTATCGGGCATTCGCTTGGCGGATACACGATCTTCGGACTGGCAGGAGGCTGGGAAAACTGGTATGAGCCGCGCATCAAGGTGGCCCTGCTTCTATCGCCCTATCTCCACGCGTACCGATATAACAACCGGATTTCAGCGGTCAGGGTCCCTCTCATGTATCAGAGCGGCGAGGTTTCCCCGGTTTTGGGGGACAACTTTGTTACTCCGAGCCTAACTGGTAGCGACTCGCAGGGCAGTATCTATCAGCTTTCCAATCGTCCTAAATTCTTCGGCATCGTGCGCAACGCTGGACACTTCGCCTGGTCGAACGTTTCATGCCAGGGCCAGCCCGTGGCGGACTGTGTCAAGAACGTCCCCAGGGTCCGAGTCATCAATTCGTACAGTTTTGACTTCCTTGATCGCTACCTGAAGCAGCAGGAGCGGCCGGCCCTTTTCGCCGGCGGCGTCTTGTTCCAGCAGTATTTCCGCGAAACGCCTGTCGCGGCGGTGCCTTCCGCAAGCTTCGACGGCAACGCTCCGCTGGCTCCGAACCAGATTGGCTCCGCCTTTGGCGAAGGCCTCACGCTGACGACGGTGGCAGCCGAGGAACTTCCGCTTCCCACCGAGCTCGGCGGGGTTTACGTCTCGGTTACCGACAGCGCGGGCGTCACCCGGGGGGCTTCGCTCTTCTTTGTGTCTCCCAACCAGGTGAACTTCCTGGTGCCGCCCGATTCAGCAGCCGGGACCGCAACAGTGAAAGTCCAGCAGATTTCTACCAATGAAGTGCTTGCCGCGGGCTCAATTGAAATCCAACGCAGCTCGCCTGCGCTGTATGCAGCGAATGGAACCGGATCGGGCGTGGCTGCGGCGGAGTGGGTTCGGAACGAAGCTGATGGAAATCAGACTCGGGAACTCGTATTCGATCCGGAGACGAGGGCGGCTCGGCCCATCAGCCTGGCGAATGGCGATGTCTACCTTAGTCTCTACGGCACGGGCCTGCGCGGAGCGGATCCTTCGACTGCTTCCGCGACAGTCGGCGGCATTGCCACACCGGTCACTGAAATCGCTCCGAACGGGGAGTATCTTGGGCTCGACCAGGTAAACATCGGCCCTCTTCCGCGAGAGCTCGCGGGCCGAGGTTCCGTGGACATCGTCCTCACTCTCGACGGGCGGCAAGCGAATGTCGTAACCGTCACGATCGAGTAGCGGCACCAGCCCGCCTGAGGCAAGATAGGTTCGATGACAAATTCCACGGATTTGGAAGCCCTGGCAAAGGGCTATCTTGCGGCGATCCAGGCGCGCGATCTGGAAGCGTGCATGAGCTTCTTCACAAACGACTCCACGGTGGAGGGCCGGGACTCCAGGCACGACGGTTTGGACTCAATCAGAGCCTGGCATCAGTCGCGGTTCGAGGCCAACATGTCCGTGAGAGTCGAATCGCTGAAGGCGGAAAGAGAAAGGGTGGTCGCGGATGTCGTAGTGACATCGGACCGCCTTGCCAACACGCGGCTGAAGTCGCTTCCGAGCAGAATCACCTTTGTCTTCGACGGCGACAAGATCAAGGAAGCAAGGATGAGCCCAAGGATGCCGAATCTCCTTGGGCTCTTCAGGTCCTGACCAAGCTTCTACGGAATCTCCATCAGATAGGACGTGAGCCGGTCCAGATCCTTGGACGGAAGCTTATAGACAGGCATCGTGGTTCCGGGCGAATACTTTTGAGGATCGGCGAAGTGTCCCTCTACCCACTCGCGGTCCCGGCGGCTGGCCAAGCCGTTCAGACGTGGCCCCATATTGGTGCCGGACCCGTTGAGGACGTGGCACATTCCGCAGCGATGCTGCTCGTAGAGCATTGCGCCCTCAACCGCGAATGCAGGGGCGGCACGGTACGCCTCGACCTTCTCCACGTCCACCTTCTGGAGGAACGCAGCAAGCGTCTTCATTTGGGCGTTGGACAACGAGACTGAGGGCTTCGCTGAATCGCCGCCTTCCCCGCTTGGGTTCTTGAAATGGGCGATCATCCACTCCGCGCTCTTTTGCGTCGGCGTCTTGACTAGGTCGGGTCCGGCTTTCGCCTCGGACTCACCCATTGTGTGACAGCTCGAGCAGTTTTCCTTCCGGATGAAGCCAACGCTCGCCAGCTCTTCGGGAGCCAGGAGTTGCCAGGCGCCGGGTCCTTCCACGAAGGCTGATTCCTGCTGATGCGGCGTGGTCATGACCGCAGCCACTGTCAGTCCTGTCCACCCGATCGCAGCCAAAGCGACAACGCCTATAGCCGTGGTCCGCTGCGTGACGCGCATCGCCTTGCCCCGGTCGATGAACGGAATAAGGAACAGCGTGAGTACGGCGAGGCCCGGCAGAACCACGCTGCCGACAACTTCAAGCGGTCCCTCGAAGAACTTCAGCAGTTGGAACAGGAAGAGGAAATACCAATCCGGACGGGGGATGTAGCTGCTGTCGGTCGGATCGGCCAGACGCCCGAGTGGCACTTGGACGGCGACGGCCATTGTGAACAGGATTGCGAACGCTGCGAAGATCGCAACGGTATCCTTAAAAACCTGCTCGGGATAAAACTTCTTCTTCGGGCGGCCAAAATCCTCTGGCACCGGAGCAACGCCGTGCTTACGCACCAGAAAGACGTGGATCCCGATGAGCATCAGAGTGATCGGCGGCAACAGCAGTACGTGAAGCGCGTAGAAGCGGGTAAACGTGATCACTCCGATGCCTCCGCCGTCCGCGCCCATAAGCCGGGCCATGTACTGTCCGACAATCGGAGCCTTTGACGCGATCTGTGTCGCCACAACCGTGCCCCAGTAAGCCCGGTTGTCCCAAGGCAGAAGGTAACCCGTAAGTCCGTAGGTGAGCGTCAGGAGAAGGAGAACTACGCCCAACATCCACGTCACTTCTCGAGGCTTCTTATAGGCGCCCCATAGGAAAACCTGGATCATGTGCAGCACGACGACGACAATCATCATGCTGGCGCCCCAGTGGTGGAGCCCGCGAATCAGCCTTCCGCCCGTGAGTTCCGTAATGATGAACTTGAGGCTGTTGTACGACTCTCCCGGGGTAGGCGCAAAGTTAAAGGCGAGCAGGATCCCCGTGAAGGCCTGCACGAGAAACAGGAAAAGAGCGACGCTCCCGAATACCTGATGCCAGCCGCTTGAAGCTGGAATCTCTTCGTACAGGAAATGGCGGATTGTGCTTTCAACTCCTGTACGCTCTTCTAGCCAATCAACGATCTTCCGGAACATGGTCTTATGCCGTCCGAATCTCGCCAACCAACAGCTTCGTGCCCTCCACCTTCACTTCGTACCGATCCAGCGGACGAGGGGCAGGTCCGGTCAGAACCTTGCCGTCAATTGAGAAGGCAGAGGTGTGGCAGGGACAGACGAACTCCTTTTGCTGGCTATTCCAGTGATAGGCGCAGCCGAGGTGCGTGCATCCGGGCGCGAGAGCAAAGATTTCTCCGCTGCCGGTCTTTACAACCCAGGCGCTGGTCCTCTCAGTGACGACCTTCCAGCCATCGACCCGGCTCCGCTTGAAGATCATCTCTTCGGGCGTGTCCGGCTTCAAATTGGATATATCCCCAACCTCAACCCACTGACTTTGCCTCCGGAGGCGAGGAGGCAACAGTAGGTACAGCGATGCCGGGATTGCTAGGGCCCCCGTGATTAACCCCCATAGGCCATAGATCCCAACAAGGAAAAACGATCGGCGATTGCCGTTCTGCTGTTTAGACATGATTCTCTATAGTATTCTCGGCGGGGCTTGTGTGGGGAAGGTCACTGTGACGATCGTAAAAATTCAGGGCGAGCAGACTTCCATGAGTCTTTGCCGCAGCCTCTCGTGATCGCCGGACGCAACTTTGGATCCGCCGGCAGTAACGTAGAAGACGTCCAGCGCCTTGTGCGCTTCTGTATCAATGAGCACCACGTCGATGTTGTAGCCTTCGTCTGAGAGGGTAGACGCCAGTTGATAGAGCAGGCCCGGCCGGTCTTCGGCAACGACCTCGACCAGCGTCGCGGTTTCGGACTCGTCGTTGTAGATGGAAACGGAGGGAGAGATTCGGGAGCCGCGGCTCGGTCGTACGGGCAGCGGCCTTCTCGTGAGCAGCCTGGCAATGTCTACCAAGCCTTGGGCCGCCTGCTCCATGGTCGAGCGCAGCGCCGATACCTCGCCCGGATTCAGTTCGAGTGTTCTGGAGGGATCTGAGAATACAAATGTATCCAGGGCGATCCCGGCGCGATTTCCGAAAGCCTCCGCTTTCAGGATGTTCATTCCGAAGGCGGCGAGTACCCCGGCGGCGGATGCGAACAGGCCGGGGCGGTCGGGCGCGGCTAGCGTCAACCGCCAAAACGCCTCGGAGCGCTGCAGATCGATGGCGACTCCCACCGCGCGGCAGCGCTGATAAAGCTTCAGATCCGATTCGATTTCTTCCTTTGACCGCGTCCGCAAATATCGCGTTGGCAATCCTGTGAGGAAATCGGAATCAAGCTCGAGGTCCGGCCCTGCAATTCGATCATCTTCGAGGGCTCGTGTGAGCGCCCGCCGTCCTAGGCGGAAAACGCGCCATAATTGCTCCAGCCGCCATGGCGTCATTGCGGATGGATTGACAGCGCTCACGTCGGCGTAGGTCAGGAGCGTGAGCAGCTTTAACTGTTCGATCGTCTCGACACGCCGCGACAGATAGAGACCGGTAGCGCTGTCCTCAAGATCCCGGGTTGTCATGAGCGAGGAGAGTTCGAGGTGCCGTTCGATGAGAAAACGGATGGTCTTTTGCTCCGCGTCGGAGACGCCGATGCGGCTCATAATGGCGTCGGCAAGCCGGACAGATTCGATCGCGTGTGAGCCGGTTCGCGTGCCTTTGCCGAGGTCGTGGAGAAGGATCGCGAACCGGAGCAAGCCTTGGTCCTCCGTCTCTTCCAGCAGCTCCCGGAAGCGCTGGCGGCCGCGATCCTTGGCCTCTCGCAAATCAGAGAGGTTTTGGATAGCGACCAGAGTGTGCTCGTCGACCGTGTACCGGTGGTAGAAGTCGCGGATGACAAGGCACTCAATGGTTTCCCATTCGGGTATGATCGCACGCAGCAGGCCGGTGTCCGCGAATGCCCGGAGCGCAAGAGCGGCGTGCGGCAGCGCGAGCGCGGTCCGTAGCTGCGGCCAGATGTTGCGCGGCTTGGAGAAGTGAGCGGTTAGGGAAGGGAGGGCTTCCCCGATCCGCCGTTCG
>CALGAR010000010.1 GCA_937959285.1 uncultured Bryobacterales bacterium
CGCCATGGCCGCGGCTAAGGCGTGGACATTCGCAGCCGCCACCGATCCGGGTTTACATCGGGACTGCAACGAGGATCGCACATACGTCGATCCGGAGCGCGGAGTTTTCCTTGTGGTCGACGGAATGGGCGGGCATGCTGCCGGGGAGGTTGCTGCAGAGACAGCCGTCGACGTAATCCGCAGAGAGATCAGCCAGCCGGGCTGCCATGCCGATACCGCAGCCTTGGTCCGGAGCGCGATTACAAAAGCAAACAACACCATCTACGCCGCGGCGCAGCAGAATCCGCACCACAAGGGGATGGCCTGCGTGCTCACCCTGGCGGTTTTCGACAAGGATCGGATTACGGTCGGGCACGTTGGCGATACCCGGATGTACTTGCTGTGGAACGGGAGTGTCCGAAAGAATACGACAGATCATTCCCCGGTCGGGCTTCAGGAGGAGAACGGTGAACTGACCGAGCAGGAAGCAATGTTACATCCGCGCCGGAATGAAGTGTTTCGAAATGTCGGCTCACGGCATCGAACTGCGTTGGAGCCGCAGTTCATCGAGCTGCGCGAGCTGCCCTTTCGTCCGGATGCGGGAATCGTCCTCTGTTCGGACGGACTCAGCAGTTGTGTGGAATCTCGGGAGATTGGCGACATTTGCGGCCGGTATGACGGAGACGCGGAGCGCGTCGCCAGAGAACTGGTGGAGACAGCCGTGGCGTACGGGACGACCGACAACGTGAGCGTGATCTTCGTAGCTGGGTCCCGATTCGGATCTCGAATCCGCTCAATCACTCGTGCGCGGATCAGAACGGCGGGCTGGCGTCGCTTCGCGGGCCGTGTGCCGCATCTTTCGGGCGGGCCGCCTTCCTGATCTACGGCCTGACCTTTGGCCTGCTGATAGCAGCGAGCTGGATATAGCAAGTCCCGGAGAGGACTGAGCAATGATGCAGATCAAGCGCTTTGGGGACTACGAGATTCTTCGCAAGCTTGGACGGAGCATGACGGACGTCTATCTTGCCTTGGATCTGCGCTCCGGGCGGAAGGTAGTGCTGAAGCTGATCGAGCAGTCTTCGGACCCACTGACGCAGCTCGTTACAGATGCCGAACGCCGAGGCGCGTCCATTCAGCAGCAGCTTCATCAGAAGGATCCGCGGGTGGTTGAGATTTACGAGTCTGGCGAGCGGGAAGGCTACTTCTATGTCGCGATGGAGTACATCGAGGGACGCAGCATTGCCGATGTGCTCAAGACGGAAGGGCGGCTGGATCCGATTTCGGCGGTGCGTTACGCCTTGGACGTCTGCACTCAGCTCGAGACGCTGCACAGCTTCACGGCGTTTATCGACGGGCAGCTGAGGGCCGTGGTTCACGGGGACATCAAGCCATCCAACATACAGCTCGCGGCGGATGGCAGAGTCCGGCTCCTCGATTTCGGTATTGCCAAGGTGATCACCTTCACACGCAAGCTGACCCATCACAACATGGGCAGTCCGAGCTACTGCTCGCCGGAGCGCCTGACACGATCGCAGGTGGATCCGCAAGCGGATCTCTGGGCTCTCGGGGTAACGCTCTATGAGATGGTCTCCGGGACTTCCCCTTACCAGGCGCAGAATACAAGGAAGCTGGAGAGCCTGATTCAATCCAGGAGGGCGCCACGGCCGCTTCCCCGGCGTTGTCCCGCGCCGCTCCGGGCCATTATCCGAAAGGCCCTGGCTCCCAATCTGGAACATCGTTATCAGACGGCATCTGCATTTGCTTCGGACCTCCGCCTGTTCTTGTCCGACCGGCCGACGGCTGCCGAACAGGAGAGCATTCCAGTCTGGGAAAGCAATGCAACCATCGACAAGACTGCACCCAAGGCTCTCCGCAAGCTGGTAGCGGGGTACAGGGAATACGTTCGTCTTTGGAAAGGCCCTGCGAGCGCAATGGCCTTGGGGCTGGCGCTTGGCTTGCTCGTCGCCGTTCCTGGGATGCACGGCTATCGCTTCTATAAAGAAAGCCAACCGCTCCGGGAGCACGCCGCACCGAAGGCGCGTACCCTCGAACGGCTTGAACAGGAGTGGGCGCTCTACCGGAAGCTGGAGCAGAAGGGCAGGCTTCCTGGAGGATATTCGTTGGTTCGCTTCCTCGAACCAGAACTTCGTGGACGCTACGTCGCCACTGCAGACCGGATCATTGAAGGATATCGCAATTCTGCAAGCGGAGAGGTCACGGATTTCGATTGGATGGCGGCGGAGGCAAGCTTGCGCTATGCGCTGGAGCTGGATGGGAAGGATTCCGAGCTGCGCGGGAAGTACGCGCTCTGCCGCGGTTACCTGGAGCTCGCCGACCTCTCCCGCTCTGCAATGGCTAAAGGCTCGCTCAAGGAATCCTTATCAGCGGTAGAGCCGGTGAAGAAGCTGTTTGAACAAGCGGCAGCGGATCTTCCCGACTCTCCCGATCCGCATCTCGGTCTCGCCAACCTCTACGTCCGCATTCTGCGGAACCTTGGGGGCGGGATCTCGGAGCTCGCTCAGGCGCAAAGGAAAGGCTTTCAGCTTGGGCCGCGCGAAACGGAGCTGCTGGCAGACGGGTATCTGCTACGAGCGCAAGAGACTCTGCGAGAGGCGCGCAGGCTCAGCCGGATATCGCGGCGTCGGGCTGAGCGCAAGCTCTGGATGGCTCGACGCGATCTGGAGCGGGCAAGAAATCTTTATGAACCGATCCTCGGTTTTTCGAATGTGAACCTCAGCCTGAAGCGCGTGGATGAGGAGGAGCAGCTAAGGCAGAAGGTGTTGGAGCAGGTGCGCCGCGCGGACGCGGAATTCCGGCGGCAGGAGGCAAGGAGAGTTTTTGCAGCGCAGGAGAACCGCCGATGGCGGTAAGTCAAAGCTGGAAAACCAATGAGCCGCAGCTTCCGCTGCGCAGCGCACGGACCGGTCCTGGAGCCGCAAGTCTTGCGTGGCTCATCTGCGCCACGCTGCTCGTAGCTTTCGGACTCGCCTTGCTGTTCGAGGTAAAGTCGCAGACGTTCGGTGAAGTTGAAACGCGCCTGGCGCAAGGGCGGATTCTGAACCTCAACACAGTTTCCAAGGCCGAAGAGCTGCTGCCGTTCCTCACGGCGATTCCCGATCTCGCGGCCCGTTCCGCCGCGGCCCACAGAATCTATGACTTCGTGAAAAGCGCCGGGCCGCTGAAAAATGTAGGCGCTCTTGGACGTTTGCGAGTGCCCAAGCCGGATGGGGCGGGAACGGCGCCGCTGCTGCCGCTTCCAAGGATCAAGAGCGGATTCATCGTGCGGACGCCTTCGGAGTTTCGATGGCAGTACGCAGGGTGGATCGCTTTGTATCTTGCCTCTTTCCACTTCGTGTTTTGGATCTGGCGATGGCGGCGGTTCGCTGGAGACGCAAGCATGCTGACGGCGCTGCTGTTGCTCACCGGTATCGCGCTGATGCTGCAAGTGAGTCTCCGCGATCCGCTGCGGGATACGCTTGAATTTTCGAAGTCTGCCTGGGGAGTATCACTCGGGTGCGCCTTGCTGTTGCTGCCCGTCGCGCCGCGCTTTGACTACCGGCGGCTTGCGAACTGGTGCTACGTGCCGCTGTTTGTGGCCTTCCTCTTGTTCGGCTTGCTGAGCGTCTACGGGACCGGTCCGGGCGCCAGCGACTCGAAGGTGAACCTCGGCCCATTGCAGCCCGTCGAGGCGATCAAGCTTCTGCTGGTGCTGTTTCTGGCAGGGTACTTCGCCAGGAAGTGGGAACAGCTCCGCGACCTCCGCGAGAAGAAAATCCTCCCGCGCTGGCTTTCAATGCCGCGTTTATCCGAGGTCCTTCCGCTCTTTGTGGCTCTCGGTTTTGCGCTCCTTTTCTTCTTCTACTTGAAAGACCTCGGGCCGGCCTTGGTCAGCGGACTTGTGTTCCTGCTGATGTTCAGCGTCGTTCGCGGCCGGTGGGGTCTTGGCGTGCTCGGCGTCGCCGTGCTGATCAGCGGCTTCTGGATTGGCTATTCCGCTGGCACTCCCCGGACGGTTGTGAACCGGATCAATATGTGGCTCTCGCCGTGGGATAACGATGCCAGCGGAGGCGATCAGCTTGCTCACGCCTTCTGGGCCCTTGCAACGGGAGGCGGCCGCGGTTCGGGGCCCGGATATGGAGATCCGGCGATGATCCCCGCAGCTCATACGGACCTGGTGCTGCCGGCGCTCGGGGAAGAATGGGGCTTCTATGGAGTCGTGATCGTCGCGCTCCTGTTCCTGTTCGTGGTCCGGCATTCCTATCAGATTGCGCTACGAGCTGAATGTGTTTACGGCGTGCTGCTTGCGCTGGGACTGGGAACGCTGATTGCGATCGAGATGCTCCTCATCACGGGCGGCGCTCTCGGCGTCATCCCGCTTTCGGGGGTCGTTTCTCCTTTCCTGAGTTCCGGCAACTCCGCCATGCTTACGAACTTCCTGGCCGTGGCGCTCATCCTCTGCGTGTCGGGCACCAGCACTGCAAGCGCGGAGGCAGGAAAAAGCTTCGTCAAGCCCGTCCGAGCGCTTGGCATGGTGCTGGCGCTGTGCGCATCGGCCCTGCTGGCGAAAGCTGCCTACGTGCAGCTCGTCGCGCCCGCTGACTACATGGGCCGCGCTGCGAGGGTGATCCAGGAAGACGGTGTCAAGCGGCAGCAGTTGAATCCGCGGCTCTACGCCGTCGCCCGGCAGATTCCGCGCGGGAATATCTATGACCGGAATGGCGTTCTGCTCGCCACTAGCGATTGGCTCGAACTCGAGCGGCGGAGGCAGGAGTACGCGGCGCTGGGCGTGTCGCTGGATCAGGCCATCTCGCGCGAGGACTCGCGCCATTACCCGTTTGGAGGGTTGACCGCGCATTTGCTGGGCGACCTGCGGACGCGGGAGAACTTCCAGGCAAGCAATACGTCGCTGATCGAGCGCGACCGAAACGCCACGCTGCAGGGTTATGAGGATATCCGCGACCTGCTGCCGCTTCTGCGGGATCGCAACAAACCCAATAACGAAGCGCTCAAGCAGCTGAAGAGCCGGAACCGCGATGTGCGGCTTTCCATCGATATCCGGCTTCAGATGCGAGTCGCGGAAGCTCTTCGCAACCATCTCAGGATCCTGGGAAAAGAACGCGGAGCTGTTGTTGTGTTGCGTCCTGCCACGGGGGATGTTCTGGCGCTGGTGAATGAGCCTTCGCCCGTATCTGGCCCAGGTCGTAGCTACGGAGCATCCCCAAATGAGCCGGAGGACCTCCTGGACCGTGCGCGGTACGGACAATACCCGCCGGGATCGACGTTCAAGATTGTCACGGCCATGGCCGCGCTGCGGAAGTCCAAGGCTTTCGCGAAACGAGAATACGTTTGCACCCGTTTGCCGGATGGCCGGGCAGGCGCAATCATTAGCGGATGGCGCCGGCCAGTCCGCGATGATATCCACGACGCGCCGCACGGGCGGCTGTCGATGTACCGGGCGATTGCCGTGTCCTGCAACGCGTGGTTCGCGCAGCTCGGGGCCAGGGACGTTGGTGCGGCGGCTCTCACAGAAACAGCGGCCTCGCTCGGGCTCAACCCGGGAACGGCAGAAGCTGTTTCGAGCATGCTGCCCTATGCGGCGTTTGGCCAGGGTCCTGTACTGGTCACTCCGTTCCGGATGGCGCGCGTCATGGCGGCGGTTGCGGCCGCGGGACGGCTTCCAGAAGCGCGATGGGTGCTGGAAGGCGGCAACAGACGAGACGAACCGCCGCAGGTGGTGATCGATGGGGAGTCCGCTGGATTTTTGGCCAGCGCGATGAGGACGGTCGTGACTGAGGGGACGGCACGGAAGGCGATGGAAGGTCTGGATGTTGCAGTGGCGGGGAAGACAGGCACTGCGCAGGTGGCGGGTGCGGAGCCTCACGCCTGGTTTGCCGGATTCGCCCCTTACGAAGCTCCCTTGCAGGACCGAATTGCTTTTGCCGTATTGATCGAGAACGGCGGTTACGGGGCAAGGGCGGCGGCCCCGGTCGCGCGCTACGTTGTTGAAGCCGCCCGAGACCTGGATCTACTGGGCGAGGACTGAACAGATGGGGCAGTAAGCATATGAAACTTTCCGACGTGATCGAGAGGTTGGGCCGCGGTGTCTTCGAGGCGCCGTTTGCCAAAACGCCGCTGTGGACGGAGGCTCCGGAGATCGCCGAAATTCGCTGCGCCCTGCTCGACGCCGTCCGCTCGCAGCAGCAGCTAGCCGGCGGGCGGCTGGTTTTCCCATTCGACCTGGTCAAGGTGTTCATTCGTCCGGTGGGCGCTTCCGATGCAGCCTTCTACGGCAGCGAGTTCTTTCAGAGCTATTTTCTCGAGGAGATCCGCCATCACCTGCAGAGGGAGAACTGCCTTACGCCCGAATCGCTCGACCTGACAGTGCACATTGTTACAGATGCAACATCCGCCAATACTCCATGGCTGTGGATCGAAGCCGAGATGAGGCAGGGGCGGACTACCTCCGAGCGCGCCAGGAAAAAAGGGAAGCTCACGGTCTTGCAGGGAGATGCAACATGCACCGAGCTCAGCCTGGACAAGGCGCGTATTAACATCGGCAGGACAGAGGAAGTCTACGCCGCTTCCGGACTGATTCGCCGCAACCAGCTTGCCTTCGTCAAAGACACACCGATTAACCGCACTGTCTCGCGGGAGCATGCTCATATCTGTTATCACAAGGCAGCCGGAGAGTACCGCATATACAACGATCGATGGTACGATCGGGACAAGCAAAGAGAGAACAATTGCGGTCTGTGGATCCTTCGTCATGGCGTCTCTCAGCCGGTTCCACGCGACCGTCGCGGGACCAGGCTGATGAGCGGCGACGAAATTCACCTCGGCAAAGCAGTCCTTCGGTTTGATCTCAAGTAATCGTAGCTCTAAAAAAGTCGAAGCTAGTTAGTGTCCGCAACTGATATAGCACATACTCGCCTTTTGCGGCTGGCTACCGTCATCTTACTGACCTATCAGTTATTACCCCTTTTCTTTCGATCAGGTTTGTTATATCATCACGCGCAAGTTGCTGACTTCGCGGTAAGGGGAGCCGGCATAGCTTAAGGGGATAATCAATGTCACAACTGTTACGTCCGATACACCCGCGTGTGGTGTGCCTTGCCTGTTTTTTGGCCGTGTTAGCAGTGATTCCGTTACCCACGTACGCGCAAGTGCTTTACGGCTCAATTGTAGGAACTGTTACAGACGCGAGTGGGGCGGCCGTGCCCAGCGCTCAAATCGTCATCACTAACGTAGAAACAAATCAAACCAGGTCTGTTACTACCAACGATGTAGGCGGCTATTCTATCCCGACTGTGCCAAGTGGAAGATACATCGTCAAGGTCGCTAAGGAAGGTTTCCGTCCCGTTTCCAACGAGAACGTAACTGTCACGATCAACTCCGTCGCACGTGTTGACTTCACCCTGCAGGTTGGCTCCGTCAATGAGAGCGTTGTGATCAGCGCGCAGGCGCAGAGTCTGCAGACGGACCGCGCGGAAGTGCGCACCGAGATGACGACCAAGACGCTCACCGACATCCCGGTGCCCGGTCAACGCAACTATCAGGCGCTATTTATTACCGTGCCTGGAATCTCGCCACCCTCAACGCCGCACTCCATTCCGTCGAACCCGTCCCGGGCGATGAGCTTCAGCACGAACGGAACGAACACCGCATCGAACAACATCCGGATTGACGGCGCGAGCGCGACAAATATCTGGCTCCCGCACATTGCATCGTATGTTCCCGCGCTTGAGTCGATCGAGAATGTGAACATCGTTACTAACAGCTTTGATGCCGAGCAGGGACTTGCCGGCGGAGCATCGGTCAACGTGCAGATTCGCTCCGGCACGAACGACTTGCATGGCGCTGGCTTCTGGTATCACATGGGCAACTGGAGCCAGTCGCGCGGTTTCTTCCTTCCGGCGGATCAGGATCTGCCGAAATTTGTGTATAACCAGAACGGAGGCCGCCTTGGCGGTCCGATTCGCAAGGACAAGCTGTTCTACTTCGTCAGTTACGAGGGTACTTACGACCGCCGCTTTGCTTCGAAGCGCGTGACGGTGCCAACAGCGGCGATGAGAGCGGGAGATCTCTCGCAGTCCAACACTGTGATCTACGACCCACTAACTGGCGATCCGACGAATGGCACCGGACGCCAGCCGTTTCCGGGGAACATCATCCCGGATAGCCGCATTCACCCATTGTCGAAGCGCCTGATGTCGCTGCTTCCGTTGCCCAACGTAGAGACGGGCGGTGTGCTGAGTCAAAATTACTTCGCCGGCGCGCCGTTTGCCTTTGACCGACACACCGTCGACAGTAAGGTGAATTACAACATTAATGATAAGTGGACGTCATACGTGCGCCTGAGCTGGCTCAAATTCGACACATTCAACCAGACAACTTTTGGGGAGGGCATCGGCGGTAACGGGATTAACAGCGCCAGCAATCCGGGTACTGGATACGGCGGAACCTGGAGCGGCACGGTGGCAACCACGTATGTTGTGAAGCCGACGTTCATTGTGGACGCTTACTTCGGCTACACGCTCATGGACGCCAATGTTGAGCAGCCTGGTTTGGGACCGAACACGGGCCGGGATGATTTCAAGATTCCTGGCACGAATGGAACCCGCCGGTTCGAATCCGGTATGCCTGGATTCGGTATTAGCGGATTTGAGGCGTTCGGCAGCACAGAGAACTTCATGCCGTACTTCCGGCACGACCCTCAGTTCCAGTACGTGGCAAACGGAAACTGGACGAGGGGAAACCACAATATCCGGTTCGGCGTAGACATTTACCACCTTCGGCTGAACCACACGCAGCCTGAGTTTGCGAACGCCGGCGCAGCGAGCGCTGCGGGCCGCCTCAACTTTGGGCAAGGCCCGACGCAGCTCCGGACCGGTAACAGCACCTCCGCCGGAAGCAACTACAATGCGATGGCGAGCTTCTTACTCGGGTTGTCTACCGAAGCTGGCCGCCTCCTTCAGGTTCCGGATGTGTACACGACACGGACGACGATGTATAGCGCCTACATCCGGGACCAGTGGCAGGTCAACCGGAAGCTGACGTTGTCATTTGGCACCCGCTATGAGTACTTCCCCATGCCCGCGCGCGAAGATCGCGGTATGGAGCGGTACGACTTCGCCAACAACATCATGCTGGTTTGCGGTCTCGGCGATGTTCCAAAGGACTGCGGCACAAAAGTGGGCAAGCTCTATTTTTCACCCCGTCTCGGCATTGCTTATCGCGCCACGGATACCACGGTCATCCGAAGCGGCTTTGGCGTGAACTGGGATCCGTGGAATCTGGCGCGGCCTCTTCGGACGAACTACCCGATTCTTGCCGTTCTGAATGTCAATGCGACGTCCCTCGGATGGGCGACCACGTTTGATCAGGGGCTGCCTGAGGTTCCCATTCCGCAGATCGAGAACGGCAGAGTGGCGCTGGACCCCAAGTATGCTCTGAATAGTACGGATGACAGGTTTACGCGCGGCTACATCATGAACTGGAACTTCACCATTGAACGCCAGCTTCCGGCAGGGTTCATTGGCCAGGTCGGGTATGTAGCCAACCGGTCGGTGAACATTTCCGGTGTTGTGGATCAGAACGCCGGTCGTGTGATTGGGGCTGACCGCGCGGGTCAGAAGTTCTTCAACCTCTTTGGAAGAACCGTGGCGACCAATCTGGTGGATGCGGCGAACAGCTCGACGTATCACTCGCTGCAGGCGACCCTCAGCCGGCGCTTCACCAACGGCATCCAGTTGAACCTGTCGTATACGTTCTCGAAAGCGATGGGCATCTGCTGCAACGAAGACAACAATGGACGTCCGCGCATTCAGGCGCCAGAGTACTACGACCTCAACTGGACCGTGCTTAATTTCGACCGCACGCATAACCTTCAGATCAGCGGTGTCTTCGAGCTTCCGTTTGGCAAAGGGAAGAAGTGGGCGGCCGGAAACGCTGCGATCGATGCTTTGATCAGCGGCTGGCAAATCAATACACTTACGAGCATCCTCAGCGGTACGCCGTTTTCAGTCACGTCCGATGGCGGCTCTCTCAGGATGCCTGGAAACGACCAGCGCGCGGATCAGGTGAAGCGGGAAGTCAGGAAGCTCGGCGGCATCGGGCCGGGGCAGCCTTACTACGACTTCACCGCTTTCGCACGCGTCACCGAACCGCGTTTCGGCACCGCAGGTTTCAATAGTCTTCGAGGACCCGCATGGTTCAACACGGATATTGGTCTCTTCCGCCGCTTTAGCTTTACGGAAAGCGTGAACCTCGAGTTTCGGGCTGAAGCCTTCAATGCCACGAATACGCCGAAGTTCAACAACCCGAGCGGCGGTATCAATAACCTCCAGACATTCCCGGACGGCCGGTTCCGGTCGGGAGTGTTTGAGATTACTGGCGTCAACTCACTGGGGCGTGACGTTCCTGAACGGATCTTCCGCCTCGGTTTGCGTCTCTCCTTTTAGAGACCTCGCTCCACAGGGGGCTGGCCTGTCCAGCCCCTCCCTCCTTCGATTGCTTCGCGATCCCTCTGCAGGTTCAGTCTTCGTTCGCGAATTCCGTGCCGCAACCTGAAACATCTGCTTTATAAGCAACCGTCTATTTACGAAGCACGTCATGGGCGGGACCGCCGGGGCGGCTTTCGGGATGTGATACTTTAAGGTTCCAAGTATGCGACACAATGCTGTTTCCCGCCGATCATTTCTCACTCTTGCCACGGCCGCTCCTTTCCTGAAAGGAGCGCCTTCAAAGCGAATTCCGGTTGGTCTCGAGCTATTTTCTGTGCGAGACGAGCTTAAACTCGATCTGTTTGGAACCGTACGTCAGGTCGCCAGGCTGGGCTACGAGGGGGTTGAGTTCTTTGCCCCTTACTACGAATGGACGCCCAGCTACGCGAAAGAAGTGAGGAAATTGCTGGACGATCTCGGAATCCGCTGCTTCTCGACTCACAATAGCGCGTCGGCATTTCAGCCAGACCGTTTACCGCATGCCATCGAACTGAACCAGATCCTGGGAAGCAAGGTGATCGTGATGGCGAGCGCTGGCAGAGTACAAAATCTCGATGGCTGGCGCGCCGTGGCCCAGCGGCTCACCGAGAGCGCCGAGAAACTGAGACCTCTTGGTCTTCGTGCCGGCTTCCATAATCATCGGACAGAATTCACGCCGATTGAGGGTAAAAGGCCGATCGAGATTCTCGCCGCAAACACACCCAAGGATGTCGTTTTGCAGCTGGACGTTGGCACATGTCTTGATGCCGGAGCCGATCCCGTCGCATGGATCAACCAGAATCCTGGACGCATCGCATCGATTCACTGCAAGGACTGGTCCCCCGATGCGGATAAAGGCTACAAAGTCCTGTTTGCTGAAGGCGCCGCTCCGTGGAAGAAGATCTTTGAGGCTGCGGAGACCAAAGGCGGGATTGAGTGTTACTTGATTGAGCAGGAAGGCGCCCGCTATCCTGCTATGGAAACTGCTGCGCGCTGTCTGGCCAGCTTCAGGAAGATGCGCTCATAACGCGCTACATTTCTCCGGTTCCTACAGATCTGTCACTAGCGGACAAGAGGGATGACTCTTGGGATGTGATGATGGGCCCGTCGGAGAACGACATTCGACACCTCCGAGAGCGGATCAGTATGTTAGAGGCGCAACTGAGAAGCTTGCAGGAGGTGCGCCCGGTCTCCGACGCGGCGCCTCCACAGGAAGCCCTCGAACAATTCTTCGGGTCATCCCCAATCCCAACAATCGTTGCTCAGGAAGGTTCCGTTGCCTTCGTTAATGACGCTGCGGTCCGGGTCCTCAAAAGCGGAAGCGCTGGCGCCCTGCTGGGGCGCCCTCTGTCCAGCATCGTCCAGGGGGAAGCTGAAAACCTGCTCCAGGAATGCATGCAGCAGGCGGCGCAAGCGGCAGGGCGAGGCATGGAAGCCGGTCTTTGCTGCCACGATGGCAGCAGGGTCTACGCGAGGCTGAACGCCTGGCCTGTCCGGTACAAGGGCTCCACCGCAATCCTTTTCACTCTTACTGATGTATCGGAGGACACGGCGGCAGGCGCGACGCCGGGTGAAAGCGATCGGCGCTACCGTATGGCAGTCGAAGGCAACGAGGTCGGCGTATGGGATCTTGATCTGACATCTCGGATGGCAGAGCGAAGCCATCAGCATCGCCCTGAGAGCGAAGAGGTGCTCGTTACGATGGCGGATGCGGTTCCCAGCCATTTGTGGGTGTCCGACGAGCGCGGCCAGACGGTCTTTTTGAACCGGGCATCGCTTGACTTTCTCGGGCAGTGGGTGGAGGACGTGCGCAGGGACGGCTGGATAGCCAGAGTCCACCCGGATGACGCCGCTCGCTTTCGGGAGGCACAGCGTGCGGCAGACTCAAACCGCGCTCCATACCGGTTAAAGTGCAGGCTCGGGAGACACGACGGCGTCTATCGATGGTTTCGCATTGAGGCTGTCCCGAGGCTGACGGCAACCGGAAACTTTCTTGGCTACGCCGGGTGCGGCGTCGACATCACAGATGAGAGATTAGCGCTCGACTCGCGGAAGCATACGGAGCGGCAGCTCCTTCTTCTGATGGAAGCATCACGGGTCCTGCTGGCCAGTCCGCAATCCAGCGACATGCTGCAGGCGATCCTCGAACTCGCTCGCCGCTTCATCCATGCCGACGCATACGCTGTCTGGCGAACGGAATCGAGCGAAGTCAAACGCGAGTGGGTGGCGACAGATGGATTGTCGGACAGCGAGGAGCTGCTGGTCCGTTTAGAGAGCGAGAGCAGGCCACTCTACGATGAGCCGTATGCCGTGGAAGATGTCGACTTGTGCGAGCATCTGGCAGATCGCCGGGAGCTGTACTGTGCGGAAGGCATCCGTTCCGTGTTCACCGTGCCTCTTCGGGTTCATAATCAGCTTTCCGGAGTTCTCACGCTTTACTACCGCAGGAGGCACCGGCTTCAGGAGGGCGAGAAGACAATTGCCATGGCTCTCGGCAATCTTGCCGCGGCTGCCTTGGCAACGGCGGAACTCTATGACCGCCAGCGAACGCTGCGCGCGGCGGCCGAGGCTGCCGAAAAGAGGGCGGCGTTTCTTGCTGAGGCAGGGCAGACGCTGGCCTCGTCATTGGACTATGAGACCACGCTGAAGAGTGTTGCGAACCTTGCCGTGCCGGCGTTTGCGGATTGGTGCGCCGTCGATATTCTTGATGAGGAAGGGAAAGTCCGGCGCCTGGCCGTAAAGGGTGCCGAATCGGCGAAGGTTGACCGTGCAGCCCGGGCTTCCAAACACTACCCTTCTCACGACGGAAGCGTGATTCGCACGGCGCTCCGCACCGGGCGGTCGGTGCTACTGCCGGAGATGGCTGAATCCTTTGCCGAGGAGTTGGCGGGGGACAGCGAGCATATCAGCACGATTCACCGGCTCGGCTTGCGGTCTCTGATCATCGCTCCGCTGGTGGTGAACGAACAGGTTCTGGGGGCGTTGACCTTTGCCACTGCCGAGTCCGGAAGGCGTTACACGAGCGGTGATCTGCGTCTGGCCGAGGAGCTGGCAAGGCGGGCAACAACGGCCGTCGAGAACGTCCGCCTTCATCAAAACATCCGGATGAGTGAAGTGCGCTACCGGTCGCTTGTTCAGACGATGACCGCGATTGTATGGACATGCGACGTCAACGGATTCATGCTCAATGCGCAGCCATCCTGGGAAAGCTATACCGGGCAGAAGCAGGAGGAGTACCAGGGTTTGGGATGGATCCAGGCAGTGCATCCGGACGATCGGGAACGGGTGAGCCGGGACTGGCAGGAAGCGGTGAGAGATCACTCTCAGTTCGTCAGCTACGGCAGGCTTTGGCATGCGGCGAGCCAGTCCTGGCGGCATTTCGAAGTCCGGGCCGTTCCGATCAGGGCGAACGGCGGCGACGTCCGGGAATGGATTGGTGTCGTCCAGGACGTCCATGAGAGGCGGGTCGCAGAAGAAGAGCTGCGGCGGTCAAACCGCGAATTGGAAGAGTTCGCGTATGTCGCTAGCCATGACCTTCAAGAACCGTTGCGCATGGTCAACATTTACGCCCAGCTGCTGGTCCGGAGATGCCTGCCCGAAGATGAGGACGCCAAGGAGTTCGCCAGCTACATCAACAGCGGGGTGCTCCGGATGGAGACGCTCATCCGGGATCTGCTCGAATACTCGCGGACCATCCATGAGGAGCATCACGAGGCCAGGTGGACTGATTTGAATCTCTCCTTCCGCCAGGCCCTTTCTTTATTGGAGGCTCGCATCGCGGAAACGAACGCCCGGATCACCTGTTGCCAGCTACCGGATGTTCTGGCTGACGAAGGGCAACTGGTTCAAGTCTTTCAGAACCTGCTGTCTAATGCCTTGAAATATAGGAAACTCAACGAGGCTCCTCAAATTGAGATCAAGGCCGAGCCCCGCGGGAGCCATTGGGTGATCGCTGTAGCGGACAACGGCATTGGCTTCGACCAGAAGTACGCGGACCGGATTTTCGGGTTGTTCAAGAGGCTGTACCGGGAACAGTATCCTGGTTCAGGGTTGGGCCTTGCGATCTGCAAGCGGATCGTCGAGCGTTACGGAGGATCGATCTGGGCGGAGAGCCGTGTTGGGGTAGGCTCCACTTTCTACTTCTCGTTGCGTGCCGCGAATGCCGCGCAGAAAGGATAAGGGCGGCGCAGAGCCGCCCCTTGTTACTTAATCCGGTAGCTGCCGTCCTCCAGCTTCTCGCGATGGGCGTCATGACACGGCTTGCATGTCGCTCCCAGGGCCTTGAAAGCTGCGGCCGCTTTCTGATCGTCGCCGGCCTTCGCTGCCGCGGCAAGCTCGGTAGCCGCCCGATGGCCCTCTTCGGACAGCTTCACTGCGTCGGAGGCGTTTCGCTTCGCCCAAAAGCCCTTCATCTGGTCATACACGGCGGCGACCTTTTCCGCGCTGCTGGCGGCTTCTGCACCGGTCTTAGATTCTCTGAGGACCTTGGTCGCGCCACCGGTCGTCTTCATCCACTTCACAAACTCCGCGTCGTCCTGCGCCGACGCCAGCAATGCAAATCCGAGCAGGCAAGGTACTACCAGCGATGATACTTTCAACCTAGCTTCTCCCTTCGGGATGCGAAATAACGCACAGTGTAACTCAATAAGGCGTCCGAAAAAAACCGGGCGTTACACTCTCCCCGCCTTCATTTCCTGTACCAGATAATCGGTCGCCCTCCATGCCAGGGCCAGAATCGTGAGGGTTGGGTTCTTTTCGCTGGCCGTAGTGAACGCCGCGCCGTCGACCACGAACAGATTCTTCACCTCGTGCGACTGGCAGAATCCATTCAGGGCGGAGCGCTTCGGGTCATCTCCCATGCGGCAGGTTCCGTGTTCGTGGATCGCGCTGCCAGCGACATCGAGGCTGCCTCGCTTGAACGGAAGAATCTCGGCCTTGGCGGCTCGCAGAATCGCTTCCGCGGTATCGTACATCTCCTCGGCCATCTTACGTTCGTTCTCGCCGATCTTGTACTCGATGCGGGCGATGGGGATTCCGTACTGGTCGGTGGGCGTGCCCTCCACCGTCACACGGTTCTCCCGCCTTGGGAGGACTTCGCCATACGGATGGATCGCGACCAGGGCAGGGTACCGGCGTTTGACCGCCTTCTTGAACTCGACGCCGAACCCGGGGAGGTCTTTGGCGAAAGAGGCGCCGCTCTGCGCCCCGGTCCCCCAGAACTGAGCGCCGAAGCCTCGCAGATAGTCCCGCTTCCGCCCGTCGCGGTGATTGAAGCGGGGCATGTAGATATGCTCGCCGCCGATGCCATCGTCGTTTTGGGTGGCCGCGCCCATCAGCTCGGGGACGAACCCGTACATATGAAAGCGAATCTGCTCGCAGAGGTAACGCCCGATCACATCGTTCGAATTGCCGATGCCGTTCGGATAGCGGTGAGACCTGGAGTTGAGAAGAATTCGAGTGGAGTCGATGCAGGACGCAGCGACGATCACGCGCTTCCCATAGACGCGCCGCTCCTCTTTCGTGTAGCGGTCGAAGTACTGAACGCCGCTGGCGAGGCCCTTATCGTCCACGAGGATGCGCGCCACGACAGCGTTGTCGATAATCTTCAGCCGTTTTGTCTTTAGCGCCGGCTCGATGAGGTAGTCGGACGAATTGAAGAATGCGCTGACGTCGCACCCCCGGCCGCAAGCGCCGCAAAAGTGGCATTGCGCGCGTCCGTTGTGCGGCCGCGTGAGGACAGCCCTGCGGCCCGAGACGATGGATATGCCAATGCCTGCCGCCGCCTTTTGCAGGAGGCGCTCTCCGCATCGAGGAGGCGGCGCCGGCAAGTGATACCGGCTGCCCGGCAGAGAATCCTGGTCGTCATCGCCGCCGCAGACTCCGATCAACTGGTCGACGCGGTCGTAGTAGGGGGCGATGTCCTTGTAGCGGATGGGCCACGGAATTTCCCAGCCGTCGCGCGCCGGGCCCTCGAAATCGACATCCGAGTAACGTAAGGAAACACGGCCCCAGATGTTCGTTTTGCCGCCGCGGCCCCAGACGCGGACCAGGTCGAAGTACTGGTCCTTGGGATAGTCGTAGGGCTGCTCTTTCGGGTCAAGGACGATGCGCGGCGGGCGCTGCCCGCGCTCGATGCGTTCCCTCCACTCCCATGGCTTTACATGGGTCCAGAAGGAGGCACGGTTGAAGCGCGTGCCTGCGTCGAGCATCAGCACGTTCACGCCCTGCCGCGTCAGGTTCCACGCGGCCATGCCGCCGGACGCGCCGCTCCCGATCACAATGACGTCATGAACTTCAGGTGCCTTCTTGATCTGCATTAGACCTGGTGCTCCGGATGCGTGCAGCCCTTGAACTCGGGCAGGTAGGTGTTAGCGTTCCAGCCAAGCTCCTGCATCAGACCTTCCCGCGAGGAATAGTAGAAGTCGACAGTGAGATTCTTGACCGTGCGGAAGAACTTCCCCTGGGTCGTCTGCTGCTCCTTGCTGATGGGCGTCAGGATCGCAATCTGGTCAGCTTCGGCGATCTGAGCGAACGGTTTCCCATGTTTTGACTTCGCTTCGCTGTCAAGCCAGGTGAGGCCGTTCGCGATCTTGCTTCGAAGCTGGGAATCGACAGCGCTTCTCCGGTCGATCCAGGCGTGCACGGCGGCATCAGTCGCCCCAGGCGTGTCAGTGCGGGGAATGATCAGGTCCACGAGGACGCCGAGCAGGGCATACTGCTCTTCGGAGAATGCCTTGGGTTTGTAAGCGGCGGATTTTCCGCCGGACGGCCCGGGCGGAGATGAGTGCTGGTGCTGGGCCCCTAGTACGGGAAGGACGGGTAAACTTCCAACGACCTTCAGGGCGTCTCTGCGTGTCTTGCTTTTGGCCATATGACTCTGCAACTCAAGCGAAGGGTCCCATCTATCATGTCAAATTTCACCGGCGTTGGGGGACTACAATGAAAGTGTCTTGAAGCGATCCGGATTTGCCGATTTGCCTCTCCACGGAGGCCGCGTTCCCGCGTGGCTTGCAGAGCGGATGACAAAGCTGGGCACCGCGATTGTCGAAGCCGTTCTGCTTCATTACGGTCCGTCCGAGCTCCTCTCCCGCCTCAGCGACCCCTTCTGGTTCCAGGCGCTCGGCTGTGTCATGGGCATGGACTGGCACTCTTCCGGCATCACGACGTCGGTGATCGGCTCTCTCAAGCGCGGCATCAATCCTCGCGCTCACGAATTAGGAGTGTATATTTGCGGCGGGCGCGGAAGGCATTCCCGCAACACGCCTCAGGAACTTCGCCTCATGGCGGAGCGCACGGGCCTTGACGGGGAGGCGCTGGTTCGAGCCAGCCGGCTTACGGCGCGGGTTGATAATAACGCGATCGCCGATGGATTTCAGATTTACCTGCACAGCTTCATTGTGACGTCGCAAGGCGAATGGGCAGTGGTGCAGCAGGGCTTGAACGAATCCTCGCGTCTCGCCCGGCGCTATCACTGGCACTCCGCGTCTGTCCGGGATTTCGTGTCGGCGCCGCACACTGGCGTCGTTGGCGAACACCAGGGCCTCATCATGAACCTTGTGGCGCGCGAGGCCCGTCCGGCGCAGCAGGCGCTCCTGACGATTGCGGCCGAACATCCCGAAAAGACGCTTTTGGACATCCGGAAGCTGGTGATGCCAAAGCATCACGACGTCCGGAAGGAGAACGTCGACCTGAAGCGTTTAGGCTCGGTTCTTGCGACAGCGTATGAACGCAAGTTGCATGATTTTGCGGAGCTGCTTCTGGTGGAGAATCTCGGCCCTCGGACGTTGCAGTCCCTGGCTCTCGTTGCGGAGGTGATCCACGGCACGCCCAGCCGGTTCTCGGATCCCGCACGCTTCTCATTCGCTCACGGAGGGAAGGACGGCTATCCTTTTCCGGTACCGCTGAAGACGTACGATGAAGCGATTTCGGTCTTGCAACGATCGTTGGATGCGGCGAAGATGGGTGACCGCGAGAAGATCGACGGCTTTCGGAGATTAGACCGCTTCGTGTGCGCTGTCGAAGAAAGGCGTGCGCCTGAGGCGAATTTCGGCGCGGTTTTGGCGCACGAAAGGCGCCTTTCGCCCGAAGTCGGAGGCCGGATGGTAGGGGGGAGCCTAGGGAGTCTCAATCGCCAGTTCTCGCTCTTTCCCGTGCAGCCCAAACTCCCCGAGTAGAGTGCCGTCAAGGCACGGCGGGACTCTTTGTTTCCTCCGGAGCCTCGGTCTGCTCAGGGTTGTCTGTGAGAATCCTGCGGATCTCTACCACGACTGCCATCAACAGCGACAGGATCACAGGGCCCAGAAGAACGCCCGTCCCGCCAAAGGCTTCCGTGCCGCCGATCATCGCTAGCGCAATGAGGACCGGATGCTCCTGGACCCGTCCGCCCACGACAAACGGCCGGATGATATTGTCGGCCGCACCGACGATGGCTACGCACCAAACGGTGAGCAGAAACGCCTTCAAATATGCCCCGGTGAGGGCGAAGCCGATGACGATAGGCACCCAGACCACCGTTGAGCCAACGAGCGGAATGATGGAGGCCAGACCTCCCACGGCTCCCCAAAGCACAGGAGAGCGGAGACCAGCGATCCAAAAGCCCAGGATCAGCAGTAATCCCTGGACGATGACGACGGCAAGAACGCCATTGACATTGGCGAAGATTGCATCGCGGAGCGTCTGCAAGAGACTCTCTGTTGTCCTGGCGGAAAGAGGCATCAGTTCCCGCATCTGATTCACCCAGTTCGGGCCATGTTCGAGAAGGAAGTACAGAAAGATTGCGACCAGCAGACCCGTCAGGATCCCGGTGGTCAGTTCGGTCGCCACGGCTCCCGCGAAGCGAAGGAAGTAACCGGTAAAGTTATCGATATACCCTGCTACCGAATCCCGAATCTCGTCTTTGTCCACAGGAAGGTAAGAAGCCACAATGTCGATCATGCGATCGGCGCTGCGGGCGAGAAAGTTCGGCCAGCCGCCTTCCTGCACTGAAAGACGGCCGAGGGCCCCGTACGCATCGGCCAATTCCCTTGAGAGAGCGAAGCCGACAAAGAAGAGGATTGTGCCGAACACGATGACGGTTCCCAGAGTCGTTATCAGGGTGGCGAGTTTCCGCCGCTTGACGTAATGCTGGATACGGTCGCGTACGGGATGCATCACCGTGGCCACGATGGCGGAAAGCAGGAAGGGCATGACAAAGAGGCGCCCGATTTTCCATGCGAAGGGCAGAAGCACTGCCAGTAAGACTCCCAAAAAGATGAGAGGACCACGCTGACGTACCCGGTTCACAGACTCCTCTGGTTTAACAGTAGTTGCTGACAATGTAGCATTGCGCCTGTCCGTGGAGCATGTCCGCCGCCTGTCTCAGTTTCAAAAGTGTTTCCCTGCGGCTTGTGCTGAAATAGAAACTCAAGAGCCATGCCAGAAGATGTACGCCGCTGCCCTTGGGCAACCAGCGCTATCTACCGTACCTACCATGATCAGGAGTGGGGCGTCCCCCTTCACGACGACAACGCGCTGTTCGAAATGCTCGTCCTGGAAGGAGCGCAGGCCGGACTTAGCTGGGAGACCATTCTGAACAAGAGGGAAAACTACCGCGCGGCCTTTGACGGTTTTAACCCGGAGAAAATTGCTGTCTATGGAGATGCGAAGGTGGCGGAACTGCTCTCCAATCCCGGCATCGTTCGAAACCGTCTGAAGATCGCGGCGGCAATCGAGAATGCAAAGGCGTTTCTCTCCATCAAGAACGAGGTGGGCAGCTTTGACGTCTACATCTGGCAATTTGTCGGCGGGAGTCCCAAACAGAATGCCTGGAAGAGCCCCAAGGAGGTCCCGGCAAGGACCGCCGAATCCGATGCCATGAGCGCCGATCTTCGGAAGAGAGGCTTCAAGTTCGTCGGTTCGACCATCTGCTATGCGTTCATGCAGGCGGTCGGGATGGTGAACGACCACCTGACGGATTGTTTCCGGTGGGCAGAGCTGCGAAGCACTACCACGCGTGGAAGTAGCCGTCGCGCCGGCTGATCGTAACCGGAACGCCGAAGAGACGGTTCAGCCGCTCTTCCGTCAGCATCTCCTCCTTCGGACCATCGCCAGCGACGCGTCCCTGCTGCAGCAGCACGACGCGGTCGATCTCCGGAATGATGTCGCTCAAATCGTGAGTCACCAGCACAATCGCGATGCCCGATTTCGCCAAATTCCGGAGGGTTTCGCGCAGTTCATGCTTCGCAAACAGATCGAGGGCGGTGCTGGGTTCGTCGAGGAGGAGAGCCTGCGGTTTGTGCACGAGAGCGCGCGCGATGAGGATGCGGCGCATCTCGCCCGAAGACATCTCCGACGTCAGACGCTCCGCCAGGTGCAGGGCATCCAGACGTGCGAGCGCCTCCTTCGCCAGGCGGTACATCTCGGGAGTCGGCGTTTCATGCGGCGGCACCCCGATGCTGCTGAAGAACCCCGACAGAACGATGTCGATGCCTTCCACGTCCCGCGTACAAGTCGTGCTCAGGTCCGGAGAAACGATGCCCAGAAGGGTGCGCAGTTCGAAGACGTTCCACCGGTCGCGCCCTAGAATCGTCATCGATGCTTCAGGGCGTGCGAGCGGGTAGCACTCGCGTGTGATCGTTTTGATCAGCGTGGACTTGCCGGATCCGTTGGGTCCGATGATCGCGACATGCTCGGTGGGACCGATCCGCAGGCTGAACTTATCAAGAACGAGTTTGTCCCCGCGCATCACTGAGACACAGCGCAGGTCCAGGAGCGCCGGGGCTTCTTCGGATGAAACAGGATGGCTCACCATTCAATCTCCGGAGCGCGCCGGATTGCGAAACGGCGCGCGCAAAAGACTAGGCTACCATCCGAAGCCCCGCTGTCAGCTAGAAGTTGTC
>CALGAR010000011.1 GCA_937959285.1 uncultured Bryobacterales bacterium
AAGTGTGTGGGAGAGTAGGACGTTGCCCGATCTTAAAAACACAAAAAAGCCCGGACCTAAACCCCCCGGGCTTTTTTATTTCCCCCCTACCACTCCCCTCACTCCTAACAGCCCCCCACTCCTCAAGCTAAACTTTAAGAGTTACCGCCTGTTGTTTCATGTTGACGGAATCCGCACCGCCAGCTCATCAGGAGCTGCATGACATCATCCGTACTCGCATTCGTCCTCGCCTTCCTGAAATCGAGTGCTGTCGAAATAGCCGCGAACTGCAATCACACGCAACGTACCGGGAGCTCGAGCCGCTGCTCGAGACGGTGCTCCGGACACCCCAGGTTGGCGACTTCCGGAGCGGTCGGGAGGAAGCGAAGGAGCGGTACCGGTTTGTGGCCTGGAACGTTGAGCGAGGCACCCAGCTCGACGGGCAGATTGAAGCGCTTCTGTGCCATCCGCATCTACGCGAGGCCGACGTTCTGCTAATTACCGAAGCCGATATTGGCATGGCGCGTTCCGGCAATCGCGATGTCGCCAGGACCCTCGCTCGTGAACTGGGTATGCAGTACGCCTTTGTCCCGAGCTACATCAGTCTGGTCAAAGGGTCGGGTGTGGAACGCATGGTGGATGGCGAGAACGACCTGGGCTTGCACGGCGACGCGATCCTCTCCCGCTATTCCCTCAGCCGTATTCGCGCGATTCCGCTGAAGAACGGCATTGACAAGTTTGCCGCCAGGGAGAGGCGGCTTGGCACTTCGACGGCCATCGTTGCAGACGTCCACCTTCCCGGACTCCCCGTGACCGCCGCATCCATTCATCTCGATGCTCATAGCACGCAGAGGCACCGCCGGGACCAGATGCGAGACATCCTGCTGCGGCTTGACACGGATCTTCCCGTAGTCCTCGGCGGTGATTGGAACACCACGACGTACAACTCTTCCGGAGCGCTTCCGGCGATTCTCGGCTTTTGGCTGCGCGTCTTTCTAGGTGTCGATTACGTCATCCGGAATCATTACCTGCATCCTTATCGCTTTTTTGAGCGCGATCTGTTCCGGCTCCTAGAGGCCCACGGATTCGACTATCGGAAGTGCAATGTCCTCGGGGAGCGCACGATCCGGTACGATGTCGACGATCCCAGAGCTCACGGCAGCCTGATGGAGTGGGTACCGGCCTGGTGCTTCCCCTTCATTCGATGGTCTCTCCGGAACCACAACGGCCAGTGTCCGCTCAAGCTGGACTGGTTTGCGACCCGCGGCGTCGAGTGCGCCGAGCCGAAGGTTCTTCATGAGTTCCGGGAGGACCGGGAAATTCCGTTGTCGGATCACGATCCGATCTGTGTTGACGTACTCAATCCAGCATATTCCAAGCGACAATATGTCTGATGAGACGGCGCAGTTTCGTTAGGAATCTCTTGGCCATGCCACTACTACCCGCAGCCAGAACCGCCACAGCTCAGACGGCTGCTGAGCGCCGAAAGCAGTTGTACTCGCTGCTCGGAGACTTGCCGCCGCGCGACCGGCCTATCTCGGCTCGCACCGTGACGGTAGAAGAACGTCCGGAGTTTGTTCTCGAACGGCTTGTTCTCGACCTGAACGGTATTGAGCCCGTTCCTGCTTACTACGTTCGCCCTAAAGGCGCGTCGGGCCGAATTCCCGCAGTGCTCTTCAATCACTGGCACGGCGGTGAATACAAACTCGGCAAGGATGAGATGCTGCGGCCGAAGAAGGGAATTCCCAGTTATGCCGAAGCACTGACCTCCGCTGGCTATGGAGCTCTCTGTATCGACGCGTGGGTCTTCGGCGAGCGCTCGACCCGTACCGAAATGGACGTCTTTAAGGAGATGCTCTGGAAGGGGCGGGTGATGTGGGGCATGATGGTCTATGATTCCCTTCGCGCCCTGGACTATCTGATCTCCCGTCCTGACGTCGTTCCAACCCGGATTGCGACGCTAGGGATGTCGATGGGAAGCACGATGGCCTGGTGGGTGGCGGCGCTTGACGAGCGGATTCGCGTCTGCGTGGACATTTGCTGTCTCACTGATTTCGACGCCCTCATCGAGACCAACAATCTGAAGGGGCACGGCATTTATTACTATGTCCCCTCCCTGCTTAAGCACTTTACCACCGCACAGATTAACGCCCTGATCGCGCCGCGGCCGCATCTGTCGCTTGCCGGCGACCTCGATCCTCTCACTCCTCCACAGGGCCTGGAGCGAATCGACAGGGAGCTCCGGGAGGTATATGCGAGAATGGGGAAGGCAGACAATTGGAAGCTTCTTCGCTACCAGGTGGCACACGTGGAAACACCGGAAATGAGACGTGAAGTTATGTCATTCCTGGCCAAACATCTTTAGGATTAAGAGCAAGAATCGAGAGTGTGAACCGCCCGGCAGCCGTTTTGAAATTGCTTCTGTTTTCCCTGGAATTGTGCCAATCTAAACGAGGCAGGTTTAGCGGGCCAGTCCGCTTTCAAATTTTGCGGTCTGTCTGAGGAATCCTATGCTTCCCAATTTCATAGTGGATGAAACAGTGGTTCGCGAAGACGGTGCCGGGCCTGCCATTGAGCTAGGCCCCTCTCGAGGAAAGGAAGTTCTCCTTACTCTCGGCATTACCCGCATCATCGAACAGGAAAGCCTGGACGTCTCAATCTGGGGTTCGGCTGACGGCAATGAGTGGGGTGCAAAACCTCTGATTGCATTTCCGCAAAAATTCTACTGCGGTACCTACACGCTCTTGCTCAACCTCTCACAGCATCCGGACATTCGCTATTTACGGGGACAATGGAAAGTGAATCGCTGGGGACGGGGTGAGCTGCGGCCTCTCTTCGGCTTTTACGTTTTCGCACAAGAGTACGGCGATCGGGTTTTCACAGCTAAGCACTCCTAGCACTAAAAAGCACGGCGCGGGCTACAGCCGGTTAATCAGGCTGGCGACATACCCGGCGCCGAAGCCGTTGTCGATGTTGACGACCGTCACGTTGCTGGCGCAGCTATTCAGCATGCCCAGCAGAGCGGCAAGACCCTGGAAACTCGCGCCGTAGCCGACGCTTGTCGGCACGGCAATGACGGGACAGGACACCAGTCCTCCGATTGCGCTCGGCAGGGCTCCTTCCATTCCCGCGCAGCAAACGATGACGCGGGCCTTGGCGAGACGCTCCCGGTTGTGCATCAGCCGGTGGATTCCGGCAACGCCGATATCCTGGATGCACTCCACTTCATTGCCCATCACTTCCATCGTTACCCGAGCCTCTTCGGCAACTGGAATGTCGCTGGTGCCTGCGCACACGACAGCCGCCTTGCCCTTGCCGTGAATCGTCCGGTCCTTCCAAACCCGGATACACCCTGACAGCGGAAAGTATTCGGCATCGGGAATTCGCGCGAGCACCGCATCCGCTGTCCGGCGATCCGCCCGGGTAGCCAGGAGATTCGGCGTTCTCTCAAGAAGTCGGCAGGCGATGTCGACAACCTGCTCGGGAGTCTTGCCGAGCGAGAAGATGACCTCTGGCATTCCGTGCCGCAGTGCGCGGTGATGATCGATCTTGGCGAAACCGAGGTCTTCAAACGGCATGTGACGGAGCCGTTCCAGCGCCTGATCGACTTCGAGCGCGCCAGCGCGGACATCTTCCAGCATCCGGCGAAGTTGAGTCTGATCCATGAGGGAAAAATCTAGCGTATCACGATAGCAGGCTGGCCGAATGTTGCGAGGGTTTCCCGATACTGGTTGAACGGTTCCCATTCGCCGGAGCCCGCTACTGCATGCTGTCGACACGGCTGAATTTCTAGCTCGCTTTAACGGAGGGTCGAGGAGCTGCGCACACGTTACTTTACGATGAGTGTCACTCTGGCACGGTTCGAGCGTTTGTTGCCGTCATTCACGACCCACTCGAAGCTGTCCTGGCCCTTAAAGCCTTTAGCGGGTGTGTACAGGATGTCGTTGTCGAGTCCTTCTGCGGTCCCATGCTTGGGAGGCGCCACAATACGGACGACGTACGGGCCCGGACCGTCCTCATCTTCATACCGAAGGATGAATGCGGTGGTCTGACCGGCTGCGGCCTTGACAACCTGGTCGAGAGCCTTGGGAGGCGTATTGGTCCCCTGTGCGTTGCAGAGGATGGAGACCGTCGCCGTGTTCGAAGTCACGTTGCCCACCTTCGCCCGCCACTGGAACGAATCTGTGCCCGTGAATCCCGGCTTGGGTGTGTAAATTCTCTCCCAGCCGCTTCCTGTGAGTCGTCCGTTTCGCGGTGGTACGAGAATTTCGTACTCTGCCGCTCCGCTTGCAAACAGGGCGAGCCGGACAGGCACCTTCTCGCCGCGTTGAGAGTACAGCTTCGCAGACATCGCGGCAGGTTCGCCATCAGTGCTGCCCTCAATGCGCGCAAGCCGTAGCGCCCAGTCCAACTCGTCTGGCGCGGTGAAACTTTGCCGCCCTCCGCCAATCGTGGCCGCTGGCTTCCGATTCCCGGTACGCGGGTCGAACCACTCGGCGCTGTAGCGGTTGCCCGGTGTAAGCTGCACCGTCACCCGTCCTCCCTGGGGAAGGTAGAGGGCGTAGACTTCACCGGGGCGAGCCAGACAGAAAGCTTCTCCCTCGGCCACGAGGTGATTCGCCGGATACATCTTGTGGACAGGCAAGCTCTCCATGAAGGCGCGGGCCACGGCCAGCTCGCGCCAGACAGACGATTGCTCGGCGAATCCGCCGGGCACCGGCACCAGGGACTCCCAGATTCCTCCTCCCAGGTACACACTCCACCAGCTCCTGCGATCTTCGGCCGGCCGCCCCTCGTCAAACGAAACGACCAGCGGCCTCTTTCCTTTCGCTAAAGAGGCCTCTACCCAATCGACCGCAATTCGATTCAGCGATGCTGGCCGGCGCGGCGGAGTTTGAATGCTTGCCAGCTCGACGTGTCGGCTGTCGATGTAGTCGTTCACCGGCAGATTGACGTTATGAATCGCCCGAGGGTGCTTGTAAGGGTCGAGCTCGCCGAGCAGCTTCATATAGGCAAGCGCGTCGGCAAGGGAATAGTTTTCGTTATGTTCCTCGTTGAAATTAAAGATGAGCGCGGGCAGGTATCCAAAACGCGCAACCATCTCCCGGTAGTAGCGGGCCTGATCGTATTGCTTCCAGGCGCTGTCATCCTCGAGCACCAAGTGAATCACGAGCCCTTTCGATTGGACGTACTCGAAGAATTCCCGCCACTTCTCGAGTTTCGCGATGTCAAAGCGGTCGTGGTTGGTTTTGGCCTCCTCAGCGGTCAAGCCGAGCCAAGGCCAGACGTCGTTATTGTCGCCCTCGAGGTTGTGAGTCATTACGTAAATTGAATTGATGTTCTGCGAAGCGAGGTAGTCGATCTCGCGCTTCTTCGCTTCCCAATCTCCGAAGGCTTTGCCGAGTATGTTTTCCGGCTCATCAGCGCCCGCCTTGATCCAGTAGCCGCCTTCCCTGAACTTCAGGTAGCGTTCGCCGACGTACTCCAGCCTGCCGAGTCGGTAGAAGGCGGGCGCATTCGGTGAGGGATCAGTCACCTGAAAACGGCCGGAGCGCCTATTTAGTGATGCGTGAGAGCTTTCGGTCCGGTACGTCCACGACCCATTGCGGTCCGCAGCGAAGCGAACTTTCCAAATGTTGCCGTCGAGGCCTCCCTTTCCGTCGCCATCGTAGAAACCCGGAACCTTTACGGATTTGCCGTCCGGCCCGGTGAAGACGACGTCGAAGGAAACGGCAAACGGATTGGGCTCGCCGCGGCCAATCGACCGGGGACCTTCAAACGACAACTCAATCTTGCTCCAACGGCCAAAGCTCGGCTCTGGAGAGCGCGCCGCCAATGCGGCAGCGTGGTGGAGGACGATGCCAAGCAGGATAAGCCCTCCCATGAACAGAGACAATATCCACCCGGTCTTCCTCTGTGGCCTGCGGGCGATGCGCAGCGTCCGTACGGAGACCATCATCGACTGGGCCGCGGCGCCGAAGAGACGGACAAGCTTTGCGCAGCGGGCGGCTTCGACCCTGATAAACATGAAGAGCAGGCTATCAGACAGTCCCTTACGAGCGATAGAAGGATTTCGTCGAAGATTGGAGCAATTCCTGATGACGGAAAAGTCCAAAAGAGTGACAGGATTGTTATTGCCCGCCTGCCTTGCAAACCCTATAATTCCCTTCAGCATAGGGCGAACGGGGTGAATGGCTTAAGCTTTTGGGGGCGTAAGTTCCTGAAGGCCACCTCACACATAGACCATCATGCACAATTTAAGACCTCTTATGGGGAGAGCGGCCGTGCTTGCGATCGCCGCTTCCTGGATAACGTTCCTTGGGTTGATCCCGTCAGCCGCCTCGCAGTCCTACTTCCCGCCGCCCGATTCTGAGGGAGGATGGCGCACGCTTTCCGACGCCGATCAGATTCGGCGCGTCGCCGGTATGGAAAAACGGAAGCTCGACGAGGCATTTGCGTATTTGCAGGAGCAATCCACGAACGGCGGCCTCCTTGTAGCCCGTCGCGGCTGGCTGGTCTATCAACGCTACTTCGGCCGCGCTCATCGGGATGCGCTCGTGAACACGGCTTCGATCGGCAAGCCGTTTACGAGTATTGCTGTGGGGATTCTGATGAGCGAGCGGCCAGATCTTTTCCCGCAGGGGCTCGACCAGAAGGTATTCACCCCGAAGTACTTTCCGCGGGAGATGTTTCCCTTGAGCGATCCCCGCAAGGCTGAGATCCGGCTCGGGCAGTTGCTGGCAAGGACGGCCGGCATCCGGGGCAATAATCCCGGGATTGTTCGTGGCAAGGAGGTCAGGTTGGATCCCCCTGGTCCTGATGGCTGGCTCGCCATGCTCGATGCCATGGCGATGGGCAAGATGGATGGGGAGCTGAACACGAAGACGCTCTGGTGCGAGCCCGGGGAAGGTTATTCCTACGCAAGCTCGTCAATTCAACTCGCCTCGGTCATGCTCCGCCATCTCACGGGGATGGAGTTGCGGGACTACGTGGACGAGAAACTCGCGAAGCCCATGGGGTGGGGGCGCTGGGGCTGGGGATACAGAGACAGAATTCGGGATCACACGCCCGGAGCTGGCGGCATCGCGCCGCGGGCGACCGATCTGCTCCGCTTCGCTTATCTGCTGCTGCGAGAAGGACGCTGGAGGGACCGCCAGCTTGTACCCGCCGAGTACATTCGGCACTGCCGGATGCCCTCGCCCTACAATCCTCACTTCGGTTACAGCCTGCAGTTCGATGTCAACGGTAGCGGACGCTGGCCTGATCTCCCTCAGGATGCCTTCTGGAAGACTGGGTCGGGAGGGTTCGCGATCTACATCGTTCCCTCGCTGGATCTCGTCGTCTACAAAATGGGCGGCCGCGACGGCCAGTATCGTGAGTTCAGCCCGGATCAGGATGCGGACTCGCAGGATGGTTCGAAGCCTGCCGTGAACACGAGCGCTGACGTGTATGGCGAGACGCTGCGGATGGTTGTAGATGCCGTGGTTGACTAGGGCAGAGGGATGGCGCCGTCTTGCGGACAAGACATGGAACCCTGCCAAGGACCTACCTGCCCGCAGGTTGCAAAGCCAGTCTTCTTGAATTTCTGTACGTGCTTGCGAGCCGTTTCCCGTCGTCTGCTTCGTCGCGCTCGCAGCACCAGCGCATGCAGGAGCAGGCGCGGTTGCCGGGGAAGCTGCATGAGTATCTGATGGAGCATTACTTCTAGAAACCAGGGGACATTTTCCTTGAGACCCGACAGCGGAACCCGGGGGGGACGTGAATCCATGGAAGTGATTGTGTTACCTTGTTTTGTTGAACGTTTGTACTTCCTGGTCTCCAACATCCTGGCAGTCTCGCCCAGCCGTCCAACTGCCGGCGTACCGCTCGCAAGAGGCGCTTGAGCGCGTCGTAGAGGAGCTTTCGAAGCTGCCTCCGCTTGTCACGCAGTGGGAGGTGGATTCACTCAAGGCGCAGCTCGCCGAGGCGGCGTGCGGCGAGCGGTTCCTCCTGCAAGGAGGGGACTGCGCCGAGAGCTTCGACGACTGCAACGCGGAAACGATCACGAACAAGCTGAAGATCCTGCTCCAGATGAGCCTCGTGCTGGTTCATGGGAGCAAGAAGCGGGTCATCCGGGTCGGACGGATTGCGGGGCAGTATGCCAAGCCGCGATCCGATGACTTTGAGACGCGCAACGGCGTCACGCTGCCTAGCTATCGCGGCGACATCTGCAACCGGCCGGAATTCACCGCGGAAGCGCGTGAGCCTGATCCGGAGCTGCTTCTGCGCGGCTACGAGCGAGCTGCCTTGACGCTGAACTATATCCGCGCCTTAGTGAAGGGCGGGTTTGCCGACCTTCACCATCCCGAGTACTGGGATCTAGACTTCGTTCGCCACTCCCCGCTTGCCGACGAGTTTCACCGGATGGCGGAGACGATCGGCGAAGCCTTGCGTTTCATGGAAAATATTTTGGGAGTGCGGCCCCAGGAAATTGAGCGCGTCGATTTCTTTACAAGCCACGAGGGGCTGCACCTCTACTACGAGCAGGCGCAGACCCGCCGCGCATCGCATTGCAAAGGCGGTTGGTACAACCTGTCGTGCCACTTCCCCTGGATTGGAATGCGGACCGCGGATCCCGATGGCGCTCACGTTGAGTACTTCCGCGGCATCTCGAATCCGATTGCCGTAAAGATCGGCAAGAACACAACACCGGAGGCGCTCCTCCGCATCCTGGATGTATTGCACCCCGACAATGAGCCGGGACGGCTGACCCTCATCCATCGCTTTGGCTGCTCCGCAATTGCAGATTACCTGCCGCGCTTGATTGAAACGGTACGCCGCAGCGGCAAGACGGTCCTCTGGTGTTGCGATGCGATGCATGGCAACACGCGTGTTGCATCGAACGGTCTGAAGACTCGGCGCTTCGACGAGATCCTCGGGGAGCTGGAGCAAGCCTTCGATATTCACGCGGCCTGCGGAAGCTATCTGGGCGGCGTTCATATCGAGCTGACCGGCGATAACGTCACCGAATGCATGGGCGGCGCCCGCGGGTTGACGGAGGACGATTTGCAGAGGGCTTACAAATCTCAGGTCGATCCCCGGTTGAATTACGAACAGGCGCTCGAGATGGCGATGCTGATCGCACGGAAAATGAGCCGGCTTACGTAAGCCGGCGGTCTCAATTCGACTGCCGGATGCAGAAGAGGTGGGTGGTGCTCCTGAGGTAGATTTCGCCACCGGCGACGGCTGGAGTCGCGACGAACATCTGATCCGCCATTGTGTTTGTCGCAAGGATCTCGAACTTCTCACCCATCTTCACAACGACCACGTCGCCCTCTTCGCTTGACAGATACAGCCGTCCATTGGCTCCCACCGGCGATGCCTTGAAGTTGTATGGTTTGGGCAGGCGGACGCGGTCGTAATAGGGCTTGCCCGTCGCTGCATCGAGGCAGCTCAGCATTCCGCTATCGGTGAGCATGTAGAGCTTGCCATCATGCAGGACCGGAGATGGCGTATAGGACGTACCCCGGTTGGTGCTCCAGACGATGGCATCAGTCCCTGTAAGGTCGCCTTCCCGCCCTAGACGGATCGCCATCAGATTCGGATTGCGGAACCCGCTCATTACGTAGACAATCCCATCCTTGTACACCGGTGCGGGTATTGTGTTCAGTCCGAGCCCCGCGCACTCCCAGATCAGCTTGCCGCTTGCAAGGTCGTAGGACCTCACTTTGTTCGGCGCCGAAACGATTACCTGCTTTCGTCCCTGGTGCTCCACGACCAGAGGCGGCGCCCAGTTGCTCGGCTCGTCCCGATCCACTTTCCAGAGCGTCTTTCCGTTCCTCTTGTCGAGCGCGACCAGAAAGGAATTCTCTTCGTGGTCGAAGAGGAGCAGCAGAGTATCGCCCTCCAGTACGGTCGCGGTGCCTTCTCCGAAGGCGTTTCGCATGCGCATCCGGACACCGAGGTCCCGTTCCCAGATGAGCTTCCCGTCGAGCGAGTAGCAGTAGATGCCGCGGGATCCGAAGAAAGCATAAACGTGCTTGCCGTCGGTCACGGGAGAGTTCGACGCAAAGCTGCCATAGGTCTGGTGATATCCTTCGTGCGGGCGGACGGTGCGCGCAGTTTGTTCCCAGATGACCTTGCCAGTCTTCCGGTCCACCGCCATGACTATCAGCCGGTGTTCCGGTTGTTCTTCGGAAGAACCTTGGCCAAAGCTCCGGCGGCCTCTTGGAGGAGAGGCTGAATCCGCTTCTTTATTACTGGTGCGGACCGCTGTGGTCAGGAAAATGCGGTCTTCCCAGATAACGGGCGACGAGTGGCCGAGACCGGGTATTGGGATTTTCCACGCGACGTTTTCGGTGTCGCTCCACTTCAACGGCGCTTCGCTACGCGCCATGCCGTTATTGAACGGTCCGCGCCACCGGGGCCAATCGCCTGCGACTTCGCTGGCGTAAAGATTGGCCGACAATAGAGCTGGCAGAGCGAGCACTCGCAGCTTCATCGACGCTAGAATACTCCGTATCTTGACCGTTTGCACGCGGATTTCCCTACACTGGTCAGGTGGGGCCTCAGATTGGAAAAAAAGTGTACGTCCTTTCGCCCGCGAATGTTTCCGGCGAGAGAGGGCGTAGGCTTCTGTGGGAACGTACCCAGTTGCCCCTGGCGCAAGCTCTTCAATCGGAAGGGGCGCCTGTCGGAGAAGTGTTCCAATTTATCAGCGGGCTCTATTTTCGTGGCAAGCTGGTTTACGCACAAGCCTTCTCCAATCCGCCCGCCGGGCACCCCGGCTCCCTCGTGATTGTCCCTGGCCGCGGGCTTCTTCCTCCGGACACTCTTATTACCCTCACTGAGCTACGCGAGATCGCGTCGGTTCCTGTAGAGCCGGACGAGCCGAGGTACCGGGCGCCCCTAGAGCGGGATGCCAGATTGCTTTTCGAGAGCGCAGGAAGCGATACAGCGATGATTCTCCTCGGTAGCGTCGCTACGACGAAATATGTTGAACCGCTTCTCGACGTATTTGGCGGACGCCTGCTGTTTCCGCTTGAGTTTGTCGGACGGGGTGATATGAGCCGTGGAGGACTGATGCTCCGATGCGCAGCGGCCCGTACGCCTCTGACCTACGTTCCTGCTCATCAATCCGCCCGGCGCGGCACAAGGCCGCCGCGCCTTCCTCGGAAGGGTTAACTCGCCCGGTTGCTCACGCGCTTCGTCTGCGAGCTGGTGAAGCGGGCGGGATATCCAAGGTCGCTCAGAATTCCTTCGACCAGACGCCCGATCTCATCCAAAGTGATCGGCTTTGAGACGAAGCGAGTACGGTCGAACGACTCTGCCTCACGCCGGTGCTCCGGATCGTGGGACGAGGTGATGACGTACAAGGGCACCCGCTCAAAGCAAGGCATTCTCCGGATTTCCTTCAGAACTTCCAGCCCGCCGACGCGAGGCATGATCAAATCGAGCAGAATGAAGTCTGGGGCTGGCCGGCGGGCGTAGGCGGGCAGTGCGGAGAGCGCCTCTTCACCGTCCAGAAAAACGGTCGCTTCGAAGTTGACGCCAATTTGGCGCAGCACCACCTCCAGGAGATGAACATCGGCGCGGTTATCGTCGATAACGAGGATCTTCAACGGCTGTGTTCGATTCTCTGTCACGCCACCCCGTTGCAACGCATGTTTCCTCGACGCGACCAGGAGCCGCGGAGTACACAGCTCAGTTCTAATGTATATAAGGCGGCGGATAAAAGCGAGGGATTAACGGAGGGTGATTAGCAAATTATTGATCTGACAATTCATTTGATTGTGGAGGGATAGGGCGGGGAAGAAACCCGCCCCTTGATTACAGAAGTTCCGCGGTACGAAAGAAAAAGCGAAGCTCCGTTTCCGCTGTTTCCGGAGCGTCCGATCCGTGCACCGCGTTTCTTTCGATGTTGGTGCCAAACAGTTTTCGGATGGTGCCTTCGGCAGCATTGGCCGGGTTGGTTGCGCCCATCAGCTCGCGCCACTTAGCGACGGCGTTCTCCCGTTGGAGGGCCATCACAACTACGGGGCCCTCCGTCATAAATGCCACCAGATTCGGAAAGAACGGACGCTCCTTGTGGACGGCATAAAAGCCCTCGGCTTCGGCCTTAGAGATGCGGGTCATGCGCATCGCCTTGACAGTAAAGCCGGCTTCTTCAATCATCGCAAGGATCTTCCCTGTGTGGCCTGCCGCCACGGCATCCGGCTTGATAATGCCAAACGTCATGTCGCTCATATTCTGCTCTTTACTTTTTCTCCAATTTCCGCGGGAGTGTCACAAACCGTAATGCCGGCGGCCTTCATCGCGGCGATCTTGTCGGAGGCCTTTCCGGAGCCGCCGGAAATGATGGCTCCGGCGTGGCCCATGCGCCGTCCGGGAGGCGCGGTCTGGCCCGCAATGAAGCCGATCACCGGTTTCTTCACGTGCTCTTTGATGTAAGCTGCGGCTTCTTCCTCAGCTGTTCCGCCGATCTCGCCGATCATCACAATCGCGTGGGTATCCGGGTCTTCGTTGAACAACCGGATCGCATCCGTATGAGTTGTGCCAATGATGGGGTCGCCGCCAATGCCGATGCAAGTCGATTGGCCGATACCCAGCTTCGTCAACTGTGCGACCGCCTCATAGGTCAAGGTGCCGGAGCGTGAGACCACGCCGACGTGGCCGGGCAGATGGATGTGACCGGGCATGATGCCGATCTTGCACGCGCCCGGAGTGATAATTCCCGGGCAGTTCGGACCGATCAGCCGTGTGTTCTTCCCTTTGAGATAAGCCCAGGCGCGGGCCATGTCCGCGGTGGGGATGCCCTCGGTGATGCAGACGACCAGGGGAATACCGGCATCGGCCGCTTCCATGATCGCCTCGGCTGCGAAGGCCGGCGGAACGAAGATCACGCTGGCATTTGCGCCCGTCGCCTTCACCGCCTCGGCAACCGTGTTGAATACCGGGCGGTCGAGATGTGTCTGCCCTCCGCGGCCAGGCACCACTCCGCCGACGATATTGGTTCCATAGGCAATCGATTGCTGTGAGTGGAATGTGCCTTCCTTGCCAGTAAATCCTTGAACGAGTACACGGGTATCTTTGTTGACGAGAACACTCATGCGGCCACTCCCTTGTTTGCCAGCGCCACCACCTTTTCCGCGGCATCCTTCATCCCGTCCGCAGTGGTGAAGCTAAGCCCGGATTCCGCCAGAATCTTGCGGCCCAGCTCTACGTTCGTTCCTTCCATCCGCACCACGATCGGCACTTGAATGTTCAATTCGCGCGCCGCAGCGACCACACCGTTGGCGAGGGTGTCACAACGAAGGATTCCGCCGAAGATGTTAATAAGGATGGCCCGCACGCTTGAATCCATGAGCAGGATGCGAAGCGCGTTGCGGATCTGCTCGGCGTTGGCGCCGCCGCCGACGTCCAGAAAGTTCGCCGGACTTCCCCCGGCGTACTTGATAATGTCCATGGTCGCCATCGCCAGACCGGCGCCGTTGACCATGCAGGCGACGTTGCCGTCAAGCTTGATGTAGTTCAAACCAAACTTTGACGCCTCGACTTCGAGCGGATCCTCTTCGTTGGTGTCCCGTAATTCAAGCAGATCCGGATGGCGGAACAGGGCGTTGTCATCGAGGTTAATCTTCGCGTCAAGCGCCACGACTCGCCCGTCCCTCGTGAGGATCAGGGGATTGATCTCGGCCAGCGAGGCGTCAATGGCTTCATACGCCCGGGCGAGAGCCGTCATCATCTGAACGGCTGCGTTGACGCTGGCGCTCGGGATGCCCATCGAAAAAGCGAGTTTTCGCGCCTGCCACGCCATCAGCCCGAAGCCCGGTTCAATCGTTTCCTTGAAAATCAGTTCCGGAGTCTTGGCGGCAACCTCTTCGATATCCATGCCTCCGGCGGGCGAAGCCATGAAGACAAGCTTGCCCTGCGACCGATCGAGCGTGATCCCGAGGTACAGTTCGCGGTCGATCGGCAGAGTCTCTTCAATCAGCAGACGCCGCACCACCCGTCCCTCGGGTCCGGTCTGATGCGTGACCAGCGTCATGCCCAACATGCGGCCGGCGATTTCAGCCGCCTCGGCTGCGTCTTTGGCGACCTTCACACCTCCGCCTTTGCCGCGCCCTCCCGCGTGAATCTGGGCTTTTACGACAACGCTGCCACCCAGCTTTCGCGCTGCTGCTTCTGCTTCCTCTACCGTGAAGGCGACTTCCCCTCGCGGCACAGGGACTCCGTATTTGGCCAAGATTTGCTTGGCCTGGTACTCGTGAATTTTCATAGGATTGCGCCTGTGCTAGGATCTTAAAAAGCCAAAGCTCCACTATATCATGTCGCTTCTTCCGTTCCTTCATCGTGTTGCCGGCCGCGAGAATCTGTCTTCGCTCGACGCGCAGCAGGCGATGACGATCATCTTGAATGGAGAAGCGTCTTCTCCGCAGATTGCAGCGTTCCTGGTGGCGCTCAAGATGAAAGGCGAAACTGCGGACGAGATCGTCGGCTTCGCCCGCGCGATGCGGGAGAAGTCTGAGAAAGTAAACGTTTCGTCCGACGCCGAGCCTCTGATTGACACCTGCGGTACGGGAGGCGACGGGCTTTCGACGTTTAATATCTCGACAGCGGTAGCATTCGTTGTCGCGGGCGCGGGGGTGCGGGTTGCTAAGCATGGCAACCGGTCGATCTCCAGCCAGTGCGGTAGTGCGGATGTACTGGAAGCACTCGGTGTCAAGGTCGCTCTGTCGGCCGAACAGATGGGCCGGGCGATCGCGGAGGTCGGAATCGGCTTTCTCTTCGCGCCGGCGCTTCACCCTGCGATGCGTCACGCGCAACCGGCCCGCGTGGAGCTGAAGATGCGTACGGCGTTCAACCTGCTTGGGCCACTCACGAACCCGGCGGGCGCCCGTATCCAGCTCGTGGGTGCGCCATCTCGGGATGCAGCGGCGCTGATGGCCAAGGCTCTGGCTTGCATGGGGCTGCAAAGGGGGTTCGTGGTCCACGGCTCCGACGGGTTGGATGAGATCACAACCACCGGCTCCACTTTCGTATTCGAAGTGTCTCATGGCGCGATCGCGGAATATGCAGTGAGCCCGGAGGATTTTCAAGTGCCGCGGGCGGCGATTGAGGACCTGAAGGGCGGGGACCAGAACGTCAACGCGGACATTGTGAGGGAAATCCTCGATGGGGCCCGAGGGGCGAAGCGCGATATCGTCCTTGTGAATGCGTCTGCGGCTTTGGTGGCTGCCGGGAAGGCCTCCAGTTTCGCGGACGGCATGAAGCTCGCGGCGGATTCGATCGATTCGGGTAAGGCACGGTTAAAGCTGAACCAGCTAACGGCGTTCACCCAGGCCCTCTAGCGCCGCAGAGCGTGTCCGGGCGTTATGCTCGCGGTCTGGGCTCAAACCGCTCCGAAACAGGCGAAATCGGCCAAAAATCAGACAGTTTCGTGCTAAAATACAGTAGAAGGGGGCGCAACGGTTTCGACGGGATTGAATCGTTGTGAGAAGGCGTGTCGGGTTCCGAGCTCCCGTAAAACGATCGGAAAAACAATAACTGCCAATACTCAGCAGTTTGCTTACGCTGCCTAATTTCTAGGCAGCCGCTCCGGCAGGCAGGCTCGCATGCCGGCTAGTGAGCGTCATATGGCGAGCTGGGTCGAAGGCTTCTGCTCGTAGCCGTAGGCCGAGATCAATCGGGCTAAGCTGACGCTTCTTGCCGGTTCAACGGCGTCAGTCGAAAAATGAAGAACCGGATACACACGTAGGCTTTTCACGGCGGGCTTTCTCGGACGGGGGTTCGACTCCCCCCGCCTCCACCAAAGATCCACCTTCCCACCTTCGAACACTTCTTAATTTCCGCGGATCTGCCCATCACAAGAGGGATTCAAGGCATTTACCAGGAGATCCAGTCCTCTGGCTAGGGTAAACTGTGAAGGAATCCAAATCCATGGGCGGAACTCCTACGCCAGTCGAAACTACGTCCGCGCTTCAAGACGCGATTGCAGATCTGAAGAATACTGCTCGCGAGCAGTTGTCGGCAGCTTGGCAAATTCATGTCGAGCGCGTGCAGGAGCGCCTGCTGGAAGGCTGGGCTCAACAGATCGAGCGCGTATTTGACGAGCGCTTTGAAGATCTGGCTGTGCGCGTGGAAGAGCAGTTCCAGCGAAAGCTTGCTAACGAACTGGCGAGCGCCCAGTCCAGGTCGAGGCGGGAACTGACTGAGCGGATCAACCAGTCCTTCCGCCGGATTGCAGCGGCGGAAACAGCAGCGAGCTGGTCGGCAGCTCTTCTGGATGCCACGCGTGATTTTGCTGCGATTTCTGCGCTGTTCTTCGTCTCGCCGGAAGTGCTGCGGTGTGAAGCCGTCCGAGCGGCGGCAGACCATCCTGCTCAGTCGTTGATTGGCCGCGAGATCCCGCTGGCTTCCGCTCCGGCATTTGCCAGTGCCGTAGACTCCAAAGATCCCGTTGTCGCCTTCCGCTCCCCCGGCGAACTCAGTGAGCCGGTCGCTCAGGCGTTTGGAGCAAAGAATGAAGGAAGGGCGTACCTGTTCCCGCTGTTGAGCCGTCAAAGGGTTGTAGCTGTTCTCTACTGTGAACCAGGGGAACAGCCGGTTGACTCAAACGGCTTAGAGCTCTTGTGCGCGCTCGCTGCGAATGCTTTAGAAGAGCGGATCCGGTCAAAAGGGGCCTCGGGTCTTATTGGTATCTCCGCCATTCAGTCCGCTGTCGCGCGCGAAACGCCATGGGCTTCGCTCTCCAGAGAGGAGCAGGACTTGCATTTGCGCGCTCAGCGCTTTGCCCGGGTGCAGGTTGCCGAGATGCGCTTGTATAAAGCAGGTGCAGTAAAGGCGGGGCGGGCTGAGGGCCGTTTATATGAAAGCCTTCGAGAGGACATCGAAGCTGGTCGTGAAGAATTTTATCGTCAGTTCATCGCAACGTGTCCTTCGATGGTCGATTACTTCCATCTGGAGTTAGTACGCACGCTGGCCAATGATGATGCTTCACTCTTGGGCCCGGACTACCCCGGCCCGCTGGTATAGGATTCCGGTTACCTGCCTTCTCGCGCTCCTGCCTCTGCTGCTTGTCACAGGAGCCGCGCCCGCACAGAAGGCGAGTCAGAAGAAAACCACGGCAAAAACTCAAAAAACCGGGAAGAAAGTTGCACCGAGGAAAGCGTCAACGAAAGGTTCTCCTGCCAGTCCATCGGTTCCTCCGATCTCTGCTTCGTCTCACCTCGCGGACCTGGTAAAGGCGTATCGGGCAAAGCCGACCCTCCAACTGCGCGACCGCATCCTGAGCTACGCCGCCGCGCGATCGAAACAGTCATCGGGAGCGCTGGGGTATCTCGCGGTCGGCCTCACAAGCCTGGAGCGAAACGAGCTGGAGAATGCCATTAAGTATCTCTCCGCCGCAGCGCCCGGGCTGCCTAAGCTTGCCGACTACATTGCTTACTGGCTGGCTACTGCAAACTTGAGGGCAGGCCGGCACGCGGATGCGCTGCAAGCGCTGCGGCCGGTCTGGTCGATGTCTCCCGCCTCTCCGGTCCTTGGAGAAAGCGCGATCATCGGCGCTCAGGTCCATTTGAAGAACGAAATGGTCGATGCAGCGCTGGAGCTGCTCCGGAAGCATGCTTCGGTGCTTCCTCAACCGGCAGGCGATGCTCTGCTCGCCTCGACATATGAGTCGTCAGGCGACCGGCGTGCTGCTGCGCTGCTCTGGCAGAAGATTTATCAGCAGTACCCTTTAAGTACCGAAGCGGAGCAGGCTGCGGTGGCTCTCCGGCACTTGCGCGAAGTGATGGGAGCCGAGTTCCCCTCGCCGTCTCGGAGGGAGATGCTCGCCAGGGTGGACAAGCTGATCTCTCTTGGCAAGTATTCGGCCGCCAGGGCCGAGCTTCGGGAACTGATCGGCGTGCTTGACAATCCTGAACGGGATGTCGCACGCGTGCGGCTCGGGGCAATCGATTATCACGAACGCAAGAACGTTGAAGCGCTTCGGTACCTGAAGGGTCTCAAGGTCTCGGCGCCGGAAGCCGATGCCGAACGCCTCTACTACATCGCCGCCCTCTCCCGTCGGCTGAATAACGACGACGATCTGGAATGGGCGGTCCGGGAGCTGGACCGGCATCACGAGAAATCGCTTTGGCGTCTTGAGGCGCTGGTCGTCGCGGGAAACCGCTTTCTCCTGGTCAACGATACCGATCGCTACGCGAAGTATTACCGTGCCGCCCACGAATCCTTCCCCGGTCATCCCACTGCTGCGTACGGCCACTGGAAGGTGGCATGGCTGCACTACATGCAGCGCCGGTCCGACGCGGCTGAGCATCTTCGCGAGCATTTGAAGGTGTACGGCTCTTCGGAGAAGGCAGGCGCGGCGCTTTACTTTCTCGGCAGGCTGGCCGAGAACAGGAAGAAGCTTCCAGCAGCGCTGGCCTACTTTCAAGAGCTCACCACCCGGTTCCCGAATTCGTACTACACTGTGCTGGCGCGTGACCGGATGGCAGAGAATCAGGCCTACCCGTCACTGGTTCCCGATCCTTCTGTCCGGAAGTTCCTGGCGGAGGTCAAGTTCCCCGAACGAGATCAGTGGCCTTCGTTTGAGGAAACTCCGGTGATACGCCACCGGCTGGATCGCGCCCGGCTGTTTTGGAATGGAGGCCTTGACGACTGGGCCGAGACCGAGTTGCGCTACGGCGCGCAAAAGGAGGGCCCCGCGCCTCTTCTGGCAATGGAGCTTGCCTCCGCCGCCGTTCGTCGCGGGGCGCCGGATGAAGGGATCCGCTACATCAAGAGGCTGGTTCCGGGCTACCTCTACATGCCGTTCGAAGCCGCGCCGGAAAGCTTTTGGCGCCTGGCCTTCCCGATGCCGTACCGGACGCATCTGGAATTGCACGCATCGCGGAATGGCCTGGATCCTTACCAGCTCGCCGCGCTGATCCGGCAGGAATCTGAGTTCAATGCGAAGGCGGTTTCGAGAGCAAAAGCGTATGGCCTGACGCAAGTTCTCCCATCGACCGGGCGCTTTCTCAGCCGCCGGGTTGGAATTTCCGGGTTCCACTCTTCGATGCTGTTCAACCCGGAGGTCAACCTCAAGATCGGTTCCTATTACCTCAAGAGCCTGCTCGATCAATTTAACGGGCAGTGGGAGCCCACGCTGGCATCCTACAATGCCGGTAAGTCGCGGGCGGATTCATGGCTACAGTGGGGGGATTTCCGCGAGCCTGCGGAATTTATTGAAACCATCCCTTTCACCGAAACCCGGGAATATGTCCAGATCGTCTTGCGGAACGCCGACCTCTACCGGAGGCTTTATGCCTCCAATGGAACGACCGTCGCCTCATCGGCGCGTTGAAGCGTCAATCTCAACTCAATCGTTCCGCTGTCAGACGAACGCTGACAGCGGAATGACTTCCCGCAGGCGGGCTGCCGCGTTCTCAGGCGTAATGTCCCTTTGCGGCGTCGCCAGCATTTCGTAGCCGACCAAAAACTTACGAACTGTCGCGGACCGCAGCAGCGGCGGGTAGTAGTGCGCGTGAAAGTGCCATTCGGGATGAGGCTCTCCGTCAGATGGCCGCTGGTGAAAGCCCATCGTGTAGGGGAAGGGTACTTCAAAGAGCCGGTCGTAGCCGGATGTGAGTTGCTTGAGGATTGCGGCAAGGTCGTCCCTTTCCCTGTCGTCCAGCTCATCCATTGCCGTCAGGTGCCGCTTGCTGAGGAGAAGCGTCTCAAACGGCCAGACCGCCCAAAACGGCACGACGACTAAGAAGCTCTCGTTTTCTGCGACGATCCGGGTGCCCGTCCTCTGCTCCAGCTTCGCGTACTCGCAAAGAAGGCATTTGCCGTGGGTCCACTGATACGCCGAAAGCGAGTTCTGCTCGCGGTGCAGCTCATTCGGGATGTTCTCATTCGCCCAGATCTGGCAGTGGGGGTGGGGATTGCTGGCGCCCATGCTGGCTCCCCGGTTCTCGAAGATCTGAACGGAACGGATCCACGGCACGGCGCTCAATTCGCGATACTGCTCTTCCCATACGTCGACGACCTTGCGCAGATCCCTGACGCTCATTTGTGCAACCGTCAGATCGTGACGAGGGGAGAAGCAAACGACGCGGCAGATTCCCCGTTCCCCTCGAGCCACCAGGAGTCCATCCTGTTCCGTGACCTCATCCGGAGTATCCGGCATGAGCGCCGGGAAGTCGTTGTCGAAAACAAAGGTACTGGTGTAGTTCGGGTTGTGGGCGCCGCCGGCACGAGGGTTGCCTGGGCATAGATAACACGCAGGGTCGTACTCCGGCGGCCGTTCCAGTGCGGGCTTCTCCATCTGACCCTGCCACGGCCGCTTGGTTCGATGGGGCGAAACCAGGACCCATTCGCCCGTAAGGGGATTGAATCGCCGGTGTGGATGCTCTTGCAGATTAAGCACGAACACAGAATCGCACATTGACCGGTAGACAAGGGACTGCGATCAGGCTGAGCGGTGACGTTTTTCAGCGTTTGCGCCGGGTCCGGGAACGGGAGACAATTCTCAGGAACCGTCCGGCTAACTGGACGTAGGTACCGCTGATCGGGTGGGTCCAATGGCGTTTTCACAACAAACCAGGGAAGAGGCTTTGGCGCGGGCTGGCGGACGCTGCGAATGCACCCGGCGTTGTGTTCACCACGCCGGACACCGGTGCAACGCGGACGTCTCAGCGGGCGGAATGCATTTTCATCACATCCTGTCTCCGTGGGCGGGCGGCCCGGACACTCTGATGAACTGCGAAGTGCTATGTACCGCCTGCTTCCGCTTTGCTTCGAGCTACGGAACCCAGTAAACGCAGCGCCTTTTTCAGCGTCGTGCTGGCGGGAAGAGCCGGGATCAGCGAGCGCTTCACCCATTGCATGGGTTGGGGAACGTCTTCACTCTCTGCGCGCTGCACTGTGAATGTGTAGTTGTGGTGTGTGATGGAATGCCGGAAGGATCCGACCGGCTTTCCTAGCAGTCTCGCTTTGGGCATCTGTTCCCGGTCTGGCAGCTCCCAGAACCCGCGCAACCGGCTGCTTTCGGCGCCGCGCTGCCACAGAAGCAGCTCGTCCCCCCGTTCGATGACCAGGAGCATCCGGTTGACTTCGACCGCCCTCACCCGGCGAAGCTTGACTGGAAGCTCGTGCTGTGTCCCCTGCTTCCGTGCCTCGCAATGCGATTGAACCGGGCAGAGCAGGCACTGGGGATTTTGTGGGAGGCACACAGTGGCGCCCAGCTCCATCATTGCCTGGTTGAAGAGTCCCGGCGCCTCCGGATCAAGGAGCGCCTCGGCGTGGCTTCGCAGCCGCTCGCGTGTTTTCGCGGACGAGATGTCGCCGCTGTCGTT
>CALGAR010000012.1 GCA_937959285.1 uncultured Bryobacterales bacterium
CATTTTCAAGATTGTGGACGGCGTATGGCTCGCGTCCGCGTCCATCGTCACGATCACCTCGTCTGGTTCGCTCGTTTTGGCCGCCCCATACAGGCCGTCCCGGATTGTACTTCCCAAACCCAGCTTCCTCTCGTGACGAAGAATCTCGATCGGCAACCGCTTGCCAGCCTGTTCGAGGACCTCCAAGCTTCCGTCCGTGCTGCCGTCGTCCACGGCGATAATAGGGTAGCGCAACCCGCAAAAAGGTTTCCGCCAGATCGCTTAGAAGTTGTTCCAGATTGTCAGCTTCGTTGTAGATCGGTAGAACGACGGTAACCCTCAGAGGCCATCCTCCGCTGCAATTCCATAGCCTTCATTTCAACAGGGCGGGATCGAGGCCTGGTGTTGCGTCTCCGGGCGCCGTCACGAATCCGCCTTCCGGCCTATCTCAGGCTACTTCAAACCTCTAATACCGAGCCTGCCCGATCCCTAGCATGCTCCTGCTTGAGAAACCTTAATGAGAGGAGTCTTTCCCTGTAAACAGTCAGCAAATCCCCTTCCGCAAGGGATGGCGGAGAACAGGGTCGAGGCCTCATGCTGGCAGAAGAGCGGCCTTTCACGCCCTCGCAATGCTCCCATGAACACTCAAGTCGATACCGTCCGCCGGGCAGTCAAACGTGCTTCCCATCTTCTTCCTGCTCAGGGACCGATCGGCGTGTTCGTACATCACAACACACTGCATGCGTTTCAGCACCTTCCCTTTGAGCAGGCAGTGGCAGAAGCATCCGCGCTGTTCGGAACGGAAGCGTGGATGCGAGAAGAGCAGTACCGGGAAGAGTTTAGCCGCGGCAGAATTCTGCTGGAAGATATCGACGCAGTTCTGAACTCCGAAGCGAACGCGCCTGTTTATTCATGGCTCGACCGGGTGGCGCTGCGCCGCATCATGCTGGTGCCGGGTGTCCGCCCTTTTCACCGTTCCACAATTCGATGGGAAATTGAGGAAGGCAATCTCCTGCGTAGCAGTGAAGACCGCAAGCTCTTCGAGGCATGTCTGAACAGCATTGAACGGCCCCCAAAGCCGCCGGAGCCTTCTCCGCGGAGGTTAAGAGACATCCTGCTGGACACGACGGGGGATGATCTGGATGAGATTGTCCATCCTCTTCTGATCCGGTTGTGCAGCAGCTACCTTGACCAGGGGCTTGCTTACTGGCCGATGCCCGATCGCCGGGCTGGCTTCTATCGATGTGTCCGCACCCTTTGGCATCAGAGGGGCGCTCTCCTTCCCAACCACCTGAGGGACTTGCCCGCAGAGTTCCGGCGTCAGATGCGAGCCGGAATGACTAGCGAGGAGGCGGTAGCCGATGCGCTCAAGCGGCTCCGCGTACCGATAACAAACTACGAACGAGTAATTACGTCGGAGCTTCTGGCGCTTCCTGGCTGGGCGGGCCTGATGAACCGGCTCGAACATGAACCGGAGCTTGCGCCCCACGACCGGGTTAGGTGCTCGCTCATGGACTTCCTGGCCGTGCGGCTCACGTTGACGTCCGTGGCCGCCTTGAGTCTCGCCGGTGACCCCGAGACTCTCGAGGCGCTTCAAACGGCGCCGCCCTCGCCTCCTTCTCTTGAGTTAGACCGCCTCGTCGAAGCAGCGCAAATGTTCGAAGTCGCAAAAGCTGCGAGGTTATCGGCGGATCGAATCATGAGCGACTCCCCCTTGCAACTCAGAGTGCTGCTAGAAGAGATCCGCCGATTCAACGAGTTCGAACGCCGAAGAGTGTGGCACTTGGCCTACGAGCGCCGTCACGAACGGAGCGTACTTGGGCCCCTTGGCGTGCATCGGCAAAGCACTCCCATTATCCCCTCTTCCAAGCGTCCCGCGGCGCAATACTTCTTCTGCATTGATGAGCGCGAGGAGTCGATTCGCAGGAACCTGGAAGAGATCGCGCCGGATATTGAAACCTTCAGCGCCGCAGGTTTCTTCGGCATAGCCGTGGATTACGCAGGCATCGATGACGCTCACGGCGCCTCGCTTTGCCCGGTCGTTGTAAAGCCGCAACATGCAGTCCGCGAACGGCCGGTGACTGAGGATGAGCCTCTTCACGAGAAGCGCAAAACCATGCGTGCCGCCTGGGCGACGATCGTCCGGTCCCTGTCTTTGTCCTCGCGGACGCTGATTCGCGGATCGTTGAGCACCAGTGTCCTGGGCCTCTTCTCGCTGATCCCCCTGATCGCACACGTACTGACTCCGCGCCAGTACGCGCGCCTCGCGCGTGCACTCAATCGGTGGATTCTGCCCGAGCCTAGAACTGAGCTGACTCTGATGAGAACGGACCGGGAGGGGCACGACATTTCGGAGAACCTGCTGCTCGGCTTCACGGTCGAGGAAAAGATCGAGCGCGTTGCGAGCGTGCTGGCTCCCGTCGGATTGCGAATTAACTTTGCACCGGTGGTGATCATCCTCGGACATGGCTCGACCAGTCTGAATAATCCGCACGAATCCGCCTACGATTGCGGCGCCTGCGGAGGACGCCGCGGCGGACCCAACGCCCGGCTGTTCGCCGCCATGGCAAACCACCCTGAGGTGCGCCAGGGCCTCAAGGAGCGAGGCATCTTCATACCCGATGACACCTGGTTCGTCGGCGGATACCACGACACTTGCAGCGACGACATCGAATACTACGACGTGGACTTCATGCCCGAGGCCTTCCGGCCTGGCTTTGAGGCTGCAAAAGCAATTCTCGACCGCGCCCGTATGTTGAATGCCCACGAGCGCGCCCGCCGGTTCGAGGCGGCCCCGCTCGATCTCACTCCCGAGGAGGCCTTCCGGCATGTGCAGGAGAGATCCGAGCACCTTGCCGAGCCGAGACCGGAATACGGGCATGCGACCAATGCAGTCTGCATTGTCGGACGGAGACAGACGACCAAGGGGCTTTTTCTGGATCGCCGCGCATTCCTGGTGTCCTACGATCCGCTCCAGGATCCCACCAACGAGAACCTTGCAAAACTGCTTGCAGCCGCGATCCCAGTATGCGCCGGCATCAGTCTTGAGTACTACTTCAGCTACGTTGATAACGACCGCTACGGATGCGGAACCAAGCTGCCGCACAATATAACGGGGCTTGTGGGCGTAATGGACGGCCACGCCAGCGACCTTCGCACCGGGCTCCCCTGGCAGATGGTCGAGATTCACGAACCGGTCCGCGTCCTGTTCAATGTAGAGACCACGCCTGACCGGCTGATGTCGGTCATCAACGGTAATCCCTCGCTGCGAGAGCTTGTGGAAAACCGCTGGATCCGTCTTTCCACTCTTGATCCGGACACGGGAGTAATTCACGTATATCGGGACGGGATCTTTGAGGAGAGTCCTCCTTGGAAGGCTCCGGTTCCTGAAGTGCGGTCATCGATGGAGTGGTATCGCGGCAAGCGCGGGCATCTGCCGATCGCGAGAGTTGTGGGTACGCGCACTCGTAGTTGAGGGTTGAGGGAATGATGTCAGAACTCATGCTCATCGTCATTCTTGGCGCGCCGCTTGTGATGGCTCTGTGGCTCGCGGCAACGTGGCTGGCAGGGCTCGAACCGGGCGAGCGCACCATTTCGCGCACTACCGCCGCTTCCTTTGTCGTGGCTACCGCAGCCACTGGCGCCCTTGCCTGGACGATGTATGGGTCGGGATGGGCTCCGGTTATTGTTGATATCGGGAACTGGTTTGCAGCCGGAGCTTATTCGTTTCCGATTCTGCTCGTCGTTGACCGCTTATCACTGCCTCTGCTCGCACTTACAGTGGTACTTTCAGGGCTGATCGGATCCTTTTCGTCCCGCTACTTGCATCGGGAAGCCGGGTATCTCCGCTTTTTTCTCCTCCTTCACGTATTTGCGTTCGGTGCGGAGGCGGCTTTCGCTGCCGGCTCCTTTAACCTTCTGATCGTGGGTTGGGAACTTGTCGGACTGAGTTCCGTAATGCTCATCGCGTTCTTTAATCAGCGCATGGCTCCGGTGAAGAATGCCATCCGGGCTTTCGCGATCTACCGTGTTACCGATATCGGTTTGCTCCTGGGTGTATTCCTGCTGCACCATGCCGCGGGTTCCGCCTCCTGCACCCTGTTGTTTCACGGCATCTGGCCGCAGCAGGACACACCCCTTGGGGCAGGCACTGCCACTGCCGTTGCGATCTGTTTTCTGCTTGCGGCTGCTGGGAAATCGGCGCAGGCGCCTTTCTCAGGCTGGTTGCCACGCGCCATGGAAGGCCCCACGCCTTCGAGCGCTATCTTCTACGGCGGAATCTCGGTTCATCTCGGTGTCTATCTTCTGCTGAGAGCCGCCCCTATTATCCAGAAGTCACCCGTCGCCCCGGCGCTTGTTGTTTTCGTCGGACTCGTAACCGCAATCCTCGCAACCCTTTCAGCGAGGACGGCCAGTGACGCAAAAACATCTCTCGCGCTTGCGACCCTTGGACAACTCGGCGTGATCTTCACGGAAGCGGGGCTGGGTTTCGAGCGTCTTGCTCTTCTGCATCTGACCGCGCACGCCATAATCCGTACCTTGCAGTTTTTGCGCGCGCCTTCGATGCTCCATGACCACCACCGCGTCCACGCGGCCGCCGGGGGCGCTCTATCGAGAACGGGACTGTACTATGAAGCACTTCTTCCCATCAACCTTCGCCGGTGGCTATACCGTTTCGCGCTTGACCGGTGTCACCTGGACACACTGATTGACCGCTTTGTGGGGGACCCGATCCTCCGGATTGCTCGAAGACTGACCGCAATGGAGCGCGCGGGACGAGCGGTTTCTGTACAAAGTTCCGCGCGCGTTCTTGCCGGGACTTCAGTGAACGAAGTGGCAGGAGGATAGGTGGCCGCAGCACGACTCGCGCTTACGACAGTTTCCATAGCAGCCCCCGTAGTGGGGGCGGTCGTCGCCACCGGTCAAGAGAGGCCTCGGAAGATCGGCTTCGCGTCCGCGGCGGTCTCGCTGGCGGCCTTGATCGCGGCCGTGTGGCTGACGCCAGCAGCCAGCGCCGTTCTTGCCGTCGATGCGCTGGCCGCTGCCCCGGCGCTGGCGTTTGCCGCTCTCGTCGCGGCGTCATTTCTAATCGCTCCGTCCGCGGATCTGAGTGGCGCAAATTGCCGGGATCTGCTTCTCTGCCTCGCCGGCGCCCTGACGCTTTACTGCGCGCATAACCCCTTCCTCCTCATAGCCGGCTTCGCTGTGTCCGCGCTGCCGCTCCTGATACCCCGCGCCGCTCGAGGCAGAAGGTCCCCGCTCAAGGCGTCCATCGCGCTCGGACTCGCAACGCTCCTGCTGGCTGCAGGCAGCATCCTGCTAATGACCGCCACCAGCGGGACTGCAGCTATGTTCGCCCTTGCCGCTGTGCTGCTCGCATCGCTCATTCGAAGCGGAGTATTTCCATTCCACTCATGGCTGTTCTCAGCCTGTGAACGTCCGCTCCCGTTCGTTGCTGTGCTGAGCGGGCAGGCAGGCGCGTTCGTCATCGCGCGGCTCGCACTGCCGCACTTCCCACAAACGGCTCTGTCTACGCTGCCTTACATCACCAACCTGACGATCGCCGGGAGCCTGTTCACGGTGCTTGTGGCATTGGGAGAAGTCGACCCCAAGAGGACTCTTGCCCTTCTTCGCGCAAGTCAAAACGGCTTTGTGATAAGCGGCTTAACAAGCGGCGCTCTCGAAGGCATTACAGGAGCCCTGGTACACTGGATCGTAGCGGCTGTCGCCGCGGGGGGCCTGATCTTGGTTCTACGCTGCCTGGAAGCGCGTTACAGCGACCTCGCTCGGCAGGAGTTTGACGGCCTTGCAGCGAGAACTCCGCGGCTGGCGGCATTCTTCCTGATCTTCAGCCTCGCCCTGGTAGGTCTGCCGGGCACGCTGGGCTTTTGTTCCGCAGAGCTGCTGTTTCATGGCGTCCTGGAAGCGCACCCGATCCTCGGTTTGGCGCTCCCGGTCGCGGCTGCGATCAACGCGATTGTCCTGTTGCGTCTCTTCTCGCGCATCTTCTGGGGAAGAAATCGCACTCACGTTCCGCCAATGCCAGACGCGCTGCTTAGAGAGCGTCTTGCGCTTACTGCGATGACGCTGTTCCTCATAGCGCTCGGCTTGCTGCCGCACAGTCTCATTACATCCCGGGTTGCTCCCGCAGAGAAGCTTGCCGCCCTCACACAACCGCTGCGTCATCAGTGATACAAATGTCGTGGCGTCGAAGGAAGTAGAGTCCAAATGGGCGTCATCACGGACCGAACGGGATACTTCCGGTTGCTGGGTTACACTGGAAGAAAGGGACCATTCAAAGGCGTTCCGATGTACATTCCATGGTCGCGCTATATCACGCAGAGAGCCGTATTGCGCATTCTGCAGACCGGGTTCGCGCTCGTTTTGCTCCTGCTCGCCTTGGCATGCGTGATCGCGATACGTGGAGCGAGAGGCATTCAGGCTGACGCGGAAGCCGTGCTCCGGGAAGAGCTCAGCTTCGCGCACCTCCTGAACCAGGCGCAGATTGGGGAAAGCACCATGGCCGCGGTGTTGCACCGGATAGAGAGCCGCCAGCCTGCCACCAAGTCCAGCCGCTCCCTGCAGGACCTGGAATTGGCCAATCAGGCGCTGCACAAGGCAGCTGCGGCGGCACAGCAGACGCCCGAGGCAAGCGACTGGCGGGAGCTGAGCAAATCAGCGGAGCAATTCACGAAAATTGCAAGCGAAGCCATCCGCGCCGATGACCGTTCCAACGCTACCCTCGAACTTCTGTCGGCGTTGCATAACAATCTGAATCATCACATGCAGCGCATTGTGAACAGCAGCATGCAGCGGGCGATCACGGTAGATCGGGTTCTGGCAGGCCGGTCGCGCGAGCTTGCCGAGGAGTCTCTGTGGCTGCTGGGGGGCTGCTTTGTCCTGTCGGTTATTTTTGCCGGGTTGACGATTCAAATGGCAAGAGCGGGCGTCCGGAAGATGGAGTGGCAAGCCAGTGAGCTCGGCAGGGTCTCGTGGCATATGCTGCAGACCCAAGAAGAGGCGGCCAGACGTTTTTCTCATGAGCTGCATGACGAGCTGGGGCAAACCCTTGCCGCCATCCGTGCGAATCTGCAGCAGCCGAGGTTTTCAGCGCGCCGCGCGGATACGCTCAATCTCGTCGACAGTGCGATAGCGAATGTGCGCGAGCTGTCTCAATTGCTCCGCCCGGTCATCCTCGATGATTTCGGTCTCGACGCCGCGCTCCGGTGGCTGGCGGAAGGCTTCTCGCAGCGAACAGGCATCATTGTCAACTACGACTCCAACCTTGATGTGCGGCTGGAGGATCAAACCGAAACCCACTTGTTCCGGATCGCGCAAGAGGCGCTGACGAACGTGGCAAGACATTCGGGAGCGACCGTCGTCGAGATGGGTCTGCATTTCGAGCGCTCCTCGGTCCGTCTTACAATTGAAGATAATGGCCGAGGGCTTGCGCAGAGTGAGCCTTTTTCGCATTCCAGTTTGGGAATGGTTGGGATGAGGGCCCGGGCCCGGGAAGCAGGCGGTGAGCTGAGTGTGACGAACGGCCCGGCTGGCGGTGTCCGGATTGAAGCCAGGATACCAGTACGCAGGTTAGCTTGTGCAAGCAGTTAAGCGAACGCGTATTCTCATAGCGGACGATCATTCTGTGGTCCGAAGCGGGTTTCGAGCGCTGCTGAGCGCTCAGCCCGATCTGGAAGTAATCGGCGAAGCATCCGATGGGCGAGAGGCGGTCGAGAAATCCGTCGCCCTTCAGCCCGACATCGTTGTGATGGATGTCACGATGCCGAATCTGAACGGGATCGAAGCAACCCGGAGACTGGCGCAGGAAGCTCCGAAGGTTCGAGTCCTGGCGCTGTCGATGCACAAAGACGCTGTTTATGTGCGTGAGATTCTCCGGGCCGGCGCCCGCGGCTACCTCCTCAAGGATTCCGGTGAGCAGGACTTTATTTCCGCCATTCGTTCCCTTGCGAGAGGCGAGGGATACATCAGTCCCGCAGTCTCCGACGCCGTTCTGAACGACTACCGCCGTCACGTCACCAATCCCATCGACCTGCTCACCAGCCGCGAACGCGAAGTTCTGCAGCGCATCGCCGAAGGACAAACGAACAAGGAGATCGCGACCAGCCTCAATCTCAGCGTCTACACCGTGGAAGCCCACCGAGGACGCATCATGGAAAAGCTGAACCTTCACAGCTCCGGAGAGCTGGTCCGGTTTGCGATCAGAAACGGCTTGATCGATTAGCC
>CALGAR010000013.1 GCA_937959285.1 uncultured Bryobacterales bacterium
TCGACAGCCTGTCCGCATGGAAGCAGTTCGTCGCCGAGTCGAAGGCCGCGATTGAGCGCGGTCTGCGGATTGCCGAACGCGAGCGCCTTCCCCTTGCCCTCGAAAACCACAAAGACTGGACCACAGACGAGTTTGTCGACCTCTTGAAGCAGTATTCGAGCGAATATCTCGGCGTTTGCCTCGACACCGGCAACAATATCTCCCTGCTCGACAATCCTTACGACCTGGTGGAGCGGCTTTCCCCCTACACCATTTCGACCCACATCAAAGACATGGCTCTCGCGGAGTATTCCGAGGGATTTTTGCTGTCTGAGGTGCCTCTCGGCGAAGGAATCCTCGATCTGCCCCGCATCGTCGGCCTTATCAGGAAGGCTCGCCCCAAGACCCGGCTGACCCTCGAAATGATTACCAGAAATCCCCTTCGCGTTCCCTGTCTGACCCCCAAGTATTGGGCGACGATGGACCGCTCGGGCAAGGACTTGGCTCGAACGCTGCAGCTTGCGAAATCCTCCAAAGGTCCGCTGCCAACGATCGACGGCCTCGATCCTCGGTCACTGCGCAGGCTCGAAGACGACAACGTCAAGAAGTGTCTGCATTACTCGAGGCTGTACCTCGAATCGTGAGAACTGCCGTTCGGCTGAGCGTGCCTTGACCCGAGAAGGAGCAACATAGTACATTCGGCTTTCCGCATGAGGCTTGGATGATCCTTCCCGATACGTACGCGGGCGTACTATTCCTGTTGATTGTTTCGGTGTTGATGCTGGGCTCGTGGCCCAACACGCTCAAGCTCGCGGGAAAGTGGCGCTTTGAGCTGTTTTATTTCGACTACGCGTTCGGAGCCCTGCTGGCTGCGCTGATTGCATCGTTTACTTTCGGGTCTTTTGGGCATGAGCTCTCCTTTCTGGACAACCTTACGCTGACGGCAAGCAAACGCCAGATCCTTTACGCCTTCGTCGCTGGAGGAATCTTCAATCTGGCGAACATGCTGCTTGTGGCTGCCATCTCTGTAGCTGGCATGGCGGTGGCTTTCCCGCTTGTCTTCGGGGTGGCCACCGTGGTCGGAGTCGCAGTCAGCGCTTTCGTAAGCTCGCCGGGAAGTCCAATGCTGCTGCTGGCTGGGTCAGGTCTGACAGCAGCCGCAGTGATCGTGCAAGCTCTCGCCTACAAGGCTCGGGCAGCAGTGAGGTCAGACGAGGACATAGCTGCAGGCGCCGGGGCCAAAGCAGTTCGAGGAAAGCAGCCGAAGCGCAAGGGCTCTGCGGCAGTGAAGGGGATCCTGCTCAGCCTGTTCAGCGGGCTCTTAATGGGGTCGTTCTATCCCCTGGTCGCAATGAGCAAGGCTGGCGAGTTCGGGCTGGGTCCATACGCCCTGGTGTTTGTTTTCGTGGCCGGCATTTTCACCTCTACCTTGCTCTTCAATCTCTTCTTCATGAATCTTCCCGTTGAAGGCGAGCCGCTCCTGTTCTCCGACTACTTTCGCGGGAAAGCCAGGCAGCATGCCCTGGGGATTTTGGGCGGCATGATGTGGTGTACCGGGGCGATGGCGGATGCGGTTGCAACGAGCGCTCCGGAAGTCAATCTGAGCGCGGCCACAAGTTACGCCTTCGGAAGAGGCTCGGCGGTGCTAAGCATCCTGTGGGGGCTTTGGGCCTGGAAGGAGTTCGCAGGCGCCGATGCGCGGACAAAGCTTCTTGTCGGGCTGATGCTGATCTTCTTCGTTGCCGGGCTGCTCACGATCGCACTCGCACTGCAGTCCTGACCGCTTCCATCGCATGCAAGATAACGGTCCGCAAATAGAAAAGGGGTGATGGATGCCGGTATGTCCATCACCCCTCGAAGAAGTGCAGACCGTCGACGCTCCTGTCGAGTGACTTCAACAAACCTCACGTGGCGGCCGTCGTTACCGGTTGCCACCAGGGAATCCCCTTCGGCGCCGATCAAGGTCAATCGGTAGAGCGGATTGCTGCGGTCACCCATGGACCCGGAAGACACAGCTGACCAAGTCCGCTGCCTCAGATCGAGCCGCGACACACTCCAGGTAGTGCCGTTGGCTGAGCTGGCAAAGATCTCGCCCTGAGGGCCGATCGCGGACCCCAGGAGTTTTTCGTTGTTCGGCAGCGCGAGGTTCTTCACCCTGTCCACGGAACCGTCCGGCGCAATGGCAATGTATTCGCGGGACAGGTCGGAGTACCAGACAATCCGGTCGCGCACGGCTTCAAACATGCTCGTGACCGAAGAGAGGGCCAAGGGCTCGCCGATCTCCGACTGCGTTACAACCGCCCGGAGCATCTTACCCGACCGGCTGAACTGGTGAAAAACCTCCGCATTTCCATTCAGAGCTTCCGCAAGTGTCTTCCTCGGTGCTTCCCCCGGTGCCCGCGGCTGACGGTACTCCATGCCCTGCGTCCAGATTTGTTCCATCCGCCGCAAATGCCACCCGCCAAGCAAGGAAGGGCGAAGTGCGAATCACTTGTTTCTCTGTACCGTCCGCGGAAATCCACGCCAGATAGGAAGCCGACCGTCCCTCATGGTCCTCCACCCTGCCACACAGCGCGATAGTGCCGTCTGTTCCACGGGTAAAGCCGCGCACGGAGACTTGCTTTGCTCCCGGCACGGTAAATGATAAGGTCGAAACTCTTTGTCCACTGCGGTCGTAAGTACTGATCCCGATGTGCGAGCCTGGGGAGCGATCAACTACCACCAAAACCCCGTCGCGCCATTGCGGCAGAGGTTTGTTGGCTAGATCGTCCTGGATCGGCAGATTCTTTGGAAAGCCCAAGAATAGGCTGGCAGCGAAGCCTTGATACTGCCCGGCGCACGCCACCGCCAGCAAGAGCAGCTTGACTTTGGTTTGCAGCATCGATTCCTCCTGGACTTAGCACCAGCCTGTAACTCCGAATTTACGTAGTCCCTATCGCAAGTAGAGCCGCAAACGTCCGAATCGGCAAAACTATTTGGCGGATACCAGCGAAAAAGCTGTCAAGACGTGTTCCTCACACTTCGCTATACTCAGACGCTAACTACCTTCACAGCGTTGATCCTGTTTTTTGTTTGAACTTACGAAGAACTCCGGTGTGTGATATGCGCCGATTTCAGGTGGACTAGTACAATCAGTTTCCAGAACTGAGAAAGAATCTTTTCTGTAAGCTAGATCACTCCTCATTCGGAGCTGAAAGGCAATCGGGAGACGGCTATCAGTTACACCATAGAAAAAGGCTCAGCTCACGATCGCTTTCGCACTGTGGCCCTGACTTCTTCCACAACCTGCTGGAGCGCCTCCGCGGACGGAACGCTGCCCTGCGCCATTCGTGCGTTTCCCCCGCCTCGCCCGCCCGATGCGGTCAATGCGCTCTTCAAGACCTCGCCAACGTGTACCGGGCTACCGTCGGAGGCAGCTAACAGAATCGAAAGCGGCTCCTTCGAAGTCGCAAGAAAGACGGCGTTAGGTCTCGACGTAAAGCTTTGAGCAAGAGTCCGCACCGCCTCATCGATTCCTCCCCCAGGAACGCAGTACTCTGTGTACCGAACGCCACCCTCTTCAGAAGCGTTATCGTACAGTTCCCTGCCCTGAAGTAAGGCGAGGTCATTGGCAAGACGGCGGCGCGCCTTCTCAGATTCCGCCAGACGCTCCTGCTGCGCGGCAACGAGAGATGCCGTCTCATCCAGGGACGAGGAAAAGGTTCGCGCGATCTTCGATAGCAATTCAAAATCCTCGCGGGCGCGTCGAATCGCCCGGCCTCCGCAGAGAAACTCAATCCGCACGTTCCCACGGACCCGATCCAGCTTGCGCACGAAGATCGGTCCGATTTCGCCGGTCGACCGCACATGAGTTCCTCCACACGCCGAGCGGTCAAGGCCCTGAATCGAAACGATACGAAGGACGCCGGTGCGCTCCGAGGGCTTGCGCAGATCCTTCGCCTCGGAGGAATCGCAATACTCGACCGAGAGCGGCCGGTTTTCAAAGACGATGTCGTTGGCGCGGCGTTCGGCGCTCTTCACCTGTTCGGGGTCGAGCGACGGCGCGGCGATGTCAATGGTCGAGGACTGCTCTCCGAGATGAAAACTCACGGTCGGCAGCCCGAACATCTCCTGTAAGACCGCCGAAAGCAGGTGCTGGCCGCTGTGCTGCTGCATGTGGTCGAACCGCCGCTGCCAGTCAATCTGTCCTTCGATTTCGTCTGCCTCGACGGGCTCGGACAGAAGATGGGCGACCCGGTCTCCCTCGTCAATGACATCAATTACTGAAACACCATTGATAGCGCCCCGATCCGCCGGTTGACCGCCGGAAGCCGGGTAGAAGGCGGACCGGTCGAGGTACACCTTGCGGCCGGATTCGTCCCGATCAACGATCCGGCCTCGGAAGCTGGTCAGGTACGAGTCGTTGTAGTAAAGCCGGTCTGTCATTCAATGGCGAGCGTGACGCGATTGCTGGAGACGTCCAGGCCGAGCCGCAGGAAGAGCTCAACCTGGTCACCCCTTGGAGCATTCTCCGGCACAACAAAATTCACTTGATACAAACCAACATAGTGCGGCGTCAGGCCCGAATAGAAGGCAGGTACAGTTACCTGATTCGGCTCCGTCCCGAGCACAACCCGCGTCTCTGCCGAAACGCGAGCGAGCCTGGATGGGTCGTCGGGAGCTGCATGGCCCGACTCGATGGATGGAGCCGTTGGGCCAAGACCAAGAGCGTAGATCACCAGAGCCTCCCCGCGGCGCGCAGGGCGGGCGCCCGTGAACCACGGCGACTGCGGCTGTGCGAGCGTGCCGTCCGGGTTCACAATGAGCCCGTAACGACCGGTCGAAGTCAGGATGCGAGGGGCGCGCAAGGCCACATTGACGGTGACCGTGTTACCCGCAATGCCGCCGCGCTCGACGGTCACTCTTGCCTCACCCGGCGCTGTCTCGTAGGGCACCTGGAAGTTGATCTGGCCGTAGGAGGTGTAGAACAAGGGCGCCGGACGGTCATTCACAAGGACCCGGATCGAGCCTAGTACTGTCGGCAGCGGGGTCGAACTCGCACCTGTGGGCTCGTCATACGAGAAATGCTCCCCGTAGATGCTTGCAATGGTTCCCGGAGCCACGCCCGGTTCCGTCGCAAGGTTGGTGCTGACGCCGCCGAAATAAGCCGATGGCAGCTCGGGCTGCACGATAGTGAGGGTCACAGGGATCGTCAGAGTCCCGTTGGCCGCGTTCGAAGTGATCGTCACGCTCCCCCGGTATTCCCCGCGCGAAAGGCCGGCCGGATCTACGGTTACCTGCACGATGTCCGCGTCGTCGATCTTTTGCGCTGTGAGCCAGTTCCCTCCCGCCATTGTGGCCGATGTGACACCAGTGACAGTCAGCGCCTGAATGCCGCGATTGGCGAGGATGATGTTCCGCGACTGCCTGGGAGCGCCTTGGCCAAGCCGCCACTGAAGCGACTCTTCCGAAAGGCTGACGATCGGCTGGGAAGTGACATGCAGCGTCACGGGTACGTTCTTGTTGTCCGGGGCAAACAGCGAACCGGTGACCGTCAGAGTTCCGGTATAAGTTCCTTCGGCCAGGCCAGACAGGGCGTTAGCGACTACCTTGTACGGAAACACCGATTGCGAGCCGCCACTGTCCAGTCCGACCTGCAGCCAGTTGCCGCCGGAGTGAGAACTGAACGTCGTCGTGACGGGACTATTGGTATAGAAACGAGCCTCGGCAGGCGGTCTGCCCGGCGCTGCGAAGAACTCATACTGAGCGGGGATGCCTCCGCCGATCTGGACCGTCACGGTGATCGTTTGAGGGGCGTCGAGCGCGTTGGGATCCGTGACACGGATCACCCCCGTATAAGTGCCGGCAGGCAGCGCCGCCGTTTGCAGCCCGATCGCGATCCGGTAACAGGCCTTGTTCCCGAATTCGCAGGCCTGAGGACCGCTAATGGTCGCACTAAGCCACTGCGGCGCCAGGGAGGTTACCTGGGGCGAAATGGTTCCGTCGCCGGCGTTATAGGCGTCCACAACCTGCCCCGGACCCATGGTGTTAGGCGCAATCGACACAGGCCCGATGGCAGTTTGACTCAGGCGGAGTTTCGGAAACGCGAATGCGCTTCCGCAAAGCAACAAGAAAATCGCGCAGTGTTTCGTTAGGTTTCGCAGGCTCACACCCACTCCAAAGCCCCTTTTTTGTAAGCCCAAAAGTAGCCAACGATCAGAATAAGCAAGAATACGGCCACTTCTGCGACTCCAAACCAGCCCAGGTGCTTGTAGCGGACAGCCCACGGATACAGAAAGATTGTCTCAACGTCAAAGATGACGAAAAGGATGGCAATGATATAGAAGCGAACCGTGTAGCGCCCTCGCGAATCGGACGCTGCCTGGATGCCGCACTCGTAGGCTTCGAGCTTGGCTGCGGAAGGTGTGGAAGGGCGAATCAGTCTCGCGACGAGCAGCGTCACAACCGGAAAAGACACTGCGAGCACAAGAAAAATGAAGATCGGCAAGTAACCTTCCGGCATGGCCTAAATATAGCATTCCGGGAAAGAGTGTTGAACAGCCGTCTTCAAAGGTAGCTCCTGAGGACTTTGGCAACGACTCCCGGCCATTCTGAGAGAGCCTGTCCAGCCGGCCCGTTCGCTAGACTGGAAGCAGGGGGGACTATGGTCATCCTGAGCGGCACTGCCAATCGGGACCTGGCTGCCTCTATCGCTCGCGAACTCGACGTCAAGCTGGGCGGCTGCGAGATTCAGCGGTTCCCTGACGGCGAGGTTTCGGTTGAGCTGACAGAGCCGGTGCGGCGGAAGGAAGTGTTCATCATCCAGCCGACGTCCCCACCGGTCGACAAACACCTGATCGAGCTCCTGGCGATCGCCGATGCCGCCCGTAGAGCCGCGGCAGCCCGCATCACAGCCGTCATCCCCTACTTCGGCTACGGACGTCAAGACAAGCGTCGCGGGCACCGGGTCCCGATCACCGCCAGCATGGTCGCCGAACTCCTTGAGGCGGTGGGCGTAGAGCATGTCCTCTCGGTGGATCTGCACGCGCCGCAGATTGAGGGCTTTTTCCGGATCCCCGTCGATACTCTCAGCGCTGTCCCGGTTCTCTATGAAGCAGTCCGGCCGTATCTGCCCGATCACGCGGCTGTCGTTTCACCGGATGCGGGCCGGGTAACGATGGCTGCTCAATATGCGGCGCAAATCAATGCTCCGGTGATCGTCCTGCACAAGCGGCGAGAGAGCGCGACCGAGACCGGCGTGACTCATGTTGTCGGCGACGTACGTGGCCGCTCGTGCCTGATTGTTGACGACATGATCTCAACGGGAGGCACGATCGCCGAGAGTGTGGAGGCGCTGATCGACGCCGGAGCGAACCCCGATGTGCTGGTTGCCGCAACCCACGGCCTGCTGCTCGAAGGGGCGCAGGAAAAACTGTCGCATAAAGCAATTCACCGCATTTTCGTAACCGATACCGTTTCCACCGCAGGAAAGGAAGTTCCGAATCTCGAAGTCGTATCCATCGCGCCTCTGATCGCAGCCGCCGTGAGCCGTTTTCTGGCAGACGGGTCGCTGACCGAACTGCAGGCGGCGCTGAGGAAGCCGCGATCCTGATTTTCCCGGGGCCGGCCCCTGGGAGTGGAGGTATCCATGAGTAAGCCGGACTCCAAAAGACTTGTTCAGACTTTGCTAAAAAACTACGGGCAAACGTTTACCGAAGAACTCGGCCGCGGTATGGTGCGAAATATGCCGTCAGACCTCTTCTGTCTCCTGATCGCGTCCCTGCTGCTGAGCGCCCGTATCCGGCACACCACGGGTCTCGAAGCCTGCCGCCTCATGTTGGCCCGCGGCTGGACGACGCCCGAAGCACTGGCGAAGACAACATGGCGCGATCGGGTGGAGGTGCTCGACGACGCTGGTTACGTCCGCTACGACGAGCGGACGTCGACCATGCTGGGCGATACGGCAAAGCTGCTTTTGGAGCGATATCAGGGCGACCTGCGCAAGCTGCGGGATGCCGCGAAAGCGGATCCCGCGCGGGAACGCGAGCTGCTTAAGGAGTTCAAGGGCATTGGCGATGTCGGCGCCGACATCTTCTGCCGCGAAGCACAGCTTGCGTGGCCTGAGCTATTCCCCTTTGCGGATGCCAAGGTGCTGGAAGGCGCGAAATCCCTCGGCCTCCCCGCGTCCGCGGACCAGTTACTGCATCTGGTCCGGGGTCGCGTTGAGTTTGTGCGGCTCGTCGCGGCGCTAATCCGCGTGAAACTCAGGAAGAACCAGGAAGAAATCCTGGCAAGAGCCGCTTAACGGGAGAGACGCGGCCGCTTTCTTCCCACGCTACCAGTCAACCACGGAGCCGTCATCGGGATCGTATGCGGTCCTGTACGGCCTCGGCTCGCCAACCTGCGCCTTCAGTTTCTCTTCATCGATCGTGATGCCGAGTCCAGGCTCCGTCAGGATGGGACGGTATCCGTTCCTGACCGGAGGGAGCGGCTTGGCGAGCAGGTCCGAATACTCGTTGTCCCCCCGCTCCTGAATCAAGAAGTTCGGCACGCACGCGGCGAGCTGCAACCCGGCCGCAAGCGAACACGGACCTTGCGGATTGTGCGGCGCAATCGGCGTATAGTAGGCCTCGGCCATCCCCGCGATGAGTCTCAACTCAGTGATGCCGCCTGCATAGCATGGATCGGGCTGAAGGATTGTGGCGGCGCGCTTTTCGAGAATTTCTTTGAATCCCCACTTCGTGTAGATCCGTTCGCCCGTCGCAATCGGGATATGCGTCTTGCGGGCAAGCTCCGCCATGATGTCCACATTCAACGGCTGCACAATCTCTTCATAGAACCAGGGGCCGTAGGGCTCGAGCGCCTTCATCAGAAGCAAGGAGGTTTGCGGCTGTACCGCGCCATGGAACTCCACCCCAATGTCGACACCCGTGCCGTACTTCTGCCGGAGCCCTTTGAAGAACTCGACGCATCCGTCAATGTACTTTTGGCCCTCTACGTATTTGATTGGCCCGCGCCCTTGTGCGCGCAGCTGCACTTTCATTGCGTTCACTCCGGTCTCCGGATTGACCCTCCCGTATACCCGGACCTTGTCGCGTGTAGGCCCGCCCAGCAGCTTGTAAACCGGGACGCCGTAGGCTTTGCCCGTGATGTCCCAAAGCGCCATGTCGATACCGCTGAGGATGGCCGTCTTGATGGGACCTCCGCGATAGAACGCACCCCGGTGAATTGCCTGCCAGTGGTGCGTCACTCGCAGGGGGTCTTGCCCAATGAGGTAGTTTCCGACCTCGAGCGCCCCTGCCGCGCAAGCCTTGGCATCGTCTTTGAGCATTTCACCCCATCCGACGATGCCCGCATCCGTGGAGATTTTTACGAAGACCCAAGAGTTCTTGAGAACGAATGTCTCGATTTTTGTGACCTTGATATTGTCCTTCGGACCAATCTGAGCGGCGTCGGTCCGCATGGCGTTAAACGTGGATTGAAGGCTCACGAAGGCAGCGGGGCAAAGCAGCCCGCGGAGCAATGATCGACGATCTATTTGTTTTTGCGACATATTAGAGAACCCTCGTATAAAGAAATTTCGCCCTCTGCCGGATGGAAGCCGCGCTGTTCAGGCGCAGCTTCCATCCAGACAATCTGCTCCAACTGTTGCCGCCAGAAATCAGAATTGAATCCTGGCCTGGAATTGATAGAACCGGTTCAGCGAAGAAGTTTGGCTGAGGACCTTGCCGAAGTTGGTGGATACCGGGTTGATATCCGGCGCATTCATCTGCGAACGGTTCTGCAGATTGATCGCGTCCGCGCGAATCTGAAGCCTCAGCCCTTCCGCGAGCCGGAACTCACGAAGGAGGTTGCCGTTCCATTGGTTCAGGCCATCCGCCCGAAGGCGGTTGAAGAACCGAGGAAAGACACGCACGTGGAAGGCAGCTGGTTGGCGGGAAGCCACTTTCTCAAACGGTAGGTTCGTGTTGAACCATTGATCGAGCGTCTTCTTGCCGGACGTCGCTTCCTCCTCAAACTTGTTCAGATCGCCGTAATAGAAGATGTTCCCCCATCCGAGCAGGGGGCCGTTCTGGAATTCATAGGTGAGCGCAATCTGCCATCCGCCGAGAATGTGATTGAGAATCCCGGTCTGGAAATAGGATTTGCCCTTCCCGAATGGCAGTTCGAAAATACCGGTCGCGGTGATGCGATGAGGCCTGGCCGTGTTGCTTGGCCACCACACGGTCGGCCTGGTATCAAACTCATTCTCAAAGATTGTCAGGTCTTCCTGCGCCATCCGCGTGTACGAGAAGTTGAAGTTCAACCCTCGTGACATACGGCGCTGAAAGATCACTTCGAGAGCATGAGTTCGAGCCTTGCCGCTCGAATCAGCGTTATTGTTGAGCCCGTTCATGTGAGGGAACGGCCTCAACAGACGGTTCTTTGCGATCGTGGGGCTGGTGAACTGAGAAATCGTCGTCATGTGCTGGTAGAGCACCGGATCCGATGTGCGGAGGGATTCGAAGTTGCCGATGTAGAAGGGATTCGGAACCTGCTGGTTCATGTTGTTAGCAACCGCGTTGTTCCGTTGATTCCCCGTCGCCCAGTATTGCTCCGGTAGCGCATCCAGTCTCCGGGTGATATTGATGCGGTCAGCCCATTGCCCCCAGTAGGACACCTCAATCAGCATGTTCGGCGAGAGCTCGCGCTGAATTCCCACGCGCCATCGCTGAACTCTGGGATGCCGCCGGTTGAAGTCCGTAAATGTGAAGCCTTGTCCTACTCGGGCCATCGGTCCCAAGGCGTCGCGCAACGGCGTGTCGAACCGCGTCCCGTTGCTGCGTACGGGGAACGGGTCGGTCAGCGGAGAGATTCCATTTGCCGGATCTCCGACAAGCCAATCCACGCCGAAATTGTTCGTGAGAATTGTGTTGGTCGCGCGCGAGAAACCGTACTGGTCCGCCTCCTGATTCATGACGTTGAGAGTGTCGTAATAGATGCCGTAGCCACCGCGGATTACCGTTCTCGGGCTGACTTGCCACGCAGCCGAAAGCCGGGGCAAGACCATCAGTTCGTTGCGCCACAACCTCCGGGAGACGCCGTTCCGGCCTGCATAAACCGGCCCGCCGCGGACGACGAACTCGCTCGCCGGCAGCTCGGGAATCGGGTTTCTCGCGTAGGCTTCCTCCGCCAGCTTCGAGATGGGCAGCACCGCATCGGGATCGAAATAAGTAAGGGCGCGGTCGTAGCGCTCCGTCGGACCTTGCTCATACTCCATCCGGAGGCCAAGGGTCAGCGTCAGGTTCCGGGTGACACGCCACGTATCCTGCGCAAACCACGCATAGTACGGATTCATCATCGCGTACGTGTCATTCGTATCGACGGACATCGTCTGTGGGATACCGAGCGCGAATGCCGCCCAGGATAAGCCGAGCGTTCCCGCCGGTGTAAATCCGTCCTCGTCCTTTCTCACGTACTGATTGCTGAAGACGAAGTTGCCGGAGGTCAATCCGCCGTTTTGGATTTGCGTGCGATAGTGCTGGCGGAAATCAATACCCGCGCGCAGAGAGTGCGTATTGTGAATGTGCGACACGTTGAACCGGAGCCCCTGCTGCCGGCCCTGCGGCCCGGGATCTACGGGGGTGCTGAGAACCATGTCGCCGGACCATGCCGTCATTCCCGGCCAGGTGACACGAGGCAGCACGCAACTATTCGCGCACTTCTGATCCATATAAGCCGGCAATCCTACGTCGCTCGGCTTGTAGCGCCGGGTACCCAAGCGCTGGTTCTGCGTATAGAAGCGAGTCGCATCGACGCCAAGGTTGAATACCGTCGTGGGACTCATGACGTAAGTCCAATCGGCGAGGCCGCTGAGCGCAGGCCGGATTTCATTCCACGCCATGAGGCCTGGCTCGGTGGTGTACGTGTAGTCCTGGGCGTCCTCCATGAAGTAAGTTTTCATCCAGCGGAAGAAGAAACGGTGCTTTTCCGATGCCTGATAGTCGATCCTGTTGTTCCACGAGTTGTAATCGACGTTGTTCGGCATTCCGGTGGCGAGGAAGTTGTTGAACGGTTCCCGCGTCGGATCCGTAGGATCGTTGTTCGGCAGCGGAAGGCGTTGAGTGTAGAAATCGTACATTGGATTGATCATCCGGCTTCGCGGAAGGATATTCCCCGGGAACGGATCACGGACGTAATGACCGGGCCGGTTCGGATCAGGCCGCGTCGAAGCCGGATCGTAGACCTGGTAGCGCACAGGGTCCACCTGCAGCATCTGGGAGAAGTCGCCGTTCCGCCAGGCCATCATTGGCACGGTGTAGTTGATTTCGCTGGGGCGCGCCGCCTGCCGGTTCTTGAGCCCGTTGTAGCCCAGGAAGAAGAACAGCCGGTTGCGCCCGTCAATCACCTTCGGAATGTACACAGGACCGCTCACCGTTCCCGAGTAATTGTTCGTGTGGCCGGCAGGCAGCATCGGCTCGTTCTCGAGTCGATCTGCTAAGGCCAGGTCCCCGGCTGCCCGGGCGGCGGCAATCTGCTCATAGCGGTTCTTCTTCACAAAGAACGGGACAGCGTTCCACCGCTGATTGAAGTATTGATAGGTAGCCGTTCCGTGAACCGCATTTGTTCCCGATTTCGTGGAGGTCGACACGTTGAGGCCCGTGGCGTGCCCGAAGGAAGCATCAAAGTTGGAAGTTTCGATTCGGAATTCGTCAATAATGTCGGGGCTCGGCATGATGGCCACACGCCGCTGGGTTCCGTTGGTCGAGGCACCATCGAGCGACCACTCGTTTCCACCGACGCCGCCCGGCATGCTGTACTGAGATCCGCCGCCCACTTGTCCCTGCACCAAGAACTGGGTGGTGCCGGGCACCTGAACGCCTGGGGCGATTCTCGCGAGCATCGAGACATTGTTTCCAAGTACGGGCAGGTCCATGATGTCGCGGTGGGTCATCGCCCTTCCCGTACTGACGCTGCTCGTATCGAGCATCGGCGCCTCCGCCGTCACCGTAACGGATTCCGTCGTACCGCCGACCTCAAGCTGGAAGTTGACTTGAAGCCGCTCGGAAAGCGCAAGGTTGATTCCGGAGCGGACCATGCGTTTGAACCCTTCCATCTCGACGGTGATCGTGTAGGTTCCTGGCAGCAACAGCGGGGCTTCATAGTAACCGCTGCTGTTTGTAGTAAGTCGTGTGGATACTCCGGTGCCAGTATTCGTCACCACGACGGTAGCGCCTGCAATGACTGCCGACTGGGCGTCCGTGACAGTGCCGGAGATCGTTCCCCGGGTGTCTTGCGCGAGACTAGGATGAGAAAGCAAAAGGCAGGTGAGGGCTGTGACGATGCTCCGTAGCATCTTGTCCCTTCCACCGAGATATACAGTGGACAATCGCAATAGCATACTCCCCCCTAACGGACTTCGAGGTCTCACTAAGAGTTCGCATCGCGGCTGAAGATGCGGTCGAAGATTATATCACTGACATTTCATATGTGAGCCTGTTGTGTGACAAAAGATTTCAGACACGGGCTCTGGTGCGCCAATGCTCCCTCGCGTTGAAATCTCAACCGGCCGCAGGAATCTATGGTCTTGAGAGGGCTTCTCTCTGTAGCGGCGAGAATGCTGGGCGCGGACGCCGGAGCTGATGTCGTTGTCGTTGGTGGAGTGAGCATGGAATACGTCATGCACACTCCCCATGTCCCGGTCGCGCACGACGTTGAAGCCGAGCAGTTCTTGAAGCTGGTGGGAGGAAGAGGAGCCAATCAAGCCACAGCCGTCTCGAGACTCGAAGTACGCCCGCTGCTCATTGCGAGAATCGGGAACGACGCCGAGGGCGCTCAGGCCAAGGCCGAGCTCGAATCGGAGGGAGTCCTTACCAGTTACGTCGTAGAAGACAGTTCAGCCGGGACCGGCGCAGCGATCGTTACCGTAGATCGGGATGGAGAAAGCCAGAGCAGCTACTGGCTGGGCGCGAACGCAAAGCTCACCGTCTCCGATGTCATGCGGGCGGAACAGGCAATCAAAGCCACGCTCGTCCTGCTTGTGCAGCTCGATTGTCCGTTGGAAGTAGTCGCCGCTGCACTTCGCATCGCCAGAGGAGCAAGCGTCTACACGATCCTCGATCCGGCGCCTGCGACGGAGCTTCCAGACTCAGTGTTGGAGCTGGTCGATTTCATCACAGTCGACATTCACGAAGCGAGGGTGCTGACGGGGATTGAGGTGACCGACGAGGAGACCGCCCGGGCGGCAGCGGCAAATCTCGTGAGCCGGGGAGTTGGGGCCGCGGCAGTTCAAGCCGGGCCCGACGGAACCTTTCTCATGTCGCCCTATGGCAACCTTCTTGTACCTGTGTATTCTGTCGACGTTGTCGATAAGACAGGGAGCAGCGACGCCTTCGCAGCCGCTGTGGCAGCAGGCATGGCGACCGGAGAAGATGTCCGGCGAACCGTTCGCTTTGCCAATGCCGCGGCAGCGCTTGCGACAACGGTCTTCGGCGGCAAACCGTCCCTGCCGAGCCGGACGCAGGTGCTCGAGTTCCTTCAATAGCTAGGCCGCCACCGATCCGGCTCAATCTCCTTGATCGCCCTCCACACGGCCTCGACCGGCAGATTGTGAAGCTCCCTCTGCGGCGCTACGACTGCCCTATGCATCGGGTCTTCGGGAGGTCCCCAGACTGTCGGGTCAGTGGGTCCGAAGAGTGTAATGGTGGGACGGCGCAAGGCGTAGCCGATGTGGGCCGGGGCCGAATCATTGGACACCAGGAAGTCAAATCGATCTATGATCGCTCCCATCACCGGCAGGGAAACAGAACCGGCAAATGAGACAGCCTGAGAGAGCGCTCCCGCCAGCCGAGCCGATTCCGCACTCTCCTCCGGTCCTCCGATAAAGACCAAAGTGTATCGATCCTCCAGACGCCGGGCGATTTCGAGGTACTTCTCCGCGGGCCAGCACTTCTGCGGCTCACGGGACCCTATATGCAGCCCGGCTAAAGGAGCGTCAATCGACGCAAGGAACTTGGCCGCCTTGGCATGGTCCTCCGGCCATAAAGCGAACTCTGCGTGAGATCCGCACGGCTGTACCCCCATGGCTTCAAAGAGCGCAAGTGCGCGGCTCCTAGCGTGTAGATGCTCGGGAAACGGGACCGCCCAATCCAGACGCCCGGGACCGTCCTCCGGCCGCACGAAGCCTGCTGTCCGGGCGCCGCCCATCATCAAAGCCACCGGATTCGAGTAGACACCCGAACCGTGCATCTGAATGACGAGATCGAAGCGCTCCGCCTGCATGCGCTGGAAGAATTCGAGAGCGCGGTCCGGCGCGAAGAACTGTTCAGCAATTCCGGGATAACCGGGGAATGCTTCGAAGCGATCGAGGTACGGCGACCGCTCGACAAGCTCACGGACGAAAGGCAGCCCGACCAGTGTAATGTTCGCCGAGGGCCATGCATTCCTCAGCGCGCGAAAAGCGGGTGTCGCGCAGATGAAGTCGCCAATTCGAGAGGGGCAAAGGAGCGCGATCTTCATAGTCGCCCCTCGTGGGATTCACCGCGCGATTGCAGAGTTTCTGGCAGAGTGCAGGCACGGGCGGAGGCCGGCGCTCTCCGCCCGCAGGGGATGTCAGAAGTAGAATTTGGCGCCGAGGACAATGCGCCGCGCGTCGGTGGTACTGGTGTACTGACCGAAGCGGGAGTTCACCTGTTTGCCCTGAGCGTCAAAGCGCGCTGTCGTGTCGACCCCGTTGAACTGCGGATGGTTGAAGAAGTTGTAGAACTCAAACCGCAGTTGCAGGCGGCGGGATTCACCGAAGGGGACATTCTTAAAGAAGGAGACGTCCCAATTGTTGATGCCAGGCAGCCGGAATACGTCTTTCGGGGCATTTCCGATGCCGAAGTTGGACCGATCGGGCGGTGCGATCGCATTCACGTTGAAGGCCAATCCGTTTACCTTCGGCCGGGGATCGGCGATGATGTTGACGCGACTATCAACGCCTGCGCCGGAAGCGCCCGTAATGTCGATATTCTCAGCGAAAGCGTAGCCAATACCGCTCGGAGCGCCGCTCAGGAACGTCGTGATTCCAGAGACGTCCCAATTGTCAAAGATCGCCTTGACGACGGCGTTATTCACCACCGTCGAGAGCTTCGGGAGCGAGTAGATATAGTTGAGCTGGAAGTTATGGGTGCGGTCGATGTTTGCGCGACCATAGTTCCTCATACGGAAGTCCAGAAACGGATTCACGGCATCGTTGTTCCCGTTCACCAGGTTCATCGCTTTGGACCACGTGTAAGTGATGCCGAACGTAAGGTTGTTCGAGAAGCGCTTGTTCAACTGCGTCTGCAAGGAGTGGTAGTTCGACGTGCTCGCGAACTCCAGGTACTGAATGTCCGCGTATCCCTGGTAGGGGCGCAGGAAGTTATCCGGGAGCGTGTTGCCCGTCGTCGGATCCTTGCTGGATGCGAGGAACCGCGTGCCATACGGAATGGCGTTGAGGCTGCGCCGGTGCAGCAGATGTCGCCCCACGTTGCCGACGTAAGCAACGTCAAGCACCATTCCGAAGCCAATGTTTTGCTGGATTCCGAAACTCCAGTTGTAGACAGTAGGCGGGTCGAACGCCCGCTGCACCGCAAAGACACCGGCCGGCGACTGGCGCAGAGGCGTGGAAAGAAGATCGGTGATCGTTGTGTTGAATGCGGTGGACGTGATGACGTTAGGCGGCGACTCAACGAGTTGCAGAACCTGATCATCGTTGAAGCGGTCGAAGAAGATGCCAAATCCGCCGCGGACCGCCGTTTTGGCATTGCCGAATACGTCCC
>CALGAR010000014.1 GCA_937959285.1 uncultured Bryobacterales bacterium
GGGGAGCGGGAGAGCCGGTCAGGCGGAGGGCCTCAGGCGGCGTTCACCGGCTTCCCACCGGCCCCGCCCGCCCGTGCTCCGGCCGCGTCACGCGCCGTGCCCCGGCGGGCGCCTCGCCGAATATCGCGGGAAGGCGCCTCCGCGGGCTGATGTCGCGCTCCGCGGATTCGATTCGAACCGGCACGGTCGTCATGGCGCGGTCAGCGCCGAATCGGCGGCGATCCGCGGTGAGACCTGGGCGTTGCGAAAACCGCATGCACCGTGCGCCGCGGAAATACGGTCCGCGCCTTGGAAAACGCCGTACGGTGAACGGCCGACACCGTCAGACGGATCGTTCACGAAGAGCCAGGAGAACCGGAACTCCTGCTCGCCCTCCGGCATGGCGTTCGGTGCCCCGGCCCGAACAGCTCGGGGCGACTCCGGCGGTCCGACCGCGAGACCCGCGCCGGCCGGCGGTGGAAGATCAAACAGGACGCCGCGTTCGCGCCCGCCGCCACGAGCGACGCCACCAGCTCCCGGTTGACGCTTCCGGCAAGGACCTTCAGGACTGCCTCGATCACCTCGGGCGTGCTGACCCGAAGTCCGTTGACAAACCGGCTCTCGACTCCACGTTCGCTCAGAAATCGGGTCATCTGCTTGCCGCCCCCATGGACAACCACAATTTGATGACCGTCCTTCCCGACGGCCGCAATCTCCCGGGCCAGCCGGCAGCGTGTTTCTGACGTATCGAGCAGCGTGCCGCCCAGCTTGATCAGAACCTTCACAGCAGGCCCTCCGTCTCGCCAAGGCCCAGCATGAGGTTCATGTTCTGCACGGCCTGGCCGGCGGCGCCCTTTACCAGGTTGTCGATCGCACTTACAACAACGGCGCGCCCGGTGGCCTCGTCCACTTTGAATCCGATGTCGCAGAAGTTTGTCCGCTGCACGCAGCGAAGGTCCGGAACCTGACCTGGCGGATAGATACGGACAAAAGGTTCTGGAGCATAACGAGCGTGATAGACTTCGGCAACCTCCGCAAGGCTCGCTCGTGTCCGGAAATAGATGGTCTCCAGAATACCTCGATCGAGCGGCAGAAGCTGAGCGGTGAAGCTGAACTCGCTTTCCTCCAAGTGGGAGTTCATCAGCACTTCCGGCACGTGCCGGTGATCGAGCAGCGAATAGGCCGAGAAGTTCTCCGTGATTTCGCAGAAGCTCGTACGCAGACTGGGCTTGCGTCCCGCGCCGCTTACGCCGCTTTTTGCGTCGCAGATGATCCCCGCCTGGCGGTCCACGATCCCGGCGTCGATGAGCGGCCGGATCGCAAGGTTTGCAGCCGTTGGATAGCAGCCGGGGTTTGCGATCATTTCAGCGCTGCGGATCCGGTCGCGGCAAAATTCAGGTAGCCCATAGACGGCGCGGCTCAGCAAATCGGGTTCCTTGTGCTCCGCCTTGTACCATTTCGCGTAGTTCTCGACCGTACGCAGGCGAAAGGCTCCGCTCAGATCCACCACTTTCGCGCCCGTCGCCAGCATCTGAGGGGCAAGCTCCATGGACACTTCGGGCGGAGTCGCCAGAAACACGACAGCAAGACCCCGTTCGCGAACGGCGTCCGGAGTGCAAGGGATGCGGTCCGGGCAGTCGTAGCCCAGGGGCCGAACCCGGTCCTCGGAGTCCTGTCGGTGCTCCAGGAGGATCGGCTTCACGTGCGGATGTTTCTTAAGGATCTGGACTAGCTCGGCTCCGCTGTATCCTCGAAAGCCGACAATCCCGGCTTGCAGCATATGATTACTTATTCACTCCTATGAATAAATATACCACCTTCACCGCTGTTCCGATACGGACCGGTCAGCGAGTTCGCCAAATACTGGCAGGCGGTACGCCTGGCCCTGGCTGACTTTGATGATCATGAAGACCCATGCGCAGAAAATCGCTGCCTGCAGGAGTTTCACAGCCGTGCGGGGTACGGGGATCGCATCGAAGAGGGGGCTGATGACCCAATCTACAATGAGCCATGCCACGAACAGATACAAACCCTGGAAGGCGTGAAAACGGACGGTGCGGTCGTCGTGGAAACGTTCCGATGCAAGGACGACAATCGCTGCAATCCAGCCAATGACAGGAATGTAGCAGAGCAGGGAAGCGGTTCGCGGTGACATGCATCCCGCGAGCCCGGGACCGCATCTGTGGGCCTCCTGGCGCTGGCGGGCGCCGCAGCGACCGCAAAAAACATCGGTGTCCTGAACCTTGTTTCCGCACTGCGTGCAGTATGGCATTTGCTCCAAAAACTCCGCGCTTCGGCCGGATCGGCCGGCCTTCGATGCAGACTACCGGAAAGTGCCCGAGCTTTAGGCGAATCCGTCATCTACGTCCTGAACTACGGGACATTCGAGGGCTGCGTTCCAAAGAATAAGGCGCCTATGGTAGGATGCCGACCATGAACGCTCTGCTCGCACGAGTGGCGGTACTGCTCTGCCTGGCTCCGGTACTGCTGCCTGCCGCAAGAAACCTGGAACTATTCTTTATTGATGTCGAGGGCGGCCAGGCAACCCTTATTGTATCCCCCTCTGGTGAATCTCTGTTGGTGGACGCAGGATGGCCAGGTTATGAAGGCAGGGACGCCAACCGCATCATGACCGTCGCCAAGAAAGCCGGCGTGAAGCGCATCGATTACCTGCTGGTCACTCACTTCCACTCCGATCATGTCGGAGGCGTTCCCCAACTTGCCGAAAAGTTCCCTATCGTCTCTTTCGTCGATCACGGAGACAGCATAGAGACAGGTAGGAATGCGGAGAGGCTGAGCAGCGAGTACAAGCGGGTCGTCGAGAAGGCAAAGCGGCTGACCTTGAAGCCGGGCGACGTCCTGCCGATGAAGGGTCTCGATATACGGATCGTGTCAGCCCACGGTGCAGTGCTGAACCAGCCGCTTCCGGGAGCTGGAGCGCCAAACGCGCTGTGTGCTTCAGCCGAGAAGCGCGACGATGACCCTAGTGAGAATGCCCGTTCTCTCGGCTTTGTTCTCTCCTACCGGGATAAGTTCCGCTTTGTCGACCTTGGGGATTTGACCTGGAACAAGGAGCTTGAGCTGGTCTGCCCGAACAACAACATAGGCAACGTTGATTTGTATCTGGTCACCCACCACGGAACGGCCACTTCCAATCCGAGTACGATCGTTCACGCCTTGAAGCCTCGTGTGGCAGTCATGAATAACGGGGCGCGGAAGGGCGGGGCCCCAGCGGTGTGGAAGGTTTTCCGCCAGTCACCCGGCCTCGAGGACCTGTGGCAGCTGCACTTCGCCGTGGCCGGAGGGACAGAGACGAATGTGCCTGACGTCTTCATCGCCAACCTCGAGGAGCGCTGCCAGGGGAACTACATTCAAGTGTCCGTGACTCCCTCCGGGGAGTTCACTGTGTTCAACAGCCGGAACCGGTACAAGAAGACGTACAAGGCTCGCTGACACCTATTTTGCAAAACCCTGCTTCCGGGGGAAATTCGCGGGAACGCGTGGAAGGAGCCGCACGTCTCCCGCGATATAGACCCTTTCTAAAGCCGTTTGCCGGACTTGTGCCAACTTGCGCCGGGCAAGCGCGTCACTGCGTTTTCAAGGAGAAAAACATCACTGTGTGGACGAACCTAGCTCTAGGACTGACAATCAAGGGACTGGGCGCGATCATCAACGAGCCGAAATGTACGTGCGGCAGGAGAAGAGTGGAGACAAAAAGCAACTACCTCCACTCCGTCCCCGGGCGTCTTCGTATTCGCAGCGCCGCAGTAAAGCGGAATGAAGCAGGTGCTCATCAAGCACGGCGACTGCTTGAAGGCGTTTCCGGCGTGAATTCCGTCGCTACCAACACGCTGACTGGCAGCATAACCGTTTGTTACGACACCCGTCTTCTGGATTCATCAACGTTGTTGGCCAAGCTGCGCGAACAGGGTTATGTGAATCTCGAGAACGCCAACGGAACTCCCGCCGCGCCGCCTCCAACCGCAAGAGCCGCCAACGCGATGGCCTCGTACGTCGTTGAGAAGGCGGTAGAGCATTCGCTATACGCGATGATTTCCGCGCTGCTCTAAGCCCCTAAAGTTCCCTCTGAGCGCTTCCAAGCTGGTCAATCTTACGGTTCAGCTCCTCGAGCCTCTGAACCAGCCGGTCAACATCTTCTTTGGTTGGAATTTCACGCCCCTCCGGCGCGCCGGCCGCCGGCTCTCCCGCCTCGGAACAGATTTTGGCGGCGCCCTTCAGCCGGTCGCCCACTCCAGATACGGCTTGCATAACGTTTTCTTCGGCCCGTTTGAGCTGACCTGTCACCAACGGTTCTGCCTGGCGGCCCTTGTCGGCTGCCATGCGGAGCAGTTTACCCGCCTGCTCGCCTGCAAGCACGAGCGATCCAAGCCCGATTAGCCAAACACCCCGGGCCAGACTGAGGACCGGATTGAGTGTCGACCAGACGGCTTCCGTTACCGACTGCGTGGTTTCGGGACCCGCAGCGGACTCGACTCTCGTTTCGTTCACGGCTGCCCTCCCATACACAATCCGGAGACGAGACGCTGTCAGCTTCTCGCTCTCCAGCACCCCTACGTTCCGGCGCTTCACCGCGTGAAGGCCTCTGCTTTAATTTTCTCACCTTTGCGACGAACCATTCCCGCCGGAAGAGGTGAACTGGGTTCGCGAAAGGGCCGCCGCATACCAGAACAAGGTGAACGCGGCCGGCCATGTGTGGCGCCGAAGCACTTGAAGAACTCCGACCGCAGCGAGACCAAATGCCGCCGTACTGGCGAGATTTATGCGCCCTTCGCTGATCGCGTTCAAGCGTTCATCCATCCTCGCAAGCCGTTCGACAACCTTTTCAGTGACCGGCTGGGGCCGCTTAGCGCGTTCGGAGATGCGAAAGAGACCGCGGTCCCGGGCAAACGCCAGGACTGCGTCGGGAGTGGTGTGGTGGAGCACGAAAACACTGCCGGTCAGTTCATTCACCTTGATGTCTTCCACGCCCTCGCACTCGCGCAGTTTCCGCTCGAGCTCCGCGAAGTAGGCGGAGTCTCGCCGCTTGACTCGCACGCGCACCCGGAGCCGCCCGTTCAGCTTGTGTTCGAGCGCCGCTTCGACTGCCATCAGATCCCTCCTCCCCCTTCGCCGCCAGTCGGTGACGGCGGCGTTTGCACAGAATCCCCAAGACGGCTCTGTTCCAGTTCCGCCCTGGCTTCCGCTGTCAGATCCTCCACAACCTCCGCAAGATGCGCCCAGACCTCACGCCCTCTTTCAAAGGCCGCAAGGCCGGACTTGATCGTCGCCTTCGCCAGAGGCCTCCCCAATCCGGAGAATGCCGGCATCAGTCCCTTCAGAACTGCGGCTGAAGCCAGACCAATGCCGATTCCCAACAGAACCTTTCGCCCATCTTCATCCAAGAGAGCCATAGAAAAGTTCGCCTCCAGAGTTAACCCATCACGTCCACGGTTGTGGATGGGAGAGTTGCCAGCCTGTTGCCTGAAGGAGCGGGCAGGGCTAACCGGCGCTGCCTTCCATGTAAGGGCTTCGCGCACTCATTTGCCAGCAGAGCCGCGATTGCTGAGCTTGCCGCTACGCCCAAGTCAGCCAGACTCACACCTGCAAGGCCCAGCATGTTTCGAAAGACGGGCACCGAACAGGCAAGCAGCATCATGCCAAACCCTGCGCCAATCGACAGAAACAGATACGGGTTTGGCGGCAGCTGTTTCCCTTCAAACACCGAATGGTGCGAGCGGGCGGTGATCGCATGGAGGAGCTGAGCGGAAGTCAGCGCGAGAAAGCCGGTGCTGCTCGCGCGCGGCCCGATTCCATATCGTCCAACTCCGTAGATATAAGCCAGCAGACCGCCCGCGGTGAGGAAGACAGATTGCTGCGCGAGCCGCCATAGATCCTCTCGCTCGATGATCTTCGCCCGGGGGTCCGACGGAGGCCGTTTCATCAGATCGTCTTCTGCGGCCTGCAAGGCGAGAGCGATTTGCGGGAGCACGTCGGTGAGAAGGTTGATCCAGAGAAGCTGCCGGTGGTTGAGCGGCTGCCCCAATCCGCTGGAGAGCGACGTGAGCATCATGAGGATCTCGCTCACGTTGGTCGTTGCAATGTAGTGAACCGCGCGGCGAATGTTTTCATGGACGCGGCGTCCCTCTCGCAGCGCCGGAATCAGCGTTCCGAGGTTGTCGTCACGGAGGACGAAATGCGCTGTTTCCCGCGCCACACGGGTTCCGCTCTTGCCAAGCGTGATGCCGATGTCCGCGGCCCGCAGCGCCGGACCGTCATTGATGCCGTCGCCCATCATCGCCACGACCTTGCCAGACCTTTGGAAGGACTGAATGAGCTTTAGCTTGTAGCTTGGGCTGACGCGAGCGAACACATCCGTGCGGGCGACTGCAGCATCCATGGCGGATTCCTCCATGCCTTCGATCTCCGTCCCCGACAGCGTACTGTGGGAGTTATCTCCACGGATGCCGATCGACTCCGCAATCGCCTCGGCCGTCGATCGCTGATCGCCTGTAATCATGACCGGCCTCACTCCGGCGCGGCGCAGCTCCGTGATCAGCTCCCTGAGCCCCTCCCTGGTTGGATCGGTCATCCCGATCAGTCCGAGCCAGATCAAACCTTCCTCCGAGAGGGGCTCTTCTCGATCTGACTCCCCGTAGGCCACCCCAAGAACCCGCAGAGCTGCGTGCGCCATACGGCTGTTCTCGAGCTCGATCTCTCGGCGCTGGCGCGCCGAAAAACGAACAACGGCTCCATTCTTGCGATAGCCAGTGCAGAGTGCGAGCACCTCATCGGGATTGCCCTTTACCGCGATGAGCCGCCCTCCCATGGGCCGCCGGTGGATTGTCTTCATGTAGTTGCGTGACTCCGTGCGCTGTTCGAGGCTGATGCGTTCGTAGTTGCGCCGCAGTTCACCGGGATTGATTCCTCTGCTCATTGCAAGCTCGAGCAGAGCCGCTTCCGTCGGGCTGCCCTCCACTTCGAAGCCTCCGTCCTGTTCAACAAACTCGGCTTCGTTGCACAAAGCAGCCATTTCGATCAGGAGCATCAGATCTTCCTGATCCGCCGGCGTGAGGTCCTCGCCATTCGAAAGGAAACCGTCCGTTCCCACTACATAGCCGCGCCCGCCGGTAAAGACCCGCGCTACGGACATCCGGTTCATCGTGAGAGTTCCGGTCTTGTCGAGGCAAACAACCTGGACGCAGCCCAGTGTCTCCAGGGCATCGAGTCTTCTGAGAATCACCTTATGGGGGAGGAGGTTTCTGAGACCGCTGGCCAAGGCTGTCGTCGCAATCGCAGGGAGGCCTTCGGGAATCGCGGCGATTGCCAGCGAGATTCCTGCACGTATCATCTGAATTCCAGGGAAGCCCCGCAGCAGGCCGGCTACCAGCACGCCTCCGCATACAACTGCAGAGAAGCCCAGCATCTGGTGGCTCAGCGACTGCAGCCGCTTCTGCAGCGGTGTCTGCGGACGAACCGTCTGTGCGATCATCGATTGGATTCGGCCGAGCTCGGTAGAGAGTCCGGTCGCCACGACCGCCGCCAAGCCGCTGCCGCCCGTTGCGATCGAGCCCCGATACACCATGTTGCGCCGATCCGCCAGAACCGTGTCCTCACTCAGCGGCGCAGCCGTTTTTTCCGCGGGCAGACTCTCGCCGGTAAGGGCCGATTCATCAATACTGAGATCGCGCGCTTCCAGAATTCGTGCATCAGCCGGAATCTCTTCCCCGCGAGCGAGCACCAGGATATCCCCAGGCACGACTTCTTCCGCAGGAATGCGCGTCACCGTGCCCTCGCGCATCACCGTAGCCAGGGGTTCCCGCGTGTCGAGGAGAGTGATGACGGTTTGCTCTGCTTGCGACTCGATCGTGCCTCCAATCCCCGCGTTCAGGAGTACGACTGCGCCGATGATGACAGCGTCCGCAACACCGCCCGTAACGATCGAAAATGCAGCCGAGCCAAGCAGCAGGGCGACCGGGAGGCTCTTGAATTGATCCAGAAAGATGGAGAGGCGGGATCGCGCCCTTTGCGGATGGAGCACGTTCGGGCCGTATTCCAGGAGCCGCTGCCGCGAAAGTTCCCCCGTCAGTCCCGTGGCCGGCGAACTCCCCAGCAGCCCGAGCACGGCTTCAGCCTCGAGAGAATGCCAAGGCTGCTCTGCGGCCGGTTGCTCACCTGCGCTCCGCCGGTTCCCTGAAACGCTCAGCAGTTCTTCGATTGTCCTGCGGATGTGCTCGATGCTCTGGTCAGCGTTATAGAGGACAAGGATATTCCCAGTAACGACATTCGCGGACGCTGAACGAATGCCGTTTCGACCAGAGAGCCGGCCTTCGAGCTTGTACTTTACGGCTGGAGATCGATACAGCGCGGCAACATGGAACCGCGCTCTCCCGGCAACGGAAGTGTGGATCGGAGTGACAGCATCCAACAGAGAACCTCCTGCAGGGCTCCCATGGCAACTGCAAGAGAATGGACCCATCCCTGTGTGGAAGAGTTTCGGTGTCTTTCGGCGCGCAAAACCGGGATGGAACGCGGCCGGGAGGTTGCGATTCGCTGGTTATCGCAAAGCGAAGCAGGACTGTTTCCGAATCAGATAATCCCGCGCTCTTCGAGAATCTCCATTACGCGGGCCGCGGCAATCTGATCGTCGGGCGGCAAGTCCTCGGGATCCAGCTCAACAAAGGGGGCAGGAGCCGTAAGCTGCCGCGCGCGGTCACGGTCCGAGGGTGTATGTGCCGCCGGAGTGCAGATCGTAATAAGCCCGGCCACCGAGCAAATTCGGGCGAGTACGGGCAGCAAATGAGTTTCTGCATCGTCGGCGAGAACATGAACCTGGCATCCGCGCTGGAAAAGTCTTCGTTCGAGAAGGTAGGCGAGTTCCTTGCGGGCCGTGAGCCAGATCGTGGCCGGATGGTGGCCGTTTCGCGCGTATCGTTCGGCAGCCGTAAGGCGTCCCGTCTCGAGCTCGGCCGGCACCTGCGCCATCGGCTCAACGATCATTCCCGCTCCGACGGTCACGTTGATGAGCGGGTCGATGAAGATGAACGCCCCAGTGGATCGATTCCGTTTGTAGGCGTCATAGAAAAGCGGCCGGTGTGTCTCGATGGAAACCAGACCGATTTCGTTGAGCTCAAGAGTCGATGCAGGCTCCTGCGCGAGCGTGTTGACGTTGACTCTGTGCTTGATCTCCCTTACGAGGCCTCGCACTTGTTGCGTGGTGTGCTTGAGGATGTATGACTTGTTCAGCTCCAGCGCGTCGGGATGCATCCAAACGACGTGCGCCTCCAGCCGCCGCGAAACATGCGGCATGTGACGCGGATCGACCAGCATGTCGCCGCGGCTGATGTCGATTTCATCCTCGAGCGTCACGGTCACCGACATCGGCGCGAACGCTTTTTGCAAATCCCCATCCCAGGTAACGATGGATTTCACGCGCGATGTACGTCCCGACGGCAGAGCCATCACCACGTCACCCGGGTGGAGAGCCCCTGCGGCTATCTGGCCGGCATACCCTCGAAAATCCAGCGAGGGCCGAATGACGTATTGCACGGGGAATCGCAGTTCGTCGAAGCTGTTCGAGCTGCCGATCGGAACCGTTTCCAAATGTTCGAGCAGGCTCGGCCCCTCGTACCACGGGGTTCGTTCGCTGCGGGTGACTACGTTGTCGCCATCGAGCGCGCAGATCGGGAAAAATACAGGCTCAGGCCCGCCGATATTCTCGACAAATTCACGAAATTCCCGGCAGATGCTGTCAAACGTATTTCGATTAAAATCCACCAAATCCATCTTGTTGACAGCAACGGCAAGATGAGGAATTCCCAGCAGGACCGAAATGTAAGCGTGACGGCGCGATTGAGGAAGCACGCCTTTCCGGGCATCGACCAGAATGATGGCCAGCTCCGCCGTGGAGGCTCCTGTGGCCATATTCCGCGTGTATTGCTCATGGCCGGGCGTGTCCGCGATGATGAACTTGCGCCGCGGCGTCGCAAAGTAGCGGTAAGCGACATCGATGGTAATGCCTTGCTCCCGCTCCGCCCTGAGGCCGTCCGTCAGCAGGGACAGGTCGACAGCCCGTCCGGAACGGTTCACCGGCGACTTGGCGATGCTTGCGAGCTGGTCTTCATAGACGCCCTTGGTATCGTAAAGCAGGCGCCCAATGAGAGTGGATTTCCCATCGTCCACGCTGCCCGCGGTCGTAAACCGCAGGAGCTGCTTGCGATGTTCCTGCTCGAGAAACTGCTCGATCGTTGCTGCCGCCGGGGCGCTCATGGCTAGAAGTACCCCTCCCGCTTCTTGATTTCCATGGAGCCTTCCTGATCGTGGTCAATCACACGGTTCTCACGCTCCGACCGGCGCATGAAAAACAGCTCGTGGATAATCTTGGGCACCGTATCCGCTTCAGAGCGGATTGCTCCCGTGCAGTACGTGCAGCCAAGAGAGCGCATACGGCACATTACCATTTGCGGCTTCTCGCCGGGCAGCAGCGGCGGATTGTGCTCGACGGGAATCAGGTGGTCGCCTCGGACTACAACGGGCCTCGGCTTGGCGAAGTAAAGAGGAACGATCGGGATTTTTTCAAAGTGGATGTACTGCCAGACATCCAACTCGGTCCAGTTGGAAAGGGGAAAAACGCGGATGCTTTCCCCCTTGTCGATACGACTGTTGTATAGATTCCATAACTCCGGGCGCTGGTTTTTAGGATCCCACTGCCCGTAGCTGTCGCGGAACGAATAGATACGCTCCTTCGCGCGGGACTTCTCCTCGTCACGCCGCGCCCCTCCGAAGGCGGCGTCGTAGGGTCCCGAAGCCAGTGCATCCAGTAGCGCCCTGGTCTTCAATAGGCCGCAGCACTTCTGCGTACCAAGGGCAAAGGGGCTCGCCCCTTCGTCGATTGCCTTCTGATTGGTGTAGACCACCAGCTTGGCGCCGATCTCGGCGGTATAGCGGTCCCGGAACTCAATCATTTCTCCGAACTTGTAGGTGGTGTCTACATGCAGCAGAGGGAACGGGATCTTACCGGGATAGAAGGCCTTCTGCGCCAGGCGGACCAGAACAGAAGAATCCTTGCCGATTGAGTAGAGCATCACGGGACGCTCGAACTCCGCCACCACTTCCCTAATGATATGAATGCTTTCCGCCTCTAAGGCTCTCAGGTGGGTGAGGGCCTCCCGAGAGAATGGAGGAGGTGAGTCAAGATCCGGCTTCGGCGTGGTTTCGGTCTGCACGATCTGCTTCTCAGGCATAAGTTAGCAAATCCATCACCCAAATGTCTATCGGCTTTAACGTGATTAAAGATCAAGCCGGTTCTAGCGATGAGAATATCCGGGGGCGATCAAAACCATGCTTGCAATTGTCGGAATCGTCGTCGTCCTAGGGTCGATCATAGTCGGCTACCTGTTAGAGCACGGGAACTTGCTGGTGCTCTTCCAGCCTGCGGAACTGGTGATCATCGGCGGCGCGGCCGTCGGCACTGTTTTGATCGCGAATCCTTTGGCGACTGTCAAGAGGATCTTCTCGGGGCTCCTCGGAGTCGTCAAAGAAAGCAGGTACACCAAGGAATTCTACCTCGACCAGCTCAAGATGCTAAACGACATCTTTATCTATCTGCGAAAAAATGGCACCCAACAGTTAGAGCTGGACATCGAAGAACCGCACAAGAGCAAACTGTTTGCGAAATTTCCTGACTTTCTTGCCGACCACCAGGCCCTAAGTTTCTTCTGCGATACACTCCGCGTAAACATCACGGGCGGAGTCGACACCATGGAACTGGACCAGTTGATGGAGATGGACATCGAACTCCACGAGCATGAGTTAGCCGAGCCTGTAACCGCCTTGCAGACGGTAGCCGATTCCCTTCCCGGTCTCGGAATCGTAGCTGCTGTACTTGGCGTGGTTATCACCATGGGGGCTTTGGGAGGTCCGCCAGAAGAGATCGGCCACAAGGTAGCCGCGGCGCTCGTCGGGACGTTCCTCGGAATTCTGCTTTGTTATGGCATCGTGGCACCGCTCGCTGCCGCGATCGCAAAGCGAAACGAAGCTGCCTCTCAGTACTACAACATGCTCAGGGTAGGACTCCTCTCAATGATGCGTGGAAACGCCCCTCTGATCGCAATAGAGTTTGCCCGCCGCGCAATCCCATCCCACGTCCGGCCAAGTTTCAAGGAGATGGAAGCCTATTGCAAAGGAGCTCCGGCAGCTTCATCAACAGCCGCTGCAGCATGATCGAGCATGGCGACTTCGATACAGGGACCAGGAACACCAACATCCGTTCCGGAAGCGGGAGCGGCAACGCCCGTACTGGAACCGGCAGTACCTCAAGCTCCAATCGTGATCATCAAGAAGCGGAAGCCGCATAGAATCCACCACGGTGGCGCCTGGAAAGTCGCCTACGCCGACTTTGTCACGGCGTTAATGGCCCTATTTATCGTCCTATGGCTTCTCAACACCAATGAGAAGGTCAAAAAGGCCGTGAGCCTCTACTTCCGCGACCCGTCCGGGCATGCCGATCTAACGGGCACGAACATCGCCGGATCAGGCGAAAGCCTGGCCGTGCGGAAAGAAGACATGGATAAGTTGAAGGACCTGGTCGAGCATGCACTAAAGGACTTACCCGACTTTGAGCGGTTCAAGGACCAGGTGGAGCTGATCATCACGGGCGAGGGCTTGCGGATAGAACTGCTCGAGACAGAAACCGGCATGTTCTTCGAAAGCGGACGGGGTGAACCTACCGAAAGCGGCCGGGACTTACTTACCCGCCTCGCACAAGAGCTTCGTAAGCTGCCTAACAAAATCCTCGTCGAAGGTCACACCGACGCGCGGCCTTACTCGAACGATGCTACTTACTCCAACTGGGAATTATCAGCGGACAGGGCCAATGCGGCGCGCCGGGTACTTCAGGCTGCCGGAGTACCGGCAAGTCAGATTTCCCAGATCCGGGGTTACGCCGACCAGAGGCTTCGTAATACCAAAGTGCCCGAGCATCCCTCCAATCGCAGGGTTTCCGTGATTGTGCAGTACCTCACCCGAGATAACGCACCCGAGCAGTAATTCGCACGGAGCAGCTAAGATGGGTGGTGAACACGGAGGTTGTCCACCAGATGCGAAGGCTCGCCCTGTTTCTCAGTTTGGCGGCTTTGGCTCCGGCAGCCGCGCAAGAAATCGATGCGGAGAGGATCCGGGCCCACACCAGGTTTCTCGCCAGCGACCTCCTGGAAGGCCGCGGCGTTGGAAGCCGTGGAGAGCTGCTGGCTACGGAGTATCTGGCCACGCAGTTGGCATTGGCCGGGGTGAAGCCCGCGGGCGACATGGGCACCTTCTTCCAGCGCGTGCCTCTCGTCGGCGTCGAGACGCAGCCAACTGCGACTCTGTCGGCTACGGGCAAGACGGGAAGCCTCTCCTACAAATGGCTTGAAGATTTCGTCGGCGTAACGCAGCAGCAGAATCCGAACGCGGCATTCGACGCCGAAGCCGTCTTCGTGGGCCACGGCATCAGCGCTCCGGAATTCGGCTGGGATGACTACAAGGGAATTGACGTCACTGGCAAGGTTGTGGTGCTGTTCACCAACGAGCCTCCGTCGACGGATCCAAACTTCTTCGGCGGGCGAGCGCTCACCTACTACGGCCGGTGGACTTACAAATACGAACAGGCAATCCGGAAGGGAGCCGTGGCGTGTCTGATTATCCATACGACCCCTACCGCCGGTTACGGCTGGGATGTGGTGCGAAGTTCCTGGGGTCGGGAGGATTTCCAGGTCAAGGCAGAGGGTCCGCAGCTCGCGTTTGCCGGTTGGATCAGCACGGAGGGAGGCGAAAGACTGGCCAAACTGGCAGGCAAGACTCTGGACGAACTCCTGCGAGCGGCTGATTCCCGCGGCTTTAAGGCGTTCCCGCTTGGCATCCGTATCAAGGGCTCCATCCCAAGCAAGATCCGCCAGATTGATACGCGGAATGTTGTGGGAAAGATTCCGGGAAGCAACGATACCCTCAAGGACGAGGCCGTCATTTTCAGCGCCCACTGGGACCACCTGGGCGTGGGCAGGCCGGTGAACGGCGATGCTATCTATAACGGGGCTGTGGACAACGCAACGGGATGCGCGATCGTTCTTGAAATCGCGCGGGCGTGGGCGTCGCTGGAGCATAAGCCAAAGCGCTCCGCGCTGTTCCTTTTCGTCACCGCGGAGGAGAGCGGGCTGCGTGGATCCGAATATTACGCCCGAAAGCCGGTCGTTAGCGCGGGCAAAACGGCTCTTGCAGTCAACTTTGACGCCTTTTATCCCTTTGGCAGAACCCGGGATGTCGTAGTAAACGGGGCCGAGCGCACCACAGTCTGGCCCATTGTTCAAAACGCAGCGAAACGGCTTCGCCTCGAAATCACGCCGGACCCGCGGCCGGAACAGGGAACTTACTACCGCTCCGATCACTTCTCGTTCGCAAAGGCAGGCATACCGGCCTTCTCTGTGAGCATGGGCACTCAGTTCGAGGGCAAGCCCACAGACTTCGGGAACACCGTATTTCAGGAGTACAACTCAAAGAACTACCACCAGCCGTCGGACGAGTATCGTGAAGAGTGGGACTTTTCGGGCCTAGAAGAAATCGCAAGGTTTGGTTTTCTCATTGGGGCGGATGCAGCGGCCCTGCCGGCGCTGCCCACTTGGCGGCCGAACGACGAATTTCTGCCCGCCCGGAAGAAAAGCGGCGTCAACTAAGACGGCTAGCGGATTCCAAGAAGCCGTAAAATAAGCCCTCGTTTCTCGCCGGAGCCGAGTTCCGCGACGGGCTTTCCCTGAACCTTGACCTCCAGGCTGAGACCGGCAAGCCTTAGCGCCTCGTGGATCCGCTCCGCCAGCTCAACGCGTTTCGCCTGTCCGGACCAGGGCTTGAGGAGCTGGAAAGCCGCTTTGAGGTCCGGAAAATCGAGCACGATCCGGTTCCCCTCGCTGTTAACGACCACAGGCCGATCTGCCGGATGGATGGGTAAATCGAGACTCTCGGCCATGACTGCGCCCCCAGTTCTTTCTCTATAGTAGATCGACGGAAACCCGCCCGGGATGCCGGATTCCGCCCGGCCGAAGGAAAATTTTTGGCGTAGTCAGGATTTGTAGAGGGTTACGATCGCTTGAGCTTCCGCGGACCGTCCTTCGCCGACCGGTCCTACCCTTTCCGAGGTCTTGAACTTTACGGAGACGGCGTCCAGGGGCAGGCCAAGAGCGGCGGCGATGTTTTCCCGAATCGCAAGCCGGTAGTCTTTGAGCTTGGGCCGCTCCAGAATCACGGTGGAATCCACATTTCCGATTTCAAAGCCGCGCTCGCGGACCAAGCGCAAGGCGTGTTGGAGGAACTGGATGCTGTTTGCGCCCTTCCATCGCGGATCCGAGTCCGGAAAGTGCATGCCGATATCACCGAGCGCCGCGGCGCCCAGCAGGGCATCGGTAATTGCGTGTAACAACACATCGGCGTCGGAGTGGCCCTCCAGCCCGAAGTCGCTCGGAATCCTGATTCCTCCGAGGATGAGTGGGCGTCCTGAAGCGATGCGGTGGTTATCCCAGCCGAGCCCGGTTCGAACCCTGCTCACGATGCCTTCCGCCGGGCCGTCTCTTCCGCGAGCAGGAAACGGGCGAGCTCCATGTCGGACGGCTTTGTGATCTTAATATTCCGGTCGCTGCCAAGCACCACGCTGACTTCCACCTGCTCCAGTCGCTCCACAAGACTGGACTCATCGGTACCAATGAAGCCATCTTCCCTAGCGCGCTGAAAGGCCTGGCAGAGCAGCCCGTAACGAAATACTTGAGGAGTTTGCGCGAGAATCAGCCTCTCCCGGTTCAAAGTGCCGCGGATCTTATGAAGGTGCACCTGCTTTACGGTGTCCACCGGCACGATGCCGACAATAGCGGCGCCTGTCTGGTGGGCCTCGCGGATCACCTTCTCGATCGTCTCCTCTTGAATGAACGGACGCACGGCGTCGTGAACGGCAACCAGATCGGTGTCCGGTGAGAGGCTCGCAAGCGCATTCTCCACGGACTGCTGGCGCGTATCTCCGCCAGGAACCAGACGGACAGGCTTCGACAGGCTTTCTTTCGAGAGCAGTTCGTCAACCCACGGAAGATCCTCTTCGCGGAGCGCGACTACAATTTCGCTGACCAGCGGCGTACCGGCAAACTTACGGATTGTGTGCACCAGAATGGGCGACCCATTCAGCAACATGAATTGCTTCCGGCTGGTGCCGGCGCCCTCAGGCTGCGAGTGGGCCATCCGCGTGCCCAACCCGGCCGCTGGCAGGATGACGGAAACTTTCATAAGAGAGCCTTTGACTTTGATTCTATCAGTCCGGCTGTGAGACCAGCGGAAGATTGAATGAGATGCACCTAGGCGGACGGCGGAACGGCCGCAGTGTGGTGCTCACGATGGTGGCCAGTCCGTTCGGTGCGCTCGTGCCGGTCCGTTGGATTCTTGTCGTGGACGACATGAGTCCGCTCGTCGAAGCGGCCAAAGATCATTTTTCCGGCCGTAGTCTGAAGAACACTTGTAACTGAAATGTCAATTGTCTTCGAGATCAGCTTCTTGGCGTTGTCAACGACGACCATCGTGCCGTCATCGAGATAAGCGACGCCCTGATTGTATTCTTTGCCCTCCTTCAGAATGAACACGCGCATGCTCTCGCCGGGCAGCACAATGGGCTTCAGGGCATTCGCCAGTTCGTTGATGTTCAGCACCTCGACGCCGTGAAGCTGTGCGACCTTATTCAGGTTGAAGTCATTCGTGACAATTTTGCAGTCATAGACTTTGGCCAGCTCGATGAGCTTCATGTCGACGTCACGAATGTGCGGGAAATCATCCTCTACAATCTGCACGTGGAGCGGCGCCATTTTCTGGATTCGCTGCAGAATATCGAGGCCTCGCCGTCCCCGGTTCCGCTTCATCGAATCCGCCGAATCCGCGACAAGCTGCAGCTCGCGCAGCACAAATTGAGGGACAACGAGAGTCCCGTCAAGAAATCCCGTTTCCGCGATATCGGCGATCCGTCCGTCGATGATCACGCTCGTATCGAGGATTTTGAAAGCATGCTTGCTCGCTTTTTCGTTTCCGAAGAGACCACCGAGCGCCGCCAGGTTGAGCATGTCTCCCTTGCTTGCGCCAACAATCAGGCCGACGTATCCCATAAACAGGAGCACAGTCAGCTGAAGAAAGGAAAGAGTGTTCGTGCCGTTGGCGAGCGCCTTTTCCAGAACAAGAGATATAAGAAAGGCGCCAAGAATCCCGAGAACAGAACCGACGGCTGCACCGATCAGGCGTTTCAAACTCACCTGCTTCAACCTGATCTCAAACAGAACAATGGCTAGACCGACGATCGCACCGGTAACGGCGGCCAACGGAGGATTAAGCTGAAGGGGCTGGAGGAAGAAGGCCGAGCAGGCCAGCACGAGAACGAAGAAGATACGAATGAACAATAGGTCGTTCACGATGCACCTCGGGTGCTTACACCCTCGTGGTCTCAACTACCGGGATTGAGTATATCACCGGTGGGAAGGGACGATACGGAGGAACGCTTGCGAATGGTAGTGCTCATCCGACAGGGATGAGCGGTTGTTTTGTATCAGCGCAGGTAAAAGAGAAAAGAGTCCGGTTTCCGGTTTACGAGGATTAAGCGAAGAGAAAAGCTTAGAGAGCCTTGGCTAATTCTTCAGCAAATGCGCTCTGAGGAGTGTTCTCTTTGGAACGCTTATGTTTCTTGCCGCCGCGCCGCGAGCGCTGCTGATCAGCCGATCCTGCTGCCTTAGCCTGTCCCTTTGATTTCGGCGGCTGGGCGGGGTTGGCGCGGAGGATTCGGTCTTCCAGCGGGGCGCGATCAAATCGACGGATGATCGAATGCATCTCCTCGGCGTTCGGCGCCTCAATGAAAGCGAAACCTTTGGATTCCTGGGTCTCCGGATTGCGTATGACCTTAATGTTGTCGGCAACCAAATTTTCGGCGTTCAGCCACGAACGGATGTCGTCGGCTGTCACCCATGCGGGAAGGTTTCCGAGAAATACGGTAGAACTCATTCTGTGGGGTTATTCACTCCGTTGCGGGATTTGGACCAGATGGTTCGAGCTGTGGCCCATGAAGCACTTCCATAGTAGCACACCGTGTGTTAGCTCGCAATGAAAGTGCTTCATTTTTCGAAGCGAATGCAAACCGGTTGCGGAGGGAACGCATCCGGCTGCCGCCGGTCGGCGTTTCCTCAGTCAAAGGCCACGGCGCGGGCGAGTTGCACTGCGGAATTTTCCCGCAACTGCGCCAGCACCGATTCGGGCACAGCCCCATCCGTCTCGACGACCGCCACCGCCATCAGCGGCTGACCCTCGGCGGACTTGCCTTCCTGCCGGCCCAGGGCAAAGTTGGCGATATTGATGCCGTTTCGACCCAGCACGGTGCCAACATGCCCGATGACACCCGGAACGTCGATGTTTTTCATGAACGTCAGGTGCCCATCCAAGGGGGACTCGCAGTAGATGCCATCAACCTGAATCAGGCGCGGCTTTTCCAGCACGAGCGCTCCCTCGACCGATGTCACGCCGCTTTCGGTTTCGAGCTCGATCCGGATCGAATCGGTGTGCGAAGCGCGCTTTTCGTGGCGCTCTTCCACATTCAGCCCGCGCTGCGTGGCAATCTGCATCGCGTTCACGACGTTCGCCCGCTGGGAGAGACTGCGGTTCAGAATGCCGGCAAGGCCGGAATTTCGAATCAGGAGCGTGTTGCCTTCCGCGAGCTTTCCTGTATACGTCAGCCGGACCGACTTGGGGTTCCCGGTGGCGATGTGGGCGGCGAACCGGCCAAGGCGCTCCGCCAAAGCGACGAACGGCTCGATGCTCCGGTACTGCTCCGGCGAGAGGGCTGGCATGTTGACCGCATTCACCGCTACGCCGTCCCGGAGATACTGCACCAGTTGCTCAACAATGCGGACACCGACAATCTCCTGGGCTTCCTCGGTGGAGCCGGCGATGTGCGGTGTCGCGATCAGATTCGGTGCGCTGAAGAGCGGGTATTCGGCAGGCGGCGGCTCGGGATCGAACACGTCCAGTCCCGCACCTCCGACTTTGCCCGATTCCAGAGCCTGCTTCAGAGCGGCAACGTCGATGAGCTCTCCACGCGCGCAGTTGATGATCCGGACACCATTCTTCATCTTCTCGAAGGCGGCAGCAGACAGCATACAGCGCGTCTCCGGCGTGAGCGCGACGTGAAGGCTGATGTAGTCGCTCTGCTCGTAAAGCGTCGGCAGATCCACCAACTCGACGTTGAGATCCTCGGCGACCTGGCTGCTGATGTACGGATCATGACCGATAATCCGCATCTCAAAAGCAGCGGCTCTGCGAACCACTTCGCGCCCAATGCTGCCAAGCCCTATGACGCCTAGCGTCTTGCCCCGCAGTTCGTTCCCCAGGAACTTCTTCTTTTCCCACTTCCCGGATGTGGTGGAAGCGGTCGCCGCGGGGATGGAGCGCGCCAAGCCGAGCATGAGGGCGAGGGTGTGCTCGGCCACGGAGACCGCGTTGCCGCCGGGCGTATTCATTACCAGCACGCCGGCAGCCGTGGCCGCGGCAAGGTCGACGTTATCGACCCCCACGCCGGCGCGCCCGATGACCCGCAGTTTCGGAGCCTTCTCCAGCACCTCTTTCGTGACCTTCACGGCGCTCCGGACCAGCAGGGCATCGCAATCGGCCAAGTGTTCCGCGTACTCTTTCGGATTCGAGACAATTACGTCCCAACCCGGCTGCTCCTTCAGCAGCGACACGGCTGCCGGAGCCATCGGTTCAGCGATCACTATTTTCATGTTCGATGTGGTTTAGTTCGTCCGGCCCCTATGCGCGGACCGCTTCTTTCGCCAGTGCGGCTTCGGCGTAAACGCGCTGTACGGCGGCGACGCCGCTGCCAAACTTCACTGGAATCCCGTTGCCTGCCAGCAGAATCTCGAGCGCCGCGATCACCGCAAAGAGATCGGCAAAGTCAAAGTAGCCCAGATGCGCGATGCGGAAAATCTTTCCCTGCATCGTGCCCTGCCCGTTTGCGATGATGGCGCCGAACTGATTTCGGAAGCCTTTCACGATCACGCTGGAGTCCATCCCGGCCGGTGCTTTGATCGCAGTGACCGCGGCTCCAGGCGACTTCGGAGCGAACAGCTCAAGCCCAAGCTCGACCGCCGCCGCACGCGTCGCTCGCGCGAGCATTTGCGCGTTCTCCACGAGCTTGTCCATGCCGAGCTGCTTGATGTACTTCAGCGACTCATGCAGCGCAAGCAGCAGCGACGTGGACGGCGTCCAGCTCGACTCTCCCTTGTCCGCGCTCTTCTTCTCCTTTTTCAGATCGAAGTAGTAGCGCGGCAAGTCGGATGTTGCGTTACGCTCCCAGGCTTTCTGACTTACGGTCAGGAACGCGAGCCCCGGAGGGATCATGAATGCCTTCTGCGACCCTCCCACGACAAGGTCCAGGCCCCATCCGTCGATGTCGATCGGCATGGTGCCCAAGCCGGTAATCGCGTCCACGACAAAGAGCGCATCGGTCTTGGCGATCGCCTCACCCATCGCACGAATGTCGTGAGCCGCGCCCGTCGACGTTTCCGAAGCCTGCACGAAGACGCCGCGGGCCGAGGGATTTGCAGCCAGAGCTTCCTGCACCCGCTCCGGCGACACAACGTCTCCGTACTCGGCCTGCAGAACGATTGGATCGAGTCCGTAAGATTTCGTGATGTCGACCCAGCGCTCACCAAATTTGCCCGCAGAACAGACGATGACCTTGTCGCCGCGACAGAAGAAGTTCGACACGGACGCTTCCATCGCACCGGTACCGGAGGAAACCAGTACGAGAACGTCATTCTTGGTCGCCAACACTTCCTTCAGGTCCGCCAGCGTAGCCCGGTGAAGGTCGCGGAAGTCCTGAGTGCGGTGGTGGATATCGGAGGCCATCATCGCCTGGAGCGCCTTCGGCAAGAGAGGGGTGGGCCCAGGAGTTAGTAGTCGCTGCTTCTTGATGTGCATGGGAATTGCGTAAACCTTTAGAATAGCAAACGACATGCCCTTAATCGACCGCGTTCAAAAAGACATGGTGGAGGCGATGAAGGCAAAAGACGAGGCCCGCCTTAGCGCCATCCGGATGATCAAAGCGGCCCTCATGAAAGCGAAAGTGGACTCCCCGAAGCCGCTCGACGAAGCAGGCGAACTGCAGGTCCTGAACTCGCTGATCAAGCAGCGGCGCGAGGCGGCCCAGATGTTCCGCCAGGCGGGACGAAACGATCAGGCCGAAAAAGAAGAGGCCGAATTGAAGGTGATTGAGAGCTACATGCCCGAAGCGCCGACGGAAGAAGAAATTGCGGCCGCGATCAGCGCAGCGATTTCCGAGACCGGCGTCACCTCTCAGAAACAAATGGGTGTAGTAATGAAGGCCGTGCAGGCCAAGCTCGCCGGGAAACGCGTCGACGGAAAGCAATTGAGCGAGCTTGTACGCGCCAGGCTCTCCTGAGCCGTCATATACTTTTTTAACTACTGTTTCACCACCCTGACCCTTATGGCTACCTCTAAAGACATTCCCTCCGCCGAACCGCGAAAGTTCCAACCCTACGTTCCCGCCCACGTCGACATGAAGGAGTTCACCTTCCGCGCGGTACTGCTCGGCCTCGTCATGTCGATTATTCTCGGCGCCGCGAACGCATACCTTGGGTTGAAAGCCGGTATCACAATCGCTGCCACTTATCCAGCCGCTGTCATCGGAATGGCAGTTCTGCGTCTCCGGAAGGGCACGATTTTAGAAGAGAACCTCGCGCGGACCGCCGGATCGATTGGCGAATCGATCGCCGCCGGCGCCATCTTCACGTTGCCTGCGTTCATCATCTCGAAATCGTGGCCGTCGTTCAGCCCGGAGGATGCCTATTGGAAGTCCACCGCGCTGATGGTGGTTGGCGGAATTCTTGGCGTCCTGTTCGTGTCGCTGGTTCGGCGCGTGATGGTAGAGGACCCCGAACTTCCGTTCCCCGAATCGACGGCGGCGGCGGAGATCCATAAGGCCGGGCAGGCAGGCAGCGCAGCCGCCAAGTTTCTCTTCTGGCACATGGGAGTTGGAGCTCTCATTTATATGCTCGGCGAATTGCGGCTGTTCGCTGAAAGAAAGACCTTCTTTATCGGAATCGGCGAGCTTGGAAGGAGTGTTCTGCGATTAGGTCCGCCCGGCAGCACGCAGACTGTGGCTACAGGCGGATTCAGCACGGTAGCAGGACCGAGCATCAGCCCGGCGTATCTCGGCGTTGGCTATATCATTGGCCCGCGCCTGGCAGCACTGAATTTTTCAGGAGGAGTCGTCGCATGGGGACTCCTCGTTCCGCTGCTCATGTATTTCCTTGGTCCCCAGATTCAGCAATATCTGCCGCCCGGTAGCACCGAGGAGGGATGGTCAGGGCTGGCAACCGCAGTCTGGACCTCGATCGTCCGGCCCATCGCAGTCGGAGGAATGCTGGTTGGGGCGGCCTACACGCTGTTCCGCATGAAGGACAGCCTCACTGCGGGCCTCAAACGTGCGCTTGAAGAATTCAAACAGACGCCGGAGCAGGCGGCTGCCGTCGGCCGGAGCGAGCGCTACATGAGTTCGAAGACGGTCTTCGCCCTCATTGGCGTGACGTTCGTTCTGATGGCCGCGCTGTACATCACAATGGTGGACCTGGTGATGGCGGGCCTGGTGGCTGCCGTCGTGATGCTGATTACGGGATTCTTCTTTGCGACGGTTTCCGGCAGCTTGGTGGGTCTCATCGGATCCTCCAACAACCCGATTTCCGGGTTGACTCTTTCGACGCTGATTATCGCCGCGCTTCTGATGGTTTCCCTCGGCGTCGGCGGCACCAGTGGGGTCACCGCCGTCCTGGGCGTAGCTGCGGTGGTCTGCGTCTCCTCTGCGGTGGCGGGAGAGCTCCTGCAGGACTTCAAAGTCGGTTATATTCTCGGCGGCACACCTCGAACGATCCAGATCGTGGAGCTAATCGCCGTCGTCGTGAGCGCTTTGCTCATGTACTTCCCGCTGATGATTCTTCACTACGGAAACATCAACAAGGGAGGCATCGGATTCGGTGACGCTGAGATCCCGGCTCCGCAGGCCGGCCTCATGGCGTCGCTGGCTCAGGGCATCGTAGGCGGAGACATGCCGTGGCCGCTGGTTGTTTGCGGCATGTTCATGGGCATCGGAATGATTTTGCTCCAGGTGAAAAGCCCGATGCTGTTCTCCGTCGGCATGTACCTGCCATTGGGCACAACCTTCGCCATCTTCGTCGGCGGTATGATTCGCGGCATTTTGGACAAGATACAGGAACGCCGCGGCCTGAACGCCGCCCAGCGAGCCAGAGTGGAGAACGTCGGCGTTCTTGCCGCCTCCGGCCTGATTGCGGGAGAAGCTCTGGCTGGTTTAGTCGTTGCCTTCTTCGCGTGGCGCGAATGGTCCATGATCCGTATCTTTGAATCGCCATCCTACGCGTTTGGCCTTCTCTTTGTCGTGCTGATGGCGGTCCTGCTCATCCGCCTGCCCCTTGCGAATGCCGGCCGCCCGGACGAACCAGCTCCACCGGCTGCGATGATGTAAGAACGGGAGTTCAAAAACACGTAGGCCCGGGTAAAACCCGGGCCTTTTTCGGTTTCGGCTCTGTATCGGCGCCCGTGAAACTCAGCGTGCCGTAATCTCTCCGGACTCCGAGATCACAACCGGAATGCCTTCAAGATCTCTTGGCAGAGCGCTGCGGAGGCCGGGCGTCAGGCGAGTCACATAGACTTTGAAGACCAGCCGTGAACCTTCGCGCCCGATGCCAATACCTTCCACGCCGTCGAAGTCGAGTAAACGATCCTCGTGGCGCGCCTGAATGGCGGCGAGGCGCGACATTTCGGGGTCGCGTAAACGGTTTGCACGCATCGCTCGCCTCTGACCCGGAGTGGATCCGGACATCTCCACGCCGAGCAGGTCGAAAACATCATCGATCGGCGAGCCGACGGTCAGCGAGGAGCTTCCGGCGAACAGGAGAGCCGTTGGCGTCTTCGTTGCTGTCTCCAGGATAGCGGAACCGGAGTCGCCGCTCGTCGAGAAACCACCGGGAACGATCGTCGTCTGGCCCACAAACCGGTACCGCCCGCAGAGATTCCCATAGTTGACTCGGAGCGTCACATTCACCGCATCCACGGTGCCATTCGTAACGCCAGTGGTTCTGCCGCTCTTGATTACCGGCATACCCGGAACCGGATTGACCGTTCCGATGGTCGGTTCACCGATGCCCAAAATCTCGCTCTTCGCCAGCTCAAGCGTTGTGACCGATATCGCTGCGTCCGCCCGGTTGCGCGCAAGCAGACCGCGAACTAAGGGAACGCTACGAGCGAAATTACCGACTTGATAGAAGGAACTGTTGCCAGGATCGTTCCCAATATCGAGGGTGCCTGGCTGAAGCGTGAAGATCCCAGGCTGCGCGGTCCCTGGACAAAGGGTCGGACCCTGAACACCAAGCACGTGATTGTTACTTAGGATGTACTTTATGCCCGGGTCAGTGACGTCCTGGACCAGGAGCCCGGCAGTGCCGGCATAGATAAACGGTAAGCTCGGCGTATTGCCAACCGACACCCCCATCGGGACGGGCCGATCAAAGCGATCAGTCGGTGAAGCGGCTGGCTCCGCCAGTGGTTTGGTTACTGCGGTTGTGGCAATTCTCCTCTCAGCCGCCTGAATCAAACCCACAAACAGCGTGGCGACGGCCATGAGAGCAGCGAATCGGTAGCGCTTGACGAACATGACACTCCTCCCTGCTGGTCCAACTTGAACTACTGATGCTGCCTAAACGAAGCAGTACGATATTAGCATTGATTTCTTATGGGTAATAGGGGTTAGTACAACTAAGAAGTTCAGATAGCAATTGATTCAGATCGGACTCGACGGGCTATCCTGAAGCGATGTCGCTTTCTACTGAGATTCGGAACTACAAAGTACCTGACGGATCCCTTGCACTCTGGTGGTTCGGGCAAAACGGCTACATCCTGAAAACGCCCGGAGGCATCGTGGCAGGCGTCGACCTTTACCTCACCGACAGCTGCAATGGACTACAACCGGGTATGAACCTCCGCCGCACCGTTCCCATACTCATACCGCCCTCCGAGCTCGACGTCGATCTCTACCTGTGCACTCACAGCCACCAGGATCACACCGATCCGGAGACGATCCGGAACCTGCGTAATAAGGACACAATGCAGTTCATTGGCCCCCAGGAGAGCTGCCGCATCTTTTCCGCCGAAGGAATTGAGTCCAGCCGGATACGAATCTCCTACCCCAAGTGCGAATTCGAGTTTGGCGACCTGCACATCCGTGGCACTTTTGCGCTGCCGACGGACGATACCGACCTGAATCACATGGGATTCATCTTCCGCAGCGGCGCCTCGGGCGCCAAGGTGTATATGACAGGCGATACCGACTACACGGAACTTCTGTTCGAGGCGGCAAAGCACTCTCCGGATGTCGTAATCACTTGCATCAACGGGGGGTTTAACAACCTCTCACATTGGGAGGCTGCGACGCTCGTGGGGAAGATCAAGCCGAAAGTGGCAATTCCCTGCCACTACGACATGTTCCCGGACAACTCCGTCGATCCGAAGCAGTTCCGGGCCGCGATGGTGCTGCGCGCCCCCGATGTCCAATATCAGGAGCTCGACTACGGGAAGCCCTATCTGTTCTCGTTCTAGCGGTAACACTGAGGGAGCCTGGTACGTCCTGTGGACGAGGGAAGAAGCTGGACCGGCCGGGGCGCGCGACCGGCGGCGCCGGCTGATGCGGCGCCGCTGAGCGTGGCATACCATAGTACTTTGTCTCGCATCTCTTCATCCATACCAGCCGACGGCTTGTCCTGGCCTCAGATTTATCTGGGCGTCGCACTAACCACGCTTGCGACGCTGATGCTCGAGCTGTCCCTGACCCGGATTTTCTCGGTCGTTTTCTACTATCACTTCGCATTTCTCGCGATCTCGATCGCTCTGTTCGGGCTTGGAGCCGGAGGCGTCTTTTCGTATGTGGTTGCCTCAAGACCCGGCAACCTCTTTTCGAAGCTCGGCGTCCTGGCAGCGACGAACAGCCTCGCCGTTCTGTTCTCTCTGGCGGTGATCCTCAGCCGCGACGGGAACATGGACGTGTTCAGCCTGGGACTGGTGTACTTTGTCGCCGCCCTGCCCTTTTTCCTTGCCGGAACCGTCGTCTCACTGGCGATCTCGGAGACCATCCAGCGGGTGGACCGCATCTACTTCTTCGATCTGATCGGCGCTGCGGGCGGCTGCCTGCTGCTGATTCCAATGCTGAACATTGTTGGCGGGCCGAACACGGTGATTGTCGCCGCCGCTCTGTTTGCCGCCTCGTCGGCCATCTGGTTCAACCTGGGAGCCGGCGCACGAGGGCGCGCCGTCAGCGTCATGCTGGCGCTCGTATTGGTGGGGCTCATCGTGTTCAACATCCGCGGCTCCATCCTCGACGTTCGGTATGCCAAGGGGCAAACGCTTGGCAAGGAGCAGTGGGTACAGTGGAACACGTTCTCCCGTATTGGACTGCGCCCTGAACCAGGCAGCGACATGATGAGCATCGTCATCGACGCCGATGCATCGACCGGAATCGCCAACTTCGACTTCGACCGGCTTTCAGAGCGGGATATTCGGGACCTGCGAAACCAGGGGCCCGGCTTTCCTTACATCATCCGTCCCGGTGCGAAGACTCTGATTATCGGCCCGGGAGGAGGCTGGGACGTGGCCCGCGCCCTCGCATCGGGGAGCAAGGACATCACAGGTGTCGAGATCAACCCGATCATCGCAACCACGATCATGAGGGAGCGGTTTCCGGAGTTGAGCCGCCGGCTCTACTTCCGGCCTGAGGTGCGGATCGTGGTGGAAGATGGGCGCAGTTTTGTCCGCCGGACCCAGGAAAAGTATCAGGTCCTCCAGATGACGCTGGTCGATACGTGGGCATCGACGGCGGCAGGCGCTTTCGCACTCTCAGAGAACAATCTGTACACAACGGAAGCCTTCGTCGATTACCTGAGCCGCCTGACCGACGACGGCCTTATCGCCTTCACGCGCTGGGGCTTCGATCCGCCCAGGGAATCCCTGCGTCTGCTGTCGCTTGGAAGGGCGGCGCTCGAACGGCTGGGAGAGAAGGAAGTATGGCGGCACGTCATTGTCGTCCGGGAAGGCGGGGCAAAGGAGCTTGCGGGATGGGGCGCGCGCGACACAGTGCTTATCTCCCGCAAACCTTTCACTGCCGCTGATCTCGACCGGGCGCGGGCCGGAATCGCAGCGGGAGGTTTGCAGCCGGTCTATCTGCCCGGCGAGCGCTATCACAACCACTTCACCGATTACCTGCACACCGCCGACGCAGCCGCTTATGAACGGAACTACCCGTATGATGTCTCACCCGTCAGCGATGACCGCCCGTTCTTCTTCTACACGGTCCAGCCGCGTGACCTGTGGAACTACCTGGTCGGCGCGAATCGCAGCACCGCGGACTACAAGATCAACCTGGCCGTGCCCACACTGTTCGGACTGATCGCGGTCAGTATTGTCGCGACTCTGGTGATTCTCGCGCTTCCGCCCGTGCTGCTCGGAAGCCGTCTGCCCCACGAACCTGGAATCCGCCGTTTCCTCTTGTACTTCCTCTGCATCGGCGCCGGATACATCCTGATCCAGGTCGCGCTGATCCAGAAGTTTGTCCTTTTCCTCGGCCACCCGACCTACGCACTGACGGTGATCATCTTTTCGATGCTGGTGTCGAGCGGCCTGGGGAGCTATTTCAGCCGGAAGGTGACGATCGGATCTGACCGGCGTCTTGCGATCACGCTCGTAACCGTTTTCGGACTGATCGTGCTGCTGGCGCTGATCGCGTCCCCTCTTACCGCCGCAGGCGTCGGCCTGCCCAAGCCCGTGAAGTTCCTGATCACCGTCCTGATGATCTCGCCGGTCGGCTTCGTCATGGGCATGCCCTTTCCAACGGCTCTGTACCGGCTCGAACAGTGGCACAAGCCGTCCGTGCGCTGGGCCTGGTCTCTGAATGCGGCTTCGAGCGTGCTGGGCTCTGCCGCTGCAATCTTCCTCGCCATCTACCTGGGCCTGCAAGTCACGCTGCTCGTTGGCGGAAGCTTGTATCTGATCGCTCTGGCATGCCTTCTGACTACCGCCAGGGTGAATCAGGCGGTAAGAGCAGCCGGCGTCCGATAAGAGAGGGGCAGTGCGGCGACTATTATGGGCGCTGCATCGTGACCTGAGTTACACGCAAGTCCTTCTTTCTTGGAAAGACTTGGAAACGGAATCATCCTTTCAAGCCGTCTGATTCAGTGCCGCCGACAATTTACAGAAGGAGAGGGTTTACCCATTGACTTTAGTAGCCCTTCAGTGTATGTAGTGGCCATGAAACGACCAATCGCCATTGCCTTGCTGTGCCTATTCTCGATAGTTCAGGCCGGAAGCGCCTATATTTGTGGCTATCTACTCTCAACGTATCCTTGCAGTCCCACTTCGTGTGATTGCATCGACGTCGTATGGTAACATTCGTGTCTCAGGGATGCAACATCTAGCTGCTCGAGCGGATACAGATATTCGTCGTATTACTACTGTATGGTAATTAACAGCTACATCGAATGTCCGGAGGGCTGTTGTTCGCTAGCTTGAGGAGGAGGAGGAGGAGGTAATGAACAAGAGAATGATAGCACCTTTGGCATTTGTTTCGCTCGGCAGCGTGCTCTACGGAGCGGTACCTTACAGTGCGACAAGGGTGATCAGCACGACCAAAATCAACCTCAAGACGGGCGCAGTCGAGGATCTCCAAACTGAGATGATGCGGGAGATTCGCGGCTCGGACGGCAGCAGGCGTTACTTTGAAAGGTCTAACGGAACCTACAGCTTATTCCGGGCTCAGGATGGCGCCCATTACACGGTCGATAGCAGGCGAAGGACGGTTACGATGCTGACGCCACCCGCTTCCTACGTAGAAACTCCTCGTGCCGATCTGGAGAGAAGGAAGGCAGCAGCTACAGGCGAGAAGACGATCGCCGGAGTAAGTTGCCATGTCTTCCCGGTTCGTTCCAATGTAGCGAACAAACAAACTTCGTTGTGCCACGCCCTCGAAAGCGACATCGTCTTGGAGGTGATCAGCACCTACACGGATCCGAACGGAGAGTTCAAAAGCATTACGCGCAACGTGATCACGGAGATCCACCTGAATGAAGAGCCGGATCCGAGGGAATTCGAGCTTCCGGCGGGCTATACGATCGTAGCTGGGCACGGGGCAGGCAGCCAGACGGCGGCGTGCGCATCGTGTAAGGGACGCTAGGCGGCCAAGCGCAAGCTCCGCCTCTCTGTGCTAAGTTCATCCCACTCACTTCCTTGGGCCGCGGCTAAAGCTGCCGAAGAGCGTTATCGAGCGCCTCGACGAAGAAGTACTCTCCCCACATCACGGACTCCCCAACGCCGAGATTCTTGTGGATGTGGTAAACGCCGCCCTTGAGCACGCCTTCCCATTCCGGATCATCCTTGGCCAGATGCTTCTCGCAAAGCGATCGCAGGATATGGATCGCGGTGCTCCAGTAGAAATGTCCTTTGACGGGGTCGGGAAGCAGCCGGCACAGACGCAGCATGCCGCTTGCGGCGATCGCAGCCGCGGATGTATCAAGCAGCTTCCGGCTCTCAGGCGGCGCCTGGTAATCCCATGGTGGAACACCGTCCTTGCCAGTGTGAGTGATGTAGTAATCCGTGCATTTCTCCGCGGTCTCCAGGAAGCGCGGGTCGCCGCTGTATTCATAGCACGTCGTGAAGCCGTAGAGAGACCACGCGAGGCCTCGTGACCAGCAGGAATCACCGCGGTAGCCCTGATGGGTGCTTTGCCTCAGGAACTCGCCGGTCTCCAGGTCGAAGATTCCTTCATGCGCCGTGGACCCATCGCCGCGCACGAGCGTACGCCTTGTCGTTAGACAATGGCGGATGGCGATGTCGCGAAGCTTCTTGTCTCCGGTCTCCCGCGCGGCATAAAAGATGATGCCGACGTTCATCATGATGTCGATGAACAAGGAGTTTTCGGCAACGAACGAACGCAGGTAACCGCCTTTCTCTTTGAAGCGCATCGCAAGAGTGCGGCCTGCCTGAATCAGCACTTCATGCAGAGCCGGATCCTTGGTCAGGCGGTACCACCGATAGTACGTCGAAAGGAAGATGAAGCCGAGATCGTGTACGTCGCGATCATGCTGGCGAGGTTCGAGCGGCTTGGTGTATCGCACGGCCTGCTCGAACCAGAAGTCCGCATTCGGAGCTCCGGCGTTCAAAGCGCGGCGATAAAAGATCCACATCATGCCGGGCAGGAACCCGTCGCACCAGTGCGTCCAGGCAGGGCCTTCATGCTTCCACCGGCCGTTCATTGTGTACATCGGATAGAAATCCGGATGGCGCTCGATGAGGCTCCGGACCTGCTTCTCGGCGAAGTCAAGCGCACCTTCAAAGAGCTTTCGGTCGGTCTCTAAATCAAACTGAATCACTGTTTCTCCTGATTACGGGACAAGGACTGAGTGCGCCATTCCATGAAAAAGTCTGGCGCGAGCCGCCGAGCGGCTCCGGGTACAACAAATAGGTTTCTGGTGACAGGCGGAAGCTCGATCCTGCGTGGCAAGCCCAGAGGCAGGCTTCCGCTCAAACTCGCAATCGCGCGAAAGGGGCGCGCTTCTTCCAACACAGCCCGCAGCCTTCCGCGCTTTCCGGGAAACTCGATCATGAGCGGCTCAAAAGCGACCAGGTAGTAGGTCGACGTGGAACTGCGCCGGCTCAGATAGCTGATTCGACCTGTCATCGTCGCGTTCTTCGGCAGCACCACTTCCTTGCGGACCTTAACGTCGCGGACCAGAACTGCTGCGAAGGGATCTCCGACAGCCGCTGAAGCAAGATCGATCGGATTCTTTAGTTGAACTTGAATCAAAAGCCCTTCCGCCACATCGAAGTCTTCGATTGCCTGGGCAGGAACGGCTTCGTCAGGGGGAGGATCGTCGAAGACCAGCGTCGACTCACCGGTGTATTGGCGGCAGTTGTTGAAGCGAATCTGGTTCCTGTGCTCGCCGCCGTGCAGATCGACCAGGATCAGCTCGGACTCCTTCGGCAGGAGGAAGTCTTCGCTGCCGATAGGAACGCGAGCGTACTGCAGGATATTGCTTGCCGACCGAATCGGCACATGCGGAGGAATGACGGTGGAGTGTACTTCCAGACGAACCAGGTCGAGTGTCTGGGCGTCCACCCAAAACGATCCCCGATACCCCGCCACCCCGGAGATGTCCCCCACGCGGAGCTGGTAGCCGCTCAAATTGATTGGAACCTCGTAGTTGAATCGAATGGTCGAGCGGCTGTCCAGTGACTCCGCGCCAACGTACTCGAAAGTCGCGGTATTGGACAGAAAGACGGCGCGCGCATGAAGGGCAAAATCACCGTTGCCAATCGTCCCGCTACCGACGAGCTGCCTGAGGTCGCGCTCTTCAAACGATCTCTCTCCGGGCCACGAGAAGAGCTCTTTACCACCCACCAGTGCAACTTCCAGACGGAGAGTATCGACAAGATGAAAGCGGCGAGAAGCGCCCGCCCTTTGCGATCGCAGTATGGTTTGCGTGCACGTATAGTTCGGCAGCTTCTCGAGGTTGTCCTTCATTCTGGCTTTGATTCTGGAAAGCACCAGCAGCTCGTGCGGAATGTCGCTTTCGCGGGCAGGCTGAGCGAACGCGGCCTGAACCGCAAACAGCAGACATAGCCACCGCATTGCGCTATTGTAACTTGCGGCTTGGGGCGCCGGTCCGGGACGGTAGAGCGTGCGAAATGGTACTATACCGGCATGCCAGCTAAGGTAACAGTGATTAACAATGGTCCGATTCGGATTGAAGGAGAATTCGAAATTTATGACGCAGAAGGAAAGGCCTACGAGCTTGCGGGCCGGACGGTAATATCGCTTTGCCGGTGCGGCTTCTCCGAAAATAAACCGTTCTGCGACGGAAAGCATCGTGTGAACGGGTTCCAATCCCAGTGCCAGGCGACCGAGCTTCCGGCTCCAAAACCGAAAGCTTCAGCTTCCGCTTCGTAGTGATGAAACTCAGGCTGCGTCCTTATACGCGGTGTTAAATTCCAGGGTCGTGCCTGTGAAAACTCGTCTCACGTTAAGCCGCAGGTGCGGTCAATCTGGTATAAGGATTGCAGCACTTGAATGTCCGGCTCCCTTTCAGGCAGGAAAGATCGGGAAGAGTTGAACATGTTGAGCAAGAGCCCAAAATGGTATTTAATCGCCGCACTTGCGTCCGCGCTCATGGCGGCAGGATGCGGCAAGAAACAGGAGACACCGGCTGCCGCAACCGAAGGGCCGGAAGCAGCAGCCCCGGCCGAGACTAGCGCTGATTCATCCAAACCATCAACGCCATCGTCAACACAAACCTCGAGGGAGCCAAGCCGGAGCGCGCGAGCTTCCAGGAATGAGCGTGAATCCTCACGCCCGTTGACGCCGGCATCCGGAGCCCCCGTTTCCTCGCAACCCGAAGCGGTTGCTCCGCCGAAGGCACTTGTCTTACCAGCCGGGACGTCGATCCGCGTGCGCACAACCACAGCTCTCTCGACAAAGCAGAATCAGACCGGAGACAGCTTCACAGCGACTTTGGCGAGCGATCTGGTGCATGACGGCGTGACTGTGGCCACGCGAGGAGCAACGGTGAAGGGACAAGTCGTTGAGTCCGACCCGGGCGGCCGGGTAAAGGGCAGGGCTCAACTGGCGGTCCAGTTAACCTCGCTTGAAACGGTAGACGGCACGGTGGTGCCCATCAGCACCGATAGCGTCGTGGAGGTTGCCGCCGCCTCGAAGAAGAAGGACGCCCTGAAGGTCGGCATCGGAAGCGGCATCGGCGCGGCCATTGGCGCGATTGCCGGCGGCGGAAAGGGTGCTGCGATTGGGGCGGCTGCAGGGGCGGGCGCAGGCACAGGCGCCGTGCTTGCCACCCGTGGAGATCCTGCCACCATCCCGTCGGAAGCCGTCCTTACATTCCGTCTCCGCAGCGACGCCAAAATCAGATAGGCTTAGCCGGGAAGGGAGACCTCCCTTCCCGCACCTGATCCCCCCGAATTTCCTGTTACTTCCCGCCGTGTAATGCGTCACACGGGCCAGGCAGCCCGGCGATCAGCTTGCTGCCCCGCCGTATAGCTCCCGTTCGGCAGACCGCATACGAAAACCGTTGGAGAGCTTTATGCACTACTTTGCGCTCACGGTTCTCCTGACGTGTCTATTGGTGTCCCCGCCAGCTTCCGCGGGCCGGAAACCGGAGCTCCCGAAGTGCGGCTCTGACCGGCAGGGAAAGTATTGGCCGGAGGAGGCGAACGGAAGCCGGGAGAAGATCCTCGCCGCCGCTCGCTGCGGGATACTGCACCGGTGTGTCAAGAAGAGATGGACGTATAAGTGGGAACGCTGGACGATCAGCTTCCAGGAGCTGAAGGGGGAGGATGTCTCCTGCGAAGCCCGTCCGCAGACTTCTGTCGACGATGATCCCGCAAAGGCGGACGAGAAATCTACGCTCGGCGAGACAAACTAACCCTTCACCGTCCGCTTCGTTCGCTTACCTGCATAGAGGCGCAGGTAGCGTACCCAGGATTCACGCTCGCCCGGCGCGCCGAAGTATTTCTTCCAGAAGTTTTGAAACTCAGTGATTTTCTCCTCGATCCGGCGATCGAGGAACGCGATCGCCGCGGACGCATCGGGTTTCGGGTCCAAGAGACGGCGCGTCACGGCAGCGTCATTGATACTGCCCAACAGTTGCTGTACCTTCCGCAGGCGTCCGATGCGATCTTCAAGACCGGGACCATAGAGAGGACGAAAGAGTTCTAACGTATATCGGAAGTGCTTAGTCGCAAGGCGGAGCTCATGAAGTCGCTCGGGCGCCGGAGCCTTGCTGACTACCTTGTTCCCTTCGGCGAAGTACCGTTCCGCCATCTCCGGGAGCCTGAGCCGGGCATTCTCAACAGCCGGCTTCGACTCGTCCCACTCCTGAGCGGTCCCTTTCATGCGCCGTGGATGCTGTGGAGGTGGAGAGATTCACGCCACTTCGAGGAGAAGTCGTGCCGGGCCCACCGTTTCAGTTCCGCAGCGAGCGCGCGCTCCGCCGCCTTCCTTTCCTTGCGCAAACCTTCAACCAGGCTGCCCTCGCACACACCCGCTTCCGCGAGCAGTTCCAGGGCAATGTCCTTGTCCCTCACGGCAGCAGCCTGATCCATGAGTCCCCGCAGCTTCTTTCTCACCTTCTTGACGCCTTTTTCGGGGAAGAACTGACGGAAGACCCGGAGACCCTCGCCGAACCGGCGAATGGCGACACGCAAGTCATGGATGGCGTCCGGATCACGAGATTTGGAAGCCCGGTGAACCTCGAATACGAATTTGCCGAGAAGACTGCGCAGGCGGTCAGCCGCGTACTCGCGCATGTGTCTTCATTCTACCGGCATCTGCCACGCAGAGCTGATCACTGAAAGACCCGCGATCGCCGCTGTTTCCGCACGCAGGATCTGCGGCCCCAGGGAAACGCGCTTCCATCCTGCGCGGTCGGCGCTTTCACGCTCCCGGTCCACCCATCCCCCCTCGGGACCACACAAGAGAAGAACCCGGTCGGATGCGCAGCGAACCTCCGGCAAGGCCGAGAGGATCGGAGGTAGCCCATTAGCCTCGTCCAGGCACAAGCGATATTCGCCTTCCTGCTCAAGAGCCGCTTCAAAGGTCAAGGGCGGCACAACCTCCGGGACACTCACCCGCCGTGACTGCTGGCTGCTCTCAAATGCAATCCGCCGCCAGCGCTCCAGACGCTTACACGCCGCACGCTCCAGCCCCTTTTCGCTGCGTTCCGTCTCAACCGGGACGACCCGCTCAACGCCAAGCTCGGTCGCCTTTTCAATCAGCCATTCCAGACGGTCGAACTTGATCAGGGCGGCCAGGATGGTCAGGCGGACCGGATACCGGCGGGGCTCCAGCGGCTCCAGAATCCGGAAGGAGACGGACTCTTTGCCAAATCCTTCAATTTCAGCGAGATATAACGAACCCCCGTCGGATACCTCGTACTTCTGCCCGATCTCCGCCCGCAGAACCCGACGAAGATGCCTGGCTTCGTCTCCATTCAATCCGGCCCGGCCCCCGCGGACCTGGCTGACAAAGAACAACCGTCGTGCCATGTACGATAATTGAATTCTCCCATGATCGCCTTTCTCCGCGGTACGCTGCTCGAGAAGCAGCCGAACCAACTGATTGTCGACGTAGGAGGCGTCGGCTACGACGTCAGTGTGCCGGTGTCCACGTTTTCGGCAATGCCTGACACAGGACGGGAGGTGAAGCTGCATATACACACGCACGTCCGCGAGGACGCAATCTGCCTCTTCGGCTTCGCCACTGCCGAAGAGAAGACGCTGTTCGAGAAGCTGGTTACGGTCAGCGGCATTGGTCCAAAGCTGGCAGTGACCGTGCTGTCCGGGCTGTCGGTGGCCGACCTCGTGGCAGCCATCCGGTCGGGCGAAGCAGCGCGACTGGTCAAGGTGCCGGGCGTCGGCAAGAAGACAGCCGAACGGATCGTGCTGGAGTTGCGAGACAAAGTGGAGGCGCTGGCCGCCGGAGCGGCGGCGGCA
>CALGAR010000015.1 GCA_937959285.1 uncultured Bryobacterales bacterium
GAGAGCAAAATGCTGCTCGTCCTCCATCTGGCTGCCGACCAGGTGATCCAGCCAGAGCCAGGACAACGCTCGAAACGCAACCTCGAGAGCGCTTGTCCAGTTGATTCCACGCAGCCACGGATTTTGTTTCCGCCAGCTCTCGATCTGACATACGATCTCCTCGAGGTAGCGCCGGTTTCCGGAGAGCAGATACGCCTGGGCCAGAAGAACAAGGTGCTGGTGACGATTCAACTCCCAGATCACCTTGTGATCCCCGGCTTTCTGAAAGTTCAGGTAGGGAATACGTCGAAAGTAGGCAAGGCCGCTTTCAGTCTCATGAATCGAATCCCGTCGCCAGCGGATTTCAGGACCAAGATCAACTTCAAAGCCGAGGAGGGGAACACGGTGGACCAGAACGTTATCGGCAATCGACAGGATTTGGTTCGCGTATGGTGTTTCGGCCAGACACGAGAGAAACTGAGAAGGATCGGGCAAGCAGGAGCTACCCTTTCGTCGATCTGTTTCAGCCAGCCGGGGCGGGCGCAAGAACATCCCGATGTTGCCTAGCTCTTGTCGCAGCCGGAACAGAATTTCGTCAGGAGTTCGCATGCATCCCAATCGTATTATTGTGGCTTCCTACAGAAATCCGGGCATCAGGCGGGAGGCTCTCCCATGCCGCTAAAGATCCTGCACGTCGTTGGCGCCCGCCCCAATTTCATGAAAATGGCGCCAATCCTCAGGGAGATGGCTCGTTATCCCGGAGAGTTCAGACAACTGCTGGTACATACAGGGCAGCATTATGACGAGAGCATGTCGCAAGTCTTCTTTGAAGATCTCGAGATGCCCGCACCTGACATCAACCTGGCCGTCGGATCCGGCTCTCATGCGGTACAGACAGCGCAAGTGATGATGCGCTTCGAGCCGGTGTTGCTTGAAGAAAAACCCGATTTCGTTTTTGTCCCGGGAGACGTCAATTCCACCCTTGCCTGTGCTCTGGTTGCGACCAAGCTCGGAGTGCGTGTCGCGCACGTGGAGGCCGGCTTACGGTCCTTCGATCGGACGATGCCGGAGGAAATCAACCGCATCCTGACAGACCAGCTCTCCGATCTGCTGTTCACTCCCTCCCGGGATGCCAATGAAAATCTGTGCCGGGAAGGCATCGCCGAGGAAAAGATCCGCTTTGTCGGCAACGTCATGATCGATACGCTGGTCCGGTTGCTGCCTAAAGCCGAAGCTCGATGGCCGGCGCTGGCAGAGCGGTTCTCGCTCGATCGCACTTACGCGCTGGCAACCCTGCATCGCCCCTCCAATGTCGATAGCAGCTTGACATTAGCGGAACTGGTTGGAACATTAGCCGAAATCAGCCAGCGCATTCCTGTTCTCTTTCCGGTTCACCCACGAACCCGGCAACGCCTGAAGGATGTTGAAGAGCTTCCGGAAAGCCTCCGCCTGGTTGAGCCGTTCGGCTATCTTGATTTCCTTGCCTTGCAGGCTCATGCGTCCTTCATCATCACCGATTCAGGCGGTATCCAGGAGGAAGCGACATATCTCGGTGTCCCTTGCCTGACATTGCGACAGAACACCGAGCGGCCGATAACCGTGACGGAGGGCACCAACCGCTTGATTCGCGGCGGCCGGGCCGAGCTGCTGGCAGCGGTCGAGGAAGTGCTGTCTCCCGGCAGGCAGAAACCGCCGAAGCTGGAATACTGGGACGGACAGGCAGCCGTACGGATCGTGGAAGCAGTCAGAGATTTTGCGTGATCAAGCGCTGCTATGCGTTGGTGTTTCCCAGAAGGATGAGCTTGAGCGGAACAGGATCGAGGCGGCGCAGGCCGTGGCGATCATCAGTATGACGAATGTCCGTACCAGCGAAGTGATCCTTTTGCCGAGCATCTTCTCAGGCAAGAGCGGATCGATTGCCGCAAGACCATAGAAAAAGATTTGACCTGCAGCCATCAATAGATTCCACGGCCAGGGAAGGAACAGGCTCGCGACAAATGCGGTGATCAATGCGTACGGCAGCAGCAGCCGCCCGAGCTTGTGTGACAGAAAATGGACCCACATACGGTTCCGAGGAGTCAACAGGGCAGGGAAGGCGGCTATCACCTGATATACGCCTGCCAGGGTGCGAACCTTCCTTCGGAATTCGGTTTGCAGCTGCGTAGGCAAATCATAAGCCAGCGCTTCATCGACGAAAAGCAACCGGAAGCCGCGAAAGAAGGCTTGAAACGGCAGGTGCATATCGTCGTTGATGGTATTAAGGGGCAGCGGGGACGCCAGCGAGCGTCTCATCATGTAGATGGCGCCGGTCGCGCCGAGCACCGAGTCAATCTCGCTATGGCGCCGGCGAATCCATTTCTCGTATCGCCAGTAGAGTCCGACGTTGTCCTGTTCCGGGTTGCCGGTGGGTTCAATCAGCAGCTCACCGCTGGCAACTCCGACTGCGGGATCGGCAAACTGCGCAGCGAGGATATGCAGGCAATCGGGATCCAGCTTCTGCCGGACATCCGTGAAGAACAAAAGCTCTCCCCGAGCCTTGGCCAGTCCGGCATTGATTGCTCCCGCTTTGCCGGATGGCGGAATGCAAAGCAGTTCCACGCGATCGAACTCTCTTGCAATCTCCGCGGTCTTATCCGTGGAGCCATCCGAGATGACCACAATCTGCATGCGGCCGGGCGGGTAACGTAAAGCGTAAATCGATTCCAGCTTTTGCCGGATCCACTTTTCCCCGTTTCGGACTGGCAGGATGATTGTGACTGAAGGGGATTCTCCACTTGATGTCTGGCGCTTCCTCGACTTCACGGGCCACACGGCCAGCAGCGCCGGGTAAATGAACAGAACATACAGCACAAACCCGGCGCTCAGTACGAAAAGAAGGAAGACTATGTCCATTACCTGGTGAACTACCTGCGAATCGTACAGGACTTCAGAACTTCCTCAAAACAACGGCTGACCTTATCCCAGGAAAAGTTCTGGCTAACCATAAGCCTTCCGGCTTCGGCGACCCTCTCTCGCTCAACCTCGTTGTCGAGCAGTTGCACACATTCCCGCGCAAAGGCCTCCGGCGTATCAGCCAGACGAATATCGTCAGGCGGGTGAATGGAGAGTCCTTCAGCCCCTATCGAAGTGCTCACTACGGCCGTCCGCGCGGCCATCGACTCATAAATCTTCAGGCGCGTCCCGCCTCCGACACGCAGGGGCACAATGGACACAGCGGAGCGCCACAGATACGGCCGGACGTCAGGAACAGTTCCGGTAACTTCGATCAGCGGATCCGCCAGCGATAGCGCTTTGATCTCCTCCGGCGGTTTGCGGCCGACAATCGTAACGCGGCAGTCCGGCCGCTGGCGCCGGATCAGCGGAAGGATCTCCGAGACGAAGTACAGGACTCCGTCTACGTTTGCCATGTAATCCATGGAACCGACGAAGACAAGGCCGTCGCGAGGACCATTGACAGGTGGGGAAAAATATTCGACGTCGACCCCCGTAGGAACGGCTGAAACCCGTGATACACCGAAAATCGAACGCATCAGCTCGGCGTCAGTTTCTGAGACCGCAATGACATGCGTTGCCGAACGGCAGATCCGCTCCTCATAACGGAACATCCGCTTTGCCTGCAATGACAGATAGGCTCTTCGGACCGGATCGCGAGCGTTCTCCGCAAGACGGCGCCAGATCATCGTTTCCACGTTGTGCTGAAAGAGCACGCAGTGATTCAAAGCCGGCATGTTGATAGAAGCATTCAGGAAATCACAGACAATGCTGTCATACCTGTTCTGCCGTTCGAGCTCCGCGACGCACTTCCGAAGCTCCTCGGACTGCCACCGGAACATGACCACTGGCAGCGAGGAAAACAACCCCTTCGCCAGTTGCAGCGCAAAGGCTGGCGAGTTCTTGGGCACGCTGCGGAAAGGCACCGGAAATGCCCGGGCGCTATACTCCCCACTGCGTTCCGGACCTTCGGGTTGGTCCGGATCGGCCAGCGCTGCATAGTGAATCTCATGGCGGCGGCTCAAGTGCCGAAGCGTTTCGAGTGTGCGAATCTGCCCCCCGCGGGTCGTAGGGTGCAGAAAGCCCGGACCAACCCAGAGAATCTTCAACAGGTCATCCTCTAACGCACTAGGAATGATCCGGAGGGCTGCTCCGCAGCGCAAAGGATTCGGTAATGCATTCGTAGGCCAGGCGAAAGATTGGTGAGCCGGACTTCTCTCTGCCGCGCCCCTCCGCCATCCGACACGCGGCGTCCGGTTCCCCAGACAGCAGAGGGACCAAACTCTACAGAGCAGGCCTTCGAATCCGGTGCGAGATAGCGGATTACAGCGGAACCTGCTCCCACAGCTTCGGCCTCTGCATTCAGTACGCGCCCCTGCCGCGCCGCCAGCTCGAGATCAAATTGTGACTCCGGTTGCGATTGAACCGCCGTGGATAACGTGGAGCCATAGAAAGAGAAGCTTGCGGCCGGCCGGAGAACAGGAAGGCTGGCATTCAATACCTTCCTCTCTTCCTTGCGATTGCTCTTTAGCTCTTCCAACGAATTGGGCCAGAACGTTTTCTCAGGATAGCTCGGAGCTAGTAGACCGAGACCGCAGCAGATGACATTGTGCTGGAAAATCCAGTTCGGGTGATCATCTCTTCGAAAGCTTCGATCAAGCGCAGCGGTACCGAAGGCGCCATTGCCGCTCACACCTCGGAATGGACCGGATTCGTCGAACGTAAAAACGTTATCGGAAAAGCGCAGACCCTCCGAAACCAGGTCGTTGCCCAGGAATGTCGGCTGGTTGCCTCGATTTCCGTAAAACTGGTTTCCTACCACCGTAAGATCTTCAAGCCAGCCGAGGTTCAGGACAGCACGCGCCCCAAAATCCCCATTGCGAAAGACGCCGTCGCGATCGACCCGGCCGCCTCGTTCGAAGGAGCGCATATTGAGGTCATGAGCGACGTTGTCCCTGAGGGCGATACGGCGGGTGGCAGGCAGATGGCCATGTTCACATCCGGTAGTTCCGGTAACACGTAAGACTTCCGTGCCTTCATAGAAGGCGTTGTAACGGAAGAGGACGTCGCTGATCCCGCGGGTGGATCCGCGCAGGTCGACTTTTCCGCCTGAAGCATTTCCTGCCGGCGCATTCAGCAGAGTGAAGCGGGTACAATTCGACCGGCACGCGGCGCCGGCGATTTCCCAGAGTCCGTCGTATTGGCTGTTGGTTCCCGAAATGACAACCACGTCGCCCGCTGAAAAGCTCACCGGCTGCCTGGTGATAATCTCCCCGTCCTGAATTGCTTCAAGGTCGATGGAGGGAGGGAGAGAGGAGCAGCGAGGCGTGAGCAACAGGAACTGTCCAGCAGTCAGACCAGAATAGTTGTAGTGGAAGACGTTCCCTTCCACTTTGAAGACCCGGCCGTGTTTGAGTTCCCACGAGTTCCGGTTCGAGTAAATCATTCCATTATTTTCCGGATCCCCCTGGCGCCATTTCCGATACACCACAAGCTTGTTCCGCGTAAACGTCACATCATGAACAATCTCCTGGCTTGTGAGATTGTTGCTCGGAACGAAATAGGCGATCCCGGCCGCCGCCATATAGTTGTTATCCACGAGGGCAGGTCCCTTCTCATAATGGATAATCGCCCCCGCTCCTTCCAACTGACTGTATCCGGATGCCCTCCACCAGGAAAGCTCATCGAAGTAGGAGTTGATAATGGCGATGTTCTCCCCCGACCATCCCATTGCATACCCCACTCGCTGGGGGAACGGGTGACCGTGGAAGTAGCAACGGTCCCAGATGATTTCGTCCCCGTATGAGCCCACCAACTGGCGGAAGACGCCCTGCTGCTGCGCCCCTCTGACAGGCTTGTCCCAGCCTTCCGGTAGCGGCTCCGGCATCTTCTGATGCGTTACTTCAATCCCGATAAAGCGGTATCTCCTGGTTCCGGGCCGGACAATGATGGCGGAATGCGCATCGGCCACCCAGGCATCGCCGGCAAACTCCCGCCACTGATCGGGAGCCGTACACCAGTACACTTTGCCTGTCGATGGGTTGTGGAACCATTCGTATTGATTGCAGGTTTCAGGCAGAGTATCCCCGGTTCGATGCGGAGGCTGCTTCCAGAAACGATTGTGTGTAAAGGTCGGATTTAAACTCGGATCGAACTTCGATCTCGAGGAAAGCCTCGCCAGCGGGCGAACGACAAACCGGTCCCCGTCGACGCTCTCCACCATCGTTTGCGTCGTGGCGTAGTAGCCATTGTCGGAAAGAGTGATCAGATCCCCGGGCTTGAGTTTGTGCCCCGGGGACGTTATGACGCCCGAGTCACTGATATCGGTAATCGCGGTCGGGCCGCTGTATGGCTCATAATCGCTGCGGCAGATCAGGAGGGGAAACACAGATTTATCGATGAGCATCGCCCACCCGAAGCCGCCTTCCCCTACGCTTTCCCCGCATGGCTGTTTCGGGAAAAAGGCCGGCTGGGAGAAATGGGAAACAGGCAGAGCAGTCGTGATGAACTTTGCGGTAGAGTTTGCCCAGTCGGTAGTCCACCGGACTCCCTCTGGAGGAAACGCATCCGTGCCGACAGCACTGCTCCTCACAACCACCCAGCCGCTATGTTCCGGACGAGGAGGAAAGACAAAACGGCCCCGGCACTCTGTACCGGCCGGGATCACGACTTCATAGTTCAGGGGACCAGTAAGACGGCTCAGCCTCTGCAGTACATCCTCCAGGTTTGAGCAGTCTTCAGCTACCACGAGATCTGAGGAATCCCCATACTCACCCTGGGGCATTGAGACGTCGACCGGCTGCGGTTCGAGCGGAAGCTCCGGGTGATCAGCCGGTTCAGGCTCAGTAGTGAATGTGACTATGTTAGAGCGGGCTGAGCCCCCGTTGATACGCCCTTGAACGTAGTATGTCGTTCCGGGTGTCAGGCCCGTAAGCAGCACCATGCTCGTGAAGGGGGCCGTGGGGTTCCTTACCGCTTTAACCACATTCCCCAACGCAATGGTGCGGCCGTACTCGACTTCGGAGTCGTCAGGATGAGCACTGGTAACAAACGTTATGCGAGCCGTGCTGTGCGTGATGTTGGAGACCAACGGACCGTGAGTGATCGATTGCCCGCACAAGAAAGCCGGAAGCAGGACGTACCAAAGCCTGTGCATTGCTAACTCCGTTTGAACTGCTCGAAAGAGGCTGAAACCAATCCTGAACCATGTCCAGGAAGCGGGCGCGGACCCATCAGGATCTCTTCAGTATATACCTCCCTCTAATTCACAAGTGACCAAATCGGGCGTATGGTATACCGGGATGGTAGTTATCCATGAAGCACATCCCTCAGCGGCAGCCACTTCGACGGAAAGGAAATTTTTGTGAGCTTTTTGGATGACTTCATCCTCAAGATCAAGCGCGGGGATACACCCTTCTACCGGCTGCTGCGCACCACCGTCAAGAAGATCATCTACTTCTCCCTTCCGCCGCTTCCCCGTCTTCTGAAGCCCCCCCTTCGTTTTCTATATGAGTTTCACTACTTCTTAATCAATCTCACCCGATGGGTCATCACCAAGTTCTACAGCCAGCCTCTGTTTCAAAGCCGCTGCAGTTCAGTGGGAAAGAATCTGGTGGTGTGGGGACTGCCTTTTGTGAACGGGCATGTCGAAATTCACATTGGCAACAATGTGACCCTCGGATTCGGCCTGTGTATTCTGTCCGGGCGGTTTCTCGACAAACCCCAGTTGATCATAAAAGACCGTGTTTCGATCGGAGATAATCTCGTGGTGTCGGTAAATCAGCAGGTGGTGATCGAAGAGGATGTCTTGATTGCCAGCAACTGCCGCATTTCCGATAACGATGGGCATCCAAAACGCGCGGACCTGAGGGCTCAAAACGCCCCACTCGATCCACGCGACATTCGCCCCGTCCGCATCTGCCGCAATGCATGGATTGGCAACAATGCACACATTCTGAAGGGGGTCACTATTGGCGAAGGCGCGATCATCGGAGCCAACAGCGTTGTGATCTCGGACATTCCGCCGTATTCTCTGGCGTTCGGCAACCCCGCTGAAGTCTATTTCCGTGATGTCGGACGACCGAGAGCGGCAGCAGCTGGCGCAGAAGGTTAGAATTCGGTCCAGCGTAGCAGGGTCGCGCCCCAGGAATAGCCGGCGCCATAGCCGACGAGCATCACGAGGGCGCCGTCTTTCAGTTTCCCTTCCATCTCTGCGTGCTTTAGAGCAATGGGGATGGTCGAGGAGACTGTGTTTCCGCAATGGCTCATCACTATATAAAACTTCTCCTCGGGAATCCTCATCTTCTTCCGCAGATGCTGCAACATGTAACGGTTGGCCTGATGCAGGACGAACAGATCAATCTCCTCCATCGTTTTCCCGGACCGCGCGAGCAGTTCGCAAACAGTCTCCGGCACAACCGATAAAGCGAGATTGAAGACCTCCGGTCCGTTCATGAAAAGGTGTTCCTTCGTGCGTACGTTGCCGTGCTCATCGTGGTGCTCGACCGCTGATTCTGCTGAACGGGGAACCCTCATCCCCCCGGCCGGGACCATGAGATTCGGCCCGCCGCTTCCATCGGTTCCATAGACATAGGGGCCAAGCAACGCGTCCTCCCGGTCGGTGGCAGAAACAAGAGTCGCGGCAGCTGCATCGCCGAAGATTGCACGCACACTCCTGTCCTTTGGGTGCAAGAATTTGCTGTAGGTTTCAGCAGTGACAAGTAGCAGGTTTCGGGCCTGACCGGATTCAATCAGGCCCTGAGCCAATCCAAGCCCGTAAACATACCCAGAGCAGCTGAGGTTGAAGTCCAGCGCACCGCACTTCTTCGGCAGGCTAAGCCGGTCCTGCAGCAGACAGGCCGTTGTCGGCAGAAAGTAATCAGGAGTCTGGGTGCAGAGAAGCAGGAAGTCGATGTCCTCCGGACGGCAGACGCCCGACTCAAAGAGCTTGCGAACTGCGGCTTCGGCCAGGTCGGAGGAGCACTCATCCGGAGCAGCATAATGGCGTTCGCTGATCCCCACCTTCTCATCAATCTTCTCGATGGACCATTCCGGAAACTGAGCCGCCAGGCTTTCAGTGCTGACTACGATCGAGGGAAGGTGATATTCAATTGCTCGAACTGCTGCCCGGGCCATATTCGCACCCTGAAGATCAAGCCGGTGCCTTTGCCAACCCCAATAAATCTTCGACTGTAGTGCAGTTTACGAACTGCCTGGGTGAGAGCTGAATTCCAAAGTGTTCGTCGACGAGGGCCATATAGCCCACCATTGCAAGCGAGTCCCACTTCTCGAGGTCTTCGAGCTTCTCCGCGCCCGTTAATGTGCCCGGGGGGAACTCCAGCAATTCATCCAACCGCAGAATCAGTTCGTCCCGGCTCATGCTCTTCGCTCCTTTTATCGAAGTGTACCTTGCTGCTCCGGGCTAAGGAGTACGGAAAATTCCGTCCGGCTGCTCGACCGAGCAAAGAATTCGGTAGTAATAAACGCTCGAGGGAGTGAGCCCGGTGAGGTGGACGGCACGGTCTCTTCTTCCGCCGCCGTCCCCGACTCGAGTTCCCGTACCCCATGTAGCCGATGGACCATACTCGACCGTACAGGCAGCCTCATCGGGCGCGAGGTAGGCGATGACAGCCGAAGTGGGTGTGATTTCCACTGCGCGGGCATTCTTCACACGTCCTTGCTTCGCCTCCATCAAGTCGATGTCTGCTCCGACCTCTTTTTCATCCGTTCCGCGGCCCGAGCCCGCGGAAACGAAGGAAGAGTCATGGCGCAACCGGAAATCGTAGGGAAAGGATAATGCCGGCTTCATCCACTTCACGCTGGCTTCGTTGTCGGGCCAACTCGTTGTTGCCGGATAGGAGTTTGCATTGGAGGACAAGCCGCAGCAAATGACATTATTCCTTGCGCTGTAATTCGGTGTCCCGTCCCGTGTCCAGGTGGCTGCCAGGCCGGCTGTCCCAAACGTTGTGGTGGAGTTGACAGTGCCACCTAAGGCCGTCAGCGCGCCGCTCCCGTTCCAGGTGTAGATGTTGTTTTCCAGCTTTAACCCTTCGTTAACCGGCTCGGCATACAGCAGGAAAGGCATGTTGCCGCGCTGGCCATAGACGGTGTTGTTCGTAACGGATACATCCTCCACGTAGCCGATCACGTACAGCGTTCGAGCCCCAAAATCTCCATTCGCTCCAAAAGTGCCGAACTCATCGACTCTTCCTCCCTGGGTGAAGCGAAGGATATTTGTATCGACCACCAGATTGTTGTGCATCTGGAAACGCTGAAAGGGCACGATCCGTTGGGACGTGCAGCTTGCGTCGGTGCCCGTGATACGGAGTGTCTCTGCTCCCTGATAAAACAGATTGTGCCTGACCGCGACGTCCCGAATGTTCTTCTGAGACTGCCGCATCTGCACGGTGCCGCCCGCGCCCCCGCTAATGGAGGGAGCGCTGGCCAGCTTCATCTGGTTGCATGGCGACGGGCAATTTGACCATGACACCTCCCACAACCCATCCAGAGCCGAACCCGTTCCGTTAACGTGCACGACTGCCCCAGGGTAGATATAGTGCGGAGTTGTCGTCGTGATCGTCCCGTTATTAAAGCTCGAAACGTTATACACGCTGCTGAGGCCGGTGGTGGAGCAGCGGGGCGTCATGAGAATGAACTGCCCCGCCGTCAGGGACGAATAACCATAGTCGAAGATGTTTCCTTCGATCAGAAGCCGCTCGCATTGCTTGCATTCAATGTGATTGCGGTGCGTATAGTTCCTTCCGTCGTTAGCCGGATCACCGCGTCTCCACTTCGGATACTGCTTAAAGGTATTTCTCGTGATGGTTAAATCGCCTGGCTGCTGCCGGTCGCTTCCCTGATCCGGGGCAAAATAATGAATGCCGGCCACAGCAATGTAATTGTTGTGGGTTAGTACACCGTTGCTGTCCCGCCAAAGGTTGATGCCCGTGCCGCCCTCCGTCTGGGAATAGCCGGACGAGCGCCACCAGGATATTTCATCGATGTAGTTATTGATAAACGCGGATTTGCTGAAGTATCCGGTGATTGCGTATCTGTTTCGGTGCGGGTAGCCAAGGCCATGGAGATAGCAGCGGTCGATGATAATCTCCGATGTCGCTTCTGACGCGTTGACCAGTGCCTGAACCACGCCCTGATAGGCGCTGCCGCTCGCAGTCGGCGTGTTCCATCCTGCCGGGAAGGGCGGCGTTCGTTTCTGTGTGACCTCAATACCGATAAAACGGTACCGTCTTGCGCCGGAGGCCAGACTAATCGCCTCGAAGCTGCCGGAAGTGCTTCTGAGCACGTATTTTTGCCAGCCGTCGTCACGGCACCACCAGATGCCGTTCTGCCCGTCTCCGTGCTTCCAGTACCACTCCCCGACCGTGCATGGCCCGCTGGGGTCGGTGGGACCATTCTCACTCTCAAGCTGGCGCCACGCAGGCACCACGGTAAAAGTTGGATTCAAACTCGCATTGAAGGACCCGATGACGTTGTTCGGTGTGATCTGAAAGGTATCCCCCGAGACATTGAACACCATGTACCAGGTGGTTGGAGCCGCTGCTACCATTCCGTTATTGGAAAAGTAGACCACCATCCCGTTCTCCAGATTGTGCCCGGGCGCTGTCACTGTCACCGGATTCGTACCAGTCATATTGGTGATTGCCGTTGGGCCGGTATAAGCCGGACGATCCGTGCGGCAATCAAAGTAGGGTGTCAAACCAGGAGCGATATTCAGCACCCCCACGATCGCATCATTCCCAAAGATGCCCTCGCAGTTCGGACTACCCGTCCAGCTCACGAAGGTATGATTCATGGAGGTGAAGGCGACGGAAATTACGTTGGTGCGGAAAGTGGCGAGCGTCGAGCTTACAGGCCATTTGGGAGTCCAACGAACGCCCTCCGGGGGAAATGCCGTCGTCCCTACGGCGCTGCTCCGCACGATCACCCAGCCGCTATGATTCGGTCTCGCCGGAAACGTGAACTGTCCTTCGCAAACGGTCCCTACCGGGATCACAACCTCGTGATTCAAATTCCCGGTTAGGGTTGCGAGTGTATTCAAAACACTCTGGAGATTCGAGCAGTCGGAATTGATTGTGTAGGTATTGCCGTTAATTGCCGGCATGGACGTATCAGGCACCACTTGGGGCGGCAGCGGTAATGCAGGATGCGGCTCGACGTCTGCCGCGGTGGTGAACTGGACCGTAGGCGAGACGACAGCGCCGTTATTCAGGCGGGCCCGCACATTATAGGTTGTGCCCGGAGTCAGCCCCATCAGGACAGCACTGCCCGTCACCGGGGCCGAAGTATTGATCGTCACCGGCGCCGATTTCGAGAAAGACAAGTCCTGACTCCACTGCACGTCCGCATTGGTCACGGGTTCGGAGAGGAGAAATGTCACCCGCGCTGAAGCATGGGAGATGTTGGTAACTTTGGGAGGTACTGTGAACGTCTGCGCTCCGCAGAACAGCGGAATCAGCAGCAGGAGCACCGGTCTTACCATCGCAAGGCCCCTTTCCGAGATGCCGAAAACCAGTCCAGCGCAAGCCTCGCGGAGGCGGATTCACCCGAGTTATTGAAGATTGACGTGAAAACAACCATTTCCCCGGAAGGAACCCGCTCTGTCAGTTCTTTAGATTCAAGGCAAGCGTCCATACAGAATCGAACGGTCCCGGGAGCGTCACCGGAGCGTCGAAACAGTTTCACCCGGTGCCAGTTGCCATCTACCGGAACCCCCGATTCCACCTCCGGAGCACATACTCCTTCCGTGCAGGCTTCAAAAGTGAACTGAGCGTTCTCCCCTCCGTTGGCGCGGACGGTCAGGCGATTCGCAGGCTGCGTTCTCAGAGGATCATCAGCGAGACCAAAGCGAAATGTGTGATTGGACGTCACAGGATCCAGTTGAAATACCAGATTTAGCTCAAAGTCTGTCTGATCCCATCCCGAGAGAGATGCTGACCCTGCTGCTTCGCCTAGAGACATCACGCTGCCTCCTCCGCTTTCTGTTCCAGTCTCTACTACAACAATGCAGGGGTGCCGGAGATCGCCCTTTTTGTTACCCACACGGAGGCCATTACCGGTAAAGGCGATTGCCCAGGGGAGTGCCCCGATATCCTCACGAGAAGGCGCTTCACCGCTTCCGCAGAACTCGTCCACCCATTCCGTCCGCATACCGGGATCGACGGTGGAAAGACTGCTGCTCATCAACGCTCCCGAGCCTCCGCCAGTGCAATCCACAGTGACTCCGTTCTCATGGCAGCGGAAACGCTGCAAGCTGGCGTCGTACCAGATCTGACCATTCACAGGATTGGAGGGCGCGCTGCGCGGATTCAGAATGATGCCTCGATCAAAGTTCCACAACCCTCCGATCGTCTCGGCCATCGCTTTCCTTGGCAGAACGGCCGTATCGATGTCTACTGTAAAATCCGCCGCTCCGCTCGTGCTTTGCAATGCCCCGGACACCCCTCCTGCAAAGCTACGCCACGTCAACGACTGTCCGTCTGTAGAAAGAAATTGCCCGTTCGCTCCCGGCGGGATGGACAATGAATCTCCAATCAATGTCCAGATGTTTGTCGCCGTGCACGAGTAAAGATTCTTTCCGGGGGTGCTATTCGTCCGGAAGAAGAGTTCGCCGACTTCGCATACCGCAGGCAAAGCCGTACCGGTCTTAACCGGCTTCGTAAAGATTGATTGGGAAAAATCGATTGTCTTGGCCTGACTGCGAAGATCCACTCGGGTCTGTGTGAACGAAGGCAGGCAGTACAGCAGCAGCGACAGCCACAAGGCTGCGGATCGTTTGAAGAGATTGCCTTGCTTGCCGTCGAACAGCGTCATTTGGCCAAATTCGACGGCCCTCGGTACCTGTAATGCGCGAGTCTGTGCTTGTAATGCCATAGAGCCTCCTTCAGCTTCTATTCGCTTGAAGAATACTCACCCAGCCCTGGCATTCAGCGCCCGGAAATCGCGCTCGGTGTCTGTAAGTGATTGAGCGCCCGAGGAAGATAAATTTCACCTCGTGCGGAATGAGCTGTAACAGATGGGCAAGCGATGCCTGCAGGCAGCAAGACTCAGCCGCACACGGGATCTACGATCCCGCCGCTGCCTTTGCCTGCCCCGTCACGTTGGCTCGGGTGAGGTCCAGGATGGGAAGACCGCTTTGCGCGAGCTTTTCTGCATAAGCAGCCGAGGGCTTCTGAGCAATGATCAGGTGACTGGACCATTGGAGCATCGTGTCGAGATCTCGCTCGAGCAGTTTGCCAATGTGAGGCACAGTGGAGAGGATGAAATTCTTGTTGCTCCCGTAGATCTCGTCCAGGTTGATGTGTGGATCGAAGATGCGAATCTCCCGGCCCTTCCCTAGAAGCTGCTCGATCAGAGTGACAACCGGGCTCTCACGCAGATCGTCGGTATTCTCCTTAAAAGCGAGCCCGAAAATGCCCAAGCGCTCCGCGGGCAGATCCAGCGCCGCCTCAATGGCCCGCCGCAAATGGCTTTGATTACTCGGCAGAACGGAGGCGAGCAGCGGCATGTCCAGATCGAGACGCGAAGCGCGAAAGACCAGGGCCCGCAGATCCTTGGGCAGGCAAGATCCGCCGAAGGCAAAGCCTGGTTTCAGATAAGCCGCCGAAATATTCAACCGCGTGTCGCGGCACAAAGTTTCCATCACTTCATCGCCCGAGACGCTCAGATGGCCGGCGAGTGTTCCGATCTCATTGGCGAATGCAACCTTCACAGCGTGGAATGCATTGCAGGCGTATTTGATCATCTCGGCCGTACGCAGTGAGACCAGACTAGGTTCGACGTTGAGGGGCGCGTACAGGCGCGCAATGCTCTCGGCAGCTCCGCGATCCGGGGAGCCAACCACAACAAGGGACGGCTCCAGGAAATCCTTCACCGCGTTTCCTTCACGCAAAAACTCAGGATTGCAGACCACGGAGATATGGTTCATCCCGGCGAAGCTTGCGGCCATCACTTCCTCGCAGGTTCCAGGAAATACCGTGCTGCGGATCGCCACAATGAGCTGGCTTGTCCGGTTCTGAACTTCAGCTGCAATCTCCGAACAGACCCGGTGGAGCTGCCCCAGCCCCAGATTCCCATTCCGCTCCGAGGGAGTGCCTACGCAAATCATCGCCACATCCGCATCCGCAATGGCTTCGCCCAGGGATGTTGTGGCTGCCAGCCGCCCGGCGGCGACAGTCTCCCGTACAACTTTCTCCAGCCCGGGCTCGAAGAAGGGCGCGCGACGGGACTGAATCGCCTCTACTTTGTTCTGATCCTTGTCAACCCCAATGACGCGATAACCAAGCTGCGCAAAACACGCGGCCGTGACGCAGCCGACATATCCAAGACCCAGAACAGCAATGCGAGTATCCATAGGATCCAGGGAAGGCATAGCAGGCTTCAGTATGGCACGGACCGGCCTAGTTCTCCTTCATTCAAGTGCGAACGAAAGATTTCCGCGAGCCGGGCAGTATTTCTAGCAATGTGATAATCCCGCACAATACGCTCTCGAGCAGCTCGTCCAAGCTCGCGCCGCAGCGATTCATCCTCGATCAGGCGTTCAACGGCTTCGGCTAAAGCAGCCTCATCGGCCGGGCTCACAAGCAATCCCGTTTTGCCATCCTCGATCAGCTCGGGAATTCCCGTGATGCGGGTCGAAACACACGGCAGCTCCATGGCCATCGCCTCCATGAGAACCACCGGAATCCCTTCAGCAAAACTGGCCATCACAAAGATGTCGGCGTGAGCGTAGAAGCGGTACAGGGCAGCGTTATTGCAAAAACCTTCAAACACCACCTGCCGGCCAACCCCTATCGACTCGGCATACCGGGCAAGCGACTGCCGGAGCGGCCCGTCCCCAATGATTCGCAACCGTATGTCTCGGCCGCGAGTGCGCAGCAGAGCAACGGCGGCAATGAGGACATGCATTCCTTTTGCGGGCGCCAATTGCCCGACGGTCAGCAGCTCGATGGGCTCATCCCGTTTGTGACCTCCCTGTTTGGGAGCAAAGCGCTCCGGATCCACACCGAGAGGGCAGACGTAAATCCTGTCCCAGTGCTCAGGACGGGAAAGCCGCATGATTTGACTCTTCCCGTACCGGCTAATCGCACAGATGAAACGCGCATTCTGCACCTTTTCGGACATGTGGAATAACGCGGCGTTCTCAAACTCGCCCGAACCATGAATTGTGTGCGATACCGTAAGCGGAAAGATCCGGCCGACCAGCAGTCCGACTGAGGAAGAGTAGTGAACGTGCACATGCTTCAAGCCTGAGCGGCGCATGTAGTCTCCGACTAACACGGCCTGCACAAAGAAGAGCAGCCAGCGGGCAGTTTCGACCGGGCAAAGGCGGCTCAGCTGCACGGCGAAGAAGAGATTGCGGAAGAACGTTGCCGGAAAAGCGAAGAATGTTCGGAGGAGGGCTCCAGCAGTACGAGCCCCGCCGCAGCGCTTCACGTAGAAGGTTTGCTTCGCTTCGGCCCTCTCGATGTCGCTCAGCTCAGACAAAGGCCGATCAGGCGGCGAGATGGAGATTGTGTTTACCTCAATGCCCTGATCCCGCAGGCCGAGAATCTCACTGAGAATGTATGTGTGATTAATCGCCGGGTACTGGCTGACCAAGTATGCTATTCGCAACTTCGATTCCTCATCACGCCCGGCTACGCTCCCACAGGGAGTCAATCAGAGACGACAGAAATGCAGCCTGGCGGCTACCCTCAAACGTTTCTACGAACCATTTGGATAGTTCAGCCGGCGGCCATTCGCTCTTCAGAAACTCGAGCAGCCGCCGGTCATTCTCTTCCGAGGATCTTTGGGGATAGAGACCAAGGTAAGGGACGCCGCTGCGCCTCAAAATGCGGTCGACAGCCGAGTCTGCCGTTGTACAGGCGATGATGGGGCGGCCAATCCGCACATATTCAAACAATTTTGCCGGCACCTGCAGCCCTGCCTGCTGTCCGGTGACATCCAGCAAGAGCAGGTAATGGGCACTGCCCATGAGCCTCTGTGCTTCCGGCCGGGGCATCTCGGCTCGCACTTCGGCCAGACCCTCTTGTACAAACGGCTCCATGCCTCTGCGGATGCGACCATCCGCAGAACCGACAAAAAGAGTCCGCACATTGCGGGCCGACGGCTCAGCCTGGCGAAGCCGCCTCAACGATTCGAGAAAGGGGATAGGATTCCGTTCGCCGTAAAGAGCGCCGATATGGGCAATGACGCGGCAGCCAGTATCCGGAAGAGGCAGTGGGACGACCACCTCCTCAGGGTCAAATCCATTCCAAAGAACGTGGCACTTGGTTTGCCATTTCGGGTAGCGCCGCTTCCAGCTCTCCAGCACCGTATCGGTATTGGCGATGACAACATCGGCAGCCGAGAAAATGGCCCGCTCGAAGATCGGGTCAAAGAAGCGGTGGCGGGGGTCAAGACGAAACGGGTTGCCGACAATCGGGTCGCGGCAATCAGCGAGCCACCGGACGCCGAACCGCTTTTTCAGCCAGAGTCCGGCCAAGTGGATAGTGATCGGAGGCGCACTGGAGATAACAACCGGCTTGGGATTTACACGCATCCACCGCTTCGCATAGGAAACCGCCCGGGGGACCCAGGTGGCCCCGGCATCCTGCACAAACAAAGAACGCCTCAAAATCTCCCGATCGAAGCGGTAGATCGGATCGAATCCCGGCTTGCTCGCCTCTGCTGCGCGCAGCCTGTGTACATTCCCCTGTATCACCGGCTTCAGTTCATTTGTGGCGGAGAGAACTTGTACAGAGTGCCCCAAACGCTCCAGATACTTCACGAGACGGCCTGGGCGAATAGCGCCTGAAGCCTGATCCGGCGGGTAATAGTAAGTGATGAAAAGGATGGGAGGCTTTTCCACCACCCCATTAGGTTAGCTTCAATACGCTAGCTTCAGGAAGAACCTGCAACGTTTGTTATCCTTGATCGCGTGAACGAGCCGTTTCCGGTTCTGCTGCTTGTAAGGGAACTGAATCTCGGAGGCTGTGAGAGAGACGTTACAAAGATAGCCACTCGACTGGATCGCTCCAAATTCTCCCCGCATGTCGGCTGTTTTCGTCCGGAGGGCATTCGCCGGAGCGAACTGGAAGAGTCGCAGGTGCCCATTGTCTGCTTTCCTGTCACCTCCTTTCGCTCGCCTTCTATGTTGAAAGAGGGCTTAGCTTTCGGACGGTATCTGAAGCAGCACCGGATCCAGTTGATCCACAGCTATGATGTCCCATTGACCCTGTTCTCGGCTCCGTGGGGCCGCATTTATCGAACGCCATCGATCGTGACCAGCCAGCTTTCCTATCGCTCCCTTGTGCCGCCCATCTACCGGCAATTGCTTCGGGCTACGGATCGCCTGGCCGATCGAATCGTAGTGAATTGCAAAGCAATGTGGCGCCACATGACGGACGACGAAGGTGTCCCACAGTCGAAGCTTTATCTCTGCTACAACGGTGTCGACACTCGAGTCTTCTATCCAAAACAGGAAGAACGTCCTCCCTCTCTCGCCGGGGCTTCTCTCGTCATAGGCTGCTTGGCTGCGCTTCGTCCGGAAAAACGAATCGATCTCCTGTTGGACGCCTTTGCTCACGTTCGGCCGCTCGCACCCGGCGCGAAACTCCTGATTGTCGGCAGCGGTTCCGAATCATCCCGGTTACAGCAAAGGGCTGAACAGCTCGGCATTAGGAAGGACTGCGTCTTTCAGCCCGCGCAATCCGACGTCGCGCCCTGGCTCCGGGCAATGGACATATTCGTCCTGCCGTCGAGCTCCGAAGCCTTCTCCAACGCACTGCTCGAAGCAATGGCTTGCGGATGCTGCCCTGTTGGCTCGAACGTGGGCGGTACTCCCGAACTGATCGAAGACGGAAAGCGCGGCTTGCTGTTCCAAAGCGGGAGCTCGCAGGATCTGGCGAATAAGCTGGCTCTGCTCATCAGGCAGCCGGAACTGAGGCGGACGCTTGCTTCGACTGCTGCGTCATTCGCGCACCTGCAGTTTTCCATAGGGGTCGCCGTAGAGCGGATGAGCGATCTGTACTTGAACCTGATCCAGCGCGCTTCCGACCGCCAAGTCCGCTCTTAGTCCGGCTTTCAGGCCACTTCTGCGGCGAGTTCTGAATTCGTAGCGAAGGGCAAAACAATCTGCGCAGCTTTGCGCCGCAGCAGCCACTTTTCAAAAGCAGGAGCCTCTTTCTTTGCCAAATCCTGTAGAACGAGGTCTTCCGCTTCCTGCTCCCGAGCTTCCCGCGGCATGCGCTGAAAGCGGTCGTGCTGGGACAGGACCTCGAGCTTCTCCCGTACAAGAGCCGCTCGCTTATCGTCTGGCAGCTCTCTGTAGACCGATTGGGCCAGATCCTGGCGAAACCGTTCGTACTCCAGGATCAGCGCGCGTTCTTCTTCCTGCTGCCTGCGCCGCAGCAGCGCCTCTTCGCGCTGCCGGAAACTCTGTTTCCATCGCGCTTCTGCCTCTTCGTTTACGAAGCGGCGGCGCGCATTGACGTCCTTCAAAATCTTCACCAGAAGGCCCGCGGGATTGCGCAGAGCCTGTCCGGAACGCTTCTTTTCGCGGCAGACTTCAACCGCAATCTCACACCAGTCGAGCCCCTCCGTACATTCCGTCGAACCGAGACCAAACTCGAGAGCCTCGCGAATTGCCCCGACCGCCATTACCGTAGATACGCCTTCTTCCCGAATTGCCTCGAGCAGCCGTGCAGCTCGCTCCAGGACGGAGAGCGTCTCGTGCGTCGTAGCAGCTTCAGCAAGAGCTGCGGCAGCGTTTGCCGGAAAGCCGCCGGATTCAAGCATCGTCCTGCACCAGGACTGACGTGCCTCTATGGATTCCAGGGGCTGCAGGAGCAGGCTCTTACGTTCAGGCACATAGCTTGGGTGCCGATGCAGAGCAACTTTCCACTCCTTCTGCGACACCACGTGGTAGGAACCGATTACCTGGATGCGGACAAGCTGATCGAAGGCGGGTTCGAGTGTCTGGAGCAGCCGCGAAAAGTATTTCGGCAGGTTCACGATGCCAAGATTTTCGGTCGCAAGCTTCCGGGCATCGATCACGACGAGGTCCGTCTTCTCAAAGGCGACGGTGAGAAAGCGGTACAAGTGCTTGGGCGTGATTCCGTCCAGCTCCATATAGCGGCTGGCGTCGAGGAGACGGAAAAAGCCGCTGTCCATCGATTGGATGACTTTATCAGTCCACGTGACGGACCCGACGCAGCGGCCCGAAGCGCGGTCGAGCAGGAAGCTCGCCTCCTGGAAAACGTTCAGCCATTTGACTTCTTCCTGACGGTCGCTGTCAGTGATGGCCCGGAAGCGAAGGGAGATAAACCGGTCCATGGCCAGCTTCAGCCTCCGGTAAAACTTGCCGTGGACGCTGCCGATGTTCAGAAGCTTTCCGATCTCCCTGCCAGTGAAAGAGACCGTCTTGGCGAAGTTGTTGCGGAAGGTGAGGACACCCAAGGCGACGAAGATGTCCAGATCCTGTTCGGTAGGCAAGCCCAACTCACTGTTCCCCTGGACTTGCCATATCACCCGGCGCTCACTGCCGTCCGGAAGAACCTTTACACCCTGGATTTCGATTTTGCTGACGGTCTTGCCAACCCGGCGTTCGAGAACGGCGAACGGTATGGCCCCGAAGTTCTCTTCCTCGACGGAAAGGTTCAGCATGCTGAGCGCTTTGGATTTGTTCTTCATTGCCGTTTGGAAACAACAAAATCCCGCTCTCTTGTTTTTACATCGAGTTGGAGGCGCTGACTACAGATTTACGATCAACCACATGGCCTTTACGATGAAGCACATGGCTTAGGTAGTGGGAGGAACCACCTCCATAACCATATACATTGATTAAAACCATGAACCATAAACCATATGAGGGATTTGGCCGGATCAGGCCTGAATACATGTAAACAACTGATAGAAAACAAGTTACGTGCAAAATTCGGGCCGGAGCTCGGCGTGTGCTTGAGCGTAAACGCCATGGGTTTGATCGTAAGAGCCGGCTAAGTGATTGATATTGCGAGAGCGAGGGGTGTGGGTTTCATCGTAAATGTGTAACCCTTTTGGGTTTATATGTTTAGCGACGGTGCGCCAGCCGGCTGAAGGATATTTTTACGATCAGGCACATACGGCTTACGATGAAGCACACGCCGGAAGGCGATTTTTTACGATGAGTCACACGAGAAAGGCCTGTTTCTTACGATGAAGCACATGGGTTAGCCTCCCTCGCCGTGGGTTTCATCGTAAGGACCGTCCCGCCTCAGATTTCGCCGAACAACCGCCGATAAGACTTGAGCGGGGGAGGTTGTGAGTTTAGCTCCACTTGTCTTTACCGGCATCAGCAGCTATTCGGCTGATTTTCAAACGATTCTGGACAGAGCCGTAGCCATTGCCTCGATTCCTTTGCAATCACTTCAAAACGAGCAGGCCGATATCCTGTCGAAGAAAGTTCTGGTCAGCAATTTGAGTGCTTCGGCCGCTACGATGGCTACACGGCTCTCGGCACTGGGGGAGATCGGCAAGAACAAGGCGCTGGTGGCGACGAGTTCGAACACGGCTAAAGTGACCGCCCTCAACACCGGTGCTTCTTCGGCAGCGACCTTCACCATCAGTGAGGTGACGTCGATCGCCAAGGCTGCGTCGGAAACCTCGATTTTGAGCTATGCCAGCTCCACCGAAACCCAGGTGGCTACGACGCCGGACAATCTGAAACTGACCGTAGGGTCTAAAACCTACACGCTCGATATCAGCGGGAACAATAGCCTGGTAGGACTCCGGGATGCGATCAATAAGCTGAACGCGGGCGTGACTGCTACAATCCTTACCGTCAGTCCCACAGAAAACTACCTGTCCGTGACGGCAAACGCGGTCGGCGCTACGACACTGACACTCGTTGACGACCCCGACGGGACGCCGGTGCAATTGCTGACTTCACTGAACCAAGGGGGCGATACCGTCTTCAAGTTGAATGGCGTGACTGTGTCGAAGCCGACGACGCAAATTAACGATGTGATCCCAGGCCTCGTTCTCAATATCCTGCAGACAACGGCGGCTGACGAGACGATCACGGTGCAGGTGGGAACGGACCGCTCGAAGATCTCAAACGCGCTAAGAGATCTGGTCTCGGCCTACAACGCCGCCGTGGATCAGGTGAATCAGCAGGTGGGAGAATCGGCTGGGTTACTGAGCGGGGACTTCCTGGTGCGCAACCTGCAGGAGAGTCTGCGGCAGGTGGCCGGCTATCGGGGCAGCGGGCTTGTCCAGGGGCTCGCTGATCTTGGAGTCGAATTTGACAGTACAGGGAAAGCGTCTTTTAATCAGACTACGTTTGACCAGCTGTCGGAGGCACACATTCTCTCCGCCTTCGAGTTCCTGGGTTCCGAAACCACAGGCCTCGGAGCGCTAGCGAAGAGCTTCACTGCAATCAGCGACCCGGTAACGGGCCTCGCCAAGCTGCAACAGGATCAGTACGACGCCACAGACCGCTATCTCAGTAACCAAATCGCGGTGCTCGTGGATCGGATCAATCAAATGCAGCAGGGGTTAGCGGATAAGCTCTATAAGGCGGATGCGCTCATTGGCCAGCTCGAATCCAATCAGTTAGTCATCGATGCGAGTATTAAAGGCCTCCAGCTGGTTCTGTTCGGGAAATCGAAGGAGTAATGGAACAGGAGATCGCAGAGCTTTCCGAGAACCAGAAAGAGCTGCTGCGGATTGATCCCTCCGATCTGGATCGGCTCGCGGCTGCCATCCAGCGTAGCAGCGAGCTGGTGCAGCGAGTGGCGGCATCTGTAGCGCGCATAGAGGCCGGTGAGATTGACGCAAGAGAAGAGTGGATTCACGGCCTCAGAGCAGCGACCGAAAACAATGCAGAGCTTCTCCGCCGCCTGACGCTGTTCCGTATGCTAATAGCTCAGCAAATGGCGCGCCTGAGCCAGGAAGAAGCTATGCTCAAAGCCTTGGCAGCAACAGGGAATCAAACCAGCGGATCCATCTTCGATACATCAGCCTGAGCAGAGAGCTGACAAGTACTGGCTGTAAAGAGTGCTGCTATAAGCTTGGAGAGACTTGGCTGCAAGATCGTAGGCCCCGTAGACTTCGTGCAAGATCGCAGCCAGCCGTAATAACTTGGGCGGAGAGAGTTCTCGCAAACGAAGAAGATCGCGGGTGTAAACAGCGTCTCCCCAAAGAATTTGCCCCATGGAAGCATTAGGGTCGTTATTGCAGACAAGAGGTTTTACCGTGCGGCCCATTAGGGATTGGAAGCGATGGAACATAAAGCCGCGGCCACGCAGCTCCCGGTCTACATCGGCAAATAACGGTTGGTTCTTATAAAGAGGCAGGAACTCGACTTCAGTGTGAATCACCAGAATATCCTCCAGAGTTCTTGCTGCGCCTCGGAGAACATCTAGTTCCGCTCCCTGAACGTCCAGCTTCAGGAGATCCACTTCGCCGAGTCCGGCTACATCATCCAGCCGGACCGTCTCTACTTCCTTCCGCTCCACCACCTGGACCACTTCGCCAAGGTTCTGATAGAGATTGAGCAGCTCTGTGTTCGGCTCGTACAAGGAGCTGGTCATCGAATAGTTGCAGAGATGGAAGGTACGGCGTGTACCGTCGCCTACCGCGTATGGGAGGTAGCGATGATTGGTGGGGGCCGCAGAGTTCAGCTTTTCACATTCGGTAATGATGGGCTCAAAGCCGGTGACATGAGCTCGCCCAAGCCGTACAAGAGGATAGTAGATCTCACGACCGACGGCCATCGCTCCCACGTCGGCTACCCGGATCGTGAGGTCACTGAACTCGGGAAGGTTGAATATGCTAAACACGCTGCTTTGCACCTTTCACAAAGCCGCGGCATAAAGAGAGCTGGGATGGACGGTCCGTAAGCTTCCAGCCTTCAACCATCGGGAAGCCGGCAGCTCGCACCATATGACCGAGACAATGCAGCGTTGGTACCCACCAGTTTGTGTTGTTGTTCCCATACTGGTTGTCGGGATAAAACTCCATCACCATTTGTCCGCCTGGGTATCCTCCGCCGATTCCGCCCCGATATGGACTGAAATCATCAAGGATGGCGGATTCGACGTAGATCTCGCCGTCGCAAACGGATGACAGCAGATCGAGCGCCAGCAGCGGATGCCGTAGATGGTAGAGAACTCCAAAGCAGAAGACGATATCGAACCGGCCTAGCCGCTCTTCCGACACGTCGTACACCGACATTTCGATGCGATCACACCGGTCTGGATCGTAACCGAAGGCAGAGCGGCAGAGGTCGAAGGTCTGCCAGGCGCGGCGGTCGGATTCTTTCAGAGTGCCGAGGTAGTCCGAAAAGTCATCAATGGCGACCACTTGCCGTGCCCCTCGCTGCAGAGCAAGGAAGCTCCAGTAGCCATCCCAGGCGCCGACATCAAGAACGCGCTTGCCGGTAAGGTCTTCTGGTATGCGATAAGCATCGCGTGACAGAGGGGCCCAACCCGGTGTCGTAATACCTCCCGGTAATTCAATCTTGTGGTACCAATACGGCATCTCGAGCACACGTTCAAGAAGCTGTTCTCGTGCCGGCGCAGCATCGTAATTAGTTGTCAACTAAAGCCTCCTTGTGGAACGCACTGTCGATCGCCTGGCGGTAGGCGGATTCCAGATGGCGAGTAAAAGTATTGGCGTCGGTGAGGCCAGCGGACTGTATATGCTCCCGCAGGCCAAACCGAAGGGAGCGGAGATACGCTCTGTCCGTGGCCATTTTTACAGCTCGATCCACGTATTCATCCGGTGTGGCCGCAATCCATTCCTGATCCAGGCGGCAACGCTTTAGCAGGCTGACGCCGACGCGGGAGACGTGCGTCTGACCCTCCAGCGTAAGCACCGGGACTCCCATCCATAGCGCCTCGCAAGTTGTCGTTGTGCCGTGATAAGGGAAGGTATCGAGGGCAATGTCCACCTCATGGTATGCGGCGAGGTGATGAACATGCTTTGAACGGAAGCCCTCCAATCGCACACGCTGCGGATCAAAGCCAGCTTCCAGCAAACGCGAGGTGAAGATCTCCCGGGTATGCGGATCGCCGAGCGCCTTGTTCTTGAGCATGAGCACCGACCCGGGTACCCGCTGCAGGATGCGGCTCCAGAGCGAGAGCAGCGGCGGGTTGATCTTCGCAAAGTTGTTGAAGCAGCCGAAGGTGAAAGGCTTGTCCTTGAATTCGGGCAGCGGCGCGGCCGGATCCGGCTGATAGCAGAGAAAGCCGGAGGGCAGCCGCAGAAGCTGTTCCGTATGGAGAGATTCTGTCAATCCTCCCGGATCTGCCCACGAGTCTGTAATGCGGTAATCGATCGCTTCGAGACCGGTGGTATTGGGATAGCCTAGCCAGGTCATCTGGATCGGAGCGGGTTTACGGGCGAAAACGAGAAGACGGTTACCGGAAGTGTGGCCGGCCAGATCGATCAGAATATCGATCTCGTCCTTACGGATCTGCTCGGCAAGTTGTTCATCGCTCCAGGCAGTCGTATTGCGCCAGTGACTCCGTTCCTGAAACCGGGCTGTCATATCGTCGGGGGATCTGACATCGGAGTAGCAGAAGATTTCGAAATCGGCAGGATCGTGCGCCTCAATGACCGGTAGTGCAAAATAGCCTACCGAGTGACGGCGGAAGTCGGGGGAGACATAGCCAACGCGGATCCGCGAGCTGTGGCGGCGGAAAGAAGTCCCTGCGAGCGCCAGATGAGCGGCATGACGCCTGCCCCATTCCCGATGCTCGGCTGCGATGGTTTCCGGTTCGAGAGCGGGATCATAATGCAGGGCGAAGAGAAAGGCGCTATGGCCCTCTGCAAACTCGGGCTTGATGGAGAGGCCGCGGCGATAGCTGCCGAGAGCGGCCTTGATACGCCCCTGCGCTAGTAGAACATTGCCTAGATTGACGTGGGCTTCCGCCAGGCGCGGATCGAGGCGAATCGCGTTCTCAAAGCATGAGATAGCTTCACCGAGACGGTCCTGGTCAATTCGGACATTGCCGAGGTTTACATGCAATTGCGGGACATCAGGCCGCAAAGCGACGGCGCGTTCAAAGCTTGCGGCTGCCTCTGGTGTCATTCCAATCTGACGGTAAGCAATGCCAAGATTGCTATGAGCCATGGTGCATGCCGGGTCGAGATGGATGGCCCTTTGGTAGCACTCCACCGCCTCCTGTGTCCGGCCGTCGTCCCGGTATAGATTGCCCAGGTTATTGTGCGCCTCGACATGAAGAGGATTTGCCTTGATTGCCTCCTCGAAGCATCGCATCGCTTCGCGAAGCCTGCCCTGTTGCTGTCTGGTATTCCCCAAGTTGTAGAGCGCGTCAGCGCAATTGGGGTCGAGAGTGAGGGCGCGCAAATAACAGGCAGCCGACTCTTCGAGAGCGCCTCGCCGCTGCCACAAGTTCCCTTGGAGCACATGATAGATGGGCTGCGATGGATTCACGGCCAGGGCTTCAGCGATGAGGCCGGCAGAGAGCTCCATGTCGTTGCACTGCAGCGCCAAGGTGGCGAGGAGGTAGAGCGCGTCGGAGTGACGGGGCTCATGTTCGAGAATACGGATGTATAGTTGCCGGGCTTCGTCCAAGAGACCGGCTTGATGGTGTTTCACAGCGACTGCGAGCGCTCGCTCTATCCAACCTGGAGGGGCAGAGGTGATAGACATCCCTGCACTGATCGTCAGACAAAAGCGGAATCTGAATATCTCCCTCTCTTGGGAGGGATACGGACAGTCCCTAGAAGAACACCGATAAAAACTCAGCCCTCCGTCTTGCCCAAGGATGTTTTGGCGGCCGCTCTCTCCTTACCGCAGCTTGGTCGGATTCGTGCATATTTCAGACTGCGATGGAAAGACATCAGGGGGAACAGGTACGTGGCGGACACAGTCCCAACGAACGGCGAGTGAACAGCCGGCGCCTGAAGATCACGCTTGGACTCGTTCTGGTCTACATGGTGGCTGAAATCATTGGCGGACTGTGGACGAACTCACTCGCGCTTCTGGCCGATGCCAGCCACATGGGGACCGACGCGGCTGCCTTGGGACTCTCCCTCTTTGCGGTATGGATCGCCCAGAGACCTGCTACTCCTCACAAGACATTCGGCTACTATCGGGCGGAAATTCTCGCGGCGTTGGTTAACGGAGTCGCCCTGGTTGTGGTTGCAATCTATATTTTCGTTGAGGCTTACCAACGGCTCATCTTGCCGCCCGCGGTTCAGGGACTGGACGTTATGGTAATCGCAGCCGGAGGTCTGGTTGTGAATATCATTTCGCTGCGAATTTTAGGCAACGGCAAGTCGGAAAGCTTGAACGTTCGCGGTGCCTGGCTTCACGTCTTCACAGATGCGCTTGGCAGCAGCGGCGCCATCCTCGCAGGGCTCTTGGTATGGCGCTTGGAATGGAATTGGGCCGACCCCGCACTGGCGGTTTTGATCGGCTTGCTTGTCATGTACTCATCGTGGTCCCTGCTCAAAGAGAGTGTCTCGGTGCTGATGGAGTCTGCACCCGGCGATATTGATGTCGATCAGGTTCGAAATAGCATCCGTTCCGTTCCCGGCGTGCTGGCAATCCATGATCTTCATGTTTGGATGATCTCAAGCGGCATTGTCTCCATGTCCGCCCATGTCGTCGCGGCCGAAAATCAGGTCAAGTCCGTCGTGGAAGATATCTCAAGAATGGTCAGAGAACGCTTTGACATTAATCACACCACCATTCAGATCGAGACGCCGGAAGGCTGTATCGGATGCGAGGGCATCGCTCACCGGTAGGAAATAGCTGCTCCGCTTAACCGCAAGTAGAGAGAAAGGTCTTCCATATCTCCCGGTACGCTCTTTCCATATCCCGAGCGAATGCAACGTTGTCTGTAAGACTGCTTCCGAGAAGCGTTTGACGAGTTGCCGCGCGGCCTCTTTCTGCCGCTTGAACCGCCAGAGCCACATACTCATCCGGCGTTCTCGCAATCCATTCTCCTAAACCGCTCTGCTCGAGCAAACTCACCCCAACTCGAGATACATGAGCGCGACCGGCGAGCGTGACTACCGGGACACCCATCAGCAGAGCGTCGCACGTCGTTGTCGTGCCGTGATAGGGGAAAGTGTCAAGCGCCACGTCAACCTGGTTGTAAGCCATCAGCCGCTCGCGGTCGGGCAGATACGGCAGGAAAGCCAGACGCCTGGAGTCTACGCCGCGCTCTTCAAAGGCTCTCGAGTAGCGGTCGCGGATGGATTGCTCGCGCAGTCCCTTACCTTTCAGCAGTAACCGGGACCCCGGAGCGCCGATCAGAATGCGAGCCCACAAATCTATCAGCGGTTCATTGATCTTGGCCAGATTGTTGAAGCAGCCGAAGGTGAATGGGCCTTGAGGAGGTTGAAGCGGCGGAACGCTGTCCGGCCAGTAGCAGAGAAAGGTCTTCGGAAGCCTCAGCAGACGTTCCGAGTGAAGAGGCTCGGTCTGTCCTAGCGGATCCGCCCATGAGTCCGTAATCCGGTAATCGATTGTGTCAAGGCCGGTTGTATTGGGATACCCCAACCAGGTGATCTGTAACGGCGCCGGTTTTCTGGCAAAGACGAGGAGCCGGTTACTGGAGGTGTGGCCGGCGAGATCGACGAGAATGTCAATTTCGTCGCGGCGGATTTGATCGGTCAATTCCTCGTCCGTCAAACGAGAGGAGTCCCGCCAGTGATCCGACAAGAGTCGGAACTCCGCAGTGAAGTCGTCTCGCTTTAGATTGTCCGCATAACAAAACACCTCAACTTCGAGGCGGTCGTGAGCGGCCAGCAAAGGACGGAGGAAGAAGGCTACCGAATGCCTCCGGAAATCAGCCGACACATAGCCAATGCGCAGCCGGCGGCCGGGGTCTTTGACGGAGAGCAGCTTCGGTCGGCTGGGGCGCAGTGGCAGAGCATGCCGCTCGTTCCAGGCGCGGTGCTCGGCAAAGATCGTCTCGGGAGGAATGGAAGGGCTGTAGTGCAGGGTGAGCAGATAGTTGCTGTGATCGGTCGCCCGCTCCGGATGGAGGGTTATGAGGCGGCGGGCTGATTGGATGGCCTCCTCGGTTTCGCCGCGCAACAAGTGGACGTAGGTGAGATTAGCGAGAGTAAGGCGGGCGTCTGGCGCGAGATGAATCGATTTGCAGCAGGCGCTGAGAGCCTCATCGAGCAAACCAAGGTCAGCGAGGGAAGGAGCCAGATTGGCCCAGGTTTCGGCTGAATTCGGGTGAAGAACGAGGGCTTGCCTGTAACTGGCAACAGCCTCTGTGTCACGGCCCAGCAGGTGAAGGGCCCCGCCCAGATTAGCGTGTGCCTGATAGTAATCCGGGCGGTGCGAGATGGCTCGCCGGTAAAGATCGATCGCCTTGAGCGGATCGCCGTGGAACTGCTCCATGAGGGCGAGGTTATTGAGGGCTTCAACGTAATCCGGCTTGAGACGCACCGCCTCCTGATAGCACTCAAGAGCCAGTTTCGTTTCTCCGAGCGGCCGGTATGCATTGCCAAGATTGAGCCATACGGAAGGCAGATCAGGCCGCAGAAGCCTGGCTTTAAGGAAGCAGTCGCGGGCCTCTGCATGGCGGCCGAGCGCCGCGAGAGTATTGCCCAGTGAGAATAGAGCTTCAAAGTATCCAGGCTTTAAGTGCAGGGCTCGCTGGTAAGACAGAACTGCGCCTTCATGATTTCCGACAGCCTCTTGAATGGCTCCGAGACTCAAGTGAAAGAGGGGCTGTTCCGGAGCTGCCTGCGTCGCCTTGTCAATTAGTTCGAGAGCGTTGGACAGGTCGCCCGACTGCTGGCAAAGAAGACCCAGCAGATGAAGGGCGTCGGGCTGATCGGGATTGGCGGACAGTATAGCCTGGTACAACCGGCGGGCTTCGGCAAGGCGGCCGGCGCGATGATGCTCGACGGCGGTTTCAAGGGAAGGAGTCGCAATCATCTGAATGGTGGATCGACACCTTGCAAAAGAAAGATTAGCGGGCGCCGCACCATGGAAACGGCGCCTGCTAATAATGGGGAGTTGAGGAGGTCAGTGATTATCCGCGAAGGAGTGCAAGCACGGCATTGGGCGCTGAGTTAGCCTGCGCCAATGCTGCGATGCCAGCCTGGATTGCAATCTGGGCCTTGGTCAGGTTAGCCGCTTCAGCTGCAAGATCCGCATCGCGAATTCGCGATTCAGCGGCCGCGATGTTCGACAGCTGCGACTGCGCCAGATTCACAGCGTACGCGAACTGGTTCTGACCACGGCCGACGACACCTTGTGCGTGGCCGAGTCTGGTCACGGCTTCCGCCAGGGCGGTAACAGCGGCCTGAGCGCCACTGAGGGTGGAGATATCAAGCTGGCCGCCTCCGCTCGATTGCGTCGCCGAATTGATGATCCCTTGACCGAGCGTAGTTGACCCGGTGGAGCCATCGTAAATGCCAGTCTCGGCTGCAGCGGTAGAAGTCGCCGAAGTACCGAGGGCAACTTTGAAGTTCTGAAGAGTACTCAGAAAACGGATGCCCTCTTCGCTGCCGTCTGCGTTCTGCTCTTTCACGGCGACGATCTTCTTTAGCGTCGGATCTCCGGATTGTTGCAGAGCTTCATTGATCGCTTTGACCGCCTCGTCCACAGTGCGGGCATTTCGGACCGTGGAGTCGTTTTGCAGAACCACCGACAGGCTCCGTTCAAGTCCTTGCGGATCGAGGGCGGAGATGGTGATGGTTTGGTCTGAATTGCCGTTACGCAGCGCTGAGAAACTGAAGACCTCATTATTATTGCCGACGCCGGTGGTGTAAGCGCCTCCGGAGTTTACTGTGCTCTTGTCGGCGTAATTGGAATCTCCGACGGTGAACCCAAGCGTCGAATTGATGGAATTGCTTGCATCCTGGATGGTGATCTTGGTGTTGTGGGCGCCGGTGATGATGATTCGATCGCCCAAAACATCGACGTTGCCGTTAGAACCGATGAGCGCTTGAATATCGGCTTCGATCTGGGTGATGTCGACTGCCGTGCCGGTGGTGATGGTCCCGGTGATGGTGGGGCCTCCATTGATGCTGAAGGCAAAGACATTGTTGGAGGTAGTGATGTTGGCGGTTGTCCCCGCCGTTGTGCCGTAAATAGCGTCGGCGTAGTTGCCGGTGAAAGCGGTTCCGGCGCCGGTGGAGGCATCGCTGCCGAAGCCGAAAGTTCCGACTGCGCCGGTTGCGATCGCATTCAGGCGGAACGCAGTGCCGGAGCTGTTGGTGATGGTGATTGCACCGCCCGACTCAGTTGCATAGAAGCCAGCGGCGTTCAATTCACTATTGGCCGCAAAAGCGGCGTTGAACGCATCCCGCAAGGCGGTGGCTGTGGCCGAGACAAGGTTTGTGACAGTGATGGAAGTCTTCGCACCGCCGCTAAGGGAAAATTCGAACGTCTGTGTGGAGCTGGTGGTTACGGTGGCGACAGAACCTGTGATGCTCGTGTAGTCGAAAGATGTCGCCGTCGGCGAGCTAAGCTTGAAGGTGCCGAGGCCGAGGAGGTTATCGGTATCGCCAGCCGCCTGCACATCAAGCCGGCCTCCACGGCTCGAACGGAAGACCAGAGCTTGGCCGTTCGTCGGGGTGTCGAGAGTGATACCCGCGGCCTTCAGAGTTTCGTTGGCGTCCACCAGCGCCTTCAGCTCGTTATAGATGTCAGCGCCTGTCGTAGTGCCGCGCGTGATGCCGATCGTGAGATCGACGGGGGCGGAGAGACCTGCACCTTGGATACGAACAATGATGTTCGCCGCGCCGGAGCCCGTTGTGGTGGCGTTACTGACAGCCGAGCCGCCAACCAGTATTGTTTCCAGATCCTTGCCGGTAGCGCCGTCTGCGAAGTTGCCGAGAATTGCGTTTGAGACCCGGTCGCCCGCTTCCACCTGGAAAGCTCCGTTCGAGCTGATGAAACCGATCCGCTCTTTCACGGTTCCGTCCGGGTTCGTATCGGTGACGACAACCGCTTTGATATTGGCGTTCTTGAAAGCCGTGGCCGCGGCGCTGCCTCCGTTACCGGCCGTTTCGATGGCCGAGTTCAGGGCGGTTACCAGTGTGGACGTATCGGTAATGCCAGCCAGGTTTACAGAAACCTTGATGGCATTGTCGTCCGAGAAGCCCGCGCCCCGGAAGTAAAAGTCGCTGAAGCCGGAAACCGCCAGGGAGTTCTTGTTGGTCGTGTCGTTCAGGATGTTCTGAACGCTGGTGCTGGAACTGGTGCTGAGATCCGTGCCTTCGATACTGGCTGCACGAACACCGGACAGACCAAGGCTTTGGGCATCGACGGTGGATGCGCTGAGATCGACCGCTACCGAACCGTTGGAGATTTCGCTGATTCCGCCGCTCGACTTGCCGCCGCCAATGAACACCGAGAGGTTTTTTGCAAAGAAACCGCCCGTGTTCAGGCCAATTGCCTGCGCCTGTCGATTAATTTCTGAAATTACGCTCTGGAACTCGGCGTTAAGAACCGTGCGGGATCCGGTGAAGGTACCGGAAGCGGATTGCGTCGCCAGAGTGCGGGCCCGGTCCAGGAGCTTTGAAATGTTGCTGAGGCCGCCGTCGATGATCTGTAACTGGCTCAGACCGTCATTGGCGTTGCGAACACCCTGCGTCAATACCGAAATATCGGAACGGTAGGCGTTGGCGATCGCCAGTCCGGCAGCGTCGTCGCCGCTGGCGACAATGCGCAGACCGGAGGTGACGCGACTAATGGTTTTGGCCTGCAGTTCGTTGCTAAGGCGCAGATTCTCCTGGGCCTGCATCGACGCGATATTCGTATTGATCTGAAAAGCCATTCTTCTCTCCTTGAAAATCTCACCGGAAATCCATTCCCGGCCCTGGAAGAGCGGGGACAGGTCGCTCTTCCACGAGGCCCTTATCGGTAAGGGGAGAGAAGGTATGAGCGAGTTTGAACCCTTAAGCTATCGCTGGGTTTGAAGCGAGCGTATCAGATTCTTCAACTCTTCCTCGGACAAGGACCGGGAAGCCTCTTGATTCTGCTGGGCTGCCAGTTTGATTTCCTTGCGCAGAATGGGCAAATGCCGGGGAGCGGCAATTCCGATCTTTACGCGCGAGGAAGAAATATCCATCACTTGCAGTTCAATCTCATCCCCGATGAGGATCGATTCTCCGGAACGGCGGCTGATTACGAGCATGACGATCTCTCCGGCTCCGGCAGGATTGGGTGTTGGTGAGAGTAGCCGGAATCTACTTGTATAGCCTGCACGCCCCGCCGAATGTCAGTGCGTATTACTACCGGCGCCAGGAGATTGGCTGTTAGAGGGCCAACTGGCGGGATCGTGAGGATGGCGAGACAGGCGATCTCCCCGCCGATTTCAAGCCGGGTATCAGGAGGAAGCTCCAATGCCTCCAGATACTCGGGGTGCAAGTTCAGGCGGTAGTTGGGATCGATCGACAGGACAGGAAGGGTGAGAAAACAAAGCCCGGCGTGGATCAGGCTTTGGAGAAAGATGATGGGAGCGGTCTCGGGACGATGGAGCACCAGAAATCGGGTGTCGCTCTCGAATGCCGGCACTCCGTATGGAAACTCAATCACTGCCTCTTCCGGATATTCGAGCAACCCGAATTGAACTGTCTGTGTCTGCGGCATCAGCCCCTCAAGAAGTAGTGGCAGGAATCAAAAAATCTCTCACTTCAATTGGCGCCGCGAGTAAGAAGCATGATTTTCACCGTGTGAAACATGATGTAGAAGTCCAGCGCCAGAGAGAGATGCTTGATGTAGTAGAGATCGTACTCCAGCTTGGTAACCGTATCCTCGAGAGTATTGCCGTACTTGTAGTTGATCTGGGCCCAACCGGTGATGCCGGGTAATACGCAAAAACGCTGGCGATAAAAAGGAATCTGCTCAGCCAGGGTTTTCACGAACTCCGGCCGCTCGGGCCGGGGGCCGACAATAGCCATATCCCCTTTGAGTACGTTGAATAGCTGAGGAAGCTCATCGAGGCGGAGCAGGCGCAGCCACCGGCCTACGGGCGTGATTCTTGGATCGTCCTTCTGCGCCCAGACCGCGCCTGTTCTTGCCTCTGCATTCGCATACATCGATCGGAACTTGTAGACCGTAAAGTGGCGGTTGTTGAGGCCAACGCGGGTCTGGCGGAAAAGTACAGGTCCAGGTGAAGAGAGCCGCACGGCAATCGCAACGAGAATCATCAGCGGCAGCGTGACCAGGATTCCGATTACGGCAATAGCCAGGGAAACAATGCCTTGCAGGACGAGCGTCCGTTTTCGCGGTCCCCAGCCCGAGAAGATTAACTGAGAGGGGCGGAGATCGTGGAGGCAGACCCGATTAAAGGCAGTCTCATAGAGACTCGATGTCTCTTCAACACGGATGCCTGAAAGGTTCAGATTTAGCAGTTCATAGACGGGAAGGCGCTGTCTGCGTTCAGACATGCCGACGACGATTCGGTCCGGCTTGACAACCTCCACCACTTCCCGCAGTTTTCGAATGGAGCCGAGGGATCGAATTTCCGAATCGTTGACGCCGTCTTCCTCCAGGTCCAGATACCCGACGCAGGTAAAGCCCAGCTCCGGATGCTCCTTGATCCGGCGTACAATTTGGCGAACACTGGGACTGATTCCGACAAAAAGAATCCGCTCGGCTCCGAGGACGCTGAAAACTAAACGCTGGTAAAGAATGCGCCATGCAGGCAGCAAAACGAGGCACAATCCGCTGCCGGCAATCATGATCCAGCGGGGCAGTCGCCAGTCCGCTTCGACATAGGCCAAACAGCCCTGAATCAGGAAGGCCACCCCAATAACGAGGCAGACCTGTTGCACCAGCAAGGTCTTCTGCCGAACGCGGATATTGTCGTAAAGATCGCTGAAGTATAAGCCAATGAGAATGCTGCTTGTAACGAGCAGCAGCCGCAGGAAACCGTCCTCAAAGAAGAGGTAGAACTGCAGCTCTTCTCCTATAAACCAGGCTGTGGCAGCCGTATAACAGCTCAGGATGAGTACAACTTCGGAGAAGATGAGACCGATGACACTGCTCGGTATAAAAACGCGAAAGAGTTGAATCATCGGACAGATTTTTGGATCCCTTCCGCCTGGAAGGGAGGATCGCTATGTGTTTAGCTTACACGACAAACGGTCGAATTTTTCGTAGTCCGGTAGATATTAACTTTAGTCCTAACCCTGATTCTCCAGAAGAACTTTAAGGGTTCCTGGGGTGGCGGCTTTTTCGAAACCACGACGCGCCTCGTGAAGAGGAACCGTTTCCGAAATGAAGCCGTCCAGCCGGATTTTGCGTGCCGAAAGCAATCGCAATGCCGGTTCGAACCTCCCGCAGCGGGATCCAACGAGGGTAATCTCATTCACAATCACCGGAGCGGTGTTCATTGAAACGGTTCCGTGAACCGTTGATTTCATGACAACAGTGCCGCGCGGTTTCACCATTTGAACGGCCTCGGTCAGCCCTGCGGCTGACCCTGTCGCGTCAATGACGATGTCGTAGGCTGCCTGAGGCCGCCGCTTTGCTGCCTCGGTCGAAATCCCGACGGCTTCGGAAAGCCGCAGCTTCTCCTTGTGACGCCCGTACTGGTGGACTTCTGCACCGTGGACGTGAAGCACTTGGGCGATGAGCAGGCCAAGTTTGCCGTCGCCCAGGACAGCCACCGGCTGCCGGCGGGCAATGCGGATCTGATCCAATATCTCACAGGCTGCCGCTAGCGGTTCAACAAAGACAGCCTCCTCGGTGGGGATCGAATTTGGCACGATATGCAAATTTCGTTCTGGCAAATCGATAAATTCTCTGAAAGCGCCCGGGTGTTTCACGATCCCCAGAACCGTCCGCTTCGGACAATGCCTGCCGAGATCCTGCAAGCACCATGAACACTTGCCGCAGGCAAGATTGATCTCTCCCACAACCCTCTTGCCGATAAGCTTTCGGTTCGTTGCCTGGAC
>CALGAR010000016.1 GCA_937959285.1 uncultured Bryobacterales bacterium
CCGCGGCCCGCTCAACTGTTGGGCGGTGAAGGCTCCGGGCTTCGGTGATCGCCGGAAGGCCATGCTCGAGGATATCGCGATCCTGACGGGCGGCAAGGCGATCATGGAAGAGACGGGCATCAAGCTCGAGGGCGTGCGTCTCGAAGACCTCGGCCGCGCAAAGCGTGTCACGGTCGACAAGGACAACACGACCATTGTCGAAGGAGCCGGCGATCAGAAAGCGATCGAAGGCCGCATTAAGCAGCTCCGCAGCCAGATCGAAGAGACGACCTCGGACTACGACCGCGAGAAGCTGCAGGAGCGCCTGGCGAAGCTTGCCGGTGGCGTGGGCGTGATCAAAGTTGGTGCTGCGACCGAGACCGAGATGAAGGAGAAGAAGGCTCGGGTCGAGGACGCGATGCATGCAACCCGCGCGGCCGTTGAGGAAGGCATCGTTCCCGGCGGTGGCGTTGCGCTGCTCCGCGCGGCGAAGGCTCTCGATAACTTCAAGGCCGAGGGCGATGAGCAAATCGGCGTGGACATTGTAAAGCGCGCCTGCGAAGAGCCTGTACGGCAGATTGCACGCAACGCCGGATGGGAAGGCGCGATCATCGTTGAGAAGATCCGCGCTGAGTCCAATCCCAACTTCGGCTTCAATGCTCAGACCGGGCAGTACGAGGATCTGGTTAAGGCCGGAGTTATCGATCCTGCTAAGGTCAGCCGTACAGCCATACAGAACGCAGCCTCCATTGCCTCGCTGATGCTCACGACTGAGGCGATGGTCTGCGAAATCCCCGAGAAGAAGCCCGCTCCCTCAGGCCCGTCCCATGGCCACGACATGGACTACTAAGGCCTAGCGGAAGCAATTCCTTCGAAGATCGACTCCTGAGAGAACAGGACGGCCCCTCATCCTGTTCTCTCCTGCCTTTCTGACACTCCCCAGAGAATACAATAAAAGGGGGGCGACGGCTGTCCCGTTCTGCATGATGCCTGCAGATCCATAACGGCACGGTCGAAGCCATGTTGAAGGGGCATGCCGTGAGCGGGACATCACCCTTCGTGGCGCTGTCGCCGCGCGATTACGACGCGGTTCTGTTCGACCTGGACGGCGTCCTGACAAAAACGGCCCGCGTCCATGCCACAGCCTGGAAGCACCTTTTCGACGAATTCCTCAAAGAGCGAGCCGCAGAAGAAGGAGGAGTCTTTGTCCCTTTCGACATCGACGTCGACTACCGCCGCTACGTAGACGGGAAGCCCCGCTATGAAGGCGTAGCTGCATTCCTCAAGTCCCGCCAAATCGAATTGCCGCTTGGTTCGCCGGAGGACAGCCCGAAGCTGAAGACCGTGTACGGACTGGGCAACCTGAAAGCGCGGTATTTCCTGGAGGAACTCAGACAGCACGGCGTTGAGCGATATGAGTCCTCGATTGAGCTCGTGCGGACGCTTCGATCGGAGGGCATCAAAACAGCCGTAGTCACTTCGAGCAGAAACTGCGACGCCATCCTGCACGCAGCCGGGATTGCGGATCTTTTCGACGTCCGCGTGGATGGATCGGATCTTGCCCGGTTCAATCTCAAGGGAAAGCCCGCTCCGGATGCATTTATCGAGGCGGCTCGGCGGCTGAAGGTGGAACCGCAACTAGCCGTGGTTGTCGAGGACTCAATCGCCGGAGTCCAGGCCGGGCGGGCGGGAGGATTCGGTCTAGTCATCGGTGTCGATCGCGGCGGTTCGTCCATCGACCTTCGCCGGGCCGGCGCCGACGTAGTCGTGGTGGACCTTGCCGTAGTGCGCCTTGCAACGGACCCGCCGTCCACATGGTCGCTCGTGTTCGATGGATTTGATTCCGAGCGCGAAGGCATTCGCGAAGCGCTTTGTACCTTAGGGAACGGCTACTTTGCGACAAGAGGGGCTGCTCCGGGCTCAGTTGCCGACGGCGTCCACTACCCGGGAACCTACATTGACGGTGTCTACAACCGCGTGCGCGTGCTTGTTGATAACCGCTCGTTCGACAACGAAGACCTCGTCAACATGCCGAACTGGCTGTCGTTGCAGCTACGCATCGGGGACGCAGGCTGGTTCGACGAAGGAAAGGTCAGGCTGCTCGAGTACCGCCAAGAACTGGACCTTCAGTGCGGGATGCTTTTGAGGACTATAAAGTTCGACGACGCCGGACGGCGCAGCACGCTTCGCGAGCGAAGGTTCGTCTCCATGCAAAGCAAGCATCTGGCGGCGTTGGAAGTGACGCTAACACCGGAGAACTGGTCGGGAAGTGTCACGATTCGCTCAGGAATCGACGGCCGTGTCGCCAACACAGGCTCCAAGCTCTATTCGAGATTTAACAACAAACATTTGGTGCCGCTGGATTCGGAGGTCATTGGGGACAATGCTGTTTGCCTTGTCGTGCGTACGAGGCAATCCATGATTCGCGTCGCAGAGGCGGCACGAACGGAAGTGACGGTGGAGGGCAAGCGCGTCGAAGGCCAGCGGCAGAGTATTCAGGAGCCGGGATACGTGGGGCAGGAACTGACGCTTCATCTCACTCCGGGTAAGACGGTGTTTCTTGAGAAGATTGTGTCGGTGTACACCTCGAGAGACCATGCCATTTCGGAGCCCGGTCTTGAAGCACGCAAGGCCATCGCGCGAGCAGGCAGCTTCGGAGAGCTGGCGGAAGCGCACGTCCGTGCATGGAAGCACTTATGGCGGCGATTTGACGTGGATATTGAGCCTCCGCAGCCCGGGAAGCTCAACGTGCTGATGCTTCTGCGGTTGAACATGCTCCACCTGCTGCAGACCGTCTCTCCCCAGTCGATTAGCCTCGATATTGGCGTACCCGCGCGGGGTTGGACCGGAGAGGCGTACCAGGGACACGTATTCTGGGACGAGCTTTTCATCTTCCCGTTTTTCAACTACCGAATGCCGGAGATTACCCGGTCGCTGCTCATGTACCGCTATAACCGTCTGGACGAAGCGCGCGCTGCCGCACAGGAGGCGGGTTACAAGGGCGCAATGTTTCCCTGGCAGAGCGGAAGCAACGGCGAAGAGGTCACGCAAGTGCGGAACCTGAATCCGCGGTCAGGACGGTGGATGCCGGATAACACCAACCTGCAGCGCCACGTGGGAAGCGCCATCGCCTACAACGTGTGGCAGTACTTCCAGGTCACGCGGGATCTGGAGTTCATGGAGTCCTATGGAGCGGAGCTTATCTTCGAGATCGCACGCTTCTGGTCGAGCATCGCTCACTTCAGCGAAGGACGCGGGCGCTACGAGATTCATGGCGTCATGGGGCCTGACGAGTTTCACGACGCCTATCCCAATGCCTCCAGGCCCGGTCTCAACAACAACGCATACACAAACGTCATGGCGGTCTGGGTGCTGTGGCGCGCGCTCGAAGTTCTGGACTTGCTGTCCGCGACGCGGCGCGCCGAGCTCCTGACGTCTCTTCAAATCACCCAGGACGAGATTGCACGATGGGACGACATCAGCCGCCGAATGTTTGTGCCGGTGCTCCCCGACGGGATCATCCTTCAGTTCGAAGGATATGAGAACTTGCTCGAATTCGATTGGGACACCTATCGAAAGCGGTATGGCAACATCCAGCGGCTGGATTTCATCCTGGAAGCAGAGAACGACACGCCAAACCGGTACAAGCTCTCCAAGCAGGCCGACGTGCTGATGCTGTTCTACCTGTTCTCAGCCGAGGAGCTTCATGCGATCTTCGAACGCCTGGGCTACTCCCTCAGCAAAGACGTGATTCCTCGCACCGTCGCCTACTACGAGGGCCGGTCGTCTCATGGCTCGACGCTCTCCCGTGTAGTCCATTCCTGGGTCTTTGCACGTTTGGACCGCAGCCGCTCGATGTGCTACTTCGCGGAGGCGCTTCAAAGCGATGTGAACGACATTCAGGGCGGCACGACGGCGGAAGGCGTGCATCTCGGGGCCATGGCGGGCACGGTGGATTTGGCCGTGCGTGTATCGACGGGAATCGAACTCAGCGGCGATGTGCTCCGCTTCAACCCGCAACTGCCCGAAAACATCGAGCGCTTCGACATGACGATCCGGTATCGGGGGTATTCGCTCGATGTGCGGCTCACGCGCAATCAACTGATGGTCTTCGCTCGCGATCGCGGCCCCATGCCGATCCGGCTCGGATACAGGGACGAAGTGTACGACTTTGACGGAGGCAGGCGCGTCTTTCAGCTCGCCTGAGCGGCATCCGGCGAGACACCGTTCAGGCATGCAGAGCTACAGGCGGGCGCGCCGCAGCAGCTGCGCGTTGATTGCGACAATGACCGTGCTTGCGGACATCAGGATCGCGCCGGCGGCGGGCGGAAGCAGAATGCCTTGCGCGGCCAGTACTCCAGCGGCAAGCGGAATCGCAATGATGTTGTATCCGGCCGCCCACCAAAGATTCTCGACCATCTTGCGATAGCTTGCCCGGCTGAGGGCGATGATGCGCGGCACGTCCCGCGGATCGCTTCGAACCAGCACGATGTCCCCCGCTTCGACTGCGACGTCTGTGCCGGCGCCGATCGCAATGGCGACGTCGGCCGTGAGGAGCGCGGGTGCGTCGTTGACGCCATCACCCACCATGGCTACTCGCTTTCCGCGGTTCTTCAGTTCGCGAATTTTCTCCATCTTTTCTTCGGGAAGAACTTCAGCAAAGACGGTATCAATGCCAAGGTCCGCCGCCACTGCCTCGGCGACGGCTCTCGAATCTCCCGTCAACATCACGACTTCAATGCCCTGGCCGTGCAGCTGCTGGACCGCCTCCCGCGACTCCGGCCGGATGGCATCAGCCACTGCAAACACTGCAATGGCATTACTCGAAGTCAAGAGATAGACAGACGTCGCGCTGCGTGCTGCTCCTTTTTGGGCTGCTTCCCGGAGCACAGGGGCCGCCGTCACCTTCAGCCGGCGCAGCAGGGCAGGGCCGCCTACGTAGAACTCCCTTCCGTCGACGAGAGCTTGTACGCCGTGGCCCGGAATGGCTTGGAACTGTTCGGCCTCGGGAATGCTCAATCCGCGTTCCTGCGCGCTTCTGACGATCCCTTGCGCGATCGTATGCTCCGAATCGTGTTCTACGGCTGCCGCAATGCGGAGCGCCTCATCGCCGGTCACACTGCCATCCGTCGTGATGCCGATCACGCGAAATTCTCCGCGCGTCAGCGTGCCCGTCTTATCGAAAACGACCGTCGTAAGATTCCGGGCCTCTTCGAGACCGCGGCGGTTTCTCACCAGCAGTCCCGACCGGGCGCCGAGGGTTGTGGAGATCGCGATCACAAGAGGTACCGCCAGTCCGAGCGCGTGGGGACATGCGATCACCAGCACAGTTACGACACGCTCGATGATAAAGGAGCCCGGAGCGCCCAGGGCTGCCCATGCCAAAAGCGTGATGGCGGCGGAGGCGATCGCGGCCAGCGTGAGGAAGAAAGCAGCGCGGTCCGCCAGAGCTTGCGCTCGCGAACGGGACGCCTGCGCCTGCTCGACAAGCCGCATAATGCTCGCAAGCGCGGTCCGGTCGCCCGTGCCCGTGATCTCGACCCGGAGCGATCCCGCTCCGTTCACCGTTCCGGCAATCACCTTTGCGCCTTCCGCCTTTGGAACAGGAACGGATTCTCCTGTAATCATCGACTCGTTGACGTCACTTCTCCCGCTGCGCACGATGCCGTCGGCCGGAATCGCTTCCCCGGGCCGGACCAGCACGAGATCGCCCTCACGGAGCTCGGACAGGGGCACATCGTCGACACGGTCATCGGTGATTCTCCGGGCGGTGCTCGGGAGGAGCCGGGCGAGCTCGCGCAAAGCCCCGCTGGCTTGCGAGATCGACCGCATTTCCATCCAGTGCCCGAGCAGCATGATGGTGACTAGCGTGGCCAGCTCCCACCAAAGCGCCTCTCCTCGATAACCGAGAGTTACCGCCAGGCTGAAGACGAATGCGACGCTAATTGCGAGTGCAATCAGCGTCATCATTCCCGGAAGCCGGTCACGCAGCTCATGACGGGCTCCGGCTAAGAAGACCGAGCCGCCGTAGAGAAAGACAGCGGCGCCGAAAATCGCCGGGATGTACGCCGATCCTGGGAAGACAGGGGCAGTGAAACCCAGCCACGCTTGCACCATGCCGCTCCATACAAGGGTGGGGATGGTGAGCAGCAGGGAGATCCAGAACTTGTCCCGGAACATCTCGACACTGTGGCCTCTGTGGCGGTCATGTTCACCATGGCCCGCGGCTGCGTGTTCCCGAAAATCGTGCTGATCCGCGTGCGGACCGGGCGCGTGATGCCGGTGGCTGGTGTGCTCGGAAGAGCTGGATTTCACCCTGGCCTCCACTTGGCGCGGCGCCGTCGCGGCGTCGCTTCTTCTCGATTCAGGCTCGGCTAGCCGCGCAGTTCCGGCGGCGACTGTGATTCTTCCTTGACATAGGGGCCCCACTTCCAATTCCGGATCTCCGGAAGGTCATCGCCGTACTTTTCGATATACCTTCGGTGATCAACCAGTTTTTCTTGCAACTCCTGCTTCAGGTATGCGGCGCGAGAGCCAAGCTGCGGCAGCCGGTCGATCACATCCATGGCAAGGTGAAAACGATCGAGGTCATTCAGCACCGCCATGTCGAACGGCGTCGTGATCGCTCCCTCTTCCTTATACCCCCGAACGTGCAGGTTCGCGTGATTGGTTCGGCGGTAGGTCAGGCGGTGAATCAGCCACGGGTAGCCATGGTACGCAAAGATGATCGGCCGGTCTTTTGTGAACAGCACGTCAAAATCGCGGTCAGGCAGTCCATGCGGGTGCTCGCTGGGAGGCTGGAGCTTCATCAAGTCCACGACGTTCACAACACGGATCTTCAATCCGGGGATGTTGCGGTGCAGAATCTCTACAGCGGCCAGCGTTTCGAGCGTAGGGACGTCTCCGGCGCACGCCATCACGACGTCCGGTTCGAAGCCCTTGTCCGTGCTGGCCCAATCCCAGATCCCGATGCCGGCCGTACAGTGGCGGATCGCGGCGTCGATGTCCAGCCATTGCGGGGCTGGATGCTTGCCGGCCACGACGACGTTCACATAATGGCGGCTGCGCAGGCAGTGATCCATGACAGATAGCAGGCAGTTGGCGTCCGGCGGAAAGTAGACGCGTACAATCTGCGCCTTCTTGTTGACGACAATGTCAATGAATCCGGGATCCTGATGCGTGAATCCGTTATGGTCCTGCCGCCATACGTGGCTTGCCAGGAGGTAATTGAGCGACGCGATCTTGCGCCGCCAGGGGATTTCCAGTGTCACTTTCAGCCACTTGGCGTGCTGATTGAACATGGAGTCGACGATGTGAATGAAGGCTTCATAGCTGTTGAAGACACCGTGCCGGCCGGTCAGCAGATAACCTTCCAGCATTCCCTGGCACTGGTGCTCGCTGAGCACTTCCATTACGCGGCCCTCAAGGGCCAGAAACTCATCGTCGGGATCGCTACAAGCCACCCACTGGCGGTTGGTCGTTTCGAAGACGGCGCCTAGCCGGTTGGAAAGCGTCTCGTCCGGTCCCCAGATGCGAAAGTTGCGCTGATCCTGATTCAACCGGATCACGTCCCGAAGAAATGTTCCGAGTACACGAGTGTCTTCGGCCTGGACGGAGCCAGGGGAGGGAACGCGGACTGCATATTTTGTGAAATCAGGAAGGCGGAGATCCTTGAGAAGGACGCCCCCGTTCGCGTGCGGGTTCGCGCCCATGCGCCGTTCGCCCTTGGGGGCAAGTTCTTTCAGTTCAGGCCGCAGCCGCCCGTCCGCATCGAACAGTTCCTCGGGCCGATAGCTCCTGAGCCATGCTTCGAGCTGTTCCAGTTGCTCGGGGTTCGTCGCTGGCTCTGGCAGCGGAACCTGATGCGATCGGAAGGTCCCCTCCACACGATGGCCGGCAACCGTTTTGGGACCGGTCCATCCCTTGGGCGTCTGGAGCACGATCATCGGCCAGCGGGGCCGGGCTGTGCGCTCCTGTTCGCGCGCACCCCGCTGGATCTCATGGATTTCGGCAATCACACGGTCGAGCGTGGAGAACATCAGCGGATGAAGAACGGCGGGATCATCGCCACATACGAAGTAGGGCTCCCAGCCGCAACCCCGCATGAAATCGGCAAGTTCCTCCTGCGGAATTCGAGCGAAGACCGTGGGGTTTGCGATCTTGAAGCCGTTAAGGTGCAGAATCGGCAACACCGCGCCGTCCGTGGCAGGATTCAGGAACTTATTGGAGTGCCACGCCGTGGCGAGCGGGCCGGTTTCCGCCTCCCCGTCACCAACAACGCAGGCGGCAATCAGAGCCGGGTTGTCCAAGACTGCCCCGAACGCGTGGCTCAGAGAGTAGCCGAGTTCTCCGCCTTCGTGAATCGATCCAGGGATCTCGGGGCCGACGTGGCTTGGAAGGCCGCCAGGGAAGGAGAACTGCCGGAACAACTTACGCAGCCCGGCTTCGTCCTGGGTCACATCCGGGTAGAATTCGCTGTACGTTCCTTCCAGATAAACGTTCGCCACTACAGCCGGGCCGCCGTGTCCGGGACCCGAAATATAGATCATGTTGAGGTCGTAGTCGCAAATTACCCGGTTGAGATGGACGTAGATAAAATTCTGTCCGGGCACCGTTCCCCAATGTCCCAGCAGCCGCCGCTTGATGTGCTCGGGCCGCAGCGGCTCTTTCAGCAGGGGGTTGTCATACAGATAGATCTGGCCCACGGACAGGTAGTTTGCTGCGCGCCAGTAAGCGTCTATCCGAGCGAGAAGTTCCCGCGAGGGCGTGCTCATCGTCCTTCACTCCTTCCAGTGCGACGCAGTTTCATAGCTGCCAAGTATACGAAAGGTAACCAGCTCCAGGCGCTCGCCGGCGGGGTGTCGAGTCTGGTAGGAGTAAAACCTTGCTTCTCTAAGGAGTTCTCTCTGGCATTTTCCAGGCGACAATGAGGACGAGGCGATGAGAGTTACGCACCAGTTACGGCGGGACGAAGCTCTTCTTCTCGGCGACTTGCGCGAGATCGCGGATCAGGCTTTTTCCAGAGTTGCCGGCACCCGGCTGATCGGGGGCAATCACGTACGGCTTCTCAAGAATGCCGCTCAAAACTACCCGGCGTGGTTGGATGCCATCCGGCGCGCCAGGCGCCACGTTCATTTCGAGTGTTACATCATCCACGAGGACGAGACCGGCTGGGAGTTCGGCGAGGCGCTGGTTGCCAAGGCGCGCGAGGGAGTTCCGGTGAGAGTCATTTATGACTGGATGGGCGCTCTTGGCAAAACGTCGCAGCGGTATTGGAAATACCTGAGGTCGGGCGGAGTGGAGGTGCGTTGCTATAACCCGCCCCGGCTCGAAAGTCCCCTGGGCTGGCTCTCCCGGGACCATCGGAAGATGCTCTCAATCGATGGCGAGGTCGGTTTTATCACGGGCCTGTGCGTCGGACGGATGTGGATGGGAAATTCGGCCCGCGGCCTCGATCCCTGGCGCGACACCGGTGTTGAAATTCGCGGTCCCTCCGTGGCCGACATCGAGCGGGCGTTTCGACGGATGTGGGCGCTGATGGGGCCTCCGATTCCGGATACCTTTCCGGTTGAGACGCCGGCTGCCGTGGGCGATATGTGGGTTCGCATCGTCGCCAGCGAACCGGCGACTGCCGGCATGCTGCGCCTTGATCAGCTCATTGCCGCCCTGGCACGACAGAGGCTATGGCTGACGGACGCGTACTATGCAGGAACGACGTCGTTTGTTCAGGCGCTGAGAGCCGCTGCGAAGGACGGCGTCGATGTGCGCTTGCTCGTTCCGAATGCGACCGACATCCCGCTGCTGCGCCCGCTCTCCCGTGCGGGTTACCGTCCGCTTCTGGAAGCCGGGGTACGAGTATTTGAGTGGAACGGGACGATGCTGCACGCCAAGACCGCTGTTGCGGATGGGACCTGGGCACGCGTCGGCTCGACCAACCTGAACATTTCGAGCTGGTTTGGGAATTGCGAGCTGGATGCAGTGATTGAGGACAGCTCCTTCGGTGCGGAAATGGAGCAAATGTACCTGGAGGATCTGGCGAACGCCACGGAAATCGTCCTGGACGAGAAACGGAAGCTGCGCGTGCCGCGGGAACCCCTCCCCCGGTATTTCTCCCTTGGCAGCGGCGGGGGCAGCGGCGGACGTGCAGCGGCCGGAGCAATCCGCATCGGCCGTACAATCGGGGCAGCCTTCACGAACCACCGCGTGCTGGGGCCGGTTGAAGCGCGTCTGATGCTGACCGCAGGCGTCCTGCTCTGTGCTTTGTGCGCCCTCTTCATCCTGGTCCCGCCCTTGCTGGTCTACCCTGTGGCCGTGATGTGCGCCTGGGGCGGTCTTGCTCTCCTGTACCGGGGATACCGCCTGTACAGGGGGCAGAAGCAGGGGACACGGGCGAAGGGAGAACCTGAACTGTAGTCCGGCGGGATGGCTACCGCCTCCCCATGCGTGTGATCGCCTTACGCAATTCCTGCAGCCACAAGACGGAGCTCGCGACCGCGGTGCACATGAGCCAGTCGTTCAGGCTCAAACCGACCGTCGAGAACGCAGGCTGCAGCACCGGAACATACACAACGGCGGCTTGAAGCAGCAGAGCCAGGGCAATCGAGGCCCAGATCCACAGGTTGCTGAAGAGTCCCTGAAAGGCGCTCTGGACGTCCGACCTCGCATTGAACACATTGAATAACTGAAACATCATCAGAGTTGTAAACCCCATTGTCTGGGCGTATCTCATGGTGCCGGATCCCTCGATGAGCCCTCCAGGTAAGCTGGCGTCCAGAACCGCCAGCGTCCCGACCGCCATGATGACGGAGACGAAGACAATGCCTGCCCACATGCGCCGTGTGATGACGGGTTCGCCAACCGGCCGCGGTGGCCTGGTCATGATTGCCTCGTTAGGGGGATCGACACCGAGGGCGAGAGCGGGCGCTCCGTCCGTCGCTAAATTGATCCAAAGAAGCTGCGTTGCAAGGAGTGGCAGTACGATCCCGCTCTCTTCCGCCTGCAAGCCGGTTACTCTCGCCAGTAACACACCGAGGAACATCGTGAGTACTTCGCCTGTGTTCGATGAAAGCAGGAAGCGCAGAAACTTCCGAATATTCGAGAAGATGGCGCGGCCTTCCTCCACGGCGGCGACGATGGTTGCGAAATTATCGTCCGCCAGCACCATGGCCGCGGCTTCGCGGGAAACATCCGTGCCTGAGAGCCCCATCGCAACGCCGATGTCGGCGGTCTTCAGCGCGGGCGCGTCGTTGACTCCGTCCCCCGTCATTGCGACGATCGCACCTTCCTTCTGCAGCGCCTTAACGATTCGCAGCTTGTGTTCGGGAGTCACGCGGGCGTAGACGGACGCTTCTTTCGCGGCCTGAACAAGCATGTCCTCGGACATCTTGTCGAGTTCGGCGCCTGTAAGGACTTTTCCATCCTCGGCAATGCCAAGTTCATTCGCTATGACTCGCGCCGTTGCCGGATGATCGCCGGTAATCATGATCGGCCGTATGCCTGCGCGCCGGGCTTTCTCGACCGAGGCCTTCGCTTCCTCGCGGGGCGGATCGATCATGCCAGCCAAGCCGGCGAACACAAGGTCTCTTTCCACGCGGTCGTCGACATCTTCGATGTCCAGCTCGCCGGGGCTGATCAAACGATAGGCGACGCCGATGGTGCGAAGCGCGCGGCCCGCAAGCTCTTCGTTGATGGCCGCAATCTGCTTTCGCCGTTCCTCCGTCAATGGCCGTGCTTCTTCTCCGACCAGTTCCTTCGAGCACCGCGAGAGCAGCACGTCGGGTGCGCCCTTGGCAAACACGAGCAGGTGGCCTTCCCGTTCCGCGTCGATATGGACCGTGCTCATCAGTTTTCTCTCCGAGGAAAAGGGCACCTCTCCGACGCGCCTGAAACGTTCCTTCAGTTTTTCGGCTTCCAGTCCTGCTTTGCGAGCGGCGACGATCAGGGCGCCTTCCGTTGGGTCGCCCAGCACGGTCCAGCGGCCGTCCTGTTCCTGCAACACCGCGTTGTTAGCACGGTCCGCAACAGCGAGCGCGCGCTCCAGCTCAATCCGCAACGGGCCCTCGAGCGGTCCTCCTTCTTCCCTCTCGACGTCGCCAACCGGGGCGTACCCCGTGCCTCCGAGCCTCACGCGTCCGCTTGCTGTCACGACAACGCGCACCGTCATCTCATTCTTCGTGAGCGTGCCCGTCTTGTCTGAAGCAATGACGTTGGCTGAGCCAAGGGTCTCAACCGCGGCGAGGCGGCGAATAATCGCCTTCCGCGCCGCCATGCGCTGCACGCCAAGCGAGAGCACGACGGTGACAACTGTAGGCAAACCCTCCGGAACTGCTGCAACGGCGAGGGCGATGCCCAGAATGAACACGTCGAACATCGCAGATAAGCTGCGCACTTGCCCGACCAGCAGGATCGCTGCGATCATCACGGCTGCGATGCCTACGACAATCAAACCCAGCATTTTGCCGATGCGGTGCAGTTCCTTTTGCAGCGGGGTGGCCTGCTCGGGGGCCTCTCGCAGCATCCCTGCGATGCGCCCCATTTCGGTATTCATGCCCGTCGCAACGACGACGGCCCGCCCTCGCCCGTAGGTCACCGACGTGCCGCTGAAGATCATGTTGTCCCGGTCCCCGAGCGGGACCTCGCCGGAGATGGGAGCGGAATCCTTGGCGACTGGCAAGCTCTCGCCAGTGAGAGCGGCCTCCGAAGTCTCCAGAGATGCCGAATGGATGACACGCGCGTCAGCCGGAACTCTGTCCCCTTCCTCGACAACGATGATGTCGCCCGGAACGATTTCCGCGGCTGAAACAGCCCGGCGCTCGCCCTGCCGTATGACGGTTGCGCGTCCGGCAGTCATTTGCGCCAATGCGGCCACGGCCGATTCTGCCCGGGACTCCTGGATATAGCCCATCGCCGCGTTCAGAATGACGACTGCGAAGATGGCCATGGCTTCGTAGGGCGCCGCTGTTTCGCGCTCGTAAATCCACATTGCCGTCGAGATTCCGGTTGCAACCAGCAGGAGGATCACGAGCGGTTCTTCGAATTGAGCGAGGAATCTTCTCCAACCCGGCACGCGCCTCGCCTGGGCAAGTTCATTCCTGCCGTAGCGTTGAAGACGGCTTCGCGCCTCTTCCTCGGTCAATCCGTAATGGCCGTCGGTGCCCAATACGGCGAGCACTTCTCTGGCCTCTAGCTGATAAGGCTCTGGTTGCCCGTCTCGGTTTGCCATAGCGCCAGCACTTCGGTTCGCGTCGATTTCGAAAACCCCTAGCGCAATAATAGACTCAATCACGCTCCTTTGTCAGACAAGGACGGCAAGAGTTTCATGTCACGCCAGCCGCTGGCGGGGAGTCTATCTGAGCATTAGAGCGCCCGCCGAGGAGCAAGACAGAGGCGCCGGGCGAAAGGAGAACCATGGAGAAAAGCATCCTTGGAATCCATCACGTAACTGCGATCGCTGGCGAACCTCAACGAAACATCGATTTCTATGTGGGGGTTCTCGGACTTCGCCTGGTGAAATTAACTGTGAATTTTGATGATCCCGCGTCGTATCACCTGTACTATGGCGACGGGCAGGGACATCCTGGAACAATCATGACGTTCTTTCCGTGGCCCGGCGGGGCTCCCGGACGAATCGGCACAGGGCAGGTGACAGTGACGTCATTTGCCGTTCCCGAGGGATCGCTGGAGTATTGGGTAGGGAGATTCCAGGAGTACTCGATTCACCACGAAGAAAGCCTGTCCTTGACCGGTGAGCGGACCCTGTCGTTCAGAGACCCCGACGGGCTCCAGCTGGAGTTAGTGAGTTCGAAGGACGCGAATCCGGATCGGGCGTGGGAGGGCGGTTCTGTACCCATCGAGTTTGCGATCCGTGGCTTCCACCACGTGACACTCTCCGAGGAAGGGTATGACAGAACTGCCGCCCTCTTGACTGAGACGTTGGGATTCCGGCTGGTTGAGAGCCGTGGAAATCAGTTTCGCTACTCGATTGGTTCGGGCGGACCCGGAGCAATTGTGGATCTTCTGTGTACACCGGATGGCAGGCCGGGGCGCGTTTCTATCGGCACCGTGCACCACGTCGCGTGGCGCACCCCGACGCACGACCAGCAGGTCTTGTGGCGATCTGCGCTGCACTCATACAACGTCACTCCGGTGATAGACCGCAAGTATTTTCACTCAATTTACTTTCGGGAGCCAGGAGGCGTTTTGTTCGAAATTGCGACGGACCCGCCCGGCTTTGCTGTCGATGAACCGGCAGAGGCGCTGGGATCGCGGCTCCAGTTGCCTCCGTGGCTGGAACCCCGGCGAGCTGAACTCGAGGCACGTTTGCCCAAAGTGCAGTTACCGGCGGCGAAGGACGCCTGAGTCTTCCACGAGGTCAAGGAACCTGGGGAAAGCGAACGCGCGAGCCGAATTGCCTTTCCAGAGAATCCACCAGCCTTTGAACCGTAACTTGGGCTGCTGTCGAAAGGCTGCGCACGACACCGACTACGGTTCGCTCTCCTACCGGAACTGCTTCCGACGCCGTGTCGCTCCATAGAACGGATCCGGTCTTCGCGTCGAGTAGCTGAGCCGAGATTCGACACACCGCGCGGACGCCGCCGCCATAGTCGACCTCTTCCAACTGGTCGATATTGCCTCTCATCACGTACGTTGCGGCGATGCCGCGCTCCCGAATCACGACGCCCCGAAACAGCCCGCTCGCCCGAAGAGTGTTTGCGACGAATTGGGTAATCTCGTCGCGGGGATTCATCGCCCAGCGGTGATATTCGTAATGTCCGACTTCCTCCGGGCTCGGGCGGTATACGATGCGGCCTTCGCAGAGGTAGTCGGGGCAGTGAAACGGGCGGATCGCGAGCGGACCTAAAGCGCCAGGGGGCGGCAGAGCGTGTGGAGCCGGCGGCGGAAAGTTGAGAATGTAGCTCCTGGGATAGCGAACCTTCTCACAGCCGCCGGACACAAGCGTTGCCGCGAACGCAAGCACCAGAGGAAAACAAAAACTTCTTCTGTGCTTCACTCTGGAACCTTCCGGTCGGGGGGCTGTTTGACACGAAAGAGACTCCAGGGGCGTTGCTTCAGGGACTCGCTTAGCGAGCGGACATTTTCCGATGTCGTTCGAAGGTTGTAAAGCGTCTCCGCAACATCTTCTTCGTTTCCTCGAAGGATATCCTGCGTAGTAACAAGCAGTCTGCGAGCCTCCACGATCGTGCGTTCCAGTTCCTCAAGATCCTTCACAAGAGGCGTGCGGATCGCATCGACTGTGCTGTTGATGTTGGCGACTGCCTGGTTGGCGCTCGTGACAACCGGCTGAGCTGAAACGACGAGTCCGTCCGCGTGCTTTGCGAGCTCGGAAAGCCGGGTTGTAATTTGGGCGATCTTGGGCGACTCGCGCTGCAGCAGTTTGTTCATTTCCGCGAGGATCATGTCAATTTGCTTCTGGTTTTGGGGGCCGGTGATCTGGTTCAGATTGGCGAGAAACGTACGCGCCTGGCCGGTCAGCTCCGGCAGTTCACGTCGAAGTTCCACCAGAAGGCTGTTCGCCGTTTCGGCCACTACAGCGAAGCGCTTCGTGACCTCTTCGATGCTGATGGCTTCTTCTGAAGGCACGACTTCGCCCGGCTTCAACCGGCGAGCCGTGTTGCTTCCCGTCGTGATTGAGAGCGCCGGGCTGCTCATCAGGCTTATCATTCCTACGCGCGCTCTTGAATCCGCATTGAGCGGCGTGCCGGTCTGCACCTCGAACACAATTTCGATCTTGGTTGGATCCTCGGACAAAGGGTGTACGGACTTGACCTGTCCCACCTTGATGCCGCCGAAAAGCACGTAGGAGCCGCGATCGAGACCGCCTGCATACCGCAGGTGCGTTTTGTACACGACTTGCCCTCGCACCACCTGCACGTTGCGGATGTAGTAGATGACACCCGCAAGCGCCAACAGGCTGACGACGACGAAGATGCCGACTTTTGCCTCAGTATTCATGCTTAACCGGCCCGCAGGTAGGAGTTTATGAAGTCTTCTGCGATTCCTCTCGAAATCGGATCCGGTGTACGGTCCAGGAATTTCCTGACTTGCGGGTGGGCGTTCGCCAGGAATTGTTCCCTGGTGCCGACTACGATTAAGCGGCCCTGATAGAGCATTGCCAGCCGGTCGGCGATATGCAGGGCGCTGACCAGTTCGTGGCTGACAATCAGGACCGTCATGTGAAAGGCGCGTTTCAGGAACAAAACGAGTTCGTCGATCTGCGCTGCGGCAATCGGATCGAGTCCCGCAGCCGGTTCGTCGAGGACGAGAATGGCCGGATCGAGCGCAATGGCTCTTGCTACTGCGGCACGTTTTCTCATGCCTCCTGAAAGCTGAGGCGGGAAAAGCTTTGCCGCGTCCGCGAGCCCGACTGCCTTCAGCTTCATCCAGACCATGAGGCTGATCGTGGAATCGGCGAGATGTGTGAGCTCGTGCAATGGAAGGGCGACGTTCTCCTCGACGGACAGAGAATTGAAAAGGGCTGCCTCCTGAAAGGCCACGCCAACGTGGCGGCGAATTGCGGCGAGTTCGGATTCCGGGCAGGTTGTGATGTCCACGCCGTTGATCCTGATGGTTCCGGTGTCGGGCTTGAGGAGGCCGAGCACCTGTTTCAGCAAAGTCGTCTTTCCGGACCCGCTTCCTCCGAGCAGGACCAGGATTTCTCCTCGGTAGATATCCAGATCGATATCCTTCAGCACGTGCCTTGAGCCGTAAGACACCGATACATTGCGTATGCAAATCACGCGCTCGCCGGCATTCGCAGTCATTCGACGGCGCTCCATCCCATTGCGTAAAAGATCCCGGTCGCTATGAGATCGACAAGGATGATGAGGAACGTCGCCTTCACGACCGCGACCGTTGTCGAATGTCCCACGCCCTGGGGTCCTCCGTGCGCCCGGAGACCTTCCAGGCAGCCCACCTGAACGATGATGGACGCGAAGGCGAGACTCTTCACGAGCGTCAGTCCTACGTCGCGTAGCTGAACCGCTTCGGCGGCGCGTTGGACGTAAACCCGAAAGCTCATGTCGATGCTGAAGGCCAGAAAGAGGTACCCGGCAAAGATGCCGCTGAGAGTGCTGAGGACGGTCAGGCACGGGATGGTGATTAAAGCCGCAAGGTACTTCGGCGCGAAGGTGAATTCCACCGGGTCGAGCCCCATGACGCGAAGAGCATCTACCTCTTCGGTTACGACCATTGTTCCGATCTCGGCTGATATGGCCGACGCCGACCGCCCGCTCACGGCTATGGCCGTAATCAGCGGACCCAGTTCTCTGGTGAATGCGACCGCGACCAGATTGACAACCAGCTCCATGGCGCCGAAGCGCCGCAATTCGGCGGCGCTTTGAAGCGCGAGGATCATGCCGGTGAAAAAGGACATCGTGCCTGCCATCGGCAGAGCGCTCGCTCCGATCGCATACATCTGTTGCACGGTCGTACGCCAGCGCCGCGGTTTCCCTACGAACGGGAACACATGGCGAAGCTGGCGGATCACGGTCCAGAACTGGATTGTTAACGCGCCAACATACTCCAGCCAGCGTGCCGGTGGGCTCTTCGCTTGTCCTGGCGAGGTCAACGGAACTCCACCTCCGCTCCTGCGGCATGAAAGATTGCGCCCAGCTCCATGATTTCCGCGAGGATGCGAGGCTGGCCGCCAACACCTGCAAGGCGAAGCGTTACAGAATGCTCGAGCGCGGCTTTCAGAGCCTCCAGCAGGGTTGCGATGCCTGACGTATCCAGATAGGACACTTCCGACAGATCGACGACAAGGTCTTGAGCTGCGCCGCTCCGGAGCAGCTTGAGCAGCGCCGAGCGGAGGCCCGGTGAGGATCCGACTGTTACGCGTCCGGCGACCTCAACCGTATACCGGCCGGCTTCGCGGAGAACCCGAACGGTAGCGCCTCCCTCAAGGAGAGGGCTGCTGTTCCTTGCCGCATTCGTTGTCACTTCATTGTAGACGCCGGGGATTGGGAGAGCAGCACGTTGAAACAGACGATTCCTTCGCGCTTCCCACGCACCATAGACGAGAACAGACCCCGCCTGGCTACGAACAAGATCGTCAGGCCGGCGATCGGGTTCGCAGCGCCAGGAACCTCGGTATGCGTCGCACGAATACCCGGCTACGGCCGCCCGCGCCGTAAACCTATGTCGTCTGACACAGATATGCTCCGGTTCGGTCTAACAGCTCTGAAGTAGAGGGTCGACTTTCACATCGAACTAGGGCAGCATGCATTAGGGGAGGTGCATCGTGAAACCGAGGGTTGCAATCATTGGCAAGGGGCGCGTAGGCGGCGCGCTGCGGGAAGGGCTGGAAAGAGCAGGCTATGAAGTGAGGGCAGTTGGCAAGGAGCCGCAAGTCGTGCGTGAGGCAGCCGAATGGGGCAACGTCATCGTCCTTGCAGTACCATACGGCGCGATCGACGATGCGCTCCGCTCGCTCGGCAATGCCGTAAACGGCAAGCTGCTCATCGATGTGACGAACCCCTTCACGTCAGACATGGAACTCGCCCTTGGCTTTTCCACAAGCGGGGCGGAGGAGCTTCAAAAGAAGGCGCCTGCCGCCAAAGTCGTGAAGGCGTTCAATACGGTGTTCGCCCACCATATGTCGACGGGGCATGTCCAGAGCACCCCTATCTCCCTGTTTGCAGCCGGCGACGATCAGGGCGCCAAGGAGCAAGTCCTGGCGATGGGCCGTGACATCGGATTCGACCCGGTGGACGCCGGACCGCTACGGAACGCCCGCGTGCTGGAGCCGCTCGCCTATTTGAACATTCAACTGGCCTTTACCATGAAAATGGGCACGCAGATCGGATTCAAGCTTGTGCACTAGAGGGGAGATCGCGCGGGGAACTTCGCGGGGTGTGCGCGGTGTTCAGGAAGTAGTTTAAAATCAAGGAAGCTTCGGATGTCGGGGCGTGGCGCAGTCTGGTAGCGCACCTGCCTTGGGCGCAGGGGGTCGCTGGTTCGAATCCGGCCGCCCCGACCATCTCTTGACTACACCACTTTGAACTGAACCGCTCGCCCACAGTGCATGTTGCCCTTCCGCCTGATTTATCACGATGGCTACGACGTCAACTTCGGGGATCACGTCTTCCCTAGCCAGAAGTACAGATTGATCCGGGAACAACTGCTGAGCGAGGGGTTTGCCGCGCCTGAGGATATTGTTTCGCCCGAACCCGCTCCGGACGAAGCCATCCTTCTTGTGCACGAAAAGGGGTGGGTGGACCGCCTCAAGAACGGGACGTTGAGCTACATGGAGATCCTGAAGCTGGAAGTCCCATACTCCCGGCAGATGGTTGAGGGTTTCTTCCTGGCTGCCGGCGGTACGACGCTCGCGGGCCGTCTTGCACTGCGGCACGGAATCGGATTCAACATTGGAGGCGGCTTTCACCACGCCTTTCCCGGTCATGGCGAAGGATTCTGTGCAATCCACGACGTAGCGGTCGCGATTCGCGTTCTACAGCAGGAGGGATTAATCCGGCGAGCGATGGTTGTCGACTGCGACGTCCATCACGGCAATGGGACCGCCGCGATCTTTGCCAATGACGATAGCGTCTTCACGCTCTCGATCCATCAATTCAATAACTATCCGGCGGTGAAGCCTCCGTCGAACATTGATATCCACCTCGAGGATGGCGTTGGCGATGCCGAGTACCTGGAGCGGTTGCAAGGTCCCTACGAAACGGCCATCGCCAAATTTCAGCCGGACATCCTGATGTATGTCGCCGGGGCGGACCCCTACAGGGAAGACCAGCTCGGCGGATTGTCGTTGAGTATGGAAGGGCTAAGGCAGCGCGATCTGCTCGTCATGACAACGGCTCTGCGCCGGAAGATTCCCGTTGTCGTGACGCTCGCCGGCGGATACGCGCGCCGGCTCAGCGACACCGTAGCGATTCATGCAAATACGGCGCATGCCGCGCTCGCCGCGTTTGAGAGCGAGCAAGGGAAGATGAGGACGCCGCTTTAAGAAACCTTCGCGAGCAGCGAGTCTTCAAAGCTGTAGTCGGGCGGCGGAAAGCCGTTGTGCCGCACATACCAGCGATAGGTTTCCTTCAGGCCTTCGAGAAAAGGCGTCGGCTTAAACTTCAGCACCCGCTGCGCTTTCGTGACGAGCTGCGTTATCGGCGGCATATCGTAGTAGAAGCCAAAGTAGAGGAGCGGGCCCATCGGATGGCCCCCTGCCTGGTGAATCAGCTCCCTCGGGACCTTCACCATCTGCGGCTCCTTCCCGGCTGCCTTCCCAAGCGCCTGAACCAGTTCCAGCTGAGTCACCGGCCGCGGATTGGCGATGTTAAAACTGTTGCCCACCGCGGCCGGTTCCTCCATCACTTTCATGCACGCCCAGACGAGATCCTTCACGTGAACGAACTGCATGAGCCGGCGGCCATCCCCCGGCAGGATGATCGGACGTCCGGCGCGGAGGCGATCCCAGAAGAACGCCTCGCGATAGTAGGGATTCTCGGGGCCGTAGATGTAGGGTGGACGGAGGGTAACTACCGGAAGGCCGGAGCGCTGGTGGAGGCGGAACAGGGCGCGTTCACTCATCGCCTTGTTCCGCACGTATGCTTCCGGATGGGTGTCGGGTGCGAGCGGATCGTCTTCGTGATGGTTCAAGCCATCGCCGTAGGCGGCTACGCTCGACATGAAGATGTACCTCTTGAGGCCCTCGCCAAAGGCTTGCGCTGTCGCTTCTACCTGTGCCGCTGTCGTTCCTCGTTCCCAGTCGTAGACATTGTCAAAGACAACGTCAAACTGCCTACCCTTCACGGCCTGCCGCACCGATTCGGGGTCGTTCCGGTCGGCCATGAGATTCCCGACCTTCCGCCCGAGGTTGTGTTCCGCGTGGCGGTGCATCACCGTCACTTCATGGCCGGTCTTGACCAGCTCGCCGACGAGGCGGCGGCCGATGAAGAGAGTGCCGCCGATAACGAGAACTCTCATTGAGGCAGCACTAGTCGTAGTATTCGAGACCGAGGTGCGTGATGAGATCTTCTCCCCGCATCCACCGGAGCGTATTCTTCAGCTTCATCAGCTGAATGAAGATGTCGTGCTCGGGATAGAGTCCAGGAGCCGTCATCGGAGCTTTGAAGTAGAAGCTGAGCCACTCCTGTATACCCCGCATTCCTGCCCTCTGCGCCAGATCGAGGAAGAGCACAAGGTCCAGAACGAGCGGCGCGGCGAGGATCGAGTCACGGCAGAGGAAGTCGATCTTGATCTGCATCGGGTAGTTGAGCCACCCGAATATATCGATGTTGTCCCAGCCTTCCTTGGCGTCGCCGCGCGGCGGATAGTAGTTGATGCGGACAAGGTGATAGAGGTCCTTGTACAGGTTCGGATACAGATCCGGCTGGAGGATCTGCTCAAGGACCGAGAGTTTGGTCTCTTCCTTGCTCTTGAAGGACCCCGGATCGTCGAGGACCTCGCCGTCCCGGTTTCCAAGGATGTTGGTCGAGAACCAGCCGGACACGCCAAGCATCCGGGCTTTTAAGCCTGGCGCGAGGAGCGTCTTCATGAACGTCTGGCCGGTCTTGAAATCCTTTCCGCAAATCGGCACCTGACGGTCGCGAGCCAGTTCGACCAGCGCCGGAGCGTCGGCGCTCAGATTGGGGGCGCCGTTGGCATACGGAATGCCCATCTTCAGCGCTGCATAAGCATAGATCTGACTGGGCGCGATGTCCGGGTCGTTCTTCTGGAGCCCGCACTCGAAGTCCTTGAGCGTCTGGTGCACTTGCGTCGGCCGGCGGAACACTTCGGTCGACCCGCACCAGATCATGACCATGCGCGAGGCGCCGGTGGACTTCTGGAAGTTCCGGATGTCGTCCATCAGCATCTCGGCATAGTCCATCTTCGAGCCGCCCTGCTTCACGTTTGGACCGTCAATCCGGCGGACGTACTCGCGGTCAAAGACGGCTTTCATCGGCTTGATCGCTGAAAGCGGCTCCTTTACCTGTTCGAGCAAGGGCTCGTCGAGCACGCGTGCCTTTAGCGCTGCCTGGTAGGCATTGTCCTCGTAAATATCCCAGCCGCCGAAAACCAGGTCGTTCAAACTGGCAAGAGGAACAAAATCTTTGATTCGTGGAGTCCGTCCCTCCGTGCGTTTGCCGAGGCGGATGGTCGCGAGCTGTGTGAGGGAACCGACGGGTTCTGCCAGGCCGCGTTTCACTGCTTCGACGCCGGCAATAAACGTAGTGCTTACCGCTCCAATTCCCGGAATCAGAATTCCGAGCTTCCCCTCCGCTGGAGCGATGCGGACATTCTCAGTCGACAAAATCAACTCCTCTTCGCGAACAACGCGGCAGGCCGAGCCGGCGGAGTCCGCGGCGGGCAACACTTACAAAAATGGCCTGAATGCTATACTAGCAGCTTAATGCAAGGTCGCGCGACGAGCAGCATTTCGACGATTCTGGTCGATGATGAACAATTGGCGCGGGACGAGTTGATCTATCTTCTCCGCGATTTCCCCGACATTGAAGTAGCAGGCACCGGAGCCAACGGGCTTGAAGCCATTGAGCTGATTGAGGAGTTCGAGCCCGACCTTGTCTTCCTTGACGTTCAGATGCCCGGGCTGGACGGGCTGGGCGTGATCCAGAAGCTGCGGGAGAGGAACGTCCCGCTCCCGCACTTCATCCTGGCTACAGCCTACGATCAATACGCCATCGAGGCGTTTCGTCTCGAGGCGATGGACTACCTGCTGAAGCCGATCGAGCGGGAACGGCTCGCCGTTACGGTCGAACGCGCGCGCCGGATTATCAGTGAGAAGAACCGCCCGGCTCCGGAAGCCCTTCCTCAGCAAAAGCCCACCCTCCAGCGGACCAAGCTGCTCGTAAAGGCCAATAATCGCAACTTCATCGTAGATGCGCAGGATGTCATCTACGCGACCATCGAGGACGGACTCATCACGGTGGTCACGACCACAATCGAAGGACATTCCAACTACCGCACCATTGAAGAGCTGCAGTCGAATCTTGACCCCGACATTTTCTGGCGCGTGCACCGGTCGTTCCTGGTAAACATCAACCGGATCCGCGAAGTGATTCCCTGGTTCAAGTCCTCCTACCAGCTAAAGATGGATGACAAGCGGCAGACGGAGATTCCGGTCAGCCGGGTGCAAACCAAGCGCTTGCGGGCGTTGCTGAAACTGTAGAGCCGGATCGAAGGCTCTACAATGAAGGTGTTATGAGCGACACATTTCGAATTGCGGATCGCGAATTCCGGTCCCGCCTCTTCGTTGGAACCGGTAAGTACCGCAGTTTCCAGGAGATGGCGCGTTGCCACGAGGCCTCCGGCGCAGAAGTGGTGACTGTGGCGGTACGGCGCGTCAATCTCAACGACCGCTCCAAGGAGAGCCTGCTCGATTATATTGACCGCTCCAAGTACTTCATTCTGCCGAATACTGCCGGCTGCTATACCGCCGAGGAGGCCATCCGGACGGCCAGGCTGGCGCGTGAGGTGGGCTTGTCCAACTGGATCAAGCTGGAGGTGATCGGGGACGAGAAAACCTTGTTTCCGGACAACGAGGGTTTGCTGGAAGCGACCCGTGTGCTGGTCAAAGAGGGTTTTGTCGTTCTTCCCTACACGAACGACGATCTGGTGAATGCCCGGAAGCTTATCGATGCCGGCGCGGCCGCTGTCATGCCTCTCGCTGCCCCGATCGGGTCCGGCATGGGCGTGCAGAACATATCGAATCTGCGGATTCTCCGTGAAATGATCACCGAGGTGCCGCTGATCGTCGATGCCGGGGTCGGTACCGCTTCGGATGCCGCGATTGCCATGGAGTTAGGTTACGACGGCCTGCTGCTCAACACTGCGATCGCCGCCGCGGAGGATTCCGTAAAGATGGCGCAGGCAATGAAGCATGCCGTCGAGGCGGGACGTCTCGCTTATCTCGCTGGACGTATGCCGAAGAAGCTCTACGCTACGGCGAGCAGCCCGCTTGAAGGCGTCGTTCGCTAAGTTTTCCCGTACGGACTTATGCGTATCGCGATCCTGTCCGATATTCACGACAACCTCTGGAATCTGGCCGCCGCTCTGGAGAGCATCCGCGCGCGCGATTGCGAAGCCCTGATCTGTTGCGGCGATCTTTGTTCTCCTTTCGTTGTGGATCGCCTTCGTACCTTTCCAGGGCAGGTGCACATCGTATTCGGCAACAATGACGCGGACTTGTATCGCATCACGAGGAAGTGCGACAGCAGGGTGCAGGCGCACGGCGAGATCGCGGAGCTGGAGCTCGGCGGCCGCAAGATTGGCGTGAATCATTTCGACGGGATCGCCCGCTCAATGGCGCATTCCGGCCTCTACGATGTCGTCTGCTACGGCCACAATCACCGCTTCGCCGTCTCTCAGATCAACGGAACTCTCGCAATCAATCCAGGTCCCATCATGGGCGCGGCGGGCTTTTCCGCAGACGGCTGGGAGGACGTTCCTGGCACCTTCGTCGTCTACGATACCGTCGCTTCGGGCAGGGACGCTGTCGCGGCATACCGTGTGATGAGCGAGGGAGCGTCCGTTGAAAGGGTCGTTTCCTACGTATTCGAAATTACGGAGTCCTGGCCCGCCTAAGCTGTAACATTACTTACATTAGTCGTAACAATCCAGCCTTACTTCAATTTCCTATAGCTTTAAGCTAACTTGCCCTTGCTTTGCTCAACGGTTGATATATAATTCCGTCCCAGGATTGGTTGGGGCTGATCCCAGAAGTGTCTGTAATCCCACGTTTCAGGAGGAACCATGTCTTCAGGGAGAACTCCGTCTTACCTCGTTTGTCTTGTCACTTGCCTTGTCGCTTTGCTGGCGGGATTACAAGCGGAAGCGCAACAGGTATCGGGATCCATCAGTGGCTCAGTACGCGATAGCCAGCAAGCCGCTATTGTAAGTGCCAAAGTCGTACTCATTAACCGGGCGCAAGGTGATACCCGCGAGATGTTAACGAATGCGGAGGGCCGCTTCGTCTTCACGCCCGTACAACCTGCTGTCTACGACTTAGTCATTGAGGCTCCAGGATTCAAGAAATACGAACAGCGCGAGATTAAGGTATTCGCGAATGATCGTATTGCCCTGCCTGATATCATTCTCGACGTGGGCGCAGTAACGGAAACTGTTACTGTTGAGGGCAGCGTTGTTACCCTTCAGACGCAAAGCGCGGAACGTGCGGGCATTGTGACTGGCCGCCAGGTTGTGGACATCGCTGTACAGTCGCGTAACTTTCTGGACATTGTCCGCACTGTTCCGGGCATTGTCTACACAGGCGGCCTTGGCGGTATCCAGGCGAACGGAAACCGCGGCAATCAGAACAATCTGACGCTCGACGGGGTCAACAACGTGGATACCGGGTCGAACGGCGGCACGCACACCCAGGTCAACCTGGATGCCATCGGCGAGTTCAAGATCATCACGAACTCGCAGCCAGCGGAATTCGGGCGTTCCTCCGGCGCCGCGATCAACATTGTGACTAAGAGCGGCACTAAAGATTTCCATGGCACGGCCTACTGGTTTTACCGGCACGAAAGTTTGAATGCCAACGAGTGGCGCAACAACATGGAAGGCCGCCAGCGGCCTCTCCGGCGCCAGAACTGGTTCGGGTACAACATCGGCGGTCCGGTGCTGCTGCCCGGTAACTTCAATCGCAATCGAGACAAGCTGTTCTTCTTCTTCGCGCAGGAGTTCCAGCGGCAGCTCGTTCCCAATGATCTGCGCAGCGTGACGGTGCCGACCGAACTGGAGCGCCGCGGCGATTTCTCTCAAAGCCGGGAGGGCGACGGATCGCCCGTTCGGATTTTCGATCCGCTCAATAACAAGAGTCCTTTCCCTGGCAATGTGATTCCTCAGAGCAGGCTGCATCCGGACGGCGTGAAGATTCTCAACTTCTACCCCCTGCCGAACCGCCTCGGCGTAGCTCCCAACTTTAACTATCAAAGTCAGGTGTCGCACAATCTCCCGGTCCGCCAGGAGATCGCTCGCGGCGACTATAACATCACCGATAACTGGCGGATATTCGCGCGGCTGGTGAATGACACCCGGGAAGAGAACCGCCCTTACGGGCAGTGGAACGCCGATTACAACATTCCCTTCGGGGCGATGAACTTCGGCACTCCGGGATGGAGTTTCATTACGAACGTTACTACGATTGTAAATCCGACTCTGACGAATGAGTTTATCTTTGGGACGAGTTACAACAGACTCAATATCGACCCTGTCGATGACGCCTTTGACCGCAGCAAGCTGAATCTCAGCTACAAAATGCCGTTTCCGGATGCAGACCCGCTGGGTCTGGTGCAGAACTGGCGTTTCGGCGGCGTGCCGAACGCTCCGTTTACGGGCTTCAACGGCACTCCGTTCCGCAACTTCAACCGCATCTGGGAGTTCACCGACAACGTCGGCAAGGTCTGGGGCTCCCATGCTTTCAAGGCCGGCCTGTTCATCCACTACAGTCAAAAGGATCAGACGGCCTTCACTTCCGTCAATGGCAATATCTGGTTCGACCGGGATCAGCAGAATCCAGGCGACACAGGATGGGCTTTCGCGAACGCTCTCTTGGGGAACTATCAGCGTGTCCAGCAGTCCAACGTTGTCCTGAACGGAAAATACCGAAGTTACAACGTGGAGTGGTATGTCCAGGACACCTGGAAAGCGACCCGGAAGCTGACGCTCGACCTCGGCATCCGTTTCTACTGGATTCAACCCCAGCACGATGCGGCCGATCAGACGGCTTCGTTCCAGCCATCGCTCTACGACCCGTCGGCAAGAGCGATTCTCGTGCAACGCTTCCTCAACGCAGACGGTGCCGTTGTGGGCCGCAATCCGGTCACCGGAGAACTGCTGCCCGCGGCCCTGATCGGGTCAATCGTACCTGTTGGAAATGGATTTATCGACGGTATCTACGCAAATGGAATGGCCCGGGAAGGGCAGGCCGGCGTACCGCAGGGGTTGATCAGAGATCGCGGAATTCACTACGCCCCACGGCTGGGAATCGCGTATCAGTTCGCGGAGAAGTTTGTCCTGCGAGCCGGAGGCGGCGTCTTCTATGACCGCTTCCAGGGCAATCCGGTCTTTGACATGCTGCCGAACCCGCCGTCCACGAAGAGCCCGACGTTCTACTACGGCAACCTGAGCGACCTCGCGACCGCGCAGGGCGTCTTCTTCCCGCAGAACGTGCGAGGCTTTGACGTCAACGGCCATGTTCCGACAACCTACAACTGGAATGTCTCGGTTCAGCGCGAATTGCCCTCGGGCGTTTTGCTGGATGTGGGCTATGTCGGCTCGGTCGGCCGTCACCTGCTTGCCATTGTGGATCCCAACATGGCTCCCCTGGGCAGCGCGTTCCTGCCCTCCACGCAGGATCCGACGAACCCCAACCCGAAGTTTGACGGCACTACTAATCTGCCGGTCAACTTTTACCGGCCCTACGTCGGCTACGGTGACGCGCGCATTACCACATTCGGCTCTTCCTCGAATTACCATTCGCTCCAGGTGGGTGTGACGCGGCGGCTCAATCGCGGATTCACGTTCGGCCTCGCCTACACGTGGTCCAAGGCGCTCGGTGTGGCGAGCGGCGATGGGGACGTGCTCCATCCTACGAAGAGCCGCGTGGCGGATTACGGCCCGCTTTTCTTCGACCGGACACATAACTTCGTCGTCAACTACGTCTGGGACATCCCGAGGCTGGCTCGAGGAAGCAATTTCCTCGACAACCCGCTTGGCCGCCTGGTGTTCAACGGCTGGGTGCTTAGCGGTATCACTCAGATGATCACCGGGCAGCCGGACAACATCACCATGTCGATCCGGAACGTCGGCGACGCGGAGCGGAACCGGCGCTGGACTGGCTCTGAAAACATTGCGCCGCGCGTGATGGTGACCGGAGATCCGAACAGCGGACCGAAGGATCAATACGCGTACATCAATACCAGCGTGTTCGGGATGCCGGCGCCGGGGACTAGCCAGGGCTTCGACTCAGCTCCGCGGCTTATACGGCGGCCCGGTGACTACGTCTGGGATATCTCCGTCTTCAAGAACATCCCGATTGCCGGCGAATCGCGCTACCTGCAGCTTCGTCTGGAGATGTTCAACGCGTTCAACCAGGTCCGCTTCTCCGACTTTGAGCGCACGGCAACCTTTGATCTGAATGGAAACTTGACCAATCTACCTGCGGCGGTCGGCGGAGGCGGAGGACGCTTCGGCTTTGGCGCGATCACTGCGACGCGCGATCCCCGCGTGATTCAGCTTGCCGCCAAATTCTACTTCTAGCCCTATCCGCGGCGGCTCCTCGAGGGGCCGCCGCCGGTCTCCCCTTGTGATTCACTATTAGCGTGTTGTTTCTTTTGCTCCTGCTTGTGTCTCTTCCTCTGCCGGCCCAGGACGCGCTTGCTCTCGGCCAACAGGCGTTTTCCAGGGGGGACTTTGGCGCGGCGGAAACGTATTTTCGCGAGCATCTGAAACACAATCCGAAATCCGCGGAGGCTTTGAGCAACCTTGCGGCGGTTCACTCACGCAGGGAGGAGTACGACACTGCGATCGCTCTCTACCGGAAGGCGCTCGGCGTGAATCCCGCGCTAGTCGAGGTGCACTTCAACCTGGCTGTTGCTCAGCTGCGATCGGGGAAGATGGTTGAGGCGTCGCAGTCTCTTCGCACGTTTCTCGCCCGCCGTCCGAACGAGCTGCGCGCGCGCCAGCTTCTCGGCCTGTGCTTGGTTGAGTCGGGCGACTGGAAAGCGGGAATTCCCGAACTCGAAGCCGTGTATGCAAAGACTCCTGCGGAGCCTTCGGTGGTCTTCTCTCTCGCCTACGCCCACCTGAGAGCAGGCAATGCCAAGCGCGGAGAGGAACTGCTTGGGGCAGTTTCAGCGCAGACCGCGCAGTTCAGCCTGCTGCGAGGGCTCCTCTACTATCGGGAGGGGCGGTTCAGCCAGGCGCGGGACGAGTTCGTGAAGGCTCTTGCAGTCCAGCCCAATCTGGCTCCGGCGCTCGCGGCGGTCGGGCGGCTGTACTTGCTTGAGAATAACGATGCCCAGGCCATTGCGTATCTGGAGAAGGCCGTGGCTGTGTCTCCCACAGATGCCGAGTCGGTCTATCAGCTCGGCGTGCTTTATGACCGTAATGGCGACAGTCCAAAGGGGAAGCGCTTCCTCCGGCGGGCGGCGGAACTCCGGGCAAACTACGCGGACCCCTACTATCAACTCGCGCGCATTGAACATCGCGACGGACATCATGCCGAAGCCCTGAAGCTGATTAACGTGGCGGCCGCGATCCTTCCGCAGCATGAGGCGGTACGGATGCTGAGGGGACGGATTTACCAGGCGCTGGGAAATCGGGGGAAGGCGAATGAGGAATTTGCGGAGGTGCGCCGCCTCAAGGCTGCGGCGGTTCAACGAGATCGCACGAAGCTGAATAACAGCCTGTCGCTGGAGGAGCCTTGAGGCACGCATGATACGCACCTCAAGGCAACTTGCTTAGCTTGCTTTCACGCCGTCTGCTGAAAGTTTCATCTGCTTGCCTTTCAGGAAGGCAAGATTGGCGAGGTGAGGTCCTGCGACGGCCTGCGCCGCGATCTCAACGGTACAGTTCGGCTGCTTGCGAGACTTGATGCAGTCGAGGAAGTTCTGAATGTGGCTTTCCACGGGCACCGGGGCCTTTTCTTCATAGATCGGAGTCTGGTTGTCTTTCCAGGGCTCCTTGTACACGCGGTAGCCGTCCTCGTCGAGAATCATCGTGCCCTTGTCGCCGAGGAACGTGATCGACCATCCGTTCTGGAACGAATTGCAGTAATCCAAAGTCCACGTCACCATGAAGTCCGGATACTCGAAGACGGCGCAGAAAACCTCCGGATGCTCGGCGCCGATCATCTTGGCGACGTAACCGTGCATGATCGCGGATTTGGGCGGGCCGGATTTGGTGAACCACTGGACGACGTCCATCAGATGCGTGCCCTGGTCCGTCATGTTGCCGCCGGCATAGTCCCAGAAGTAACGCCATCTGCGGAACCGCATCGGTTCGAGCTCGCGCTTTTTGGCGTTGCCAAGGAATCGCTTCCAATCGAGCTTGCCCGGCAGAGGAGAGTTGTCGAGCGGCTGAGCGATATTCCAGTGCCACTGCGGTTTCACCAAGGTAATGCGGCCGAGCACGCCGTCGTCGACAAGCTTCTTGGCCTTCATAATCGATTCGGCGCTGCGGCGCTGCATTCCAATCTGCACGACGCGATTGCTCTTGCGCACCGCCTCCACCATTCGCGCGCTTTCTTCGAGCGACTTTGACAGAGGCTTCTCCAGATATACGTCCTTGCCGGCGGCCAGAGAGTCCATCAGATGCTGGCAGTGCCAGTGGTCTGGACTGGCGATCACTACTGCATCGATGCCCGGTTGCGCAAGCAAGTCTTCATGGGCGACATACGTCTTCGCATCCGGAGATTGCTTCTTTGCGGCCTCGAGGTGCGGCTCGTAGACGTCGCACAGGGCCACGCATTGAGCGCCGAGTTGAGAGAACTTGTTGTTGAGGTATCGGCCGCGGCCACCCGTAGCGATGACTCCATAGGTCACGCGATCATTGGCGCCCCAAGCCGATTTGGGTACGAACATAGGCGCCGCGGCGAGGGCGCCCACTGTCCCCTTGAGGAAGTCTCTGCGGTCCGAATCCATTAGGGCTACTCCTTCGGCCCTGCTACTTTACTACAGGGAACACTGGGATGCATCGCCTTGCCCGGACAGTTCGCAGTGCGCCGGAAGGCCGTCGTTTGTGTGCCTGCTCGATGTCAGTCTAGCGCTGCGCCACCACCACGCGGGAAGGATAAAAGCTCTGCCTTACCGTTCGATCCGCTTTGATGCGAAAGCCTGCGTCCTCGATGAATTCGCTTGCCCGGCGCTCCACTTGCCTGCCCCAGAACGCGGGTGCAATCTGGCCGCACATCCGGTAGGCGCGGTTGAAGAAGTCTGCGTTCTCGCCGATCAGGACGAGCGTAAAAATGCCACCCTCCTTGGTCACCCTATAAATTTCTCTGAGGGATCGCACGATATCGTCTGCGCTAAGGAGCTCAAGCAAATAGCAGCACACCACTGCATCAAACGTTCCCTGCCGGAATGGGAGATTTCTTACATCCACTGCTTTGCAGTGCGCTTTGGCGTTTGGAAACTCCCGGCGGATGTTGCGCTGCGTCCTTGCCGCCATGTTCGGCGAAAGGTCCAGGCCCAAGGTGTGCCCGTTCGGATTCCGCTTCACCAGCCGGCGAAACATCTCGCCTGAGCCTGTGGCGACCTCCAGAACCCGCATTCCGTCGCGGATCCCGGACATCTCAAGCGCCGTGCGATGAGCCTTCGAATGAAAGAAGTATGTGGATAGCGGATAAACGAAGCTCATCCGGTCGTAGATGCGCCGGGTGCGATCCGCAATCGTTTGCGGCAGCCTGTCGACGCGAGTCGTGAGAACTTCCAGATCAAGACGTGTGAGATCAGCCATGTTCCTCGCTACACCGCGGCTAATTCGTTCTGTAGGGCCGGCAAATCGATCTCCGTGCGGGTCCCTTCGCCGGGTTTGCTGTCGATCGACATGCAGTAATCGTTTCCAAACAGCACCTTTAACCGCTCATTGACGTTGCTTACTCCGATTCCTGCATCAAAAAGCGTAGCAAGCCTTGCTTCAGGAATCCCCAGACCATTGTCCTCTATCAGCAGTTGCAGCCGTCCGTTCGATAACCGGCTTTTTATACGGAGCGTTCCTCCGTCCACTTTCTTGCTCAACCCGTGACGGATGGAGTTTTCCACAATTGGCTGCAGCACCATGCTAGGGACGAGGTATGTGAGCGTTTCCGGGTCGATATCTTTTTCAACCCGTAGTTTATCGCCGAAGCGCACTACCTCGATCGACAGGTAGTCGTCGATGAAGGCCAGTTCCTGGCTTAGAGGTGTGAAATTGTCGTGCTTTCGCAGCAGGCGGCGAAGGATGTTGGAGAGCTTGTACACGACCATCCGCGCCTGCTCGGGATTCGTCCGGATCAGAGAAGAGACCGAGTTGAGCGTGTTGAACAGAAAATGTGGGTTGATTTGTGTGCTCAAAGCCTCCAGCCGGGCTTCGGTCAGCAGCCTCCCTTGCGCTTCGAGCTTGCGTTCGTTTCTGGTGTTGTTCCAAATCTTCAGCGGAAGTGTTACAGCGAACACCGTCGTGATGTAGACCGCGACGATGCTGAATGGGTGGGCATCCGGCCAGGAAGGATGCAGCGTGAATAGCTTGAAGCCGGCAATATGAGCTAAGGCCGTGCGCAAGAACTCCGCAAAGACAATCGCCAGCAGGCAGAACAATTGAAATGCCGCGCGTCGAAAATCCATCTGACCGCGCAGCAGCCGGTACAAGCTCAGATCCAGGAACGGGGAGAACCGCCAGATTTCCTCTGTATGTGGAGCGCAATCTCTCAGAAGCCCTCCGAGCGTGCCAAGTCCGGCGAGGAGCGGCATCGAGACATACTCTCCATTCAGCATCGCGGGAATGGAGATCAGGACGCCGGAGAGCAATCCGGTGACATAGCCGCCGAGAATCCCTGCCAGGATGCTTCCTTCGAGACCCAGGTCGACCGCCTGATACTGGCGAGTCACCACCCTGGTGGCGACGCCTGCGCCGACGATGGCGGAGAGGCTCAAGGCGAGGTGAACGCGCTGAATCAGCGTGCGCTGCTCGCGCATCAAAGTTCTTTGGAACGCTCCCCAGCGGACGAGGATGCTTGCAAGTGAAGCGGCAACCGCCAGCTTTACCAATAGGATGACGAGGTGCTGCTCCATTCGGATCTGGGGAACATTATAATAAGGCTTAGCGTTCCTCTTTTGAAATGAGGTTGTCCGCGCGGCGTAATGAACAGTGCCCGTCAGTCGAGTAGTAGTATCCGCAAGGTAGCGGAAGCTAATTTCCCCACCCGTTTTGGACGTTTTCGAATTTACGGCTTCGAACGCGGCTCCAACGGAAAGACCGAAGAGGCAATTGTCCTGGTAATGGGCGACGTGACGTCGCAGGATCCGCCCCTGGTTCGCATACATTCCCAATGTTTGACCGGCGACGTTTTTCACAGTCTTCGCTGTGACTGCCGAGCCCAGCTTGAGATCGCGTTAAATCTGATTTCCGAGGAAGGCCGGGGAATTCTGATTTACGAGCACCAGGAAGGCCGCGGGATCGGTCTGCTGAATAAACTGCGGGCTTACGAGCTGCAGGATGCCGGGGCAGACACCATTGAAGCGAACGAACGGCTCGGATTTGAGGCCGATCTTCGGAATTATGAGCTCCCGGCGGGAATTCTGAAGTTTTTCGGGATCTCCAGCGTCCGGCTGCTGTCGAATAATCCCGACAAGATTCAGGCGCTTGAGCGGGAAGGCATCAGCGTTGCCGAGAGGGTGCCTTGTGAAGTCGCGCCCTCCGACTCCACTCAGGCCTACCTCCGGACCAAGAAAGAAAAGCTGGGCCACCTTTTGCAGGGCTTCTAACCAGCACGCTTACTCTACCCGCAAGCTTCAATACCGAAGACGCGTTTGCCGTCCGGCTGTATCGCCGCGAAGCCATACGTAGAGCGGTGCGCGCGGAGTCGGCGAGGGCCACCGGAGGCCGACGCGCAGCATCTGCTTCTGCCCCTCGCCAGCAACCGGAGCGGGAAGCTCTGTCACCGGTTGGCCATTCGACTCGTCCCACCCGGTCTTCTCCAGCAGCTCCAGATCGAAGCCCTTGATCGTTCCGGCGAATACGGACTCCCCGATCAGCTCATCGGTAAGCGTGAAGGATTCAAGCCGGGGGAGACGGATGACAGACCCCAGTTCCTTCGGGTCGGACGAGCCGGTGTCGTTGTCCTCAATGATCGCCTTTACCGGGCATCCAACGGGACCAGCAGCCGCCGGGTCGAGAGAGAGAAAGAGTGCTCCGCCGGAGGTTGCGCTGAGCCGCATCCCTTCCCGTTGTTCGCCCGGTCGGAGGGTATGCTTTGATTCACCGCACTCCAGACGCAGCATGGCCGTTCCGGCGTTTTCCACCCTTAAGGCAATACTTGTGAATGCGCCGGCAGGAAGTTCGCCCGGCCGCGGCGCGATGCTAAGGTCGGTCGGGAGGGAGATTTGAGCGTCCAGGATCTTAGGACGAGGACCGGCAACGCGAAGAGCCTTCGGCAAAATGATCGGCTCGGAAATCCCTTCGACGTGCATCCGAAGATCGTAGAGCCCGGGTGCGACGCCCTGCCGAAGGGAAGCCACCATCTTTGTGCCGTCCAGCTTTACATCAGCCGCGTCCGCCTCAAGCGCCTGGATGCGCTCGAGCCCGGTTCCTTCCAACTGGAGAAATTGCGATGTTTCCCCTTGATTGATCCGAAGCGGAGTATTGGCGAGCACAGGCACCGGCGGCAGAACTTTGACCGGCACTTCAACGGAATTCTCGCCCACCTGGGCCACCTGAAGCAGCCACATCCCGGGCTTGAGTCCCGTGGTATCGATGCGGGCTGTGAGAGTTGGGGTTGGCGCGGCCGGCTTGTCGAAGGCCAGTGCGATCTCCTTCGTCCGTTCGGTGTCACGTAACACCAGCTTCTGAACAAACTGAAGATTGGAGGCGTTGAGCTCGACGGGAACGGTTCCAGTGTTTGTGATCAGACGGTCCTGAGATCGCCTGCTGATAGTGATTTCGTTGGGAAGCTGGTGGAGGTGGACCTTGCCTGGAACATTGAAAACATTCCAGTCCCAGCGTCCCGTTAGCCGGAAGACTCCGGGGGCAAGCGTGACCTTGGACAGGTCGATCTCCAGAGCCTGCTGATCGACGAGCGGGCGGACGGACACGGGAATGGCTGTGCTGCCATCCTCGCGTTCCAACTGCCAGTTCCTGACACGATCCAGCAGTTTCCATTCCTCGGATCTCGCCTTAACCGGGTATTTCAGGCCGAGCGGTATGTGCACTTCAGAGTCGAAGGCCACAGCCGGGGGCGGGGCATTCGGTACCCGGTGCGCCCAGAGGTAAGCGATCCGCGTCTTCGAGCGAGCGGCTTCCCGCTTCGCGCAGAGCGCAATCGTAGGATCGTCGGGCTGCTCGATTTGTGCAAACGAGGAACGGAACTCGGTGTTCGGGAAAAGCAAACTTCGCAGATTCACGAACAGGGCGGCTCCCCCAGCGGCAAGCCCGACGGAATTACCCAAAAACAGTCCTGCTACGGACGCAGCCAGTCCGGCCGATTGCTGGACCCGCATGTGGGGTTGCGGCGCGAGCGGATCGTACGTCGATAGCGCCGGATTGATAGCGCGGAGCAGTACCGAAGCCTGCTCCTCGAGCGGCGCGTTTCGATCCAGGGTGGTCATTGGCACGCCGTACCTCGCGGCGAAACCAGTGAGCACGGCATCGAGATTCTGGCGGGAGGTTGTACGCGAGTTGGTTGCCGTCAGCGCTTCGATCAATGCTTCGGTCTGTGCTGTCTGCTCGGCGTAGTCGGCGAGCTGCGCCACCATCTCCTTATCACGCCGGAGAAGCGAATCGACTTTCTTGCCGCTCAACCCCTGTGGACCAAACACCAGAGCGACAAGTTCGACCGGGGTCGTGACCTCCCACTCAAGCGGTTCGCGAGCCGGCTTAGGCGGAAGCACGATCAGTTCCTTGTCATTTGCAGGCGAGATCACGAGTGCGATCTCTGCTTCCTTTTCTTCCTCCGTTCCAAGCTTCCGCGGTTCGTAACGGATCTTGTAGCCCGGCAGAATCCGGTTCACCTCCCTGAGCGGCAGCGGCTGCTGGCCGGGAGATTCCACCATAAGCTGAATGCTGCCAAGCGGAATACTAGCCGTACACGCGCGGGGAGCCGAGGCTCCGTACAAAGATAAGACTCCGAGAGACAACAATAAAGAAACGAAGCGAATCACTACGTAATAGACGCGGGAGGGGCGTCGAGAGTCGACACGTGAGTGTGAAATGACTGCCGGGTGCAGAACTGCTTCCATTTCTGGAGGTTAAGTCTCTACAGCGGAAGCAGATCGAGCGCTGCCTGGATCTCGCTGCGGGTGTGCAAGTCCCCCGAACGTGTCGTCGCCTCGATTCCGCGTTCGTACATCGCTCTTGCCTCGTCGAGGCGGCCGATCTTCTCGTAGGCCTGCCCGCAGTGGTAGTAGGAGGCGGAGTAGTCGGGATTTGCCTCCAACAGCGCCTGATGCTCCGCGATCGCTTCCTGATAGCGGCCCAGCTTGGCGTATTCCATTGCGAGCCCATAGCGCGCGAAGGAATTACCCGGGTCCTGCGCCACGAGGTTCTTCAAGAGTTCTAGACGGTCCGAAGCCATAGAAAGCGTTTGTATAACAATCCCATGGTAGTATATTTGCAATGGCGTGTCCCTTCTTCTGTCCGCGCGAACGGATGGAAGATGACGCTTCAAGAAAACCGTTCGGAATCCCTCTCGGAGCTCTTTTCCGTGGCGAATGCCACGGTTCGAACGAGCCCTGGACACCGGAACAGCACCATTTGCGAACGTATTGTAACTTCGGCTATGCCCGGGGCAGGTGTGACCGGTTTCCGGCGGATGCGCCGGCGGACGCCGTACGATTCCTGATCACGGCCGACCACGATTCATTCATTCAGGTCGATTACGTCTTCGAGAAGGATTACTATCCGGCGGGAAAGGGGACCCTTACTGTGCCAGGAAGCGGGACGCGAATTTTGGATCGGCAGGCGGAAGCCTATGCGGCGGTTTATTGGGAGCGGAAACGGCAATGACTGAAGGTGCAAGTCTCGAGGGACGGTTCGTGCGGGAGTCGGCGTCCGAATATTCGGAAGTGGCTTTGCCGAATGACGCGAACCCGCTCGGCCACCTGCTTGGCGGAAGGGTGATGCACCTGGTAGACCTTGCAGGCGCGCTCGCCGCCATGCGTCATGCCCGGCTCCCCGTGGTGACTGCTTCCGTGGATCACATGACCTTCCTCCACCCGGTCCACATCGGCCAGCTTCTGACTCTGAAATCGTCTGTGAACCGCGTCTTCCGCACTTCGATGGAAGTGGGTGTGAAGGTCCTGGTGGAGGACCTGACGACAGGCGAGGTGCGGCACACCTCTTCCGCCTATCTCACGTTTGTAGCCTTGGATAAGGACGGAAAACCTACGCCGATTCCGCCAGTCATTCCGGAGACGCCGGACGAAAAGAGGCGCTACGAAGAGGCCGGGCACCGGCGAGCGTACCGGCTCGAACTGCGAGCAAGAAACCGAAAGTGACTTCCTGCGGTCAATGCGTCAGGAAGCCTTGTACATGTACTTGATATTGGGTTTGTAGATCAGCAGATTAGGCGCTCCCTGCCGGTTCACCTTCAGGCAGCATTTGTCGTACCACTCGATGACTCCATGCAATTGCTCGCCGTCTTTGAGAACAATGACCATGGGCGTCTTGGCCTGCATCTGCTTTACGTAATAGAAGTTCTCGGCGTTGGTTTGATCGGGTGGAACGGCCTTCTTGGGGCTTCTACCGGTTGAATTGATTTTGTCCTTGATTTCGTTCAAAGACGGACGTATTAACTTCCGATTCCCGGTTTCCACGGCGCCACTCCTTTGACAAGACAACACGCGGTACGATGTTGGATGTGTGATGTACCGTCGGTAAGGCTTGTAGACGAACTATGCTTTACTCATATCACACCGAGTGGGTGCCTGCAAGGCTTAGCCCGTGCTGTAACATTTAGCTCTTTCTCAACGCGATGGCGAAGGCATCCAGTGCGATAGATTTTTGAATATTTCTTCGAACGAGTTCGACCAATTCATCCACTTTACGCACCGCCGCTTCCAGCCACGAAAAAGAAACACTTTGCGCCAAAGCTTCAAGCTGCTTTCGAATATCCGGATTTCGGATGTCGCGGTTGTAGGGAATGAGAAGCAGATCTTCGAGGAGGATGTACAGAACCCGGAGATATTGATCGAGCTTTTCCGACTTCGATGCGCCAATGGATTCCGAGTATTTGGCCCAGGCTGAGAAAGGAGCCCGTCCGGCAGCGACTTCAAGGAGCGCCAGCATTGCGGTCCGCCGTTTGTCATACGCGTCCAAATCGAGGGAGACAGCCAGACCCGGGGATCCTGCTGCGAGGGCCAGCCGTTTTTCGACGCGGTCCAGCCCGCGTGACTCGACGAACGCCCGCATCTCGGCGTCTTGCAGCCTTGCAAGCTGCAGCGGGACCGCGCGCGACCGGATAGTTGGCAGCAAATCGTATGGATTCTCCGCGGTCAGTATGAGGATGAGATGCTCGGGCGGTTCCTCTAACGTCTTCAGTAGGGAGTTGGCAGCCTGTTCATTGGCCCGGTCAATATGGTCTATCAGAAAGACCCGGTAGCGTCCCCTCAGCGGTTTGAATTGCGCTCGTTCCTTGAGCAGACGCATCTGCTGGATTGAGAGCTGGCGGAGCGACCCGTCGGGCGGAAACGTCACAAAATCGGGGTGGGAGGCAAATAACAGCGGATCCTCGGCGCGTTTATCTGCCGGCAATTTCTCGCGTTCGGCCAGGAGCGCAAGGTTGTGGGGCAGGCTGAGGTCGTCCTGCTCGATGAGGTCGCTCCTATCAAGCAGCGCCGCCGCGAAGCGTCTGGCGAGCGTAGCCTTCCCGACGCCTTCCGGCCCCGAAAGCAGAATGGTCTGCGGTATCCGCTCCTGACGCACCATCTGCGCCAGAGTCTGCTGCGCCGTGTTATTCCCGTAGAAGTTATCGAACATGCTCCAAAAGCGGCGAAAAGGCAGCCCACACCTGCGCCGCTACCTCCTCGACCGAACTCCTTCCATCGATCCGGCGGAAGCGCTCTGCTTCTCTGGCGGCCAATCGTTCGTACGCAGCGGCCACGCGCCGGTGGAACTCGATGGTCTGCTCGTCCATTCGGGTTTGCCCCGCCTCTTCGCCCACCGTCTGTTCATTTCTAGCCCTTGCCCGCGCGAGGCTCGTTTCGACATCGATATCGATTAAGAACGTGACGTCGGGTTTCAGGCCCCGGCAGGCAATCCGGTCAAGCTGAAGCACGACTTCCTCTCCCAGTCCCCTTCCGGCGGCCTGGTAGGCGAGAGTGGAGTCTGTGAAGCGGTCCACCAGCACGATCTTGCCCGCTTCGAGCGACGGAAGGATCAGCTCCTCGATGTTCTGAGCGCGAGCCGCAAAGTAGAGCAGAAGTTCCGCGGTCGGACTAAGCTCCTGATTCTTTGCGTCGAGCAGGATCTTTCGAATCTGCTTCCCGATGGCCGTTCCGCCCGGTTCGCAGCTAACCACAACCTCGTGACCGGAGTCGCGGAGCCGCTGAGCCAGCAAGCGCAGTTGCGTCGTCTTGCCCGAGCCGTCGATTCCTTCGAATGTGACGAACAAGCCAGGCCTAGTCGTAGACATAGTGCAGGACCTTCTTCAGATCCTCCCACGCTTCACGCTTGGCGCTCTGGTTGTAGGGCCGGAGAAGGTAGGATGGGTGGTAAGTCACCATCACCGGGATGTCCCGCCACTTGTGCCACTTGCCGCGGAGTCTGGTAACACCCTCTTTGGTTCCGAGTAGTGCTTTCGCAGCCGTGGAGCCGAGCGCGCAGATTGCTCTGGGTTTGATGACCATCAACTGCCGGAACAGAAACTGGCCGCAAATTTCCATCTCGTCGGGCAGGGGCGTCCGGTTGTCCGGCGGGCGGCATTTCACGACATTGCAGATGTAGGTGTGGGGCCGCCGCACCGGCATACCTTCTTTCGCCGACGTGTTGTCGATCATCTGAGTCAGCAACTGACCGGCCCGGCCGACGAACGGCAATCCCTGCGCGTCTTCATCCGCGCCCGGTCCCTCGCCAACGAAGACCAGTTTCGCCTCGGGATTTCCGGAACCGAAGACGATCTTCGACCGGCCCCGGTGGAGGCGGCATCGAGTGCAGTCTCCGATATCCTCCCGGATCTTGTCGAGCGTGTCGTTCTCGGGCTCTAGCGCAGGCAGAATCGGAAGGGTCAGGGGCGATTCCGGGGGCTGGATTCGAAGCGGTTCGGGCTTGGACACTTTGGGCAACGGTTTTTCCTCAACTTGGGAAGCGGCACGAGATTCAGATGGCTGCTGCTTTACCCCAGCCTGAATCTGTCCGCCGGGTGTAGGAACGGATCTTCGATAAAGGGTCTTGATCCCCAGATCACGGTAGAACGTGAGGTACTGCCGAAGTTGATCCGGGGTCATCGCGTGGCGTGGAGAGCAAGCCGCAACTTGAGGGCTTCATCCAGGATGCGGTCAGCGATGCTGCGCTTGGAAGCTTTGGGAATGGATATAGCATCACCTATCCTCAGAGCGAGGATCACCTCGTTCTCGTCGGACTCAAACCCTGTGCCCTCCTTCCCAACCATGTTGGCCACCACCATATCGCAGTTCTTGGAAGCGAGCTTGCGCCGCGCCTCCTCCAGCAGATTCTCCGTCTCCGCGGCGAAGCCGACGAGCAGCCGGTCTCCCTTGCGCTGTCCTACTTCCGCCAGGATATCAGGCGTCGGGTCCAGATCCAGCGTCAGCCGGGCTGCCGTCTTCTTTCGCTTCTGTTGCGGCACATCCGCAAGGTGGTAATCCGCGACGGCTGCGGCCTTAATAATCACGGTAGCCTCGGGGAGCTTTCCCAGTACTGCGGCCCGCATCTCGTTTGCGGTCCGCACCTTGACGACCTCCACGCCGGCGGGCGCGGTTAGGTGGACCGGGCCGGATACGAGGATGACCCGGGCGCCGCGAGCTGCCGCAGCTTCCGCCAGAGCATAGCCCATCTTCCCGCTCGATCGATTCGAAATGAATCGAACCGGGTCCAAGGGCTCCTGAGTGGGGCCGGCTGTGATCAGCAGCGTTTCTCCTCTCAGATCGTCGCGTCTGGCCGCTGTCTGCGCCACAATCTCGGCAATCCGCAACGGATCGGCCAGCCGGCCAGGCCCCACCGTGCCGCAAGCCAGCAGTCCCTCGTCCGGCTCCACGATCACGTGCCCCCGCTCGGAAAGGATCCGGATATTGTTGCGTGTGGCGGGGTGATTCCACATGTTTGTGTTCATGGCTGGAGCCAGAATGACGGGGCCATCGAACGCCAGGTAGAGCGTCGAGAGAAAATCGTTTGCCAGTCCTTGGGCGAACTTTGCCAGCAGGTCCGCGGTGGCGGGTGCAACAACCAGAAGGCGGTTTTCCTGCGCCACCCGAATATGCTCCACCGCGCTCGACAGAGTCTCCTCCGCGGAACGGTCGGCAAAAAGGTCGGTGATTACCTTCTGATTGGTGAGCGCCGCGAAAGTTAAAGGCCTGATGAACTCCTGGGCTGCTGCGGTCATCACGACCTGGACTTTGAAGCCGCGCTCCTGCAGAGCGCGGGCCAGCTCGGCAGCCTTGTAGGCTGCGATGCCGCCGCCGACTCCCAGGACTAAGTTCATCTCTTAGAAGTTCTCGTCAGCCGACCGGTTTTCCGCCCCTTGGCCCGGGTCGCTGTACTTCACAAGACCCCGCCGAACCTCTTCCATGGCCGTGACAGTCGGCTTTTTGGAGGTGGTGGGCAGGAAGGACCTCGCCCCGTTCTGTAACTGGCGGGCCCGCTTCGCGGCAACGATGATAAAACGATAAGTGCTTGCTTCCTTATCGTCCGGAATCGAATGCATCGCGTTGGTGCGAAGGTTCAGATCAGTCATTGCTTGTGAAACCTCTGGTTACAAAACCGCCGCCAGGTTGGGGAAGCACCTGTACACACCAGTAGCTTGATGTGTTAATCACGCGTTTGCACGCACCACTGGCGGGGGCAGAGAACCACTGGTTACATTTTCGCTTACTTCGGCCCAACTGTCGAGCGCGAGACCTAGCGGCGGGTCCGGGAGCCCGTGCGGAAGGTGTCCAAAATCGGCTGGATGCGGCTCGCCATACGAAAACGCTTCACTCGCTCAGCACGTACGATCCCAATGAGATTCTGCGCCGTCTCCTCGAGGTCATCATTAATGAGCACATAGTCGTAGGATTCGTACTGTTCAATCTCCATTGCCGCCCTGGCCAGGCGGCGCTCAATGACCTCATCTGCGTCTTCCCCTCGCGAACGCAGACGGGCCTCGAGGATCTCCCGGGAGGGCGCCAGAACGAAGATCGACACAGCGTCGGGGAGCTTCTTCTTGACCTCCGCCGCTCCCATAACCTCAATATCGAGAACGAGATCCAGACCCTCTGCCTGGGCCCGCTCCAGCGCGCTGCGGTGGGTGCCGTAATAGTTTCCGAGAGCATGGACGTACTCCAGAAACTCACCCGCCTCGATGCGCCGTTCGAACTCCTCGCGTGATACGTAGTGGTAGTTCTCGCCTTCCCGCTCGAGCCCTCTGGGGGCGCGCGTCGTGTAGGAGACGGAAAACGTTAACCCTGGAACGCTCGCCATCAGACGGCCGACCAGAGTCGACTTCCCGGATCCGGATGGGGCGGAAATAATGAATACGATACTCATTCGAGGTTCAGAGCCTGCTCCCGGATTTTCTCAATGGATGACTTGGCGCTCAAAGCCAGATCGGTAATCTGCAGCCCGATCTCGCCGATACCTCCCGTTTTCGAAAGGATCGTGTTGGTTTCCCGGTTCATCTCTTGAAGCAGGAAATCGAGGCGTTTGCCGACCTCTCCTCCCGCCTCTAAAATCGATTGGACCTGGCCCGAGTGAATCTTGAGACGGGCAATCTCTTCGCCAACGTCGCTTCGATCCGTCAGGATTGCCGCTTCCTGCGCCACCCTCTGGGGATCGATCCCCGCACCCGAAAGCAGCTCGGACAGCCTCTGGTTCAGGCGCTCCTGGAAAGCTGGAAGAGCTTTGGTTCGAAGTTCCTCGATCTGAGCGGCCGCTTGGGCGATCAATGCGTTATGGCGGAGAAGTTCGGCTGCGATCTCCTGACCTTCCCTTGCGCGGAACTCATTCAGCGCTGCGAGAGCCTCTTCCATCGCTGAGAGCAGGTCTGCCTCAAAATCCGCTTCGAACTCCTCCTCGATTGGCTCGCTGAACATGCCCGGGATTCGGAGCGCTGAGTTCAGGTCCGGCTTTGAATCCACGCCCAGTTCCGCGGCGGCTTCGCAGAAAGCCCTGTGCCAGGCGGCGAGCAGATCCCGGTTGATCGCAGGAACAGTGACCGCGCGGGTCCGGACAAAGTTGATCCGGATGTCGATGTGCCCTCGCTGGAGATGCCGCTTCACAGCCGCCCGGAGGCTGCTCTCGTAGCGGTCGAGATCAACGCCCAGGTGAAAATGCAGATCCAGGCCCCGGTGGTTGACGCTCTTCAGACTCACGATCAACTCGCCGCGCGGCGTCGTTCGCCGCACCCTGGCGAAGCCCGTCATACTACGAACACCGCTCATGGCCGGATCACCTCGTCAGGCTCCAGGTACTGCAGTTCATGCAATCGTTGATAAATTCCACCGTGATTGACCAGCTCCTCGTGTGTACCGATCTCGCGGATACGCCCTCCCTCCAGCACGACGATCTTGTCAGCGCGGCGGATGGTCGAGAGCCGGTGAGCGATGACAATCACGGTGCGGTTCGTCATCAAATTGGCGAGCGCCTTCTGGACCAGCAACTCGGATTCCGTGTCCAAGTGGCTGGTAGCCTCGTCGAGAATGAGGATTGGAGCGTTCTTGAGCAAGGCCCGTGCAATGGCAATGCGCTGCCGCTGTCCGCCGCTGAGCTTCGTGCCGCGCTCTCCGATCAAGGTCTTGTAGCCCTGCGGGAGCCGCTCGATGAACTCGTCAGCAAGGGCGTTACGGGCCGCCTGGCGAATCTCTTCATCGGTCGCGTCGCGCCGCCCGTACCGGATATTGTTTTCCACCGTGTCGTTGAATAAGAAAGTGTCCTGAGAGACGATGCCGATTCGGTCGCGAAGGGAATTTATCTTTACGTTCCGCAGATCGTGTCCGTCGATTCGGACGGATCCCTTGCAAACGTCGTAAAAGCGCGGCACAAGGTTGACCAGCGTGGTTTTTCCTGCACCGCTCGGTCCTACCAGGGCCACCACTTCTCCCGCCTTTACCGTCAGGTTGATATCCTCCAGCGTATACCCTTCGGCGGTGGGATAACGGAAGCTCGCGTTCTCAAATACGATCGAATCCTTGAAACCCTTGAGCTCCACCGCTCCCGGCGCATCCGAAATCAGCTCCCGGCGGTCGAGATAGTCGAAGACGCGTTGGGAGGCTCCGAGAGCCTGCTGGAAAATGTTGTGGATTCCGGTGAGCCGCTTGACGGGCTCGTACAGCATCAGGAGGGCGATGACAAAGCTCGTGAACTCGCCGCTTGTCATCGCTTGCGCCTTAATCTGCGTGCGGGCGTAGGTGAGCAGGCCGACAATCGTCAGCGCGCCAAAGAACTCGATGAGCGGCGAGGCCAGAGCCTGATGCGCGACGTACCTTAAATTGCTCTTTCGCAGCTTCAGCCCCGCCTGGCGGAAACGCTCCGCTTCGTGATCCTCGGCGCCGAAGCACTTGACCACGTGGTGCCCGCTCAACGTCTCTTGCAGAATTTGGGTTACGTCGGCGGCGTGATCCTGGGCATGGCGGGTCGTGCGGCGAAGCCGCCGACCGATGCGCACAGTGGGCACCAGCACGAAAGGCAGCAGCGTAAAACTGACCAGGGCCAGCCGCCAGTCCTGATGAAACACGACCCACATCAGGCCGAGGGCCGAGAAGAACTGACGCAGGAAGTCTGCGAGGATATGGGACGTTGCCACCTGGATCTTCTCCAGGTCGTTCATGATTGAGGAGAGGAGCCGGCCGGTGGCGTTGGCCTCGAAGAACGCGGCATCCTGCTTCAAAACTTTCGTGAACGCCGTTTGCCGAAGATCGGTTACGGCTGAGAGTCCGACGTAATTCACGAGGTAGTTGCCGGCGTAATCAGCGAGTCCCTTGATCAGAAACACTGCAAGGATGCCCACAGCCACCATCGTCCAGACGTTCATTTGAGGAACAAGATGATGGAGGTAGAGGGGCTGATCGATCACAGGGATAGTCGTCAGGAGGACCGGCGCTTCCGGGCTTTGCGGATTCAGGACGCGATCGAAGACCGGCTTCACCAGCAGGGCCGTCATGGCATGGGCGGCTCCTGCGATTGCCATCAGGACGACCGAGGCGAGCAGAGGCAGCGTATAGGGCCGGACAAACGCGAGAAGCCGGAAGAGGTCTTTCATGCCCGCACCCGAAGACGCTCGACGGCTGCCAGTACTTCCTTGACCGTCACATTCTGTAGTCCCTGGCGGCCGGTAATGACTTCCGAAGGCGTTCGCCAAGGACCCCATACGTCCGGATCAGAGATCCCGAACAGGACCACGCAGGGAACCCCGAACGCGGCGGCCATATGCGCCGGGCCGCTGTCGTTGCCAACAAATAAGGATGCGCCGGATAGCAGCGACTTCACCTCCGAAAGCGGAGCACCCGAAAGGCATCGGAATTCCGCAAACGGGGAAAGATCTTCATGCGGGCCGGCTATAAAGACTGGATCGAGATCGCGTGAGAGATGACGGGCAACCTCCAGGAACCGCTCCGCAGGCCACATCTTGTCACTGCGGGCTGCCATGGGATGCAGAACAGCGTACGGCCGGGTTGCCGCTGGTTCACGGGCGAACAGCCTCGCTCTGGGGATTTCGCGGTGAGGCGCGCCGAGGAAGAACATTGCGGAGGCGAGATGTTCGGCCGTGTGCACTTTGCGATCGACGCCGAGGATCTCTTGCGCGCGCGGAATGCGCACGTCATACGCCCACGAATAACGGAAGTGGCCGAAGGCCGCCCGCCACCGCGCGCCCGAAGCCGCAGCCAGCAACAAACTGCGCGTACCGCCGTGGAAGTTGATGCAAAGATCCGCTCGCGCCGCTCGCAAGCCTGGTTCGCGGATCTCATCCACATCGGGATTTCCTTCGAAAACCGCAGAAAAACGGGGCTCGACTACGACAGCGACACGCACATCAGGACGGGCGGACTTAAGAATTTGGAGTGAAGGTGTTGTCAGGACACAGTCACCGAGCGAGCGCAACCGAATTACGCTGACGTTGGCGCCGAGCGGCAAGGAATCCAAAACCTTCGTCATTCGGCTGGCTACTCTTCGATTCGCGCCTCATCGATCAGCATTACAGGGATGTCATCGCGGATCGGATAGACACGCTTGCACTGCACGCACTTCAGGCCGGTTTCGCCCGGCAGCAGTTCAACGGTGGCCTTGCAAAGTGGACAGACCAGGATCTCCAGAAGGTCTTTACTGATGGCCATCGGCGACCTCCAGGTGAGTCATTGTAACAATCGCGGTCGGAAGTTCGAGCATTGGTTGTTCTTTCCCATCATATTGTTTTCCGCCGGCTCGTTGGAGATGTCAGGGGAGGCTCGACTTCCCGCTTCCCTGGGGACGGCAGCCCTGGCGATGTGTCGAGACGGCCTTTGGAAGTGCCCAGAGTCCTGGCTCTACAGTCCGTAGACCTCAACCGCGGTTCCGCCCATGATCCGAACCCTTTCGAGCTCGGAAAGCGGGGCGATCACCTTCGATACGACATCCACCCAGCGCTTGTAGCCGGAAGCCACCAGGCAAACCGGCCAATCGGACCCGAACATCAGCCGCCTGGGTTCGAAAGCCTCGAGGACCGTGTCGAAGTACGGTTTCAAATCGGCTTCGGTCCATCCCTTCCAATCCGCCTCCGTCACCATGCCCGAGACCTTGCAGAAGACATTGGGCCGCTTGGCAAGCTCCTTGATATGTTCGCGCCAAGGCGACAGGATCCGGTCTTTAATGCGAGGCTTGGCGATGTGATCGAGCACAAAGACCTGGCCAGGATGACGGTCGACAAACCGGATCGTCTGAGGCAAATGGCGCTCATAGATCAGAATGTCGTAGACGAGGCCGAACTTATGCACGGCTTCGATCCCGTTATTGAAATCCTCGCGGAGGATGTACTGATCGTCCGCCTCATCCTGAAGGACATGCCGGAGCCCCTTGAGCTTGCGATTCACCGCCAGCTGTTCGAGGATGCCGCCGATGTTGCGGTCGGTGAGCGGAGCCCAGCCGACGACTCCCAGGATGAAGGGGTTGCGCTCCGCCATCTCGAGAAGGAACTTTGTCTCGGCCAGCGTCTGACGCGCCTGGACGGAGACGACTGCGTCAATGCCTGCTCCATCCATCTCCCGCTTCAGGTCTTGTGGGAGGAAATCCCTTCGAAGCGGCCCCATCGAGTCGGTGATCCAGCCGTACTCCTGTGCGCTGTACTTCCAGAAATGGTGATGGGAATCAACCCTGGGCATTCGCGTTGGCATAGTCGTAATTCTCGGGACGGCCCGTGCGCCAGACGTTTCCGGCCACCGGAGCAACGATCATCCGAATCTCCTCCAATAATTCTGGGTCAATTGTATATGACAGCGCCTGGAGATTCTGCTCTACCTCCGAACGGCGCGCCATTCCGACCAGAGTTGTCGAAACGTAGGGATGGTTGAGGCAATAGCGGAGCGCCACCTTCGTCACGTCGACCCCCCTGCGCTTGCATGCCTCCGCAACCTTCCTGCCCGCTTCCTTCACCGCATCCGGAGCCGGATGCCACGAAGGCGCTCCCTCTGCTGTCAGAATCCGCATGTGTAAGGGCGAGGCGTTGATCAGTCCGATGCCGTTCTCTTTTGCGAAGGGCGTCAGCATCTCGTCCAGGTGCTCTGCCATGAGGTTGTAGCGGCAATAGGAGAGAATTGTGTCCACCTTCGCCTGCGAGGCGACGGAGCGCAGCATGCGCAGCTGCAGCCCGCTGAGGCCGATGAAGCGGGCCTTGCCCTGTTTCTGGATTTCGCGCATTGCGGGAATCGTCTCTTCCACGATCTGCCGCGCGTCGCCAAACTCGATGTCGTGCGCCTGCAGGAGGTCGACATAGTCTGTGCGCAGTCGCTCCAGCGATTCGTCAATGCTCCTCCGGACACGATCGGCCGAGAAATCGAAATGATTGATGTCATAGCGGCCGCACTTCGTGGCCAGGACCACCTGGTGGCGTTTGCCCTGGAGCGCCGTGCCGAGCCTCTCTTCTGCAAGCGTGCGGCCATAGTACGGTGCAACGTCGAAGAAGTTGATGCCTTGATCAATTGCGTAGTGGACTGCTCGCACTGCCTCGCCCGAGTCAACCGGTCCGAACTCTTCGCCGAGCGGGGAACCGCCGAATCCGAGCTCCGATACTTTGAGTTCCGTGTTTCCCAGCGGCTTATATTGCATCATCGTTCGTTTGTCACCTCGCCGTCTGCAAAGATATCAGGGCCGCTCCATATTCTGCTGCCCCTGGGCAGGCGAAACGGCAGCGGCCTTGTGATAGAGTTCTCTGAACGAGAAACTGACTTTTTGTGTCCCTGAGCCCATGGGAATCCGCCATTCGCCTTTTCAGGAGCAACTATGAGCATCACGCGGCGTCATTTTGCGGGACTTGGGCTTGCTGGCCTTGCCGCATCCGGGCGGGGGCTGGCGCAGCAGCGCAAACGGCCGAACATTCTCTTTCTTCTTCCCGACCAGCTTCGCGCTCAGGCTCTCGGCTGCATGGGCGATCCCAACGTGAAGTCGCCAAACATAGACCGGCTGGCCGCCCAAGGGCTGCTGATGCGAAATACGATTGCCAATACGCCGGTTTGCTGCCCGGCCAGAGCAATTATGCTGACTGGCAAGTATGCGCATCGCAACGGCATGATCGCCAACGACCTCCGACTGCGGGAATCGGAAGTCACGATCGCGGAAATTCTCAAAGACGCCGGTTATCGTACGGGGTTTGTCGGGAAATGGCACTTGGACGGCGGTCCGCGGCTTCCCGGTTTTGTGCCTCCTGGGCCGCGGCGGCAGGGCTTTGAGTGGTGGGCTGCCAACGAATGCAGCCACGCCCACTTCAACACGCACTACTTTCGGGACTCCGATCAACCAATTCCAATAAATAAGTTCGAAGCGGAGGGTTGGGCGGACCTGGCCATCGAGTTCTTGCGGGGAAGCAAGTCCGACCCGCGCCCCTTCTTTCTGACGGTTCAGATGGGGCCGCCTCATGATCCTTATAAAGCTCCGCCTGAGTATTCCCGCCGCTATGATCCTGAAAAACTGATCCTGCGCCCGAACTATAAGCCGGGACCCCGGGTGACGGACCGCGCGCAGCTTGCCGAGTACTACGCGATGATTACTGCGGTGGACGATCAGGTTGGCCGGATCCTCGCGGTTCTCGACGAATTGTCACTGGCGGAAGATACCATCGTGCTGCTGTCATCGGATCACGGGGACATGTTGGGCTCACACGGGCAACGCCTGAAACGGAAGCCATGGGAGGAGTCGATTCGAGTTCCAGGTATTCTCCGTTACCCGCGAAGAATCAAGGCTGGCCGTGTGAGCGACGTATTCTTTACGCACGTCGACTTCGCTCCAACGCTGCTCTCGCTTTGCGGAGTGAAACCTCCCGCCAGCATGCAGGGTACAGACCTTTCGAGAGTGATCACCGGTGAGAGTACGACCGGTCCTGATTCGGCATTCCTTCAGATTTTCGGTCCCTACCACGGAGACGGCACTCCCGGCGCTTGGCGAGGTGTCCGAACTTCGCGCTATGTCTATGCCCGGTTCGAAGACAAACCGTGGGTGCTTTACGACTTGAAGGAGGACCCGTACGAGATGAAGAATCTGGCTGCCGATCCCGCGGCTGGCGCAATTCGAAGATCGATGGAGGCGAAGTTGAGCGAATGGATGAAGAAGACCGGCGATAGCTGGAGCATCAACTGGAGCTACCCGGTTGAAGATAACGGGAGACTCTACAGAGGCGGGACTTTTTATACGGTTGAGGAGTATTTGAAATCCATCGGGCAAGGACGATGAAGGAACAACGGATCTGCTTCTGTCTTCAAGTGAAGCCGGACAAGATGGAGGAGTACAAGGCGCGGCATCAGGCGGTATGGCCGGAGATGCTGGAGGCGCTTCGAGCAGCGGGCTGGCGAAATTATTCGCTGTTTCTGCGAGACGACGGTCTGCTGATCGGCTACCTGGAGACGGAGGATTTTCAAGCCGCTCTCGATGCCATGGCCAAAACCGACGTGAATCAGCGGTGGCAGGCAGAGATGGCCCAATTTTTTGAGGGGCAGGGAAATCCGGATGAGCAGATGCGTCCCATCCCGCATATCTTTCACCTTGCCTAGCGCGGTTCACGATCGAGCTTGGCGGGCCTGCTGTCGCACGAGATAATAACAGTATCCGGGCTGGGTAAATTCAATGGCGCTTGTAGTCAACGGCGAGTACGTCGAGGACTCGCTGATTCGAGAGGAAGCGAATGCGATGCGGCCTCGTCTCCAGGAGGAGATGGAGGGCGAGGATCCCGTCGTCATCGAAATGCGGCTGCGCGAGTGGGCTCGCGAGAACGTCATCGAGCGTGTCTTGCTGCGCCAGGCAGCACTTGCCGACCCGGAGCCCATCCCCCAGGATTTGCTGGACCGGACCGTGGAGGAGATACGATCCCAGACGCCGGGACAATCCGGCTGCCTCTTCCCCCAGCAGGACCAGCTTCGCCGGGAGATCGAAATCCAGCTGCGCATCGACCGGCTCCTCGGCAGACTGACCGCAAAGCTTTCGCCTCCGAGAAACAAAGAGGTCACCGAGTACTACAAGAAGCACCGGGAGAATTTCTACTTCCCGGAGATGGTCCACGCGGCTCACATCGTGAAGAACGTGGATGAGGTGACGGATGAAGCAACGGCCCTTGCGGCGATCCGGCACGCGCAGCAGGAACTGCAGCAGGGCGTTAGCTTCGAGGAGGTTGCCGACAAGCACTCGGATTGCCCAGGCCGGGGAGGCGACCTTGGCTTCTTCCCAAGAGGCCAGATGGTCGAAGAGTTTGAGTCTGTGGTTTTCTCAATGAAGCCCGGCGAGGTCAGCGACATTTTCCGCTCACCGTTCGGCTTTCATATTGCCAAGGTCTATGAGATTAGGCCGGAGGGCTACCTCCCGTTGCAAGAGGTTCGAGCTCAAATCGAAGAAACACTGTACGCGGAAAAGCGGCGCCGTGTGGTTGAGCAGTATCTCGACAAACTGCGGGCCCAGGCGGATGTACAGAATGTGCCGAGCCGGGCAGCGGGGAGTCAATGAAGCGGGAATTTGAGATTTTTGCCGAGGCGGGCCGCCCTCATCCTTGCTGTGTTCCGAGCAAGATTCGGGCAATCGAGCTTGCGCGGTCACGCGCCGCTTCCGCGGAGCGTATCCGTGTCAGATCCGGTTCCGTAACCGATATGGTGAAACTCGATGGCGGCCGCTTCCTCATGGGAACCGACAGCGACGAAGGCTTTCCGCAGGATGGGGAAGGGCCGGTCCGGGAGGTCACCGTCGATCCGTTCTACATCGACCGCTATCCTGTCACGAACGAGCAGTTCCGGGAGTTCGTGCGCGCAACGGGTTACAAGACGGAATCGGAACGCCTGGGCTGGTCGTTTGTCTTTCAGGGGCACATCCCGAAAGAACTGGAGTCCGAGCTGGTGGACCAGCGAGTGCCGGGTCTCCCCTGGTGGTGCAAGGTGAATGGCGCGTGCTGGAAGCACCCTGAGGGGCCGCACTCGAGCATCGAAGACCGGCTCCACTACCCCGTCGTCCACGTTTCATGGAACGACGCGCAGGAGTATTGCCGGTGGGCCGGAAAGCGTCTGCCGACGGAAGCCGAGTGGGAGTATGCGGCGCGGGGCGGTCTCGAACAGAAGATTTACCCGTGGGGTGACGAGCTGACGCCGGGCGGGAAGCACCTATGTAATGTCTGGCAGGGGCAGTTCCCGGACATCGACCTTGCTGAAGACGGGTATTCTGCGCCAGCGCCTGTGGATGCCTTTCCTCCCAATGGATACGGGCTTTACACCATCACCGGGAATGCATGGGAATGGTGCAATGACTGGTTCCATCCCACCTATCACATCACGGCGACACGGATCAATCCGGTAGGTCCGCCGGAAGGAACGACGAAGGTCATGAAGGGCGGTTCGTATCTCTGCCACCGCTCCTACTGCAACCGCTACAGAGTGGCGGCGCGCACATCGAATACACCGGACAGCGCCACCACCAATATCAGCTTCCGCTGCGTGAGAGACATCTAGCAGCGATTACGCGACCTCGCCAAGAATACGTTCCAGCAGGCGTTCAACATAGGAGCCGAGGCGGGCATCGGCGGCCGGGTCCTTACGCGCGATTGTCTTGAGCTGGGGCTTGATCGGGTCCGCCTTCGGCCCCAGGACATCGATTACGTTCAGCGCGAGCATCGAAACGTAAACGCCGTTCGTGTCCGGCGGGGCCAGTTCAAGCAGCACGCGTAAGACTTCTTTGAGATCTTCGTCCGTCCCGTAGCGGCCCAACGCCTCACAGGCGGCGATCCGGACCGAGGGCGAAGCGTCCTTTAGCGCCTTTTGAACATCGGAACGAGCGGCTTTCACTGCATCCGGACCGCGCATCAGCAGCCCCAGGATCGCCCAGTAGCGAACGCCGCTGTCGGGATCCTGAATGCGCTTTCTGAGTTCCGCCTCACCACCCTTGAGCGAGGACGCAATCTCCGCGGTCTCCATTACGCGCTTCATTGGGTAGCGGCTGTCATCGTGGCCTACTTCGTACGGCGTCGATCCCTTCGCCCGGCTTTGCATCTCGGCCTCCGGAAGGAAGCCGACATCGCGAATCCGGAGTGCGAGATCCTGCTGTGCTTTTCGCAGGCGGCGAAGGATACCCTGATGCTGGGGCGATGAGGCGAGGTTGTGAACCTCGTCAGGATCGTTCTGCAGGTCATACAGCTCTTCCGGGGGCTTCGTCTCCCAGAAGTAGGTCTGCGGAGGCCGCAGCTTGCCCTGGTCGTACAACTGCTTCCACACCTGCGTTGTCGGGGTCTCGAACATGTACGCGATGTGCTGGCCGTAGATTTTGTGGGGCATGTAGTTGCGGATGTAGATATAGCGCTTGTCCCGGACTGTCCGTACCAGATCAAACCGCTCATCCATGCGTCCACGGAAGCCGTACACGTATGGCTGCTCAGGCGCCTGATACCTGCCGAGGAAGGCGTGGCCTTGCATCTGGGCAGGCGGCTTCATGCCTGCGAGGCTGAGCAGCGTCGGAGCCAGATCGACGAAGCTGACAAGCCGGTCTGACGTTCCGCCTGGCTTGTAGTCTTTCGACGCAAGGTGCCTGTACTTCTCCGGGATATGAACCATCAGCGGTACACGGAGTCCGGAGTTGTACGGCCAGCGCTTGCTGCGCGGCATCCCGGACCCATGATCGCCGTAGAAGAAGACGATCGTGTCCTCTTCCAGCCCGTCTTCCTCAAGTTGCCGCAGCACCCTTCCGGCCATCGAGTCCATCGTCGTGATGTTGTCGTAGTACTGCGCCCAGTCATGACGGACCTCCGGAGTGTCGGGGTGATACGCGGGCAGGGGCGCTTTGGCCGGATCGTGCACCAGCTTATGGGGGCGCCGGCGAATCTGGCTTTCGTGCGTGACGGTGAAGTTGAAGATGGAGAAAAAGGGCTGGCCGGGCTTGCGATTTCTCCAGTGAGCTTTGTTGCTCGACTCATCCCACACCTTTCCGGTGTGTTTCAGATTGTAGTCTTCCTTTGCGTTGTTGGTGACGTAGTAACCCAACTCCCGCAGGTAGCAGGGGTACATCTTCATGGGCTCGGGAAGACTGGTCATGCTGCGCATGTGTTCCGAGCCGGTGGACGGCGGATAGAGCCCGGAGATGATGGTCGTACGCGCAGGCGCGCATACCGGCGCATTGGACCATGCGTTGAGGTAGATCGTGGCCTTCTTCGCGAACTGATCGAGGTTTGGAGTCGTCGCGTACTTGTCACCGTATGCGCCGATCTGGGGTCCGATGTCCTCGCAGGTGATCCACAGAATGTTCGGCCTTGCCGCCTCTGTGGACCTGCCGAGGGCCGCGGCTCCCAGTGCCGTGGCAAAGGCTCGTCGCGTCGGCCTGCTTTTTCCGGTGCTCGATGCTGCCATGCTCACTTCTTCACCAGCGGAGTAAGGACGATCTTCCGGAACTCGACAGGTCCGTGGTCGCCTTGCAGAACCAGCGGTCCGGGTTGATCCTCGTACGGGTTGGAAGCGATGGCGGTGAGGCCTTCAATTTCCTGCCGGTCGATAATTTTCTGGCCGTTCAGAATGACGGTAAGGTCACGCCCTACGACGCGGATGTCGTACGTCTGCCATTCGCCTGCAGGCTTGCTGGCGTTCACTTTCGGAACGATGCGGCTGTAGAGTGCCCCGTTGCCGTGGCTGTCCGGCGGCCGCCCGTAGTCTTCGAGGATCTGGATCTCATAGCGGCCACGCAGGCCAATGCCGCTGTTGCTCTTTTCCGCAACGCGATATTCAACCTGAAGGCGGAAGTTCCAGAACGAATCCTTGGTCATCAGATCCCTGGCACGCGGCGAGTTGCGGAGAATGCCGTCCTGAACACTCCAACCATCGTTGGGTTCGAAGGCGTCCATGCCCTTCCCATCGAACAGGGCGATAGGCTTGCCCTCCTTCCAGGAGCCGTCGTCCTTGTCTTTAATGACCGGAGCGCGCCAGCCAATCCATCTCATGGGCGGCCTCGAATCATTTGGCTCGAAGACTCCCTCCAGCTTGTCGCCTTTCAGCCGTGCCCGGTACGAAAGGATCAGCTTCCCGCCGTCACGCCGCGGGCGTTCAAAGCTGAACCGCAGCTCGCCGTCTTTGATCGTCATATTGTGGATGATGTTGCGGTCGCCGCCGTAGGCGCTGACGAAGGAGCCGTTTGGAGACGGCGTCCCTGCTCCCTTCACTTCAAGCCACCAGGCCCGGATCCGAGGCTCGTTGTCTCCACGAATGAGCCATCGCCCGTTGAAATCGGAGTCCGCGGCGAAGGCGCAGACGGATGCCAGGAAGAATGTCAGAATGCTGCGCGTGTCGTTTCTCATTGAGGCCGTACCCTACCGGCACCTCATGATAACGCGACGCCGCCGGAGGGAGGAAGTCTTGAGCGGAGCCCTCATTCCTGAGTGATATACTTTGACAAATTGCGGACAAGGTCTGCGTCAGGCGCTGGGCGAAGGGGGGCAGGCGCCAAATCGTGACGGGAGCGATGAGAGGTTCACGATGAGCGATGGGGCAAAGCCGGGCCTGGCACAAGAGACAACTGCAGGCAGCTATTTCATCTCGAACTATCCGCCATACTCCTTCTGGAACCGGGCACAAGTGCCGCAAGCTTATGCCGCTCTCGAACGGCCGCCGCGGCCCGACGCTCCGCTGGGCATCTACGTCCACATTCCGTTCTGCCGCAAGCGCTGCCATTTCTGCTACTTCAAGGTTTATACGGGGAAGGATTCCTCAGAGGTTGATCGTTACCTCGACGCGGTAATTCGCGAGTTAACTCTCTACTCCGATAAAGCCTTCATCGGCGGCCGCCGGCCCAGTTTCATCTACTTCGGCGGAGGCACCCCTTCCTACATCAGCACTCGTCAGCTCGGCCGCGTGGTGGAGGCGATGCAGCGATGCCTCGCCTGGGATCAGGCGGAGGAGATTGCCTTTGAGTGCGAACCCGGCACGATCACGGAAGGGAAGCTGAAGATTCTCCGTGAGATGGGCGTTACGCGGCTTAGCTTGGGAGTCGAGAATTTCAGCGATCAGGTCCTTCAGGCGAACGGACGCGCTCACGGCGCGAAGGAAATTGATCGAGCGTACGCCTTTGCACGCTCCGTCGGGTTCCCGCAAATTAACATCGATCTCATCGCAGGCATGATCGGCGAGACGGAGTTGAACTGGAGGGAATGCGTCCAAAAGACAATCGCGCTCGCTCCGGACAGCGTGACCATCTATCAGATGGAAGTGCCGCATAACACGACGATCTTTAAGGAGATGCGAATTCTCGGCCAGGAAGTTGCCCCAGTCGCAAGCTGGCCGACCAAGCGCGCGTGGGTCGATTACGCGTTCTCGGAGTTGGAACGTTCCGGCTATACCATTACGAGTGCCTATACTGCAGTCCGCGATCCCGAACGGACAAGGTTTCTTTATCGTGATTTACTGTGGACCGGGGCCGATATGGTCGGCTTGGGCGTTGCTTCCTTCTCTCACGTCAACGGCACGCACTTCCAGAACGAGCCGGACTGGGATCCTTACATCGAGAAGGTCGAGCAAGGACGTCTGCCGATTTATCGTGCCCTCACGCCGACCCAAGAAGAGCGGATGATTCGCGAGTTCATCCTCCAGATGAAGCTTGGGCATGTGCGGACCCAATACTTCCAGACCAAGTTTGGGGTGGACGTTCAGGGCCGGTTTGCGGACCCAATCAAGCGTCTGAAGGATGAGGGCTATATCAAGCTGGATTCGGGGAGCTTACGGCTCAGCCGGGAAGGCCTGCTCCAGGTAGACAGGCTGCTCCATGAGTTCTTCTTACCTCAGCACCGTGACGCCCGGTATTCTTAACGCCCGGACCCGCACAATGCCCAAGTCGATCTGCTACCCATTGAGCGAGTTCTATGAGCAGTTGCGGCTGCCGCTGCCACGGATCCAGCAACTCCGTCCCGAAGATGTTCCGGAGCCCTATCGCCGCCTGCTGGTTCATGAGAACGACATGACTCCAACGCTCCAGGCAGAATACGGGCGGTCCTTGTGCCTGCGTGTTCTTCGATATCAGACGACCGATCAAATCATGGACCGGCTTGTGGTGTTGCGGTTCGCCGACGAGCCGAAAACGGTTTCTGTCGGAGCGATTCGTATCTTCCTCGATCCGTTGCCGGGTGAGGCAAAGCAGTTCGTTCTGGAGCGGCGGCTGCCGTTTGGAGCAATCCTGCAGAAGCTGGAGATCAGGCACTACAGCCGCCCCGTCGCCTTTTTTCAGGTAACGCCTGATACTATGCTGTCCGACGCTCTTGAAATTAATGGCGCGAGGGTTTTGTACGGGCGCCAGAACACGATTTGGAATTCCGGAGGTGTGGCTTTGGCTGAAGTGGCCGAGATCCTTCCTCCGGTAGCGCAATTTTCAACTATGGAGACACCGTGAGACAGGAATACGATGTCATTGTCATTGGGTGCGGCCCGGCAGGCGCCACGGTCGCCGCTGTGCTGGCAGGCAAGGGGCGCCGGGTCGTCGTGCTGGAAAGGGAAAAATTTCCTCGATATCACATCGGGGAATCTCTCATTCCCTTCACTTACTTCCCTCTCAAGCGAATCGGGATGGTGGAGAAGATGAAGGCATCGCACTTCACAAAGAAGTACAGCGTGCAGTTTGTGACGCAGGATGGGCGTCTCTCCCACCCGTTCTATTTCTTCAAGCATCTGCAGCACGAGGCTGCGTGCACCTGGCAGGTGCTGCGAAGTGAATTCGACCAGATGCTGATGGACAACGCCCGTGAGAAGGGCGCCGAGGTGATCGAAGAGATCACAGTACGCGAGTTCATCCAGGAAAACGGGTACGTCACCGGCGTAAGGGCAGTGACCAAAACCGGCGAGACTCGCGAGTTTTGCGCTCCTTTGACTGCGGATGCCAGCGGACGGGATGCTTTGGCAATCACCCGGAACGGCTGGAAAGTCCGCGACCCCTATCTGAACAAGGTGGCGATTTGGACGTATTACAAAGGCGCGCTCCGCGATCCCGGCATCGATGAAGGAGCCACCACGGTGGCCTATGTTCCCGAGAAAGGCTGGTTCTGGTACATCCCGCTGGCCGGCGACGTCGTAAGCGTCGGTATCGTTGCCGAGAAAGATTACCTGTTCCAGGGCACGAAGGATCTGGCGGAGATCTTTCACCGCGAAGTGAAGAAGAATCGCTGGGTCGAGGAGCACCTGGCCGTCGGTGAGCAGTTTGGTCCATATCGCGTGACCGGAGAGTACTCGTATCGTTCGCGGCACTGCGCGGCGGACGGGCTTGTCCTGGTCGGCGACGCCTTTGCGTTCCTGGACCCCGTTTTCTCCTCGGGGGTCTTCCTGGCTCTGCGGAGCGGAGAACTTGCAGCAGATGCAATCGACGCCGCATTGACCGACGGAGATTATTCGGCCGCGAGATTTGTCGAATATGGAAAGACGGTGTGCCAGGGGATTGAGGCGATGCGCCGGCTGGTCTACGCGTTTTACGATCACGCGTTCAGCTTCCGGACCTTCGTGAGAACATATCCAAATCTCATTGGCGATATGACGGACTGCCTCATCGGCAACCTCTTCATCGACTTCGACCCGTTATTCAAAGCCGTCGCAGACTTCGCGAAAGTGCCGCAGCCGCTGACACACGGAGCGCCGCTGATCGCGGCGAAATAGCGCAAGTTGGCTTACGAATACAGAATCGTCCGGCAGGTCGAGTTCTCTGAAACGGACATGGCCGGCATTATGCACTTCTCGAACTACTTCCGGTACATGGAGGCGGCCGAGCACGCCTTCTTCCGCTCTCTCGGCTTCTCCATCTGTACGACGGACCCGGAGCCTGTTGGCTGGCCGCGCGTCCACGCCGAGTGCGACTTCCGATATCCGCTCCGGTTCGAGGATACGGTGGAGGTGCGCCTCCTCGTCAAAGAGAAGAGAGAGCGGAGCATTATCTACTTGTTCATTTTCCGGAAGCTGAACGAGCAGCCGGAGAGAGAGGTTGCCCGCGGGATGATGGCTGTTGCATGTACGAAGCACGATGCCGGCACAGGCAGGCTCGTTGCAGTTCCGATCCCCGCGGCTATCGCCGCGAAGATTGAACCGGCGCCGCCAGAGTTGCTTTGCCCATGAAATCCGCTGTGATGGTCGCCTTCGATCGGGCAGCGATCGTGGCGCATCAGACGCAAATGATTCAGAAGATGCTGGAGGCGCTGCTCGACAGCAATGCCTTTTACGGCGCGAAGCTGCGCGCGGCTGGCATCCACAGGAGCTCTCTCACGCTCGACGAGTTCTCGTCCTGTGTGCCATTCACGTTCAAGACGGAGCTGGTTGCCGACCAGTTGAAACATCCGCCTTACGGCTCGAACCTGACCTATCCGTTACACCGCTACACGCGCTTCAACCAGACGAGCGGCACCACGGGCAGGCCGATGCGCTGGCTGGATACGCCGGAGAGCTGGGAGGCGATGCTCGACTGCTGGGTCCGCGTCTTCGAGTCGGCGGGTGTCTGCTCGGCCGACCGTGTCTTCTTCCCGTTCTCTTTCGGTCCGTTCCTTGGCTTTTGGGTTGCCTTTGAGGCGGCTACGCGAATGGGCTGTCTTGTCATACCCGGGGGCGGCATGCGAAGCAGTGCGCGCTTGCAAACGATCCTCGACAATGAGGTGACGGTGCTTTGCAGCACGCCAACCTACGCCGTCCGCCTTGCCGAGGTCGCGGCAGAGGAGAAGCTGGATCTGAGCGCCAGCAAAGTGCGATCGATCATTGTGGCCGGGGAGCCGGGCGGCAGCATTCCGGCAACGCGGTCGCTGATTGAGAGACTCTGGCCGGGAGCGCGCGTCGTGGATCACCACGGGATGACGGAGATGGGACCCGTCAGCTACGAATGCCCGCAGCGTCCGGGCGTGCTGCATATCATCGAAGCCGCTTACTTCCCGGAAGTCATCGACCGTCAGACTCTGAAACCCGTGCCTCCCGGAGAGACGGGGGAGCTGGTGCTGACGAACCTGAACCGGGTTGGATCACCGCTGCTGCGTTACCGGACAGGAGACCTCGTGAAGCGCGCCGCCGGCCTCCGCTGCGCATGCGGGAGCTGTGAGCTGGCGCTCGAAGGAGGGATCCTGGCGCGCACGGATGACATGGTCGTTGTGCGCGGCGTCAATCTCTATCCGAGCGCAGTTGAAGAGGTGATCCGTTCGGTCGGCGGAATCGCCGAGTTTCAGGTGGAAGTTTCAACCGAGCGCGCTCTGGCGGAACTCAGCGTCCAGATCGAGCCGGTTCCAGGCGAGGAGCCGGGCACGGCGATTGCCGACCGGGTCGCGGCCGCCCTTCAGCGGGCATTCGCTCTCCGCGCTTCGGTTTCCTGCGTCCCTCCCGGTTCGCTGCCGCGATTCGAAGCGAAGGCCCGGCGCTGGATCCGCCGCTGACATGAACCTGATTCGCGCGGCGCGTATGATCGGGACAGCACTTGCAATCGTCGCGCGGGCCGTTGCCCCGGCCGGAAAGCCAAAGGCGTCGAACTCTGTCCCATCCGACCTACCCATGGCTCGTGTCTCGGGCGGGATTCCTTTCCTGCTAAAGATCGCCTATACGGCGTTCGTAGCGTTTCTGGCTCCCGTCTACGCCCGTCGCTATGGAGCGGCGAACTTCTTATGGTTTTCCAACATTGGCCTCTTGGGAGGGCTGGCCGGAGTCTGGTCAGGGAGCCGGTGGCTGGCGAGTAGCCAGGCTGTGTCGCTGTCCTTTTCGGAATTCATCTGGATCCTGGATTTCGCATTCGCTCAGATGCTCCGCCATTCCCCAACGGGCATCACTGCCTATATGCTCGATCGCAAGATCCCGCGCTTTATCCGTGCGCTCTCGCTCTACCATCTGGTTCTGCCATTCCTGCTGCTGTGGTTAGCCTACCGGGTGGGATACGAGCGCCGAGCTTGGATCGCGCAGACGCTTCTGGCCTGGGCTGTCTTGCTGATCGCGTATCGCTTCACCAGCCCGGAGAGGAACATTAACCTGGTTTGGGGACCAGGCGCCAGCCCGCAAAGAAAGGTGCCGCCGCTGTTGTATCTGGCTATCGAAATGGCCGTATGGCCCGCTGTTGTCTACTTCCCCTCACACCTGATGCTGACGAAGCTGTACACCCACCTCGATCGTCTCGCCCAGCCGCTACGGCAGAGTCTGACTGCCAGCCATTTTGATCAGCAGATTTCACGATGAAGACCGAATCGCCGAACTCGTGCGTTCGATAGCCATGCGCCTCCAGTTCCTGGTCGATGCGGCTCAGCGTCCCGGCGTCTGCGAACGCTTTGAGCAGCTCGTAATGACTGGTGCCCGGCTCATGCGTGCCGGAGAGGATCGCATCCACTATGCGGAGTCTGCTCCCGGCTCCGATTCTCTGGGTGGCTACCCGTTCGCCAGGGCGCACGGCTCCGCCGAACATTGCTGCCGAATGTTCGAGAGCCCGGACGACAGTGGTGCCGATCGCAATAATTCGGCCGTGTCTCGCTTTCGTTTCTTCGATCGCCCGGGCTGTGGAAGGAGGGATGCGATATGGCTCGTCGAAGGGAAGAAGAGCATCCAGTTGCGGATCGCCCGTTGACGAAATTCCAGCGGCGTGCGTGATGGTGCAGAATCGGACTCCTCGTGCGATCAGCCGCTTCAACCCGTTCCAGTCAAGGACGAATCCGGCGGAGGGAGGCTCGTATGCGACCGGCAGACCCGCTATCGGAGTCCAGGTGTCCCAAAGGGCAAGCGGTGTCGGGATATGCGAGTACTGGATGGGGCGGCCCCAGCTTGCCAGCCCCTCCCAAATCTGCGCCGCCGAGCCCTGAAATTCGAGCGAGATGAAACGCGGGTGATTCATTAGCCGCATAACCGTTGCGCGCAGCGGTCCCAGGATCAGTTCATCGCCCGGTGCGAGCTCCGGCGGCGACGGACGATCCTCGGTGCGAGTGCGGAAGTCGCCACGTCCAAAAACGATGGCCGAGAAACGCCTGATCGCATCCGGGGCAAGCGAATCCCTTCCAGCGAGTCGTACCTCGATTGGCTCCCCGGTGGGCGCGTGCCAGCCGAAGAGGTCTGCCGGCAGTGTGGCAGCATCGTTGGCGATGACCAAATCACCCGGCTGCAACAGAGCCGGAAACTCGGAGCGCGACAGATGCCAGATGCCGCCTCCTTCGGATACCAGCAACTTTGCGTCGTCCGGGCGCTGGACTGGCACGCTTGCCGCAATCATTGCGCTACCTCCTCCACCGCCGTTTGCAGCTGCCGATTCTGGTGTAGCAATGCAGCGGCGATCGCATCCGCGATCTCTGCGGCTGCGGTCTCCGGGCGCTTGAGCTGAGAGCGGTCCGCGTCCGGCACTGCCGCTGCATGCATCGGTGTGTCCATGTCGCCGGGATCGATCGACAGGAATTGGATGCCCTGACCGGCCAGTTCCTCGTTCCAGATGCGCGTCAGATGATGAAGCGCCGCCTTGCTCGCTCCATAGGCGCCCCAGCGGGGATAGGGATTGATGGCAGCGTCGCTCGAGATGTTGACTACCACAGCGCCTCGCCCTTCCATGGCTGAAGACGCTAGCGCTCCGAGCAACGCCTTCGTCAGCCGGAACGGACCGAGCACGTTCGTCGCAAGAGCGAGTTCAAAGTCCTCGCAATTGGTGTCGGCCAGGAGGGCCAGCGGAACCGGGCCTAAGGCTGAAGCGTTATTGATGAGTACATCGACTCCCCCGAGAGACCCGAGAATCTGAATTGCAATCGGGTGGATGTCCTCCTTCTTTGACACGTCTCCAACGATTCCATGGGCATCCGCATGCGTGCTCGAGACGCGCTCCACATTCTGGCGGGTTCGCGCGACGAAAGCGACGCGAGCCCACCGGTTCAGAAGTTCCCGGACGAGCGCCAGCCCCAGCCCTGACGTTCCGCCGGTGATCGCGACGCGAGCGCCGGCGAGAGGGTTATCGGTGCCGGGGTGACGCAGACGGGCATGATCAGTCATTGCACGTTCTCCCTTTGCAGAGGTTTTCGATCTGACTCCAGACTACAAGTTAAAGTGAACTTTAAGTCAAGAGGGAATCATGCCGGGCGGGTTGAGATGGTGGCGAATTTTCAGGAACTAGAATAAGGAGTTGCAGCGTCCTCTCAGACTCATCCTGTTGATCGCGCTCGCGGCAATGCTCCTGGCGGCGCTCGCCGCATTTCACCGTCCCGCCTGGAGCGATGAGGGATGGTTTGCCGATCCTGCCTACAATCTTGCGCGACACGGTTCCTTCGGCAGCACCCACATCGATCCCGCGGTCTATAACTTGAAACGGATCGATCAGCGCACCTACTGGGTGATGCCGGGTTTTCTTCTTGGCGAAGCTGCGTGGCTGATGGCAGCTCCCGCCACCCTGTTCTCCATGCGGCTTTTCTCCATCCTCTGGATTGCGCCGGCCGTCCTTGCCTGCTACGTCCTGGTGTCGAGGGTGACACGCAGTCCGAAAGCAGGACTGCTCGCCGCGCTGTTGCTCGCCTTCGACTACCAGATCCTGAGCACAGCGGCATACGTGCGCCCGGACCTCATGTGCCTTGCCTTCGGACTCGGCGCGCTCGCATGTTATGTAGCTCTGCGGGAGAAGCGCCTTCATGCCGCCGCCGCGCTCTCCGGCTTCCTGCTGGCGATTTCCGGGCTCATTCATCCAAATGCGGTCCTGCATGCCTTCGGTCTGGGCGTGCTGGCGCTGGCCTTGGATCGGAGAAGGCTGAGCTGGTCCATACTCGGGGCGGGTCTGGCGGGTTTCGGAATCGTCGTGAGTCTTTACGGCTTGTACGCGATGCAGGATCCGGAAGCCTGGCGGTCCCAGTTACTGGCGAATTCCTATGGGCGAGCTCCCAGGTCCTGGAATCCGTTGACGATCCTGTGGCTGGAGATCAAAGACCGGTACGTTGCCGCTTACAGCATCCTTTCGCCTGACCTGATCCCGCGTTTGAAAGGAGCGGCTCTCCTGGTGTTCGCATCCTCCCTCCTTGTTGCCGCGTTCGCTCGGGCGGTGAGGGACAAGGAAGGAACCAGGCTGCTATTGGCGCTGTGGCTGGCATACTTCTCCATGCAGTGCGTGTTCAACCAGAAGCTCAGCTATTACCTGGTTCACATCCTGCCGATCTACGCGGCTCTCGTCGCCCAGGTGGCCCTCCAGCTGCCGGGCCAGCTGTCAGGATGGATCGGAGGTATGCGGCGCTTTGTCTACCTGGCTCTTGCCGGGTACGTGCTTCTCAATGCCGGCGGCGTTGCAGCCCTGGCCCTCACGCGCTCTCATCGCGAGCCGGAGAGGCAGATCGGAGCGTTCCTCGCGAAGCATGCGAGCGACGCGGGAACGATCATCGGATCATCCGCCATGCTGTTTGCGCTGGATTTCGATAAGCGGCTGATTGATGACCCGATGCTCGGAGCGACGACCGGCAGGAGTGCGGAGGTTCTGATCATCATCGATTCCCTCTACGGCGATCTCTATCGCATGTACGAGACGGTCCGGCCGGAGAGGTGGAAACAGGTGAGCGGAATCATGGAGAACTACGTGCCGGTTTTCGATTCCGGCCTGGGGCATACAATCTACTTCCGCCGCGAATTCGCTGCGCGAAAAAACATGCCGGTCATACGGATCGAGGGTCCGCGATT
>CALGAR010000017.1 GCA_937959285.1 uncultured Bryobacterales bacterium
GCGAGCAGGATCGCTCCGATCAATGCGGCTCTGTAGTCGAGCGTTCGTGCGAGAAGGTGAAAGAACAGGCAAATGGTTCCAGCCGTCAGCAGGACAGCAGGCACGCGAAGCGTCAGAGCAGACGGCCCGAATAGGGCGACTACTGGTTTCCACAGCAGCGCCTTGAACGAGCCGAGATAGCTCATAAGCATGGGAGGAAAGTTCGACCCAAATAAGCCTTCTGTAGCGGCTATCGGAAAGATGGCTCCCGTTATGATCGCCTCGTCGGTTTGAATGCCAGGGCGGTCCAGGAAAGCCAGGCCTGTCAGCAGAAAGAGCGCAATCGAGATGAGAAGGCCCGCCACGGGCAGGGAGCGTGAGGACATCCACCGATCATCCTACCCGTTGGGGCACAAAGAAGCAGTTGGTTTGAAATCGCGTACGTACCAACGGTACCAGTGCCGTGATGCTCGGACTACAGCAAACTCGCGGACTGCATCAGCTGGCGCGCGAAGTTGAGATCATGGCGCAGGAGTGCAACGAACCGATCTCTGGGAATGTCGAGCACCTGCTTGCCTGCGTGCGCGCCGCCCAATTCGGGATACTCGAAGTGCATTTGAACAGGACCGTGGAAGTTGACGGTCTTGAGGATGGAAAAGAACTGCGCAAACTTCACCATGCCTTCACCGAGCGGCGCCCAGCGTATCTGCCACTCGCCTTTGGCGTTCCTCTCCCAGCGAAAGTCCTTTAGTGCGACGCCGTGCATGTAAGGCGCGACCAGCCGCGCGCTGTTGATCCAGCCGCCGTAGCCGCCTTCAATCGTTGCGTGGGCGATGTCGTAGTTGACGCCCACCCACCGGGTATCGAGATCGGAGAGCAGGATGTGAAGGTCCCAGATGGAGGCTCCCACCTGACGGAGTCCGGAGTGGGTGTGATACATCGCCTTCATTCGGTACTCGGCGTTCATCGCTGCAAGTTCTCGAACTCGAGGCTTATAGTCGGAGAGCTGCGCAATGATGTCGCGCTTGTCGTCCAGCCGGAAGCCGCCCCAGCGATAGTGATGGATGCCGAGCTTGCTGCCTGTGCGTAAAATCGATTCCGCGTGGGGGGTGGAGACGTCGACGATGCCGGTTGTGATCATCTCAACACTGAGGCCGGCCTTGCGAATAATCTCGACTGCCTTGGGCAGATCGTCGGCGACTCGTTCAGGCAAGACGTGACCGCCCGGCCGAACGGTGAGATCGACTCCGTCGAACCCGATCTCTTTGATGAGCGACGCCATCTCCTCGTAGCCCGCCCAATGGAAATGCTTCGAGAAGGCGGAAATTTTCAGCTTCCCTTGGTCGCTGGCAGCCGCCTTTTTGGGGATGAGGGAGGCTGCCGCGGCGCCCACAACGTTCGTCAGCCATTCTCGCCGGCTCTGATCCCTATGTCGCCTCATGTCGAGTACCTTTCCAATACTGTACATCCGGCGGGCGTGCGTTAGCGCTCCGTCTGCAGGATTGAATAAACCAGCGGCTTGACTTGAGTTAGATACAATGCCGCATGACACGGATGCTTTCCCCGCAGGGCAGATCTTGATAACAGACGGAGGGCGAGCTTGATTCGGGAACGTTAGCGATCTGTCCTATGGGTCCCGTGTCTGTATCCGCATCGGTCTTTATTAGCAGAACTCGTGGGAGGAGAGCCAATATGGGCAGGCCGACAATCCTGCTGGCAGATGATCACGAGCTTGTCGCGGAAGGGCTTCGCAAACTGCTGGAACCCGACTTCAACCTGCTCGGAGTCCTCACTGACGGCGCCCTCGCGGTCCGGGAGGCCTTACGGCTCCGGCCTGACATCATCCTATTGGACATTTCGCTGGGCGGTAAGAACGGCATCGAGGTAGCGCGAGCCATTCGTGCAAAGTGGCCGAAAGCGAAGATTGTTTTCGTTACGATGCAATCTTCTCCTGTCTACGTAGCCGAGGCCCTTCGCGTCGGGGGACTCGGCTACGTCCTCAAGCAGGCGGCGGCGGGTGACCTGATGGCGGCGATCCGCTCTGCGCTCGCCGGACAGGTCTTCATCAGCCCTCGGTTACGGAGCAAGGATCTCGGGGTGCGCGGCTCGGAACGCGACGCAGCGGGACTGACGCGCAGGCAGCGTCAGGTTCTCGAACTGGTAGCACACGGGAAGACCAGCAAAGAGATCGCCGCTCTGCTGCATATCTCACCGAAGACTGTGGAGTTCCACAAACTCTCGATGATGAGACATCTGAGCTTACACAACAATGCGGAATTGATCCGCTACGCCATCGAGCAGGGCATCGTGGACTGGCGCCCGCAGTGAATCAGCCTAACTTGTATGGCGGCCGGTACTTGTAATGGAGAAACTCGTTTGCTTTCGGGTAGTTTGTAAAGCGCTCCGCTGCCGCATCCCATTCCAGCATGTGGCGGGTCTTATGAGCGATGTTTCCGATCAAGGTGGCCGAGGTGGAAAGGTGGCCAGTCAGGATATCCGCGTTGCACTTGGCGCGTGACTTGATGCAATCCAGGAAATTCCGCGCATGGCTAAAGGTGTCATACGCAGCCGTTCCCTTCCCTGCTTTAGGCTCGATCACCGGTTTGCGCTTCGCGGCTTGAGCGCCTTCACGGTACACAGGATTTCCATAACCCTTGCCGCCCGCATAGCCAGTTGGAAAATCGCTCACGGGTTCCGGAACAATCTCCCAGCTCGAATTCCGGACGTACATCGTACCCTTCGTGCCCCGAAACTCAATCTCCGAATTCTTCAGATCGCCGGGCGCGCCGTTGCCGTTGCTTTGAGTGAAGGTTACGAGCGTCGGACCTTCGAACTCCCACAGAACCTCCAGCGTGTCCGGTATCTCGCGGTTGTCCTGGATGCCGGCATAACGGCCTCCAATCGCAGTCACGGCTTTCGGAGAACCCAGATCGAGGAACCAGCGAATCACATCGATGAAATGGACGCCGAAGTTCGTCAACTGCCCGCCAGAGTAGTGATAGAACCAGCGGAAGTTGTAGTACATGCGATTGGGGTTGTACGGCACTTTGGGCGCTGGCCCCAGCCACAGGTCCCATTCCTCCTCCGACGGCGGCGGTCCCTCCGGTACATTGCCGAGACCAATCGGCCACTCGTTGCGGATGTGGAAGGCACGGGCCATCGAAACCCGGCCAATCGCGCCGGAGCGGATCGCATCCGCGGCCTCAAAGTAGGATCGCCAGGACCGCCGGTTTGTACCGACCTGAGTCACGCGTTTGGTGAGCTCCGCCACCTCCACCATGCGGCGTCCTTCATACACCGTCAGGCTGAGAGGCTTTTCGATGTAGACATCCTTACCCGCATTGCAAGCGTCGATGCACATCAGCGCGTGCCAGTGATCGGGAGTGGCGATCACAACTGCATCCACATTCTTGTCTTCGAGCAGCTTCTTATAGTCCTTGTAGCGCTGCGGATTCCCGCGGGACTTCCGGGCAGCGAGATCAAGGTAGTCATCGCGAAGATCGCAGATGGCGACAGTTTGCTGATCAGCGTGTTCGAGGAAGGCGTCGTGGACCTGATCCCCCCGGTTGCCGAGGCCGATATATCCCAATCCCACACGGTCGTTCGCGCCAAGGATACGGTTGTAGCTTGCCGCCGTTGCAGCAGCGAGAGTCTGTCCAAACTTACGCCGGCTTACGTTGTTCATTGAGATCCTCCTTATTGGCGCTGCGGCTTGAACTCCTTCAATCGATCGGCTCTCACGCTCTGCTCCCAGGAGGCGAGCTTCGCTCGCATGCCAGCCGCGATCCCGGCATTCTCTTTGATCACGTTCCGCCTTTCCTGAGGATCGCGCGAGAGATCGTGCAACTCCTCCGTACCGGCATCATATACATATTTCCAGTTGCCCTGCCGGACTGCCTTTCGGGTGACACTGCCACGCCGGTAGCGCCAAAAGACGGTGCGCTCGTACGGCTGGCGAGCGCCCGTAAGAATGGGAAGCAGGTCGTCACCATCAAAGCGGGGCGGCCGGCGCGGCATGACTCCGGCTGCACGGAGCAGCGTCGGAGCGAGATCCATCGTCAGGGCTACTTGTGGTGTCTCGCTGCCTTCTCGAATCCGCCCGGGCCACCTCACGTGCAGGGGCACGCGTATCCCTCCTTCCCACAAAGAGCTCTTCCGCCCGCGATATGGAGCGTTGCGGCCATTTGGATCGGCGCCATTGTCGCTTGCGAACACCACGATCGTGTTTTCCGCTGCTCCCGTTCGTTCCAGTTGTTCGAGCACGTCGCCGATGCGCCGGTCCATATGCTGAACCATCTTACAGTAGGTGGGCCTGTGGAGATTCCGATGCGGGGCTGTTCCCGTTTTCGCGTCGAAGTCTTCGGCAGCCTGGATGGGGGTGTGCGGAGCGGTGAACGGCAAATACAGAAAGAACGGAGCGGTACGCCGGAGTTTCAGCCAGTCGATCACGGCATCGGCGAAAAGGTCGGTCAGATAGCCGCTTCGGTCCACTTTGCGGCCGTCTTCGTAAAGCTGCGTCTTGCCCAGACCTTCACCCTGCTCTTCATGAGTGAAGTAGTCGGCGTTGCCTCCCAGGATTCCGAAGAACTTCGCAAAGCCGTGCTTGTCAGGCCAAAACTTGTCGAGGTACCCGAGATGCCACTTCCCGAAGCATGCCGTGTCGTAGCCGGCCTCTCGAAATAACTGTCCCAGGGTGCGTTCGGATGCAGGCAGCCCCAGTTCGCCACGCTCCTGGAGCCACGCGGCTTCGTCGTATCGCCCTATGTTGTTGACGCCGATCGCACACTCCAGCCCGCCCACACGGTGCTGGTACCTACCGGTCAGCAGAGCGCAGCGCGTGGGCGTACATTCGGGTGCGTTGGCATAGGACTGACTAAAGCGCATGCCTTGACGGGCGAGAGCGTCGATGTGCGGAGTACGGATGTCCGGGCACCCGTTTACGCTCAAGTCCCCCCAGCCGAGGTCATCTGCCAGGATCAGAAGTACGTTAGGCCGCCGGAGCTGTCCAACGAGAGCTGGTGCGCCAGCCAGGGTTGAGAGAAACTGTCTGCGGTTCACTTTTTCTCCTTACACACGACGACGCCCGTTGATTGTAAACGATCGCCCGCAGTGGCTTGCAGAAATGACATTGTTTGCCACAATTTCCGGCGGAATCCTACCCAGCGACAATTGACAGCAAGCACTTTGGAGAATAAAGTACTCTTCAGCAGCTGGTAATCGCAGGAGCCTCCTGACGAGTATCAGTGGCATTTCCATGTGTCGTACCGGTTTCGTTGACGAAAGGAAGAGGAATATGTCGAGGCGAGGGATGTCAGCCTGGCTCCTGCCGGTCTTTGTGCCGATCGGCCTGCTGTTATTGCTGGCGGCGCTTTGGGTTTTCAACAGCCTCACTGCGGCGCCCGTATATTCGGACCCGGCGAGCGTGTCGAGCGTAACATCTTCGGCGCCGTCGCCAAAGTGGGGCGGGGCTGTGGAGACGGCGCAGCGGATCGTGCGCGCTAGTATCGTCGAGCAGAATCTGCCGGGAGTTTCGGTGGCGGTTGGGATCGATGGTGAGATTCTGTGGGCGGAAGCGTTCGGGTTTGCGGATCTCCTGAGCAGGGAGCCGGTCACGCCCAATCATCGGTTCAGTCTCGGAACTGCTTCTACGGTGCTTACTTCGGCTGCCGCTGGTCTGCTCCTTGAGAAAGGCCAGCTGAAGCTCGACGACGAGATTCAGACGTACGTACCCGCCTTTCCCAAGAAACAGTGGCCTGTGACACTGCGCGAACTCATGGCCCACACAGCCGGGCTCCCCCTCGATGGAAACGATGAGCTGCACACCAGGCACTGTGATCAGCCGGCGGAAGCGCTGCAGTACTTCGCGGAACGTCCGCTGCTGTTCCAGCCTGGGACCCAATACGGCTATTCGAGCTACGGATGGATTCTGGTGAGCGCAGCGATCGAAGCCGCCGCCAACCAGCCGTTCCTCGCGTTCATGCGCGAGCAGGTCTTCGATCCACTGGGGATGCACGATACGGCCGCTGCCCCCAGCCCGGACCCTGCCGTGATAGAAGGCGAAGACGCTCCAATATTCACATTGATACGGGAATTGATCTACGACCCCAAGGCGAGGCACGGCGTCCCCAACTCCCCGACGCCGCCACCGCAGGGCCATGTGACATCCTACGTCCCAAGGTTCAGTTCGGATCCGAACAACGGCATACGGATTATGCGTCCCGTTGACTACTCTTGCTACGCCGGGGCCAGCGTATTCGCTTCCACTCCATCTGACCTTGTGCGCTTCGGGATGGCGATTCAGAGCGGCAAACTTCTGAAGCCCGCCACAGTCGAACTACTCCAGACGCCGCAGCGGCTGGCTTCAGGCGAGGAGACGGGTTACGGTCTTGGCTGGCGAGTCAAGACCGTCACGCTGGGGAGCAAGCAAGCGCGCGCGATCGGCCACGACGGGGAATCGCTGGGCGGGAGGGTGGCATCTCTGTTGACGTTTCCGGATAACGGGATTGTTGTAGCCGTGACGTCGAATATTGCCTACACGGACACGTTCTCGCTCGGGGTAAAAATTGCGCAAGCCTTCGCGGAACGATGATCCGTAGGCGGGCTGGTCGATGAAGGGGTTGCGCCGGTCCCGCGCTCGCCTGTACTCTGCAACGAAGGACGGAGACAATGCCTCGGAAGACATACGATGTTGTCGTTGTAGGGTCGGGGGCTGCGGGCGGCACATTATCGGCTCGCCTGGCTCGAAAAGGCGTCACCGTTGCGGTTGTGGAAGGAGGCCCGCGGGTCAACACCAGCACGGACTTTAACACGCACGCGCTGCCGTTCGAATTCGCCAATCGTCACATTCCGACCATGCGGCCCGGCAAGGAAGGCTTTGACACCGAGCGAAGCCGCGGCCTGGGCGGAAAGACGATGCTCTGGAATGCAGTCGCGTTCCGCTTCAGCCAGCGCGATTTTAAAGGGCGATCGATTGATGGTGCCGGCGAGGACTGGCCCATCAATTACTCTGACCTCGAACCTTACTACGCAAGCATTGAGCGCGAAATCGGTGTTTGCGGAAATCTGGATCATCTCAAGGATCTGCCCGACGGAATCTTCCTTCCTCCTGTCCCTTTCAAATGCAGCGACGTGATCGTCGCGCGTGGCGCCGCCAAGCTTGGCGTGAAGGTGATTCACGTTCGTAAGGCCACACGGACGACGCCCGCGGGCGCCCGTCCAGCCTGCCACTATTGCGGAAATTGCATGGCGGGGTGCGATGTGGTCGCCAAGTACAACTCCTACGACGTGCATATGGCGCCCGCAGCCAGAACCGGCAACCTGGACTTCTTCCCTGACTCGGTTGTTCGTGAGGTCGTCGTGTCGAAGGAGAACCGGGTTACAGGTGTCCGTTATGTCAACCGCACGACACTCGCGGAAGGGGAAGTTCACGGGCGGGTGGTCGTTGTTGCGTGTGCCTGTGTACAGAGCGTTGCGCTGCTTCTGATGTCGAAGTCACGTCTCTACCCCACGGGCCTCGCTAACTCGAGCGGGCACCTCGGCAAGCACTTTATTCCGCATTTCACCGGCGGAGTCGAGTGTTTTCTCACTAGCCTTATCGGAAAGGCTCCCGTTAACGATGAGGGCTTTCTCGATCACGCCTATGTCCCCTCCTTCATGCACGAGCGGAAGCGGGATTATGCGCGAAGCTTCGGCATTCAGTTCAACTACCAGAATCGGCGCTCGGTAGGTTGGGCTCGTTCGATTAAGGGCATGGGCAAAGCGTATAAGGAAGCGGTGAAAGAGCGCTATCCGGCTTTCCTGACCTTCTCACCCTACGGCGAGATGCTGCCGAATCCGGAAAGCTACATCGATCTTGATCCGGAGAAAAAGGACAAGTTCGGACTTCCCTTGGCGCGCCGCCACGTGAAGTGGGGTGAAAACGATCGAAAGATTTTCGAGGACATGACACGCTGGTCTGTCGAGATTTTGAGGAGCGCCGGAGCGGAGATCCTTTCGGTGAGTAAGGAGCCGCGCACGAACCATGAACTGGGCGGCTGTCGCATGGGATCGGACCCAAGGACTTCCATCGTCAACGCGGACTGCCGGACTCATGACGTCGAGAACCTGTACGTCGTAGACGGCAGCGTTTTTCCTTCCGCATCGGAGAAGAATCCGACGCACACCATCATGGGGCTTGCAGCGCGGGCCGCAGATCACATTGCAGATCGATTGAAGAGGAGGGAAGTCTGAATGGCGGATGAACACGAGAGCCGCAGGGAAGCCCTGAAGATCATTGGGGCGATCAGCGTGACCTGTGCCTTCCCGTTCAGCGCGGACGAGCTATACGGGCAGCACACTCATTTGGTTCAGGTGCAACCGGCAGCACAGACCGGGCCAAAGTTCTTCCAGCCCGACGAGTTTCGCCTGATCTCGCGTATCGCGGACCTCATCATCCCGCGCACGGACACTCCCGGCGCCTCTGACGCTGGCGTGCCGCTGTACATCGACATGGTCGTCGCCTCCAATGAGAGGCAGCAGCAGGTGTACCGGCAAGGAATCGCGTGGCTGGAGCGTGCGAGCCGCCAGAAGTACAACCGAGCTTTCCTCGAGCTTACCGAGGAGCAGCAGTACGCGCTGCTTGAGCCCTTGTGCGACGCCGCTGACCGGGGAGAGGCAAAGAGCGAAGGCGAACGCTTTTTTGCGAGCATAAAGAGTATGACCGCCGATGGCTACTATACGTCGAAGACTGGGCTCATCGACGAGCTGGGCTATCGCGGGAACACCGTGCTGCCGCAGTTTCCGGAGTGCACGCACGAGCACTGAGGAGGAGCTTCCAGGGAGATGGCCGGGAGGGAATTTCGCGCTCTGCTGTTGGAGGAAAAAGAGGGCAAAGCTGTAGCATCGACGCGAAACCTTACGACGGAAGCTTTGCCTGAGGGGGACGTGCTCGTTCGCGTTGCCTTCTCCAGCCTGAACTATAAGGATGCGTTGGCGGTGACCGGCCGGGGCAAAGTGGTGCGCCGGTATCCGATGGTCCCCGGCATCGATCTCGCTGGCACAGTAGAGGAATCGACCGTCCCGGACTTTAAGGCCGGCGATCAGGTCGTTGTGACGGGATGGGGGCTCGGCGAGCGCCACTGGGGCGGGTACTCGCAATTCGCGCGCCTGAAAGCAGACTGGCTTTTGCCGCTGCCCGACGGCATGAGCCTGAAGCACGCGATGTCCTTCGGTACTGCGGGACTCACAGCGATGCTCGCTGTCATGGCTCTCGAAGAGCACGGCCTTTCGGTGAATGAGAAGAGACCCGTCGTGGTGACAGGGGCAGGAGGCGGGGTCGGCAGCATGGGGGTTGCGATCTTGAGCCGCAAAGGTTATTGTGTTGCCGCATCGACGGGCCGCCCTCAACTGCACGAGTATTTGCGCGAGCTTGGAGCAGTGCAGTTGCTCGACAGGCAGGAGCTTGCCTCCGATTCGGGTAAGCCGCTGGAGAGCGA